>JAIPEE010000078.1 GCA_021737275.1 Desulfobacterales bacterium
ATTTGTTGGACCCGGGAAGTGACTTCAGGCCATTTCTCCCGGGGCAGAGAAAAACCTGTACCCAAATTGAGTATTGTACGCTGGCGAACGCCTTTTTTGGTTCGTTCAGACTCAACCAACCTATAGGTGTAATACTGGCGGCCATCTTTTCGGCTTTTTATGCTTGTTCTTCGAATATACATGGGGTCACTATATACACATGTCAACGGGAAATCAATAATATGGCACTACATTGGCCATCGATCAAGATGCTGCGTACAAATTACTGAAAATATTATTAAAAAAATTTATAGTGCCATAAAAATTTGAATAAAATTTAAATTTGTCTTCGATTTTTCGAAAAGATGGGTTAAACTCAGGTTAGCATCCAGAAATCATCTCGTCTTTCAAATTCGTAGGCAACATTTATTTGAGAAATAAAAATTTGTCTGCCTATCATGAAGCATTCTTCAGCTGTATTGAAGTATTCTCCGATTCTTTGTAAAAAATGAGAACCTTTTTTTATTTTTAATAAATCAGCTTCATTTTGAGTTAATGGCTTAGAAACAAAATAATATTTCATTTTAATGGTTTGAGTATCGGGATATTTTTCTAATAAATTGGGGTTGATATTTTCATTCTCCAATTCCTTATCAGAATATCTTTCAACAATACTGGCAGGTAGAACCCGGTCTTCAAGAGCAAGAATTTTTCCAGATGACAGCTTAATTCTTCGAATTAACATTTTTTTTTCACTGTTAATTTCTTTTAATCCATCAACCCAGTTGACAGGATTTTTTAGAAAACGTTTTTCTATAAGCTTATTTTGGATTTTAATTCCCAACTTGTTTAATGTGCCTTCGAAGCCTTGAGTTAAATCCAAATTTATAGAATATTCATTTTTTTTGATAAATGTTCCCTGTCCTCTGATTTTTACAGCAAAATTCATTTTTACCAGTCTGTCAACTGCTTGACGAACAGTATTTCTGCTTACATTTATCATGGACAATATTTTATTTTCAGAGGGCAACTTGTCTCCAGGCTTTAATTCAAACTCCCTGGCATACTCAATTATCATCTCTGACACTTGAATATATATGGGTTTGTAACTGCTTCTGTCCACATCAGAAAATGTATCTTTTGTCATTTGAAACCTGCTTTATTCTTCGTTCATCAAATAGGTTCATTTGCTTAATTTACAAAACATCTTTTGTCAAGAACCAATAAAGCATCATATGAAAGATATTTAAACATATGATGCTTTATCGGTTTAAACTCTGATATTGCTATCCAGATACAAATGTGAGAGATCCTGATATTTCAAACTCCATTTATTCGTAGCTATTCGCCAATGATTTCATACAACTTGGCAACTTTTTTTCCAGCCTCAATAGAATTTTGAAGTTCATCCCCTGTAAAAAATTGGGGTGTTACACCTCTGCCGGCAAATTTCTCCAATAATTTTTCATTTTGTAAAACTTTTTTTAATGTTTTTTCTAATGCTTGTGCTGCTTCAGCCGGAGCACTTGCATGCAGAAAGAAGCCAAACATAACCGAAGAAGCGTATTCATAGCCTAAATCAAGGGGAGTTTTTAAATCTGGATATTTGGACAATTTACCATCACTGAGGATGGTCAGAGGGATGAGTTTTCCAGCCATTGCAGCAACATCCCCTGGGCTCCCATTTCCTCCCTCAATAAGATCCACATGTTTTCCCATTATTGCAGCTGCTGCAGGAGCACCTCCATTAAATAAAGTGACATTGATATCGAGGTTTTCTTTTTGCAAAATATATTTGAACACGTAGGCTGTATCAGTTGATCCGCCACTTCCAAATTTCAATTTCCCCGGATTTTCCCTTGCATATGAGATCAACTCTTGAAACGTTTTGTAGGGCGCGTCTGTTCTTCCAAAAAGAATTCTTTCACTTTTAATAAACCCACCTACCGGCTTAAATTCATCGGTATTAATTGCTTTTCTGCCTTGAAAAACAGGCGTTATAAAGCTGCTGGTTGGAAAAACAAGAACTGTATAACCATCATCTTTGGCTTTGAGAAATGCCTCAGCACCTATTGTCCCGGAAGCTCCCGGCCTGTTGTTGATTAATATTGGAACGTCCAGTTCCTGCTTCATAAATTCAACCACGATGCGCGTCATACTGTCAAGAGAACCACCGGCATTGTAAGGCACAATCATTGAAATCGGGCGATCCGGATATGCCTGACCATTGACTGCAAAACCTATCACTAAAAATAGAACCAAAAACAATCTTTTCATCATCTTTCTCCTTTTTAAGCATTAAAAGTTATTCAGTGGCAGTCGCCTTTGACTTTAATTTTTTGTATATCGTATATACGATTACAACCACTGAAAATGATAAAAACACACAAGAGATCGGCTTTGTTAGAAACACACTGAAATCATAGGCATGTAAATCTAATGTCTGCCTGATTTTTAATTCGAGTGAAGATCCAAGAATATACGCTATCAGCAAAGGAATCATCGGAATTTTGCCCTTTCTGCACAATAGCCCGATAACACTGAAAATAAGTGTAAAATATAGTTCAAAAGTATTGTTATGAACTATATAGGTTCCGATTAAAGCAAAAACAAGAACGGCTGAGTAGATATAATTTTTAGGCAATGACACCATTTTTCTGATCAATTTCGTGTAAAGAATACCAAAAAAAAGAGTGAAAAAATTACTGAAAAACAAGACAATAAAAAGAGCATATAGTAACGGTGCCTGCTGTTCCATGAACATGGGGCCAGGAGTTAATCCCTGCATTGTAAAAGCACCTAAAATCAGAGCTGCGGCTAAGTTGCCGGGGATGCCAAGGGTTATCAGGGGTATGAGATTGGGACCATTACATGCATTATTTCCTGCTTCAGCGGCTGCAATACCTTCTATGGAGCCTTTGCCAAAATCTTCAGGATGTTTTGATGCTTTTTTTGTGGCCACATAGCTAAGATAAGCTCCGACTGTGGTACCGATACCCGGTAAAGCGCCAATAGACGAACCGATCAGTGTCCCTCTGCCGATAGCTGGTATACACCGCTTAAATTCAGAAAATGAAAGAGAGTGATTTTTCTTTGATTTTTGTTCAATAGATGGATCAATTTGATCTTCTAAAAGTTGTAATTTTACTCTTTCAGCTTCTTTTTTTTTATCCAGACAGATTTGCCATATGATTTCCGATACAACAAAAAAACCAAGTGCCATAGGAACGATATTGATCCCTGAACTCAATTCATCTGATCCAAATGCCAGCCTGGGAGCACCACTCAACGGATCTGCTCCGACTGAACTAAGAAGAAGTCCAAAAAGCATACTTGCCAGACCAATGACTGGGCCGGTTTCGGAAGTTATGGAAATAAGGACTAATGCAAAAATAACGACACTTGCATGTTCAGCCGGGCCAATCATGATAGCGGCCATGGCAACAGGAGCTGCTAGAAAAATTAAAATTAAATCACTTATGCCATCAGCTATGCATGAAGCGAATAATGCAACCTTCAGGGCTTTCCCAGCCTTGCCTTGTTTTGTAAGAGGATAGCCGTCAAAAGCGGTTATTACTGCTTGTGGGGTTCCGGGAATATTAAATAAGATTGCGGGAATTGCCCCGCCGAAATTTGCCCCTTTTGACAATCCCATCAGCATGGCTATACCGGCAATGGGATTCAGATAAAAAGTGAACGGCACCATTAAACATATGGCAATAATATCAGACAAACCAGGGACAGCACCCATCATTAAACCAGCTACAACTCCGCCAGCGGCGGCAAATAGAACCTCCCATTGGAGCAGTAAATCCATCCCTAACATTACATTACTCAATAGTTCTGTCATGGCAAACCACTCCCTAATAATACATCGATAATTAAATAGATCATTCCTGTGGTAATGATTGTAAACAACGTGATTGTTTTATAATTTCTTTCACCAAAAAGGACCAAGCATGAGGGGAGTAATATGATGATAGCCGGATAAAAGCCATATTTTCTGATCATAAGCGTGGTGCCAAAAACAAGAACCAAATAGCACAGCAATAAAGGGTTAAATAGCTTTATATCATCATTTGTTTTTTCACTTTTTTCAGTTGTCAAAGCAACAAGAACACCAAACACGATAAGACAGAGTGAAACGATTCGGGGAAATGCGCCACTTTGAATCGAATTTACCTGATATGGGGTAATGAAAAATATTAACACCCCCAATAGTGCAATAGCTCCGCCTGAAATTTGAAGTCTTGTCATTGACATTTACTCCTGATTATTTAACCAAATATGGGATATCAACATAAAGAGCCTTTTGGGGACACTCAAGTTCGCATGGCAGACAGTACCAGCAGGTTTGATTTTTTTCAAAAGCCCTCCCGCAACTGAAACACCTTGAAGCCTGTTTTTTTGCAGTATCTGCGTCCATTTTTCCCAAAACATTTTCCATTGGAATTCTGGGTTCATCATTGCCGACACGAAAGTCCGTTTTGTAGGCTTTTACTGCGCCTTCTTGAGTATAGAATCCTCTCCCCCAATCTAATGGTTCATTATTTAAAAACCGGTTGACAGATTCAATCGTTTCAAAAGCCCGGGCGATTTCAAAAACTGGATTATTTTTCGAGGCCCCAGTGTCGGAACAAAAAATATTTTCGTGAAGCTGATGAGAGATTTTATCGACATGCGTATTTTCTGGCACTGGTTTGAATTCAGACCCCAATAGTTGCTGATCTTCTAAACTTGACAAAACCAAAGCATCAAATTTTCTCACTTGTCCTGAACTATCCACAAGATCCTTATCGTTTAAGAAAACAGCTTTAAAATTTTCAAGCACTTTTCTGATCATATCGAGAATATTATCTTTTTTACCGGCATCAAATGACCTTGTGAAAAAAAAGACTGAGTGACCTGACTGAATGGCTTTGAATCCACATGCCAGGCCGGATATTCCAGTACCGATTATACCAATAGTCTTGTTTGATTTTTTTTCTGAAACGTTAATTGTATTCAATTGATCCCGATATTTTTTAACCAGATATCGCTTGAGCTCCAGTATGTGTAACGCACCATCTTTTTGTTTCCTTACACAAACCTTTTCACATGGGGCAGTGCATTTTTCTGCGATAAAATTTAAAAGAGGACCAAAAGGTAATAATTGTTGGATGGCCATATCTTCTTGCCCTAAAGCGATAAGTCTTATATAGCCCTGACAGTTCATGTTAATGGGACAAGCCTGTCTGCAAGGAGCTACAGAAAGCCGCAGATTATCCATAATGCAACGCTCGACACAAATACCGCAGGCAATACAGGTATCTCTATCTACACGAATACTGCTGTCATCAATTCTCATGAAATATTTCCTTTTGATTTAAACCGGATACTGGTGCTGTTGTAGTATCTAAATTTTCATATTTGTCACCTTGAAGAACCAGAACATGCTTTTGCCAGTTTTGATTATCAGTTTCTGGGTAATCTGAGCGGAAATGGGCATCTCCCCAGCGGCTTTCTTTTCTTGTAATGGCAGCTACTGCAGAGCAATCTGCACAACGGATTATGTGTTCAATTTCATAAAGCCTTGCCAGATCATGTCCGTCTTCAATTTTGACTTTCATTTCCAGGTCATTTTTAAATACTTTTGACCATTCAAGCCAGCGATGAAGCTTGTATTCATTTTTGGGAGAAGGAATATAATCCCCGATTATACGCCGAACCTTATATTCAAACTCTTTTATATCAATATTTTTATCCAGGTTGTTTTCGCGTGACTCCTTCTTGTTCAAAATAGAAAGAATTTTCTTTTCATCAACACAAACGTCATTGATGTTTTTTGTAACCTTTACGGCATTTTCTGCCGCAATTTCTCCAAAGACAAAAGCACCGGTTAAATGCTGTTTTGGAACACAGGCCACATCACCAGCTGCATATAATCCATAAATTCCTGTCCATGCATTCTCATCGACTCTGATTCCGGACATGCCATGACCCCCACAAAGCTGAACTTCAGTCGGCCAGAGTTCAATATCATGGGTTCGGAAATCAATATGCCTGTTTCTAAAAAACCGTTCCTGAACAGGGCGTTCACATGTAAAAAGGATGTGCTCAATTTCACTAATTGTTTCTTCCGGCAAATGTTTAAGGCTGATACGCAGAGGACCACGCCCCTCATCGACGGCTTTATTCATCTCATCGATTCGGTTAACAGCACCTTCCATTATTACATTTTCAAAACAATCCATCACTCTGCCGCCACGAGTAACAGTAATTGCGAGCAAAGGCATACTGGCGTCCTTAATTAAATTGACACTGGAGCAGTACTCCATCCCGGTGAGTTTTGCACCTGCATCAAGCCCCATTATAAACCCATCGCCTGAATTTCCAGGATAGTCAAACGTTCCATAAAGATATCCGCTATTGGGTAAATTGAACCTTGCCTGACCACCGGCACAAAGAATCACTGTTTTCGCCTGACTGACAATCAGTTCGCCTGTCCGCGTATTCATACCGACAGCTCCAGAAATCTGGTCGCCGTCTTTTAATAAGCTGATTCCCATAATTCTGTTTAAGATGGTTACATTTTTTTCAAGGACTTTTTGAGCCAGAATTAATTTAAGATCAGGCTCGTCCATTGCTGTCTGGAAACGGCCTTTCACATGGTATTGAAGGGTTCTGTAATTGCCTTTTTTGTCAACAATGAATCGAACTCCCCATTTTTCAAGCTTTTTTAACAGATCATAAGACCGTTGGGCCATTACATAGCTTGGGTCGGAATCTACAACACCCTTGCATCCGGATTGAATCGCTTCAAGATATAGGTCCGGATCTGATAAATTAGGAATACATACAATATTAAGAGCATCCATACCCCGGGCTATGGATCCGCTATATTTAAAATCAGCTTTCTCCCAGATGCAGATGTTTATCTCAGGAGCGATCTCTTTTGCGCGAATGGCAGCCATACATCCGGCACTGCCACCTCCGATTATCAAGATATCTGTTTGCATTCGTCGAATGTTCATTAAAGAGTTCCTTATTGTGTTCTTGTTAGGTTATTGGCATAACCCAACAAGAACGCGTTGTCAAGAAAAAATTTCATTGATCCGGATACCGGATTGATACTGGGTAACCCCATTGACCCGGCAAAATTCAATATGACGTAGCACTGGATGAAAAGGCCGGGGAACGCTGCAGCATGTAAGAGTAACGCGGCATGGATGCCGCCTCCGGTGGGGAAACCTGCCGTGAACCTCTTTCAAAAGCTCTGGAAAACATTGCCTGGCAAGGTTTAGAATCCATTTATCATCAAATCTGTCTTTTCAAAGTATCTGAAATGCAAATTTTTGCATTTCAGATACTTTTGTTTTGCCCAGGCACACTGATTTTCAAAACTGCTTTACCCGGCAAAAAATGTCTGATATGTAATCACGTCAGATATAGGCGATAACCAGATCCGGATCTATTTCATTTTCGCTTGATATTTAGTTAGTTATTGGAGAGTTGATGGTATCCAGGTCAGCTCAAGAATTTGTTACCGCCGCGCAGCAGTGGGAACGGCCCGGGTCAGCCGCCCTTATACAAAGTTTCCACTTGAGCGGGAACAATCCGGTTGCAGTCGACTATCGCGGCTGACCCGGGCCATTATATTTTTTTTGATCAAAAAAACTTATAAGGAGGTATAGAAATGTTATGGCTTGATAGCGTATTAGCAGTCCCTACAATTGCTATTCGTTTTGAAACTAATTATAATGCTACGATAGATATTCAAAAAAATATCATACCATTTATTAATAAGCTTCATGGCGAAAAAAAATTACAACGCATTGATCAAAAAGAAATATGGGGTTATGTAATAGTTGCAAATGGTTTTACATTTCATATAAGAAGTAATAATGTTATAGTAAAATACACATACGCAATTGATGAAATACCTAATGCAGGTTCACTCCCTTCATTCAAAATGCCTGAATTGAGAAATTACAGTGAAATTATGGAAGAATCGTGTGATTACCTTAAAGAGATTTTGACTACATTTAGCAAAATTGATGGCTTGAAATATAATAGAATAGGCGTAGTTTCAGAAGCAAATTTTGAAAATGATTCATTACCTCCCGGTGTGAATAATTTATTAAAATATTTAGGAAAACCATGGAATAACAATTTGTTGAGTTTAAATTCAAAATCACTATCAATGCTTGAAGATCATGAAAAATACTACGACCAGTGTCATCATTTCATAGAATTTAATGAAGAAACAATTTTGAAAACTGGTTATCGTATTGTTCTCGATTGGCAACGGCTATACAAAGAACCAAAAAATTTTAATTTTGATAATACTTTTAAAGAAATTATCAATTGTAAAAATAATGCATTAGTATATTTTGAAAATTTTGGAGCAGGAGACCTTAATTATGATTAATAGCGCCTTAGCTTTAAAATCATATGAATTTTCTGATGATCAGAATATTTTATATAAAAAATCAGCTAATTATGAATTAGAAAATAGTCAAAGTTTTTCTTCGCCATTAAAACATAACTTGTATAATGAACGGGAAGAAACTCCTCTAAATATTAGCGATGATACAATTGAGTTGCCTCAAAAAAACCAACTATCAGCAAGCGAACTTAAACGAATTAACCGCGAAATATCTAGAAAAATATCTCCTGAAACCAAAAATAAACTTATTGAAGCAAGACAGGCATTAGCTATAAAAAAATTTCAAACCGGTTTAACAAAAAAAGAAGAAAATAGGCTAAAATTAATTGATTGGGAATTAGACCGAATTGATGATGCTGAATTAGGTGAAGAATTAGATAGTCTTGAATATTTTGTCAATTTAAACGAACAGTTTGCATGTGAATTAAAAGACATGATGCTACATTTTCAAAAGGAAGGATTAATCCGAAGAAAAAAATGAATGAAATAATACATAAAAAACCAATTGTTTTCCGCAGTAATGTTGAAAAAAAATCAAAATATTCTGATTATAGGGATGATTTACGCGTTGATTTTTGGTATTCGTGTGCATACTGTTCAATGACTGAAGATGAAGCTTGTGGAATTGGTTTTGAAATTGATCATTATTTGCCACAAAATTTTCATCCGGCATTATCAAATGATTATAATAATTTGATGTGGTCATGTCAAAAATGTAATTCTTTAAAACGAGATTATAATCCAAATGATTCAGATACAGAAAAAGGGTTAATGATAATAAGACCAGATAATGAGAATCCAAGTTATCATTTTAAATTAAATTATAATAAACTTGAAGGTAAAACAATAACTGGAGAATTCAATATCGTTTATTTAGCCTTAAATAGAATGCAGTTGCAAAAATTGGGAATGATTAGAAAAAAATTTTATGAATCGAGTGAGTATATTAAACAAGGTATAAAATCAATTGCATCTATAAAAATAGATAGAATTGACAAAAAAAATAGATTTTTATTTGAAAAAATGAAAAAACATATAATTGAAAGGCAGAAAATTTTAGAAGATCCTGAATCAGTTTCATCAATTCTAAAAGTATTTGGGAAATCAGAACTAATTGATAGTGATCCTGAAAAAAGAAAACAGCTTAAATCAAGAAAAAATTACTTAAAACAACAAAGAGCTATTACGGTTCCTAAACTATAAAAAATATTATAACCTGACGTTGAGTTCGGACGTAAAAGGTTTCCGCTCCTCACGTCGCTCCAACCTTTTGTGCCGCTTAGCTTGGATCAGAAGACGATACATAACCGTTTAGGGAAAATGCCAGTATTGGCAAATTCCCTAAATGCCGATTTATCCCGGGGCTTCACCATTGCACAAGTGACGCAAAAGCACGGCTGGCCTGATCCCATGGCCGGAGGCGGCATGACCCCGGATACCTGTCTTGCCATGGGCCGCAGGTGCTGGGCCTTTGATATGAAAGACCGGCCGGATACCCGCCCTGAGATCTCAACGGCGAACATCCAGGGTGAGCTCGGAAGATACGGTTTTCTCGTTTTTTTCTTGAGCGGCTGAGGGTTCAAGAACAGTCAGCCTTCTCTCATCCATCGTCCCTGCTTCCATAAATTCCTGCTTGACCGCTTCCGCCCGTTCACTGGCCAGTTCGTTCAACCGGACTTTTGTTACCGGCTGTATTTCGACAAGTTTTTGAAACAGGGCCGTATAAAGCTTTCGGGACTGGTCTGACGGGAGCGGTTCAGTTTGCTTTTTCTCCGCTTTTTTGTCCGTCACAGCCGCCTGTTTTGCTGCACTCTCTTTGGCTGCGGCCAGTGCATCGGCGGAAATTCGCTCTGTGACCATCGTTTCGATGGCGCGCTGGACCAGGGGGTTGCTCACATCCATTGGTCCGGCATCTTCGTTGGGACC
>JAIPEE010000079.1 GCA_021737275.1 Desulfobacterales bacterium
AGCGTTTTGCGCAACAGTTCGGCACCCTGCCTGCGGGCTATGATCACAAGTACGTCTATTCGCATTTCGGATACAATCTCAAGGCCACGGAGATGCAGGCGGCCATTGGCTGTGCCCAGCTTTTGAAGCTGGACCAATTTACGAAAAAGCGCCAAGCCAACCACCAACGGCTTCTGGATGGCCTGGAGGACTTATCTGGTATCTTCCATTTGCCGGATATTGCACGCGGCACCGATCCTAGCCCTTTTGGTTTCCTGTTGACCATCAAAGGAAACGCCGGACTGAGCAGAAACGAAGCTACCCGGTATTTGGAGGGACACAACATTCAGACCCGGAACCTCTTTGCCGGAGACATCACCCGCCAGCCCTGCTTTGACCATCTCATCCCTGGCACTGATTATCGGTGTTGTGGTACGCTGTCCAATACGGAAGTGATCATGAAGAATGCATTTTGGTTGGGTGTTTATCCTGGAATGAGTGATGATATGTTGGGATACATGATACAGTGTGTTCACGATCTGTCAGGAATGCTCAAACACTAGATTGCAAGGCCTTATCGTCATCCGTTTTGTCATATTATGTCCATGAGGAGTTACCAATGAATGACCAATAATGTTTCAAACATCATGTCGTCTGTGAACTTGCCAACAATCACATTGGCGACCTCCATCACGGCCTGAATATTATCAAATACATTCATGAAGTCTTCCCAAAAAACCGCAGCATTTGAACTTGCAGTCAAACTTCAATATCGACATATGGAGACTTTGATACATCCTGACTACAAAGAACAAAATGATATAAAATATGTCAAACGGTGTTCAGAAACACGGCTTACGGAAAATTAATTGGTCAAGCTGCGCAATAAAATGAAGCAGCTTGGTTTTATATCCGGCTTTACGGCAAATGTCAGCTGTTGGCCGGAACCGCTGCTTGTGCATGAAAATATTGCTCCGGAGTGTCACAATCGGGGACACGGAAGGTCGTTGCTTTAGGCGTGTAAACTGCTTTCAGCACCGAAGCCGGCACTAGAGCATAAAAGGTATGCCGCAGGGAAATCAATGGTTTTGGCATAAAAACTGTCCAAAAAATGTATTGGATGTACATTCTGTTTAATATATCATAGCATCGTGTGACTGGATTCCGGCCTTTGCCGGAATGACGGACAAAGGAATGAGGGATCTGAAGAACTGAAAACACGCAAATTCCGGATGAACCGGAAGTTCGATGTGCTGGTGAATCTCAGCGACATGTTCGCATCGGACCGCGGGCTACGGTTTGGACCTGGGAGCATATAATTATTTGACGGAAGATGCCGGGAATCTCGAGGTAGGCAGTCTTCTGAAGGTGGCAGATGAACATCAGTTTATAACGTATTGGCACGACGGTTTCTGGTAGCCGATGGACACCATGCGAGATAAAGGTTTACTGGAAGAACTCTGGAAGGCCGGCAAGGCTCCCTGGAAATTATGGGAATAGCGGGATGTTGAGTCTAATGCAAGGTGATGAAGTGGAGAATGGACATGCAGGTAAAGGTAGCTGATTATATTGCCGACTGGCTGGCAAAAAACAAAATCAAGCATGTTTTTACTGTCACTGGTGGTGGTGCGATGCACCTGAACAACGCGCTTGGCCATCATACACAAATTGCGTGCATTTATAATCACCACGAGCAGGCTTCTGCCATGGCGGCTGAAGGTTATTATAAAACATCGGGGAAATTACCGGCTGTCTGCGTGACTTCGGGACCGGGAGGAACGAACGCGATAACCGGCGCTATGGGCGCATGGCTTGATTCTGTTCCCATGTTCATTATTTCCGGCCAGGTTAGATTTGAGTGTACAATTAAATCTGTTCCTGATTTGCCACTGCGGCAAGTTGGGGATCAGGAATTTAACATCACTGATACGGTAAAGTCCCTCACAAAATATGCGGTAATGGTGACCCAGGCGGAGAAAATAAAATACCACCTGGAAAAAGCATTGTTCTTAGCTGTAAACGGACGGCCCGGTCCTGTATGGCTTGACATCCCGTTAGACGTCCAAGCGGCCACACTCGACACCCGGCAGCTCGCTGAATACGATCCCGAGGAAGACAAGGCGCAAGCTGCGGCGGAAATTCCGCAAAGTGTCATTGATAAAGTCATTGAAAAAGTAAGACAAGCGAAAAGACCCGCGCTCATTGCAGGAAGCGGGATAAGGCTTTCCAAATCTGAAAAAAAGTTCAGGCAAATGGCAAAACAACTTAATATACCTGTGATGACTGCCTGGAATTCTCACGACCTGCTTGAAAACGCGAACCCCTTATACGCCGGACGGCCAGGGACCGTAGGTACCAGGGGTGGAAATTTTGTTTTTCAAAATTGCGATTTGCTGTTGGTGATCGGATGCAGAATGAATTTAAGGCAGATCGGTTACAGATGGGACAGGGTGGCACCCAGTGCGTATAAAATAATGGTCGATATTGATAAGGCTGAGTTGCAGAAAAGAACGTTTAAAGTGAATCTGCCGGTGCAAGGCGACTGTAAGGACTTCATCGAGAAAATTATCGGTATGAAATACCGAAAAAAAGCAGCTAAACAGGATAACTGGATAAAATGGTGCAGGCAGATCAATAGCAAGTACACACCGTTAAAAGAAATGGTGAACACGAAAAAACTTAACCCCTACGCTTTTTGCAACAAGTTATTTCAATTGCTGCCCGAGAAGCAGGTGACCATAACATCTAACGGAGCGGCATGCGTTGTCCCGTTTCAGGTCGCCGAGATAAAAAAAAGCCAACGGCTTTTTACCAACAGCGGGTGCGCATCAATGGGGTACGGACTGCCCGCGGCTATCGGCGGCTGTGTCGCGATTGGCAGGCAAAAGGTCGTCTGTCTGGAGGGAGACGGCAGCATCCAGATGAACATACAGGAGCTGCAGACGGTTATGAAGCACAAACTGCCCCTTAAAATATTTGTAATTAATAATAACGGCTATCATTCCATAAGGCAGACACAGCACAACTTTTTTGAATCAAAGTATACAGGCATCGACGACGAATCCGGCGTGAGCTTTCCTGATCTCGGGAAGATCGCCCGTGCATACGGACTTACATACTACAGAATAAAAAGAGAAGGGGAGATAGAAAAAAAGGTAACAGCAGTCATGGAGTCTGAATCGCCTGTGTTATGCGAGGTCGTTATGGACACATCGTGTTATTTCACACCGAGGTCTGCATCGAAGATATTGCCTGACGGCAAAATGGTATCCACGACGCTGGATGATATGTACCCTTTTCTGTCTGATAATGAAATGACAAATAACAGATATACCTAGCTTAAGGAGTAGGAAATGCGATGCATTAAAATACTTGACTGCACATTGCGCGATGGTGGATACGTTAATGACTGGAACTTCGGACTTGGCACCATAGAGAACGTCATCAGCAGACTGAATAAGGCCGGGATAGACATTGTGGAGGTGGGCTTCCTTGATGAAAGAAGAAAGTATGACGAGAACCGATCCATTTTCCCTAACACGGATTCTATAAAACCGGTTTTCAAGAATCTTGTCGTTCAAGGTGCGATGATTCTCGCCATGATCGATTTCGGTACGTGTGGTATCGAGAAGCTTTCGGACCGGAAAGATTCAGTGATCGACGGGATACGCGTTATCTTTAAAAAAAGGGACTATCATGAGGCGCTTAATTTCTGCGCCGAAGTAAAACAAAAGGGATATAAAATATTTCTGCAGCCAGTGTCGGTCACGGACTATACGGACGTCGAGATGACAACATTGTTGAAGGAGGCAAATGAAATCAGTCCTTTTGGCATCTATATCGTAGACACCTATGGCCTGATGCACAAGAAAGAAGTGATGCACTATTTCGACTTAATGAATAAAAGGCTGTCCGAAGAAATTGCAATCGGTTATCATTCACACAACAATTTTCAGTTGGCATATGCAAACTGCACCGAATTGATGGCCGTGGAATCCTGCAGAGAACTTATGGTTGACGGTTCGCTCCATGGTATGGGTAAAAGTGCGGGAAACGCCTGCACGGAGTTGCTGGCAATGCACCTGAACGAAAACTATGGCGGCAAATATGATATTGATCAGCTCCTGGAAGCGATCGACGTAGATATTATGAAGGAATACGCCAAACAATATTGGGGCTATTCGCTTAAACATTTCATAGCCGCGTCCAATGACTGTCACCCGGATTATGTGAGTAACTTGATGTGTAAAAAGACGTTGGCTGTCAAATCCATCAGCGAGATTATTGCAAAAATCGCACCGGGAAACAAACTCAAGTTCAACAGGGACATCATGGAGGAGCTTTACCAGGAGTATCAAAATAACGTTATTGACGACTCCAGCGCCTATACCGGGATGGGCGCTGAGCTCAATAACAAAAATATTCTTATTATCGCGCCCGGCAAGACCATTGAGCTAAATGCGGAGGAGATACGAACGTTTATCCGGGAGAAAAATCCTGTCATCATGACCATCAATTTTATAAATGACGATTACAAACCGGATTATGTTTTTATGGGTAACGCCAAAAGATACAGCCAATTCTTCAACAAAATATACCGCAATGATCTAGATGTAAAGGTTGTTTGCACATCAAACGTCTCAGAGTCGAATAGGAAAATAGATTACAAGTTCAACTTCGGTTCGCTGGTCAACGAAAACGAAATTATTAGAGACAATCCTGTCCTAATGCTTTTGAAGATACTGGTAAAAATGAAGTGTCCAAAAGTATGTATTGCTGGATTTGACGGGTATGTGGCCGATGACTCTCAAAATTACCCGGGCGAATACATCCAATTTCTATTCTGCGACGACAATGTGGTTCTGCGGAACGAAGCCGTGAAAAAAGCACTCGCTTTAATAGGAAAGGACATTAGATTGGAGTTCTTAACCCCGTCACGTTATTTGTAAATTGAGACGCCGGTGAGAAGGTACGAAGTGGGATAACTAATCTGATATGAAAAAGAAATGGAAGTATTTGACGCAATTTGGACCAGTTTTGAAGCCATATGTTTGTTGGCTCGCCAGGTCCCGAACGGGCGCAGTTGGATAAAATAAGACCTAATTGGAAACATTGAGCGTAGGTTTAACAGTCATAGTTGTCAACATATTCCAACGACCTGATTTAAAGAAAGAGCGTAACAACAACAGTGCTTCAGCGGTTTGCGTATGCCAATAAGCTGATGTGCCCTTGAGTCTTAAAGTGAGGACGCATCTTATTGTGCTTCCGTGGTTTTGCTGCCAGTGGGTAAGCCCATCCGGTCTGTGGCAGCGTAACCGAGCCGTGAGTGATTTCTTAGGAAGCAATTCCGGTCCTTCGGAAACTCCTTGCTGCTTCTGCCTCCAAGGCAGCCTTTTATTGCGTCACTTGCTGTATCCTCCCCGCTTTGAAAAAGGGTCTATCCGAGTTTCGCAAAGGCGTCTAATGTTATATCCGGAATATTGGCAAAGTGTTAGGGAGCGTATGAACTGAAGCGTTTTTCACAGGGCATTTGAACTCACTGTAAAAGCGGAGTGAAGGGGGCACACCAAAGGGGATGGCATATTCCCTCCGAAGTCGCCCGCCCCAATGAGGATGAGGGCGGGCGGCTCCGAGAGAGATATGATGATATCCCAAAAGTGTCATGTGCAAAATAGTCTATTTATAAGGAATCGCTTTTGCGAAACTCGGACAGACCCTATTATATGGGCCTCGTTCTCCAGAACTGCATCTTTTGCCATTAAAAAGCACCTATCTTTCTGCCACTTTAGCCAAATGCGGTCTTCCGCACCCTGCGGAGGACTGCCAGTAGAATTACCTTTATACGTCAGCAGAACGACACCTTTGATTAATGTTGACCTGCCGATCAAGGATGAAAATGGGCGAACACTGGTATCTTGGTATAATAAAAGATATACGGGAACAGAATGGCATGTACCCGGGACATCATCCGCTTCAATGGAAAAAAGGGAAATCAGAGGCCAAAAAGGTGCGGAAGCGGAAATCGGGACAGACGTAAAAGTTAAGTCGAGTCCCATAGCCATCAATCAAATGATGAAGGTTGTTCAGCAAATTAGATGCAATGTCATGTCACTTTTGTCCCGGTGCTTTGCTCAGGGTGCATTTGTACCCCAGAATACAAAGCGTTCCGAAAACGATAATTGTTATTTCGCATGGCATGATTTGTGTACACAATCATTATGTCAATTCCAGGAAAGCTACCGTAATTATATGGAGACATGAGGTGGAAACGGCTATGAGCTTGGAAAATAAGCCGATTATCAGGGCGGTAGCTCTTGATTTGGACGGTGTAGTTTATGAAGGTGATAATGTCATAAAAGGTGCGGTTGATACGATTCGTGGAATCAAAGAACGAGGCACGGATGTCTATTTTGTAACGAACAACTCCGGGCAGAAACAAACATCGATTGCAACCAAATTGAGCAGGATGGGAGTGAAGTCAACTCTCGAACAAATCGTCACTTCCGGTTACGCTGCCGCGTCCCTTGTAAAAAGGTTACGCCTTCACCAGGAACAAAGGGTACTGATCATTGGTTCTGAAGAATTAAGAGAGGAGTTCTTGCAGTTGAACAGCAATGTTGTTTATGATCTCCCTGCCGATTTTCTTGTAGTCGGTTTGGATAAAACGTTCAATTATGAAAGGCTATCGTTAGGTCTAAATGCGCTTCGCGAGGGAGCCGTCTTCGTTGCCTGCAATCGGGACATGGTATTTCCCGTCGGAGATAATCAAGTACTTCCAGCGTGTGGTCCTATGGTAGCTGCCTTGGAATCAGCATTTGGCAAAAGGGCGGATCATGTTGTGGGGAAACCAAACACCATGATGCTGGAACTAATCGCACGCGAGCGAAAATTCAAGCCCCATGAAATTCTGGTCGTTGGGGACATGATGGAAAGTGACATTGCAATGGCCAACCGGTTCGGCTGTCCGTCGGTGTTGTTTTCGCAAGATGATCTGGTCGAAGCCATAGAAGAAGAAATGCGACCCAAATATCTTATCCGTTCTATTGAACAGTTACTCGTCATCATTGATAAGGGAATGCCCGGAAAGATAGGTTAATGACTGATCATAGGTATTTCAATGTGAAACGCCAGGCGCCTGACCGGGAATACAGAATAACAGCAAGGAAGGAAAAGTGCCGTGAATGGTAGAAACGCGACTATGGATAAATGCGCAATTTGCAATAACGATCTTCCCATATCAAAGGAGGATACTCTGGTTATTAACGATGTTCCCGAGAATACGTTCAATTTTACAACAAAAACGGGCAGTCTACAAGTTGTTAGCTGTAAAGTCTGTGGGTCAGTGCAACTCGTTAATGTTCCTTTAAGCCATGATTATGATGTTGTGTATAGAAGTATCGAGGTTTCTGTCTCTTATCGCGAAGATAAAAAACGGCAAATTAAACGATTTGTAAAATCATACAAGTTACATGACAAATGCATGATTGAAGTCGGATGCGGCAACGGCCAGTTCCTGGACATCATCAGAGAAACAGGTGTAAGCAAAATTGTCGGCATTGAATCAGGGAAAGACCATTGCAGCGAATGTTCACAAAAAGGTTTTGATGTCATTCATGGGAATATCATTGATGTTTTAAAGACCAAGAAAATGGTCGGTCCTTTTGAAGCCTTTGTAACATTTCATTATCTGGAACATTTACCGAACCCGGCTGAGTTTGTGACCTGTTTGTATAAGACGGTTAAGCCTGGAGGGGTCGGACTAATTGAAGTGCCGAACTATGATTACATTGAAAAAAATAATATCTGGCTCGAGTTTACGAAAGACCATAGAGTCTATTATAGGAAAAGAACATTATGTTATCTTTTAGCTAAATGCGGGTTCAGCATAGAACAAATTGAAGAGAACAATGGCGGCATTTGTTTAACCGCAGTCGTCAGAAAGCCCGACAGTAGCGACGCCGATTTTGCTTCCATGAAAAATCAAATTAAAAAAGACATTGACAAATTTAAACAATTGATTGAACGGTTGAATGGATCTTTCGCGGTCTACGGGGCAGGGCACTATTCCCAGTTGTTAATCAACATGATTGACCGGCAATATGGCATAAAGCCACTGCATATATTCGATTCAAACAGGCAAAAGGTCGGGAATAAAATCTGTGATGTTGTGGTTGAGGACCGGGAAGAAACGGAAAAAATGCGCGACTGTAACAACATCATCGTTATCTGTGGACTTTACAATGACGAAGTCTGCCGTATGTTATCAAGTTTAAATAAAAATGTAATTAAATGGGGGTAGTAAAATGGAAAATGGAATGACCACCAGGGAAATAGAAAACAGACAGACCTTACAGGAAAAGAAGCCGTTAGCTTATGAAAAGATAATCAAGCACCCTGAAAAAATCCTGAAGAAGGAAAGTGTTGCGTTAATTCAAATGGAGTACAGATATGCGTGCAACTTTAAGTGTAAGCATTGTGCTATCGAAAAACTCAAGCAAAATGACGGTCGGCTCATGTCCCTTCAAGATGTCAAACGAATTGCCGATCAGGCCGACGCCATGGGCCTGGCAAGCATCTGTATTTCCGGAGGTGAACCGCTGATGTTTCCGGATTTAAGGGATGTTGTTGATGCGATCGGTCCTAAAAGATTTGTGATCAGCATGGATACAAATGGATGGCTGCTCAAGGAAGAAAAAATAAGATGGCTGGTTGATATCGGTGTTGACAGAATTCATTTAAGTATTGACGGCCTTGAAGAAAATCATGACGATTTCAGAGGCGCCAAAGGATCGTGGAAACGATGTGTTGAAGCTCTCAAAGTTTGCAAGGAATATGGCCTGGGCGTTATTATTAATATTGTCGCCACCAAAAGCCTGGTTCATAGCGGGGAATTAATCAGACAGTTGGACTTTATTGCTCAATTTGGCGAGCACGCAAGCATTATTCATGCAAAACCGACGGGAGCGTTTGAAGATTGTAAGGATGAAGTATGCGATACCAAAGATGTTGAAGTCATCCAGTCGCTTCAGGATAAGTATAATATTTCAACTCATCTCTCTTCAAATTGCGGTTACGAATTTGGCTGTCTGTGTTTTAAAAGACATTTTTCCATTACCGCGTATGGCGATGTCTTGCCCTGTCCTTGGATTCCCATTAAAGTAGGTAATATTTATGATGAGGATCTGGAAACAATTGTGAAACGTGGATTGAGCATTAAGTGGTTTTCTTATGAGAACAAGTACAGTTGTCAATGCGGCAACAGTGATACTTTCTTTTATAAGAATATTTTGCCGCAAATTGAGGAGGCGAATACATATCCTGCGGACTGGAAAGAGATAAACTGGTTTTAACTTCAACTACGGAACGGGATAAATACACGGAACAATATTACAGGAAACGGAACATTATTCAAAAATAGATTGGAAATTTAAAGATGTTATAAGGATGATATTATGCATATTGGTTCGGAATTTTATACTCAAAACGAATTGACGAAGATTTCGTTTAAGTCTATCGGTGAAAAAGTTCTGATAAAAAAGAATGTCTCAATGTATTTTGTAGAAAATATTTCTATAGGTAATAACGTTAGAATTGATGATAATACTATTATTGTTGCTAGTAAGAAAGATGTAATCATTCATGATAATGTTAATATGGCTTCAAACTGTTATATTGCTGGTAGTGAAGGATTTGAAATATTTGAATTTTCTACTCTTGCTCCTGGTGTAATGATATTTACAGGTAGTGATGATTATTTAGGAAAGAAATTAACTGGAGCTACTGTTCCAAAAGAATATACGGGGGGAAAACATGGTAAGATTACAATAGGTAAACATTGTATACTAGGAGCGGGAACAGTAGTATTGCCTGATATAGTAATTTGTGATGGTGTATCTGTAGGAACATTATCATTAGTTTCAAGTAATTTATATTCATGGAGAGTATATGCTGGAATCCCCGTTAAAATGATAACTAATCGAAGTAAAGAGTTATTAGAATTAGAAAAACAATATAGGGGGAATTGTAATGTATAAGAAAATTCCGTTTGCTGGACCTTTGATTACAGATTTGG
>JAIPEE010000080.1 GCA_021737275.1 Desulfobacterales bacterium
ACTGGACTTCACTTGCGGTGGCCTCCTGGATAATGTTATTTTTGTTGTAGTAAACACTATATAACCACTATTCATGGGCTTCCGCAAGCTTTTTACTACTTGTTTTACTACTTTTTTATGCAACTACAGGGTTAACTTTTAAAACATTTGAAAAAAAGATGAGGCATCATCGACTTTAAGTCATTTACGGTTAAAAAGTAGTAGGCTCATTCTTCTCCGCTCTTATCAAAACTTTCCCCAACGAAAACTCCATAAATTTCAAAAACGGCCTGGGCATATGTCCGATAAAAACCGGTTCCCGCATCGGTTTTTTAAAATCTTTTCCCCTTATTGCTTTATATTGCTGGTGCGCCCGGACAAAATAGTTTGTGTCCACCTGTGCGTTTGTTGCCACACCACCATGGATCTGGTGAAAGGATCCTTCCCCGAGAATAACAAGCAGTTCTGAGCCGGGGAGATCATTAGCACGAACATAAAAATCAAGATTTACCAGTCCTCCGCCCGGCATATTGAATAATGGATCAAAGCGGCCAAGAGACTCTACCATCTCCCGTGTCATAAACAGCGCATTGCTTTCAGCCATGGGCATAAAGAAACCGTCCATGGACGCTCCGGCCAATGTACTGATTGTAAAAAGACTATAACCATCCTGTTCCCATGAAACCCTTTTAAGGAGATGATCTTCTACTCCCTGATTATAATATCCCTTTTGTATGGAGTGAAGTTGGATTTCCGGTCCAAGGTGCCAGCCGCATGTTGCTACAATCGGCCTTGGAAACATTTCCAATCCTTTAAGCGCCCAGCGGACAATGCCCGGAGTTACAATCCGGGCACCATCAATCATGAATCCGAGATGTTCGCCCCTGGCTTCACCGATACCATAGTTCATAGCCATAGCCGGTGAGGGTGAAGCATGTTCAATATAATGATATGTAAAGTTAGGGCCAAACGCCTTTACTGCCGATTCAGACAAAGGATAATCCGATCCGTTGTCAACAACAACAATTTCATATTCATCCTCTTCCACACCCTTTTGATAGGACGGTGAAAGAGAATAAAGTGTTCGGGTTGCCTCACGCTGCATATCATATACAACAACAATAACTGAAAGCTTAGGTCTTCTTGTTGGCGGCATATTCCTCTACCCGGTTAATTTTTATTATTATATATGCCCTGTTAATTTTTATCAGTCAAATTCATGCACAATAATGAAATAATTTTTCTCCCGGATGCCATGACAACCAATACACCCGGCCAGGTTATCAACAGGGCCGACTTTTCCATCCGTTGTATATTTTGCCCAGAACCAGTCACCATCTTCAGGGTTATCTTCGTTTACCTTATACATTATGGTTTATATTTTTTTATAAAAAAGATCCGGGCGCAGATTAAATACTGATCAACTCATATTTTCTTGAACCCAGCCCCAGTTTTTCCGCATAAATAAGCTGGTGTTGCCAATTAACTTTTGGATAAACCGCTTTGAATTTGTCTTCTCCAGCCTTTAAACCTTTTTCAAGACAGGTACCCGTCAGCCCTTTTTCCTGGTTCACAAGATCGGCTGACGCCTGATCTATTGCCACAGGATCTGTTGATACAACCACACCGATATCCCTTACAATGGGAGCATCATTATAGGGAGCGCAATCACAGGCCGGTGTAATATCGGTTATAAAATTAATAAACAATGCCTTATCTTTTTTGTTTTTAAGAACACCCATGGTGTATTCCACCATTTTTTCCATAAACTCCGGTACGGACTGCTTCCACTGGATTTTTACGGCATCATGCATACAGATGAGCAGGCACTCGCCACAACCGATACATTTTTCCGGATTAATCACCGCTTTTTTGTCTACCATTGCTATGGCCCGATGCGCGCAGTGCCGTCGGCAATCTCCGCAGCCAATACATTTTTTCTTTTTTATTTTAGGTGCTACATCTGCGTGCTGGGCCATTTTGCCGCGTCGGGAGGCACATCCCATTCCAATGTTTTTAATGGTGCCGCCAAAACCGGCCAGTTCATGGCATTTAAAATGAGCAATCGAGATCAAGGCATCTGCACTGACAATTTCAGAACCAACATAAGCCCTTTTCACCCTTTTCTGATTTATAGTCACGGCTGTTTCAGATCGACCACGTAAACCATCTGCAATGATAACGGGCGCATCCACCACCGAATAGGCAAATCCGTTCTGGATGGCCGTAATATGATGATGGGGCGCATCTCCCCGGGTTCCGGCATAAAGTGTGTTGGAATCTGTTAAAAATGGAAATCCGCCGGTCTCCTTAATGCTTTCCACCACGTCTCTTACAAAAACAGGCCGGACATAGGCCGTGTTTCCTTTTTCGCCAAAATGAAGTTTGACAGCTACCAGATCCCGCTTTTCAAGTATATTATCAAGTCCCGCTGCGGTGATAATTTCACGAAGTTTTTTAAGAAAATTTTTTTTATAAGTTGCTCTCAAATCACTAAAGTAGACCTTGCTTTTCATACTTACTCCCGGTTAACAAACAAACGTTTTGAAAATTATTATTATTAGTGGTACCGATTGGTCAAAAAAGCAGTTACTTCTAAGTGACTATGGCAGATGACGTTTTCTGCTCATGGATTTGTTTAACGAAAGAATTCATTAACGTTAGCCACTTTATTTGTTTTTAGCTTAACAGATCGTTTATAATCAATTTTTAAATAAAAGTAAAATATGTCTCTGGAAAACAAAATAGCGCTTCTGAATAAAATTTATGACCTATATGATGAGACAGTCGCATCATTTGATGTTGCATGCCGCCATTTTTGTGCTTACTGCTGTACGCGAAATTTAACAATGACCTCCCTTGAAGGTTATCTGATCTTTTCTAACATATCCAAATCCGATGTTGATAAAGTTATAAACGCTTCTGATATAAAAAGATTTACCCCGAAAATTACGACCAATGGCATTGCTGAATATTGCATTGAAGGGAAGGTGTTGCCCGAAGAAGAAACAGCGGACCCTTCATGGGGATCCTGCCCAATACTTACAGACAGTGCATGTCCTTATTATGATGCAAGACCTTTTGGCTGCCGGTGTTTTATGTCAAAAGTAAATTGTGGAGAGACCGGATTTGCCGATGTTGATCCTCTTGTTATCACACTGAACAATGTTTTCCAGCAGTATATTGAGCACATCGACAGTCAGGGTTTTTTCGGCAACTTTTCAGATATTATAATTTTTTTCTCGATACAGAAGAACCTTGATGCTTATGCGTCAGGTCGGTTAAACAGTCCGACCGATAGTTTGATAACTAACCGGCCGGCAAAAAGTCTTCTTGTTCCACCTGAGCACAGGGAAAAAACAATGTCAATAATCAGAGCTTTAAATCATATTTAAAGCAGTTTGAGCAATCATATCAATATTCACAATCTTGTCGGCAGCACCTCTTTTAATAGCCTCTCTCGGCATACCGAAAACCACACAGGAGTCCTTATCCTGGGCAATTGTTTTTGCACCGGCCTCCTTCATCCGAAGCAGACCATCTGCGCCATCTGCACCCATGCCTGTCAGAATAATCCCGAGCGCATTGGCACCGGCATACTTTGAAACAGAATTAAAAAGGACATCCACGGCCGGGCGCTGGTGATGAATCAACGGGCCGGTTTTAACATTCACATAATATCTGGCACCGCTCCTTTTGAGCAGCATATGATAGTTTCCGGGGGCAATCAGAACCTTACCGTTGGTCACCGTATCTCCATCTTCGGCTTCCTTGACATGCATTTCGCAAAGGCTGTCCAGCCGCTCCGCAAAGGATGTTGTAAACTTTGCAGGCATGTGCTGAACAACAACAATACCCGGAGAAGACGGCGGCATCCGTTCCAAAACATTTCTTAACGCTTCAGTACCACCGGTTGATGCACCGATGGCAATAATTTTGTTTGTGGTTGCTGCAAGCGCTCGAGATGAGATGCTTGCCTTTGTGACGGCCTTTTCTTCTGCACCCGGAATCTTTTTTTGAACCTTGACCGTGGCTACAGCTCTGATTTTATCGATGAGCTGGACACTCATATCACCAACAGAATATGCAGCTGAAGGTTTTGCCAATACCTCCAATGCACCGATAGAAAGGGCTTCAAGGGCAAGTGCACTGCCCTTTTGGGTCAGGGAGCTGACAATAATAACCGGCAACGGATAATACCGCATCAGTTTTCTTAAAAAGGTGATCCCGTCCATTCGGGGCATTTCTATATCAAGTGTAATAACATCCGGTTTTAACTGAACAATCCTGTCCCTTGCGATGTAGGGGTCTGGAGCAGTCCCTACAACCTCAATGTCATTTTCCCGAGACAACTCTTCTGTAAACACCTTACGGACAACAGCAGAATCATCAACTACAAGTACTTTTATTCTCTTCATTATATAGTCCGGATATATTTATGAGTTATGCCTCATAAGTCATAATTGCAGCCATATTGCCATCCATGGTTTCTATATAAAGAGAAAGCTCTTCACCACCGGTTTTCACTGGAGCACTCCCTTCAATCATTTCCGGAATACTGAGATTAAAAACCTCGTTGGAATCATAGATGCTGAATGTGTTGCCTGCTGCCATATTTATAACCTCCTTTAACGTACCTTCAAGAAGGCTCTCTTCAATGGAATCAGGGTCCTGGCCCATAAAGTTTTCAGTTACCGTCCGGATAAGCCTGTCCGGCATAAATATCTGCATTTTACCGTTCACTTTTCCACTAAAGCCAATTTCACATCCAAAGACCTTTCCGGAAGCCTCTTTAAAAAAATCATCGCAAGTTTTATCTGCCGGAAGATTAAGAGACATAAAACACATTGTTTCGAGAACCTCAGAAATCGAGGTCGTCATCGCTGTCATCAGAGAATCCTTCATCTTCTTCCATCTCTCCAAGTATTTCGGTTAGTTTTTGCCTGATCAGCTCGGGTGTAAACGGTTTTTTAATATAGCCTGAAGCACCCTTTTCAATAAACTCTTCAATCTTTTCCTGGCTGCCTTCGGTTGTTACGACAAGCACCGGTATCTCTTTAAAAATGCTATCTTTTTTCATCTCCTGGATCAATGTCATACCATCCATTTCGGGCATATTATAATCCGTAACAACAAGATCCAGCCAGTCGTCTTTCATTTTGTCCAAAGCTTCCTTACCATTATTCGCTTCAACAAAACTGGCTGCACCAAACCCTGACGACTTGATTGTTCTTATGATGACAGACCGCATCGGTATGGAATCATCAACAACCAAAATATTTACTGACATACATTTCTCCCAAGAAATTTATTTAAACCCAAATTATTCATTCAACTTTAAAAGCTCTTCGACCCGGCTTAGCTCTTCATTTGATTCCATCATAATCTCCTGGATATCAATTGGAGATATGTTCAGCTTGCCGAGCACATCATCATAAAAAGTATAGGCCAACCCATCGGAACCCACACCGACACCCATCATCATGGCAACAACATCGGCCAGATAGATAATCATGGTATCCTGGTTTTCCCTGGCGGACTTATCATCAGACAGATGGTGATTCCTGATCATATAAATCATTTTAGGGCTGAATTTCCATATCTTTGCAACAAGGGCGCCCAGCTCTGTGTGATCAATACCAATAACCTTTTTTTCCGCATCTTTAAAACTCAACCCCTCGTTTTGAACAAGATTATTAATCTTAGTAAAGGAATCAGCTACATACCGGCTAAGAATCACCTTTCCAATATCCTTCAGCATAGAGGCCGTAAAAATCAGCTGCTTGTTCGGATTTTTCATTTTCTCTGCAATCTGTTTTGCAATCAGCGCAGAAAAAATGGAGTTTTTCCAAAGATCACCCTCATCAAGGCCATAACCTTTATGCCCTTTCTTTAAATCTTCTGAACCGCAATTGATCAGAACGATTTCAACAAGCTTATCAAGACCGAGAAACGTGATTGCATCCTGAACAGAATCAACCTGCCTCGGTGAACTGGTATAGGCAGAGTTACATACCCTCAGAATATTTGCCGTAATGGAAGGGTCGTATTGTACAATTTTGGCTACTTCTGCCACAGAGCTGTCCGGATCTTCCACAACGGACATAATCTGTTGTGCCACCTGTGGTACCGGTTTAAGAGCCTTTATTTCCTTAACTATCGTTTGAAGCATTGTACTCATATAATTTTTTCTCCCACACCTGAGATTTTGAGCGTAGTCCGGCCGGTTTTAAGTTCCAGCCTAACGGTCCGATTGACATTGCCGCCGATATCTTCATGTTCGACCATAACGCTGTTTTTCCAGAAAATCTTTCTTAAGGCAGTATGGTTCCTTTTTCCAATATTAAAAAAACCTTTCTGGTCCAGTATCTGTGACCCACCGGCCACTACAACTTTCATTCGCTGTTTTTTAGCGCCCAACTTATATGCAGCCTTAAACAGATGCGGTATACCGGTATCGGCAAACATAAACGGTTTGGCTTTGGCCTTTTCAGTATCAAGGCTGGATTCAGGCAGCATATAGTGAAGCAGCCCGCCAACCTTTGCAACCGGATCAAATATAGATACACCAATACACGACCCCAGTGAATAGGTCACGATAGTGGATTCAAGGTCGCTGCTGACCTTCATATCTGCAACGCCTACTATAATATTATTTCCCAAGAGAATTTCCCTTCTTTACTGCGCTTTGAAAACATTCTTTTTAACCGGTTCTTTTCTGCAAGTATTCTTGTCGGGTATTGATTCTCAAATCCCGAGCAGTATCCGGATCAATATGCTGTCTGTATTAAAAGTTTATTCCCCTCCAAACCAGGACACTTTACTGCCAAAATCCTCTCTTGTTTATTTTTTAAAATTCATTGCAACTTCAAACAGGCCCGCCATATCAAGAATCAGACCTACAAGGCCATCACCCAGAATAGCGCCACCGGCAAGGCCTTTAACACTTTTCAAGGCCGATCCAAGGCTCTTGATAACAATCTCCTCCTGCCCCAGCAACTCATCCAGCAGCAGACCTCTTCGCTCGTCCTTGTTCTCCACAACTACAATGAGACCATCTTCAGGGTTTTCCGAATCCGCTTTTACATTAAACATTTTGGAAAGACGGAGCATCGGGATAAGCTGCCCCCTGGCCATAACCATTTCACCTTTTCCGGTAACGGTATGATAATCATCTTTTTTGGGCTTGAATGATTCAAGAATGGCCATGGTGGGTACAATGTACCTCTCTTTGCCTACCCTGACCAGCATGCCTTCAATAATGGCGAGTGTAAGCGGAAGACTTATGACAACGGTGGAACCTTTTCCTGTTTCCGAATAGAGATCAATATGGCCGCGCAGCTTTTCAATAGCACTCCTGACAACATCCATACCGACACCCCGGCCCGATACGTCTGTAATCTCCTTTGCAGTTGAAAAACCGGGATGCCAGATAAGGTTAAAAATCTCTTTATCCGTGAGCTCCTGATTTCCTGTTATAAGGCCGGTTGATATAGCCTTATCAATGATACGCTTTTTATTAAGCCCCTTTCCGTCATCTTCTATCTCTATAACGATGTTACCGCCCTTATGAAAAGCCCGAAGCTGAATGGTTCCCTTCGGGTTCTTTCCGGCAGCCTTCCTTTCTGCAGGCAGTTCAATACCATGGTCACATGCATTACGAATCATATGCACCATGGGCTCATAGAGCTCTTCTACAACATTTCTGTCAATCTCTGTCTCTTCACCAAACATTTCAAGGGCAACATCCTTACCCGCACTTCTAGCAAGATCGCGAACCAGCCTTACCATTTTCTGAAATGTATTTTTAATCGGTACCATCCGCATGGACATAGCTGTTTTCTGAAGGCCGGAAACAATCTGGGTAAGTTGATTAAGATTTTGAAAAAGCTGCTGGTTATTAAGAGACTGAATAAGACTGTTCTGTCTTAGCATCGCCTGTGCGATTACCATTTCACCTGTCTGGTCAACAAGATTATCCAGTTTATCAGTATCCACCTTCACCTGCATATCCGTCAACCTTTTTCCCCGTTTCTGATCACGGAGGGCGCCGATAACCTCCTTGGGTTCACTCAGTTTCTGTTCAACAAGAATCCGACCCAGTTTCTGTTCAGGCTTGCCTTTTTGAATATTCAAACCAATCTGAAGATCTTCGGGTCGAATCTTACCCTTTTCAACAAGCCGCTCACCGAGCGGCATCTTATCAGACTTTGCAAGCTCACCCGTCTGATTAATTCTGGCGATGAGGCTGTCTACCTCAATACCGGCCTCAAGATCACTACCTGAAATAATGGCTCTCTCGAGTCCGTTTATGGCCTTTTTCAACATATCCACAGACTCAAGAATAACATCGACAATCTCATCACTGAGAAGAAAGTCTCCCTGACGTGCACTGTCCAGCAAATTTTCCGTACTGTGGGACAGGCGGTTAATTTTTCCGAGACTTAAAAAACCGGATACACCCTTGATGGTATGAAAAGGTCTGAATATGGCGTTAATAGTTTCACTGTTTGTCGGATCCTGCTCAAGATCCACCAGGTTGATCTCTATGCTTTCAAGATTATCAAGCGATTCGATAACAAAATCTCTTAAAATCTGAACATCTTCTTCAGAATATTCCTGGGTCGGTTTTGATGCCGGTACTTCAGCAGGCACTGAAGTCTTGATCTCTTCCGGGGGATCCGGTTGGAGCCCGGTAACATCAACGCCTTCCGGTTCTTCATCTGTTCCGGCAAGAAATTCCTCATCGACAGTAGCATGCAGGCTTTTTAGCAATGTGGTGATATTACCTTTAAACACTTCACCTTTATCATGCGCCCGACAGATTTCCTGAAGCGTTGTAATACCTCCTTCAAGGGGTTTTACATCATCTGCTTCATCAAGAATCAGCGCCTGTGTATATCCACCGACAGCTATCAGAAGTTTGTCCACTTTAGGATCATTTAGTTCTTTAGCAAGCGGATCCAGTGCAACAATTTCATTTAAAAGTTCGCCCATTGCAGGAATGTCATCATGCTCTACCATGACAACATTTAATGCGATTTTATCCAATGCTTCCAATAGCCGATTAATGTTATTTCCCATAAAAAACCCCATCATACCTGATTTAAAAAAAGCGATTAAGACCGAACCGACATATACGGGTACCAGTCCTCTTTTCGAAGCTGCTCAACCTTTAAAATGGCTATCTCATATGAACCTGTGTTGAAAAGAACTTTTCTGCCCTTCTCTCCACTGACATCTTCCGAGACAATACGAATATCTTTTTTCTTCAGAACTTTTCTGGCAACACTTATATTTTCTTTTCCAACATCCTTGCCGGAGTTTTGTGGATTGCATGCTCCGCCAAAAATTTGAGCTTCAAGGTCCGTTACTTCGGAACCGCCTCTGACAAAGATCTCCACCAGAGCGGTGGTGGCCGCATTACCATACCGAGCAGTAGCACTGTCTGCTTTGGGTGCATAAGGCAATTGAAAATTGTTCATCCCGCCGATACGTTTTTTTTATCATAGATACATACGGATACGCACGAACCAAGAACTGCAGAAATTACTGCCGGTCGAACAGAAACATAAACATGTCTGGGCGCAAGATAGTAGTCCAAAAGCTAATCAACCATCAGTTTACTGAAAACAGCTTCAACATGGAAAGCGTGTTGAATTGTTAAAGGTACATCAAACAGGCTGCAGCCTGTTTATGGCCAAATAACATCCAGTTTAAAATCTTACCGGACAGATATTGATGTGCTGTTTTTTGGCAGTCTAATAAAAAATATAAGCATAGTCTTATAATACTATAGTTTAGAGTTTCATAACACATTTGCTCTTTGAAAAATTACAAGAAATGTAAAAAATATTGTAGAAAGTACTTGACATCATAGCGGATTCGCGCGCCGCGCCTTTATTAATTGTTATTAAGGCGCGGCCTC
>JAIPEE010000081.1 GCA_021737275.1 Desulfobacterales bacterium
GTTTATGTGTTTCTAATATTTTTTTGGCCTTCTCGGTTGCATTTTGCAGCATCCCCTTCGATCCTTTCTTTTCCCATGCGCCTCGCATGCGTCTGTCAATGATCGTAGATTGTGCCTGCTCTTTTGCAATATGATTAAGACTGTGCCGTTCGCCTAAAAAGTTTCCGCCGATACCGATCTTTTTAATCAGGTCTACGGCCATAAGCTCATCATCAACGGATATGCCTGAGACTACCCGTTTGACCATGCCACAAATTTCATCATCGATAACCAGCTGGCTCATACAGAATGTCATGCCCATCTCGAGCATGCCTGCACCGTAAATTAAGTTGGCGCCCGCCAGTGCGGGGAGAATGGCGGTTATCGTTTTTTCATGACCGATCTGAACATCGGATATTTTTGAGTCAGCCTATCCGCCGGCTACAAAACTCGGTAACCCATAGTAGTTGGCCAAGTCTGATACGCCTGCGCTGACCATAGCCATCTCCGGAACACCAACAACGGCTGCACCATGTTTCATGTCAAACGTTGTTGTTGAACTGCCATAAATAAACGGCGCACCAGGGTTTGTCATCTGAGCCAGAACCAGTCCGCCGAGAACCTCGGCGTTGTGTGTAACGAGTGTGCCCGACAAAGGTAACGGGCTTGATGCTCCACCCATGGCCATACTTAAAACATCTATCGGGATCCTGTTTTTAGCCGCCTCAATAATTACCTCACAGCACTCTTCAATCAGCTGCAGCGGACTTGTTGGGCAAACACAGAAAGAGAGAATCGGTCTGCGTGCTAACGCCTCTCTTCCTCCCACAGCCGCTGCGGCAATATCGATGATTTTACGTGCATGGCCGGCATCTTCCGCATCACTATGGTAATGTTTGGAGCCGAAGGTAAATGCAGTCGCAGCCAAATGAAGATCCTGCGTCTCATCGGATTTTTCCCGAGGGACAACAGGTGCTGTCAAAACATCGATGTGCGGCAGAGCATCTGCTAACAGTGTTATCTCTTCCGTGTCTTTTTGAGTTGAATCTCTCAACTCTCCTGTTTCCAGATCAATCATATAGATACCAATACCAAACGTCGTAAACCCGACCTCCTTGCCGCCCATCATGAAGTCATTTTTGGGATCTCTTCCGGCCAGTAATATCTGTTCCGGACATGTTGAAATAGCTTCCATCACAACATGCTGGGGGAATTTGACGACCTGGGTCTTTTTATCTACCCAGCAGCCGGCTCGTTCTAAAATATCCAATGCCTCTTCACACGCCACCAGAAGACCGACTGTCTCCATAACATCTAATGTGGCAACATGAATTTTGGAAAGCATATCATCTGTAAATGATTTTAAGCCCCATCCCGTTATTGAATTGGTTCCTGCTACAGGTCCTTTTCTCATGGAAACCTCCTTTAATTAATATAATTATACGCCTAATATTTCAGCAATTTTCTGAGCTGCACTTGCAGCGTCTTCAGCATAGGCATCTGCGCCGATCTTATCGGCCCATTTCTGATTTACCGGTGCACCACCAATAATTGTCTTAAATTTTCCTTTAAGCCCTTTTTCTTTAAGTACCTCTTCCAATTCCTGCTGATATCCCATAGTTGTTGTCAGCAAAGCGCTAGTTGCAATAACATCGGCATTAAATTCCTGAGCTTTTTCAATAAATGTTTCTGTTTTTATATCACGCCCAAGGTCATGGACTTCAAATCCGCTTGCGGAAAGGAATGACTCTACGATGCTTTTACCGATATCATGAATATCTCCCTTTACCGTTCCAAGAATGACAACACCCTTTGTAACGGCTTCATCTTTTGGAATAGATTCATTACATATTATTGCCGCCGCTTTCATGGCTTCTGCAGCCATAACCAGTTCGGGCAGAAAAATTTTTTCATCTTCAAATAGATTCCCAATTTCTGTAATGCCCGGCACAAATCCGTCATTCAGCAATTCTGCTGCAGGAACACCGCCCTCAATACCCTGCCTTGCAACCTCTTCGGCTTTTTCTTTATCACCGGCAATCACAGACTTTTTTGCTTCATTAATGATGAACGCTTTCATTGAAATAAATCTCCTTTCTTTCTTTGATTTTTTCACTATCCTGGATCCGTATTAAAAGTTAATTCAATTATAATTTCTTATATTACTTTACTTTAAGTGTACTTAAATAGTGACTATGAATTGCTTTGCAGCATTTTTACAGCGATTTTATTACCGGGGCTAACAGATTGAATTCTTTTTACGAGTTAAAGCTTTTTTATTCTTACTGAACAACAACGATATCATAAGCTTTTGTCTGACTTGTAATCTACCACCAAATTGACCATCCAACTAATTAATATTGATTTTATTTCCATTGATAATTTAATAATTATACAATCTGTTCTTAATTTCATGTCATGCGATTGTCAATATATTTTTTATATTTTCAACACATTTCCATTTTATTTATTCTATAATAATTTTATTTTTACGTTTTTCAACAAATTGGTTTTTAAACAAATTATGATCTATATTTCCGATATCATTACTAAAATTATGATTATTTGTTATAATAACTATTATTTTATATAATATAACCTGTCATCACTTGTTTGTAAAAACTTGAACACTTACACATATTCTGTTAATAAAATCCGGAATCAACGATTACCCATAAAGGAATGGTTTGATTTTTCGAATATAGTTCGAAAAACTCAAGCACTTGTGTGTTTGAGTTGTTGCGATTTTGAATGAGTGGATAACACCTGGTTTTAAGTAACCGCTAAAACTTGTATAAGATGGTCATCATTACCATGCGACATAAAAACAAAAAAAGGACAATGTTATGGACAATAACCAAGACTTGGATTTTAAAATTACGATGTTACTGACTGGGAATGGACGTATGTCTAACCGGGAAATCTCAAAAAAACTGGGTGTGTCAGAAACAACCATCCGAAAACGTGTTCAAAATTTGCTTAACGAAGAAAAAATTCAGGTCACTGCAATGATTAATCCACTGAAAATAACAACAGGATTATTAGGTAACGTTAGAGTAAGAGCCAAACATGGAAAGGTTGATACTGTTGCAAAAAAGCTAGAACAGATTGAAGAACTATGGTATATTGATCAATTATTCGGTCCAGCTCAATTTGAATGCGAATTTTTTGTAAAATCCCAGGATCAAATTGCAACCGTGGCAGACAAGATTGATAAAATTGATGGTGTCGAATCAATAGAAGTTTGTTTTCTCGTTAGACACATCAAAAACCATATGGGATTTGGGCCTTCTTTTTAATTGAAATGGTTACCTTTATTTATCAGAAATGGATTCTAAAAATTGACACTGTTAAATATAACTACGGCTCATTTTTTCACATACCTTGTACTTAAACCGAAATTTATATTTTAGAAATGCTCTAATAGTTTATGTCTGCCACCTGATTACCGGTTCTTTCCTTTCAATCAGGCGTAGAAATTTATATTTAGGATATCCCAGAACCACAGCATAATTATATGTATGATTCCGGGGCAGATTAATTTCTTCCTTGAGCGGTTCCCACTTATTAATTGCATCCGTAAAAGACCCTACCCAGCATGTGCCTAAGCCTAAAACAGGTGCAGACAGATCAAGATATGACAGCGTAATTGCAATATTTACCATGGCACTGTGAGTATCGGCCGGAGTTGAGGCAATAATAACTGCAGGCGCATTCCAGAGAATACCATCTCTTGAATCTGAATCCCAGTCATTCAGAATATCATGATGAGGCGCATAGCTTGCCACATCACCCCGGGCATTTTCCGTTATTTCATAACGCAGCCAGTCCATTGACAAAGCCGTTAGTTTTTCCAGCTTTGATTTATCATTGAAAACAGTCCACTCGACATTTTGCTCATTACCGCCACTTGGCGCATAACGGGCTATCTCAATCAATTTTTGGATAACACGCTGCGCCACAGGTTTTGACTTAAATGTCCGTATGGATCTACGTGATCTTAAAAATTGTATCGCCTGTTCTTTATTGATAATAAGCTTCTTTTCAATTGGTGGGCAGTCACTCAATGAAATGTCCGAATGTTCCAATGCGCCGGTTGGGCAAATCGCCACACACTGGCCACAACTCATACATGAATCCGCTTCAGTTGATTTAACAGCTGGATAACCATCCGGTTTCTCCTTCAGAATAATCGGGCAGATATTAACACACAAGTCATCCCGATTACATTTATCTTTATCAACAGTAATCGTTTTAGAGGACATAAAAAAACCTTTTTTATTCAAACATATGAGTTTTTCAATTTATTGGACAACCTTGCCTGGGTTAAAGCACATAGCGTGTCTGCCAGTTAATCGACTTAACGACAAAATGAGTTTCAATTGATTTAAGTCCTTCAACTTTTGGCAATTCCTCAAAGAGAAATTTTTCATGGGTATATTCTTCATTGAACAGGACGTCTGCGACAATGTCAAATCCACCGGAAACACAGGCAACGCCATTGACACCCTTTATTTCACAAATTTGCTCTAAAGCTTTGGCCACTTTTGCAGGATCAACCTTAAAAGTAACGAATGCGGCATAATGCCCAGCTATGGCTTTAGGTTCAATTAATCCGATGATCTCAAGCACACTAGCCTCTATCATTTTGTTGACACGGTTACGCACAGTATTTGTTGTTACGCCTAGCTTAGAAGCTATATCTGCATAAGGTTTTCGCCCATCCCAAAGATGACGAACAATTTCCAAATCAATTTCATCAATTACCATAGATCTTGACATGCCAAAGCCTCCTTTTTTGCATTTGATAATTAATTTGACATTTTATTGATATTTTGTCAATATTTTTAATCTGTTTTTACTTCTTGTTCATAACAATTTCCATGGCAAAGGAGTGCTTAAAATCATGAAATCAATAAAAGAGCTTCCCCCTAAACTTCTTTGGACATATTTCAGTAATATCTGTAAAATACCAAGACCTTCAAAAAAGGAAGATGCAATAATTCGGTATCTTCTTGATTGGGCAAAAAATAATAATATCCGCGCCAAAAAAGACAGGTCGGGCAATATCCTGATGAAAAAACCGGCTTCTCCGGGAATGGAAAAACGAAGATCTGTTTTATTACAATCTCATATGGATATGGTTTGTGAAAAAAACAGTGATGTTGAATTTAATTTTGAAACAGATCCAATTCAACCCTGGATTGATGGTGACTGGGTTAAAGCTAAAGGTACAACTCTGGGCGCAGATAATGGTATCGGTATGGCAGCACAAATGGCTGTTTTAAAATCTTCTGATCTTAAACATGGTCCTGTTGAATGTCTGTTTACAGTTGATGAAGAGACCGGACTTACCGGTGCGTCTGAACTTGAAAAAAATTTCTTTGAAAGTGAAATACTGCTTAACCTTGACTCTGAAGATGAAGGAGAACTTTTTATAGGGTGTGCCGGTGGAATTGATACACTTGCAACTTTTACTTATACACCTGCGGATATACCTGATGACCATATCGCCTACAGAATAGATATTAAAGGGTTGAAGGGTGGTCACTCTGGTGGTGATATTCATAGGGGATTAGGAAATGCCAATAAACTTTTAAACCGTCTATTATGGTATGCGGCAGGACAGTGGGAGTTAAAATTATCACTTTTTAACGGCGGCAATCTCTCCAATGCAATCCCCAGGGAAGCGTTTGCCGTTGTTTCTGTCCCCCAAAAATACCGGATTGAATTTACTAACTATCTTCAGGATTATGCAGGAGAAGTCAAATATGAACTGGCTGAAACAGAATCTGATTTAAAAATTATATATGAAGAAATAATCTCACCGAAAAATATTATCGACTTAAACACACAACAAAATCTTTTAAATGCCCTTTATGCATGTCCGCATGGCGTTTATGCCATGAGTTTAAAAGTTGATAATCTGGTTGAAACTTCAAATAATTTAGCATTTGTCAGAGTTCTTGACAGGAATAAAATATTAGTTACAACCAGCCAGAGAAGTTCCATAGAATCATCAAAAACCGATATTGCCAATATGGTATCAAGTGTTTTTAACATGGCGGGCGCTGAAGTAGTTCAGTCAGAGCCATACCCGGGATGGGCGCCTGATCCCTCATCTGAAATTCTGCAAATTGCGATCTCTTCGTATAAAAAGCTATATGGGAAAAAACCGGTAGTCAGGGCTATTCATGCCGGACTGGAATGCGGACTGTTTCTGGAAAAGTATTCTGACCTTGACATGATCTCCTTTGGCCCTACACTTCGGGGTGTTCATTCACCTGACGAGAAAATTTTTATTCCTTCTGTTTTGAAATGGTGGGATCATCTTGTACTTTTACTTTCAAGTATTCCCGATAAATGAAGAAACTAATAAATTAAACCGCAAGCCATTAAGGGTTTGCGGGTTTTTAAAAAGATAACCGTATAATTTTATGAAAGATAAGTATGTGCCTCAAGCTCATCTTTCAAAACGGACAGGAGTCTATCTTGCCGGGCATCGCTCAGATTACTGTTCTCAAGTTGTTTCTGATACGTTTTTATTAAACTATTCGCATCGTAGTGAACCCTGTTGAGTACATCTGTAACTGAATCTCCTTTTTTTATATCATCTATTGTATAAGTTCCATCCCGGTTTATTGACACATTCGCTGAATTCACTTCTCCCAATAAATTATGGAGATTACCTAAAATCTCCTGATAAGCGCCTACCATAAAAACACCAAGTAAACACTCCTCACCCTCCCTGTAAGGCGGCAAGGCCAGGTTGCTTTCAATGTCGTCGCCCTGAATATACCGATCAATCCGCCCATCTGAATCACAGGTAATATCTTGTAATACGGCTCGATCAGTTGGTTTTTCGTTAAGGCGTTGAAGCGGCATGATTGGGAAAAGCTGCCCGATACCCCAGGAATCAGATAATGATCTGAATAAAGAAAAGTTACAAATATACTTATCAGCAAATTTTTTATTAAGGTCACTTTGTATCTCACGATGCGGCTTTGCTGTTGGATTTAACATAGTAAGAATTTGCCGGCAGATACTGTGGTATATCTCTTCTGCACGGGCACGCTGTTCAAGATTGATCAATCCTGATACAAATGATGACTGTGCATCTGTTATATGTTGCGATGCATCGTGATAACTTTCAACTATTGATCGTGATGTGATGCGGTCAAATATATTCCATAGTTTTTTTATAACCGGCGGATCTTTATCATCAGCAGGACCGGGAGAAACTTTTCCAGGTGCTTTTTCAACATTTGATATATTTAATATTAATACTGCATGATGGGCAGTAAGTGCACGCCCGGATTCCGACATAATATCAGGATGTTCAAGATTATTCTCTCTACAGCTTTCTGCAAATGTATTCACAATCATATTGGCATATTCCTGTGAACTATAGTTCATTGAGCTATAGCTTCTTGTTTGCGTACCATCATAATCAACGGCCAGACCGCCGCCTACATCCACACAACTTAACGGTACATCCAGTTTATGAAGCTGAGCAAAATATCGTGCAAACTCTGTGAGACCTGCCTTGATATCCTGAATATTGGCAATCTGTGAGCCCAAATGGCAATGCAGCATCTGAAGACTCTCAAGTTTGTTCACTTTTTTAAGTGTTTCTATCAATAAAAGCACCTGGCTTGAAGATAATCCAAATTTCGATTTTTCTCCACCGCTGTCCTGCCATTTTCCTTTCCCGACTATAGCCAGACGGACCCTTACGCCTATACACGGTGTCATATCCATTTTATCAGCTTCTTCAAGAACAAGAGATACTTCACTCATTTTTTCGATAACAATATAAACTTTTCGACCCATTTTTTGACCAATAAGAGCAGCACGGATATAGTTTCGATCCTTATAGCCATTACAGACAACAACACTATTTGTTGGCATATTCACACCCAACACAGCCATTACCTCGGGCTTACTTCCTGATTCAAGTCCGATGCGACCGGCACCATTGCCGGTCAGTTCTCTCACAACCCGATTTCGCTGATTTACTTTTATTGGATATACAGGTGTATATTTTCCGGTATAGCTTTCTGATTTAATCGCATTATCAAAGGCGCTGCATAACATTTCGACTCTGTCTTTTAAAATGCCGGGAAACCGTAATAACATCGGAAGTTTCACACCATTTTTCCGGACATCACGGCATATATTTGACAAGCTTATACAATTATGCCGGATATTTTTTTTGGGACATACAACCACATCGCCCCTGTCACTTATGTCGTAATAACCATCGCTCCAATGACTGATATTATGCAGTTCTCTGCTTTGTTGAATATCCCAGGTTTTCATTTTACTTACCTCCTGGTAAACTTATTTTTTTAACCTGACTCACAACTCATATTAAAACCGGATGGCACTGATATTTCAAATCCTTCCCATTGCAGGCATATAGTCAATATCAAACCCGAATCTCCTTGGGCCAAAAGCATCAAGACCAATGCTTGTTGTAAATGCTTCAGGTGCAGGATAAATAACCACAGCAATATTCATGTCTTTTCTGTAGTTCGGGTTTGTAACCGGTTCATTGTTATCCATATCAATGACACATATCAGATCAGGTAGTGTTACATAGATATCATCATTCAACCATGACATAAGGTTTTCATTCTGAAACCAGACTTTCAACTTATCTCCGGTGTATTTATCCGACCCGTCGGCCTCAAATGCCCCAATTGTAAATCCTGACTCGGTCTTCCATTCAAAACTTTCAACTTTTCCGATAAATGCAATTTTACCACCGGCAGCTATTGCAATTTTTTCTGCAATATTTTCATTATTTTCTTTTGCTGTTCTGAACGCTTTACCAAGAGCCATTGCTTTGGAAAGTGTGCCGGGAATAATTGCATTTTTCAGGACTTTCATTTCCAGCGCATGATCGACACAGGCAATATTGTTTTTACTTACCATCGCAAAGGATCTCAGAATATCTTCTTCACGGACATCATCTTTTATGTTCTCATAAATTGCCACTTCGCCAAATTCATTTGAAACCGCAACAGGCGCTACCGGCAACCTGTTTATGTAATAGGTGGAATTATTACATTCAGGTACAGCCCGGCCTGCAACATCGGCATCAAGTACATACACGCCTTTCATTGCCGCAACATATATGGGAACTGCGGTGTTTGCCCCCCCTGCTTCACCGGCAATTGTACCGTACATTTTTTTCCCGATATGTTTTTCCAGGCGATTCACTGCTATCAAGATTGGTTTTTCAGTACTTTGGGGGAGGTTTTCATATTTCTTTAACTCATCTTCCGGCAATTCGGAAATAGCACCAAGAAGGTAAGGCGTAAAGATAATTGAGTCGTCGGGAATTTCATCGACATCGACCATGATAAATTCTTTTCCTGAAGATATTGCCTCATCTACCATCTCCAACCCTTCAGACAACTCGCCACCACCGCCGGTACCAAGAATCACACAACCATTTAAAATATCATGTATGTCCTGTAAACTTAATTTTTTCATTTGATACTCCCGTAAACCAATTATGGCCATCTCTAAAAATTGCGTTTCGATACCGATTACTGCGTTATGTGACACTCATCTCCCTGATTTTCATTTCTGTAGATGGTAACCTTTCTGAATCAGGAGTGAATATCCACGCCCAAAGGACGTGAGTTTCTGTGCTTAAGTAAATATCCTGGCCCTGAGGGCAAGGCTTTAAGTTACCCCTCAAAGGGGATTAGTTTGCCTTGCCTCCCAAGGAGGCAAGGGGCGTTGTCCCACTTATGTTTATCTATCAAACAGTTTTTGTTGTTCAGACCTACGCTCTTTTTGTTCCTGATGCTATATATATTTTCGGATCATATCCGAATCTAATCCAACAGTATCGACACAATAACCACGAGACCAAAACTTATTACCCCAATAAGGTTTATTCTTT
>JAIPEE010000029.1 GCA_021737275.1 Desulfobacterales bacterium
AGCACCAAACATCTTTCACGTTATTTAAATGAAATCGGTTTTCGTTGGGATCACCGAATCCTTGAAGAAAAAGTTACAAAAAATGGAAACAAGAAAAAGTACATGAAACCAATGCCATTTATGGTTAGGCTGCGATCCATAGTGTCTCAAAGTATTGGCCGACAAGTTCGAAGAACGAAAAACTTCGGCATAATTTCATCAGATAATCTGAACTTTGATGCTATGCAGCCTTGTTATTGTTTATAGGTCCGTAAATTTATATTTGAACTATTTTTTTACTAACACTATTAACCTTAGGCAGAATGAACAGTTAGAGGAAGTTAGATTGGAGGTTAGAGATTGGAGATAAAAACCGGTTTTGCCTCAAACCTCAGGAGGAACGAACCTGAGACCTAATGCAGCATGAAACATGCTATGCATCAAACCTTTAGCGAAGCGATCCTCAAACCAACGAGGCATTTAACATGACCTCCTCACATTGCCCCTTTTCGTTGAAATACAACCCATACCGTTTTAAAAAGAATTTTCAGATCATCTGCAAACCGCCATTGATCGAGATATTTGCAATCCAGTGATACAACCTGCTCAAAATCATCTATCCGGTTTCGTCCGGAAACCTGCCACAAGCCGGTAATGCCGGGTTTCGCAGAAATTCGTTTTAGATGTTCCATTTCATACATTTCAACTTCTTCAACTGTTGGCGGTCGTGTACCAACCAAGCTCATCTCGCCCTTAATAACATTGATAAACTGGGGGAACTCATCGAGAGAGGTTTTACGTAGAAAATGACCCACCTTTGTAATTCTCGGATCATCTTTGAGTTTAAATAAAGCACCACTCATCTCATTCTGGTCCATTAACCCTTCTTTTTGCTTTTCAGCATCTTTGCACATTGTTCTGAATTTATATACATCAAAAATTCTACCATGTTGCCCCATCCGTTTTTGCTTAAACAAAACAGGCCCCGACGAATCTAGTTTAATGGCAATCGCAATAAAAGGATAAATGATCACAAGCATAAGCATACCAATTATACCACCGACAATATCAAGAATACGTTTATACAGAATACCGGTTGCATCGATGTTATCGGAACTGATTGTAAGAAAAGGAACACCCTGGCACATCTCAAGTGTCAGTCCATCTCCCCACGACTGCCACATTGCCGGTAATATTCTGGCGGGAACTCCTATTTTTCTGCAGGTATCGAGATAAACAGAAAGGTTAACAGAGCGGTCACCGTTAATGGCAAACACAACCTCATCAATCGTATTACTTCTCAATATTTCAGTCAGATTATCAAGGCATCCAAGACAAAGTTCATCTTCTTTTTCTTCATTGCCTACACTTATTCTACCTACAATTTTGTGCCCCCAACTGAGCTGTTTACTCAATATCTCTGAAACAATTTCACCCCGATCCATATCGCCTACAATCAGTAGTCGACGTGCATGTGAAAAGTTGGCGGCAAACAAACCTATATACAATCTCAAGCTTACACGGAAAACTGAAATTGAAATCAAACTTAACGTTACAAATATTAATAGAAACCCTCTGGAATAATTCAGATCTTTTAAGAAAAATGTACCCGCAGACACAATTGCAAAAACAACCAGCACAGATTTTAAAACCGACCACAATAATTTGATATATGACGTCGGCCGAACATCACCATAAAGCTCATTACGACCCATCATATAGTTATTCATAAACATAACAACCATGACAGATCCAATAAATATCGATGGTTCCATACCCCATTCACCATAATGGTATCGATACATAATAAAATATGCACTATAACCTGAAGCAATGACACAAACTGCATCAATAACCATCAAAAATGTATTTAGTACATATCCTTGTTGTTGTAACATGGTGTTTTCCGATTATTTAATTATGATTGAATTCTTTTGGTGAGAAAATTATAAGTGCAGAAAGGATTCAGGAGCAAGAGGTACAGGAGTGAGAAGTGAGGAGTGAAACCATTTTCGGACTTATCTCAGAAGTAAGTACTTTATTTTATTCTTAGCACCTTTCTTTTTCCTTCGGTTTTACGCCTCGCTCCTTACTCCTATCTTCGCACTGCTTTTCCCCTCAGTACTCGGTACTATTTTCTATCTCATCGCTCAGTACTATCTTTTTAACCTGTCTTTTCTCCTATCTCCCAACGCCTCACTCCTAACTGTATTTAATTCGGTACATATTCCGGCAATATCATATAAACTTCAGAAAGAAAGGATTTCATAACATCCCACGCTTCCTCTTCTGTTTGTCCTGGGTTTATCATCATTTCTGCCCGAACAAGCGCACCATCTGTTCTCTGTCTGGTAATTGCATCAACCATTAAATAATATTTGTTTATCCATGGATTTGTAATGACACGGCCTCGCTGCAAAAAGAAATAAACAGCAAGCATCTTCATTTTATCTTTTTCCATAATCATTGACTGAACTGAAATTTCATGAGGATTTAATACAATACTTTTCTTTTCAGACTTAAACAATCCCCAACCCGAACCAAGAATACATGATTGAGGAGCATGTGCAGCATGCCTTGTCCCCTGGTATTCATAAAAAGGGACAAGTAGGTTGATATAATTTGGTACTTCAGGGTTTGAATAAACAGCCTTTACGTAATCATCAGCACCTAATGCTTCATATATTTCCTCAGTGACATACTGACTTTCACCCTGCCAGTTTTCAATTTGCAGCGGAAAGTTTGTCAACAATGTTTTTTTTTCAGGTAGGTTACGCGCAAACGGTAAAAACTTTAGTGCCCATCCGCTTCCAATAAACAACGCACATAAAATAACGGTAATTACAAGTGGTTTTAAAATGTTAACCCTGTTTTTAGCACTGTTTTTTTGCCTCTCTGCACTTTCCCCTTCCACCTCACTCCTTACACCTATCTCCTCACTGTTTTTCCCTTCAGCACTCAGCACTCGTTGCTCAGTACTCTCACTTTCCCCCTCAGAACTCAGCACTCGTTGCTCGTTACTTTCTTTTTGATCCTCCTCACTCCTTACTCCTAACTCCTTACTATTATCTTTTGTTTTACCAATTCTCTTTAATATCAGAGCAACTATTAAAAGAATTATAGCCGCAACCATAAAAACCAGCCAGCCTGAAAAATCATGCATAAAGCCTTCAGCCATTTCTTCATGGCCATTAACCACTAAAAGTGCTGTTGCATAAATTCTGATAGCATTAACAAATATTGATAAAGGTGGAACAATTGCCAACAATATTAATTGTCGCCACAGCCCTTTGCAAAAAAAGTATCCTACAAGTAGCGCCATTAAAATCAATGGCATAAAATACCTTAGGCCGCTACAAGCATCTACAACCTGAAGCTGGCTAATACCAAGATCAATGATATTTCCTTCCTGAAGAACGCTTAGTCCAGATAATTGCATCATTAAAACAGACAGTGTGCTTGCAGCTAGTTTAAGCTGGAATGTAAGTACACGGTTAACATAAGGAGGAAGAGGAACAATAAAAAGTAAAATCAAAAGAGGAAATATTAACTTTCGAACTCGCCATCCATAAAGAATAAATATTAACCCACAAACACATCCCCATATCCCTATATAGATCAAAGTCAGTACCGAACCCAATTCTCCTAACAACATTATGAGTAAAGATATAAATACAGGAACAAGCCCAAGAGGATTCCATGAGATATTTGAAAAATTAAATGTATCTTTTTTGGCCCACAGAAGATAGAGAAACAGCGGAACAATTAAATAGCAGTAATTATTATCATCTGATTCCCATGCAATACCAAGTTTTGCAAAAACTGACAAATTTGTAGAAATAAAGCAAATTAAAACTAAAAATGGGAATTGATAAGTGAGAATACTTTCATTTACAATTGTTTTTTGTGACACTTTGTTCCTCCTGAATAATTATATTCTTAAGAATACTTGGGCACTCTTTTATATACATTAACTGTCTTTATGGCTATCTCTCGCCAGTTATAATTGGTTTTTATCTGATTTTCTATTTCACTTTTTTCAATTTCTGAAATTTCTGACTTTAATATATTTGCCATCTTATTTTTAAGATCATAAATATCGCCGCATTTAAAATACCTGTGCTTGGAAAGTCCAACTTCCATATTTGCTGGAATATCTGACACCAAAACTGGAAGGCCATAGCTCATAGCCTCAAGCAAGGCGATTGGAAGTCCTTCATGATAAGAAGGTAGAACAAACAGGTTTGCATAAGAAAAAATCTGGTTTAAAGTTTCACCTGTAATATAACCCGTCAAAATTATTCGGCTGTCTGTAGAAGCGATTTCTTTTAATTCATGGCTATACTCGGTTTCATGATCAGCATCACCAGCAATAACAAGTTTTAGATCTGTATCTAAGGTCTTAAAGGCCTCAATTAAATTATGAAGTCCTTTTTCAGGAACAAATCTGGCAACAGCAATAATATACTCATGGGGTTTTACTCCAACCTGATCAAGGTAATCAGTTTTATCACTCTTTTTCGGAACAGGAACGCCATTATAAATTAAATTGGCGTTTCGATTGCATCGTTTAAGAATAATTTTCTTAATAACATTTGAAATAACGATAATTTCATGTGCAAATATGCCGCCTACCTTCTCCCCTATTCTTAAAACAGCTTTAGCAATTCCATTCCATTTTTGACGGTCATAATCTGGTCCATGGTTTGTAAACACAACCTTTAAACCAAGTAACCTTGCAAAAGGTATTAGCAGTGCAGGCCCAACAGCGTGTACATGCACAACATCAGGGGAATACCATCTGGCTTTAATTAATGCGATTAATGTATGAATTATTGCTTCCATGCTTTTTATCTTCGGTGCATAACATTTGACAAGTTTGACGCCATTCCACTCTTCAATATTTTGTTCAACATAAGAGCTTCTGGTAGCAAGAATAATTTCATGTCCAAGTGATGAAATTATCGGGTAAAGTTCCTGACAGTGTTTTTCAACACCACCCGGAATATTTGGTATACCTCTGGTTCCGGTTACAAATATTTTCATTTTATTTAAGTTGAATTTTTGATTGTAATTTAGAGGAGTTGATCTAAATAAACAGATTTGCCATTACTTTTAAACACTTTCAATTTATTTTTAATTACCCATTTTGCCGGTGTTAAAATTCTTTTTTTCATTGCCGGTGATGCAGATCCAATCATCCAGCACTGCTTATTGCAAGTTTTAACCTGATTTCTAACTTCATCAGCTTTTTTACTGTTCCATATATCACCAAATGTTTGAGCATTCAGGTTACCCATTATCATTGGCTCATCTGATCCATTACAAGGCATTATATTACCAAAAGGATCTAAGAAAAATACATCGGTTCCAACTTCACAAGGTAATGGCCTTTTTTTACCTCTAACCTTATTTGCTAAACCCATATTAAAGTAGGCCCGAAACCATTTTTTGGGATTATTAGTTTTAAGCTGTTCCAAAGCAATCTTTTCAAATTCTCCTGCAACCATTTCAGGATTTTCATAACCATTATCGTTTTTATGAAAATAGTAAGAATTATGTGTTGTCGCAGTTGCAAATTCTAAATTCATTGAATCAGCAAGTCTGTATAGTTCAATCAAATCTTTTGCATTGCGGTCAGATACGGTTATACCGAAGCCAATATCTTTTATACCCATTCCATGAAGTGTAACTAAGCTTCTTAATCCATGATCAAATCCATTTTTAATACCTCTAAGTTCATCATTTGCAGCAGGTAGACCTTCAATAGAGATTCTGAATCCTATTTTATTACCAAATTTTTCTGCAAGTTTAATTATTTTTTTTGTGAAATATCCATTACTACTGATAACCAGTCTTTCTGTTTTTTCAAGTGCTCTTTCTATTATTTCATCAAGATCATCTCGTAAGAAGGGTTCTCCACCGCTAACATTAATATACTTTAAGCCTTCAGGAATTTTATCAATAAGATCAGGTGTAAATTCATCTGATTTTAAACTTGGGTGCTGCCAAGTATTACACATATAACATTTGGCATTACATCGATAAGTAACAATTAAACATGCTTCCATATTTCATTACCTTTAAGATAGAAGTTGATTATAGATTTCCAATAAATTGGAGCAATGGTTTTGAAGGGAATACTCTCTTTCTAGTTTCTGTCTCGCAGCCATTCCATACTGTAAACGCAAATCAGGCTTTTGAATCAAAAATTGCATTTTAGATGCAAGATCATCGGAATTGCCCATTTCAAACAACAAGCCCGATTTATTATCTTCAACCTGTTCTGGAATACCACCAATGTTACTGCCAATAACTGGTTTCCCCATGGCCATTGCTTCAAGGACAGCCATTGAACAGTTTTCATACCATTCGGATGGTACGACGACAAAAGACGAGTTTGCAATAATATCATATAATGCTTGACCTGTTTTATATCCAAGAAACTTGGCCTTGCCCCCCCGCTTTTTAAGCTCATTATAAAGAGGTCCGGTACCAACAATATTCATATCGATTGATTCATTTATCAAATCAAGTGCATCAAGCAACGTTCTAATCCCCTTTTCATTGGAAATGCGTCCAATATATAATCCATATCCGGAATCATTATAAGTGGGTTGATATTTTTCAACATCAATTCCATTATGCAATATTCTAATTTTATCGCAACCAACCCTTCTGCTTATCATGTTCGCCATAAATTCACTCGGTGCAATAAAACAATCTACATTATTGTAGCTTCCCCGCCATTTGTGCCAATATGCTTCAAGCATTAACTGCATCCCTTGGGGAATTGATGCCTGACAATTTTTTGTGAACGGTTTCCAGAAATGTTTTCCTTTACAAGCATCACAAATATTACCGTTATTTAAGGCAATGTAACCAGGACATATCAACTTGTAATCATGAAGAGTTAAAATAACTTTTACATTATGCTTTTTAAGAAGAGATATAATAGATGGCGTTAATTGGTGATAAATATTATGGAGATGTGCAATATCCGGTTTTTCTTGTACAATCAGTTTTTCCAGTTTATTTACTGCCTCACTTGATGAAATAAAATTAACTCCATTTTTTAATTTATTATAAAACCCTGTACTATTTTTGTAATCAATATGTGATACAAAATGTCCAGCATATTCAGAATAGACGTTACGTTGATCATCCATGGAAAAATCAACTACAGAAACATTTCTATCGAAAAGATATTTTCTTTCCTGGAAAAGCACAGTTTCTGAGCCACCTTTATGATAGAAAAATTTATTTGCAAAAAGTATCTTCATATCTAACGTCTATCCTGTCGGACAATGTCCCTTTCCTGAGGCTTCAGTGGCTAAACCAAATTTTGATGAAATCTTTAAGACTATTGCGGTCCATAACAACCTTGCTATCCTAATAGGTATTCCCGAAATCAAATCACATAACATTGAAAAAAAAGATCCAAAGTTCATCATAGAAGGTATAATTTCATATCCCAAATCCTCTAAAAGCATTCCCGCTAAAATATCAAACTTACCAAGTTCCTTCTTGGTCATAGTTTTCTTCCATTTTTTTGTAGAATCAGTTGTAACGGGTTGAAATATTTTTTTAGAATGATGTTTACCAATGAATTTTTCACTATTTTTCCAGAAATCGACCATGGGGTTTTCATATGATAAGGTTAAAAATGTACAAATTGTATGTATAGTTTTATCAAAATTTGATACAAGATCCTCATATCGAATTTCCAGAAATCTATCTGATTCAAGAGTATTTAAATCCATTTGGGCTTTTTTCACTTTATGGACCCACTCTAAAGCATCAACACAAACATTGCTTTGGTAGAGACCCAACTTCTTTAAACTCAAATGGATATCTCGCCCATCGCGAACTACATGAATAAATTTTGCATCTGGAAATATTTCAGCAATTATTGGAATCATCCTGAAAAAACTTGGTGTTTTGTCTCCCCAAATAATTTTATTTTGTGTTTCATTATATTTTGAATAGATTGCTGTCATCAAAACATGCGGAGTAACTTCTTTTCGGTTCATCAACTCTTCTTCAAGTTCAGTTATTTCGATTTTCCAAAGTTTAAATTGATTATTTTTTTTTATATATTCAAAATAGTTCTTTAATTTTGTTTTAGGTATTTCTGATGCAATATTATGTTTACAGTCTCTAAGTATTGGCATCCAAAATGTTCCTTCTTCAGGAATAGAAATATGAGAGTGAGAGTTCAATATCAGCCTTAACAATGTGGTGCCTGAGCGTTGAGCTCCAATTATAAAAAAAGGACCTGACATATTTAATTTGTACCCATAATATTTTTAAATATTAGTTTCATTTTTGTAACCATGAATACATATTTTTATTGATTATATTACCCAACTCATGAATATCCTGATTAAGATACTTCTCCAGTAGAGTTCGATCATCCTCATTCATTTTAGGTGGTGGATTTTTTCTTGCGAGACAGGTGTAAAGGTGCTCAAGTTTTTTATCCAATCCAAATCCAACAAGATGTTTTCTTCTCAGGCCACAATATTTAGTAACCAATTGGATATTTTTTAACATATGATCTGTGACACTATAATTTCTTCCCTTATTAACTTCTTTTTGAAAATCATCTGATACAAAATCTTTATTTACACCAACAAATTCATAAAGTTTACGCAAAACAGATATTGAATCTTCTTTTATTTCTTCAAAAAATAATATGAGTAATTGATCCATAGAAAAAAACTTTAAATATGTTTTTAATGCTTTTGCGTATAAGCTATGATTTATAAGTTTGGGGTTCTCAATTATAGCGGTAGAAAGTTTCTGTCTTGAACCATTTCTTACCATATTTAGATATTCAGACCATACCCTATCGAAAGGATCTCTTAGAACAAGTATAAACCGAATGTCGGATATGTCGCTTGCCATCCGTGACAGTGCATTTTCATTCAGATAATGAGGGGTAACTTCTGCAAAAGCCTGATAATTGCCTTTTGGAAATTGATCAAGATACCAACCCGGCCCTTTATTATAATTTGAAGTCCAATATCCTATTTCCTTTGTAATAGTACAAGCGATCTCAGGATGTGCCTCTAATTGACGATGTAGCCATGTTGTTGCTGCCTTACGAACTCCAAGGCAAATAAACAATGGTTGCACTTCTTTTAAATCAGAGATAACTTTTGTATCTTTTTTTTCCATAGGACTTTTTCTTTAAATATATTTGTGCCTTAAACAAACTTCAATAATATAGATTTTATTGCATCAATACCTTTTTTTGATAAACATTCATTACTTTTTTCGCAATTGGAGAATATGTTCTATTTGATTGAACATAATTCTTCCCCTTGATACCCATTTCTTCGGCTCCTTCAGGGTCTTCAAGTATTTCTCGAATTCCCTTTGCAAAAGATTGAGCAGACCATTTAACACAAATTCCGCCACCACTCTTTTCAATTATCTCTGCCTGCTCAGGATGATCATTTGCGACAACAGGCCGACCAAGTGCCATATATTCGACAAGTTTTGTCGGTGAAGTAGAACGTAATACAAATGTAGGATAAAAAGGAGAGACACATACTGCTGCACTTGAAACTTTTTCCAGGGCCTTTTCCATTGGTAAGTGGCCTGTAAATTCAATTATATCATTAAGGCTATTTTTGTTTGTAATATCTTCAAGGTATGCCCGATCAGCTGGGGTATCACCATCTCCAACAAATATCAGTTTAAGATTTTCATGTGGTAAATCATTTTTCAAAATTAATAACGCCTCTATAAGAATTTCAAGACGACGTACTCTAACCAAAGTACCAAGATAAAGGATTGTGTTTTCTCGTATTTTCTCAGCAGGGACAGTAATTAATATCTCATCCACACCCATGGGGACCGGTGTCATCTTTTCAAGGGATATCCCTTGTGAGTGAACATCCTGACGCATCTGTTCACTTTGAACAAATACATGTGTAGAAAGAGGTAAAATAATCTTATACAATAGCAAACCACTGAGTTTACCAGCAAACCAGGAGTATCCGGGATGTTTAGCTCTCCGCTCGCGAGCATCTGATATTCGGGACTCAGGAAAGGGATAGGATAACCAATATGTATAAAAACGCCCTCGAAGTTTTGCAGCAATTAAACATAGTATTGCCACAAGAAATTTATCACGTACCTGAATAATCTTGTAATCTCCAGTCAGAGCAAGAAATGCTGTTCGCATATCTGCACTAAATTCAAATAATTTAGTTAAAACAGAACCCATGAAATCATTACGACTGGATCTTCCAACCCAATAAGCTCTTGACCCAAGCCATTTCTTTCGTTTCCATGCCGGTGCACCAGGTTTTGGGTCAAAAATTACCCAGTCAATGTCAAAAACATCCTTACTTAGATACTGACCAAAGAGGACTGCGACATCCACTCGTGGTGCAGCCTTTGGGCCACCAACTACATATAAAAGTCGTATACTTTGATTATGCATTGTCGAGACAACCCTCAATATTTGATTCTTTTGCCATCATATTCTTAGTGTGTTTATAAGTGACTTTATCTCGCCATCTGTATCGTATATTATTAAAAAGCCTTGCCGTCATATATATAACTTTTCTAAATGGACAAAAAATCATGTTTTCAAGAAATGGATACTCCAAGGGATAATGATATTTATTCAAATAAGGGGCCGTTATAAATTCAAATAAAAATCGTTCTTTCCGTTTAATCCTTTTCAAATATTTGCCTTGGTTGTTGGAATCTATGCCCTGTGTGATCTTAAGGTGTATTGTTTGTTTATGCTTTTCTAAAAGCGCATCTTTGTTTTCTTCAGCAGCAGAAAAGTGATCATGCATAATTGGAGAATATGGTATTTCTAAATAGTGACACAATTTTTTTAATTCTTCTGCTGGATTGTTAAGCAATTCCTCATAACAGACTTCATAGATCTGCGATGAATATTCAGATACTCGTCGCAGTCCATCTACCCAATATAAAGCTGAACTGAGTATCCCCTTTGGTCCAAATGACTTAGTCTGGTTATCATTGTGCAATTTACGATACGATAAATGAACATCCCTACCGTCACGAACCACATGTATAATTTTTGCATCTGGAAATACGTCAAGAATACGGTCAATATGTGAAATAAGAACCGGAGCTTTAATACCATACCGAGTCGCTTTTAAATTATGGTACTTAAGATAGGTTTCGATCAGGCTTATATTAAATTCTTTAAAATTTCGAGGTGCTGCATTAATTATACTCTCACGAATATATTGTTCTGGAAGTCCCCATCCACTGTTTTGACTTGTTCTTTTAAAAAATTTGATGGCTTCCAAGTAAACTGATTGATGAAGTTTTTTTTTATACCCGTATACTTTATATGCTCTTGCTACAAAATCGCTCTCATGTGGAATATGCAATTCACCACCAGCATTTAACATGGTTCGAAGTAACGTTGTCCCAGCCCGGCCTGAACTCACGATAAAAACTATTTCATCCTTCTTTTTCTGAGCTGCTACATTTGTTTTTGACATACAGTTAGCCTTTAATAAAGACGTTGTTGTAATCGATATGAAATTCAGTAAATCCACATCTGCGGATATCTTTTGATTCTTTGAAAGATTTAATTCTGAAAAAATTTAGAAAAAATATATTTAACATGTAATGTAAAGAGCTGAATAATTTAAAGAATACCTTCATAACACTTTGAAATTAAATTATCCCATCCAAAGTCTCTAACTCTTTCCAAAGCACCTCTACTGAGTTGTTGAAGAAGCCCAATCTCTGAAATCAATCTGATAAGTCCATCACCGAGAGCTTGTTCTATATGGCATTTTGAATGATTATAAACATTTACTTTTATACCACAATGATCATTAACAATAACGCCAGGCCCACCAATGTTCAGGCAGACAACCGGCAAGCCATAAGACATGGCCTCAAGAACAACAAAACCACCACTGTCATGTAAACTTGGAAAAATCAATGCGTCATAGTTGGAGTAAAGCTTTTCAACTTCATGTTTTGGTAACCAATCAATCCACTCTAAATGTTTATCAATTTCAAGTTTTGCTGACTTTCTACGCCACTGCTTTTCAGCTGGTCCCTTGCCAACTAAAGTTAGTTTAGATTCAGGATACTTCTGGAGTAATCGAGAGAAAGCTGACAATCCAATTGCCATACCTTTCAAACCCAAAAAACGACCAACAAATAATAATTTTAATCCATTTAGCTTATTATCATTCTGCACTATTGGTTTTGCTTCAATATTCCTGAATTCATATGCAATCGCCAACTGCTGATATGTTTTCGAGTGAGCCCATTTAGGTAAGTACCTTTTTGTTTCTGGTGCATTTACAAGTAACCTTGTCGATTGTCGAAAGGTTTTTCGAACAAAAGGATCTGCAAGAGAGATAAGTGTCCAACATTCCCTGTAAAGGTCAATAAGCCATTGTTTAAGCCCTAAGACGCTTCTAATACGAATAGGGGCAGATTCCCCCCCCCCGACTGGGCCATGCACAAAAGGAATTCCTAATTTCCCCATAAAACTTGGCATTCTCACTTGGACCCACGTAACATGATGCACCAAATCAAATTGATATTTATTATTTGCTTTAGTGGCTGCTTTGTATGCTCCCCATTGCCATGCATAATAATATAAATATCGAAATTTTGATTTAAAGCTTTTTAACAAGGGCAATAAACTATAATTATCATAATATAGGAAATAAATATTTGATGGTATTTGAGTTTTCAAAACATGTTGTTCAATTTCTTTTTTATTCATTTCTCTTGTTATTACGAATACTTCTGCGCCTCGAGTAGCAAGCTGAATTATCCAATTCCAACCAAGAATAGCTTCTGAACCGCGATTTGGCCGACAGGTATAAGCTGAAATTAATATTTTTTTGTTCTCAAGATTCATCTAATTAGCTCTACTTAATTTTAATACTATCAATACCCAAATGTACGATTAATTTTCATAGCAAAGGATTCATATTCTTTTAAATCTTTTTTTGATAGACCTTTAATCCAACTTTCATCATTTTTAATTGTAGAATTATCTAGGAATCGCATATTATTTCCATTAGTTATATGATGAGTTTTTTTCAAAAAATCTAACATGGTATCTTCAAAATCAATGTTTATGTAATGACATACTTTTTTAAGTGTTTGGTGGGGGTCTTTAACTAAGTCTTCGTATCTTACATGTAGATAACCATTTTTGTTAATATTGCGTTTAAACAAGGTTATTGCCCTGGAATAATGGCGCGCCCATGATTTTGCTGTTTTTTTTGCATTTCGTTTTCGTTTAACACCAGAATAAATGACGCCCCTTGCGTCTTTTGTTAACAGGATTATTCTAACATCCTCTGGTCGGGATAAATAAAGACTTACTGCCTTTAGATATGTTTTAGATGAATCAACAATTGTTGTTACAGATAGTTCTTTTCTTACTTTGTTATAAATACGAAAAGTATTTTCAACGCTGCTATCTACGCCAGAAAATAAGCTTTGGGGAATAAAATTACTCCAGTTCAACTTTGCATATAATAACAATCCCATTAATTTCATTTTAACATTGTAAAATTGAGTTTGATGATTTTTATCTTTAACAACAACGGCTTTAATATGGCCCAAATTAAATTTATATGGATTTTCAATTAAATTATTACCTTCTTCTTCAGAAATTTCATCAACAATCTTACGCCAAAGTCTACATTTCAAAATTGGTTCTCCACATGTACAAGTCGTATTTAGTGCAATATTCTTCGGAAGTTGAGTTATCTCACCTAATGACGCAATATTGGTATGTGACCCTAAAAGCAAATCAAGCAAAGTAGACCCTGAATGACCAGCAGAACATATATAGATATAAGGAACAGGCATTTTTTTCCCTTAATGTTTTTTTCGGATTTTTAAATAAACATTATTAACTTATGGATGGTTGTTCATATAACTTGATATTAATTGAAAAGTAGGAGTTTCCATACTCCGTAATTTCATAGCAGATATTTTGTCTTTAGGCTTAACCACTGTTGATGGAAGTTCGTGATCCCAACCATGAAAACCTCGAAAACTAAAAAATGTCCATGACCAGCCCTCGGTTTCAAATAAGTCAAGGACATCTTCAATCCAGCGGTAGGCAGAATCATCAGGCGCCCAGCGAACACAACTAAACTCGCCAACATAAATTGGGACATTATGTTTTTTCTTAAATGATCTAATGGGATCAAGGTATTTTGATAAATATTTTTTATCAAATTTTTTATTAGGATATGTAACCGTTTCTTTATTATCGCCAAGGCGTTGATGGGTTAACCTAACATGTTTATACATATGTAAACTATATACAATATTGTCATCTGACAGAGGTTCCTTTAATGCTTTAAAGGCAAATGCAGACGCACTTGGTGCTGGTTCGAAAAATATTATGTGATTGGTATCCACTTCACGAATAGCTGAAATAATATCTTCAGCAAAATCAACCCATAACTTGGAAGCATTTTTGATATTTCCCGGCGGTTTTGGTTCATTCAGTAAATCGTACCCTGCGACAAAAGAGTTATTTTTGTAACGTTCAGCAAGAGATCTCCATATTTTTATTATACTACTCTGAAGATTTTTGTCTTCCCAATACTCAGCACTGTAGGGATTTTCGGGAACTAATGTTATAACTACATACATTTCATATTCATTAGCTTTACTCACTACCCAATCAAGATACTCAAGTCCTGTTTGTGAAATGGTGTAGTTTATACAAGTCGAACAGCGATCCAAGCGTAGACCAGTCCGTATAATTTCTACACCTATTTTGTCTAAATCTTCAAAATCATTATCTGTTTTTTTATTCTTTTCTCCTTCAACAGTAAAACCTCTAAATATTTTTTCTTTGAAATCATCAGAATTAAGATATTTTTTTTCAGCAAATCCTCTATTTGGAGTTAATAGTAAGATTAGAAAGCAACTGAGTAAAATAAATATTCTTTTTAAAAAAACTTGAAGATTTGTTATATTTTTTATTTTCATTGTGATTACTTTTTTGTATTTTTCAAGGGGCTCTAATATTAATTTATAAATTAGCAAATTGTTTACCGGAAATTTTGGTTTTATTATTCTCTCTGGAAAATAACCGATGTATAAGATTATGTTCATCGTCAGAAAAAGGTGACCGATACCAAATCAACAACCCAAATATTATAAATGCTGATAATAATGTAAACGGAATTATATGATATAAGTTGTCTATTAAGAAGCCTGTTAAAATAGCGATTATTAGGCTTATAACTATTCGAATAATTAAATGGGCATCAAATGTAAGTAGTTTACCTGAACGTTTCAAACCATACCAAACAACTATAATTGCTAAAAAGTTACCTACAGCATTTGCGAGAACTATGGCCCAGGCGCCAAGTTTCGATATAAAAAAAAGTGACAATCCAAGAGAAATAGAACGCAGCAGATTTCCCCAAATTATAATTCCATTTTTCTCCAATGTTAAGCATATTAGTTCATGTTGAGAAAGAAGGCTTTCAAGAATAAGCACTCCAATTATAGCGGCTATGAGATAGGCTGTTGAACCATATTTCCCTAACGTTATCCAATCAAAAACAGGCTTGCCGGCAAGAACAAGGCCCAAAATTGAAAAAACAAGAATGACAAGGTTAACTCTGAATGTAAAATTGGCCATTTTATTAAGTTCATGGAAATTTTGATTTTGTGAAAAACGATCAATAAATAAAGGTCTGATCATCCCATGAAGTAATCGAGTTGGCAGAAATCGACGTAAAAACATAGAAATAGAACCCGCAAATCCATATTCTCCCATAGACGATAGTGGAAGAAATCTAGCCGCTACCATCCGGTTTGGTGCATTACCATATAAAGTTCCCGTTAATGCTTTTAAGTACCCCATAAAGCCATAACGGTTAACGCGCCTTCGATTTTTTACCCACCACTCTTGGTCTCCAATATCCTTATGATCGTCTGATCTCCAATTAATCAAAGTTGTTAACACCAAAATCATCAAAGTAAAGCCTTCAACAAACACTTCAATCATTACAACTTTTTGAAAGTCAATATCCGCAGTAACAAAATAATACCAACACACCATAAACAATCTTGTCAATCCTGCAATTGCAAGGGTGTACTGAGAACTCTTCTGCCACATCAAGGATTCCATGACCTTGGCTAAAAAATATCCAGTTAAACGAAACCATCCTGCAAGAAGATACCAGGGTAACAACCATACCCATGATTCGAAATTGTAATACCCTGCAAGTTTTTCACGAATTAAAAAAACAAGTAACATAACAAATCCAAAAATTAGAAACCTGCTTAATACACCAGAAAAAAGAAATCGATACATTGCCTTATTATTGTTTTTCGATCTTAACTCTGGGATATAACGAAATGATGATTGGGTAATACCAAATGAAGCGAGCATTCCTACAAAGCTTACCATTGCCTGGAAAAGAACATAAATTGCATATATATCCTTTGACAGAATACGGGCTAACAACAATAAAACAGTAATTGTGGAAAGAGCGGAAAACACCTTTCCGGTCAAAAAGTGTAATAAGTTAGTTTTAATTGTACTTAAACTATAATAGCGAATTGTATTCATTTAAACCTTTTCAACTTGATAGGCATTTTAGAGACCACATTGAAACATAAAAACTTGCTAAATCATCATTTCTTTTGTTATGAGACTATAATACCTAATAATTTCTATGTGTTTTAAGCTTTTCATAAAATTCAAAATCATTTGGTATGTTGTTGTGAAGAGCTTTCAACAGTTCATCTGGCACTCCATATTCTACTTTTGATCTATTAGTTGAATGTTTTATATTTAATTTACTGACTATTTTTCTTATTGCATAGTCTGAAAACGAAGCAATTTTTGAATCATATTTTTTTCTTGGCGATATATTTTTAGATGCTATCGTCAACTTTTTCGCAACCTTATCACTCATATAATCTATAAACTCTCCAATATTTTCGTAAAGAAAAATTGTGTCTACGCCAACCTTATTTTTATCATTTTTAATAAAATCAAACTGAGAATTAAAATCGGCATATGGAGGCGAATTGTCCAATAAATATGCTTCTATAAATTGAGAAAATTGAATATTGTTCGTGCTATTTTTATGGCGGGGATTATTTCAATCTCTTATTTCATGTCTTGCTCTAAATCTATACCAACTATGTAGCCAGGATAATGGCTCTCGTATTAAGCATATAGTCTCAATGTTTTTAATCTTACCTGTTTCCATGAGATATGGTTTTAGATACTTAGAATATATTCTGTAATTAGTGTGTCTGAAAAAAGGTGGGCCAACTAACGAAATATCACTATATCGTCGTAACATAGTTTCAATCGAGCTAGATGCACATTTAGGGGTACATAAAAAAACAAAATTATATTTTGCACTTATTAGCATATAATCCTTTTTTCAGTAATAACGATTTACAGGTTGCATTTGCCTATCATCTTATTGAGATAGCTTACAGCCTTTGATTAATTATTCGTCTTATTTGCAATTATCCTAATTCGTGAAGCACTTAATCCCATCAACATAAATACTGCATGCGGCATTAAACCGTGCATAATGCCTTGTGTCAAACTGTTAGCCAAAATACATAACACTGCTGCACTGTATACTGCGATATGTGAATCTGATTTTGCTTTATTGCGAATTGTCCAAAAATATGTTAAAAAAACGCCCAGATAAGAAAGGTATCCAACAATACCACTATATTCGAGCCATTCAATATGGAAATTATGTCTTGTTACACTCATTCCTCTTTCACTCCGATATATACCTATGCCCCAAACTTTATTTTTATAAAAATTTATCAACCCCTCTTTGTATGAGAATGCTCTCCCCATAAGCGCATATTCCCAATAATCGTCATTAGTTAATCGCTCAAAAACCCCTACCTCATCATCGTTTCTAATATCTTCTTCTGGAGCAACAACAGAAGGCATATAAGCAATTGTAATTGTACCCAAAAGAGAAATAGTCATAAAAAAGAAAATTGTCCAAAAGGCGAAACCTCTTTTCATCAATTCTAATAATTTCTGATATACTAAAAGCAGAACAATATAAGCTCTAGCAAGTAAAGATACTATTCCAAAAAAAAAGAGAATCTTGGAAATTTTTCGTTTAATAGTCTCTTGTTGAAAAATTAGACCCGCTATAGCAAATCCAGTAAATAGCAATGTTGCTGCACCAATAGGATGAATACCTAATGGTCTTGGCCTGGAAAAGGTGCTAAGAAAATTAAATATTGAAGAGAGTGAAAGAAAATAATAACCCCACATAACTGATTTCAAAACGGCAAAATAAACATAATCCGTTCGAATAATTTGCTTTAATGTAGCATATATCAACGAGGGAACAAAGATCGCATGCACTGAAATACGGCCAGCATGTATAATATTATCAGAAAATATCATACAAAATAAAAAACTAAACGCCATAACCGATATTGCCAAATCGACAATTCCGAATCCGAATTGTTCCCTTAAAAAAACTTTTCGAACGATTGTTACTGATGCAACAAAAAACAGATATACAACAAATAAATTAATAGTCACACCTCCAACATCAAACACTGGGAGTAGCCTTTGAAATGACAATAAAAGCATCATTGGTATAATTATAAATGATAATAAAGTATCACCTGGTTGTTTTACTATTTTTAATGAGTTTTTTTGCATATATTGTTACTTTATTTTAATTTGAGATAGCTATCGAATGTACTGTGCGGCCTGTTCATAGGAACTGCTACAAAGATTTAAAACAGTCTCTCGTTCATTTCTTGTTAAAGTATATTTGGGAGGGTGAGATGATCGATGAAAAATATTTGCGTAAGAGGTATCATATGTTATTTTTGCGAAATCATATATTTTTTTTAAACTTTCTTGAGTCTTTAAAAGCATATTGTAATCAATAACAAACAATCTCTCATCTCCAAAATAATTATGGAGCAATTGTATCTGCCGGAGTTTTCCAATATATGCATAACACGCTCTAAAAAGAGGTGAGACTCCGAATTTACCAAACCGCTTGAATGACTTAAGTTCACGGCCAATTAACTCAGACTCTCCACAACCATCAAAAAGTTCGTTGAGGGGAAACCGCTTCCAGTTATATAACATCGACCGCACAACCGACTCAGGTTCCCGTAGAACCCAAATAATTTTAAATGGCTTTTTATGCTCAAAATATTCATCAACACGTTCATTTAGATATGTAGTTTGAAAACAACATCTACTTTTAGGGTTATAGTTTTTTAAGCCAGCTAATATTTGAGCTCCATCGAGTTCATCATCATTTGATGTCCAAAATTCTGAAAAATCATTACTTTGTCCAATTGCTCGACGAACAACTGTTGTACCAGAACGTTGACAACCGGTCACAAGTACTGCATTAGCAAAATCATCTAGTCGAGCCAAAAGCTTGAAACCTCTGGATCTTATACGTTTGGAAAAAAGCCACCATCCCAAAGGCGGAATATGTGTTCTGATATTATGAAACATTATTAGTTTGCCGTATCTTTTCAATAATTGATATATTAGGCATTAAGTCATCACTATATAGGTGCTCAAAACCAAAACAACTTAATAATTAATGTCCTGCGTCAATTTGTTTTACAGTCAGCTCATTTTTCCAGGAACTAACTGGTGGGATACCTGTCTTAAAGTTATTACCTTTTCCACTAACCCTGCTTGGCCAATTGCGTACTACCTCAGGAATATCCACTGTACATTCTTTATTACCAGGATTAATATAATCAAAGATCCTTGTCAGTTCGTAATTTGGATTAGTATAAATATCTTCATAAAAAACAACATGTATCTGATTCTGCTGAAATTGTAAGAGTTGAATATAGTTGATAATACACCAAATTAGAAGTTGATTTTGGATATAATCGTTGTTTCTTCCTATCTTTCTAATAAGATCCTCAAAGGGATAAAGATAATCTTCGCACAATTCAGATTGATCTAAAAATTCCAATGGGTTTTTCATCCAATATCTTTTTCTCTTTTTAAATTTTGACAATGCCACAGCAAATGGATTGCGTATTAACAAAATAATTTTTACATTGGGAAATTGATTTGAAACCCATGAAGCAAATAAATTTGCAAAGATATCCTTTATTAAAAGTCCGTCATAAAAAAGATGCTTATTACACTTATTAGCTTTGTAATTTAAAAATGTGCCTCTAAATTCATCGGATGCCATGTTTTCAAATTGGCTGTTTTTATTACCAGGCCTAATATATTGATGCGGTAACAAAAAGCTCATTTCTCTTACACGGTGAGGGTGAAATGGTTCAAATATTTCTCGATAATTCTTTTTATAGTTTATAAGATTTGAAACCCAAGTCGTACCGCTCCTTCCCGCACCGATCATCCAAATCACTTTCTTGTAATTATTAAGCCAAAAATTAGCCAACAAGATGGAAGACCTGACTGGGTGTATTAACTTGGTATTGATTGTTTGTTTAATTTTTTTCATTGAGTTGGATATAATTCATTACTTTTGGGTAAGACAGATGGAATGTTGCCATTCGGTGATCAAAATTCAATGATTAATTCATAATCAACTTAAAATCTACAACTAAAATAAGTCTCAACCAGTTAAAACCTCAAACCCCTGATCCCCAAACTGCCTCTTAAAACTAAAAGCCTTTTCAGTGTTATGTTTATGCATGGTCACAAAACTCAGACAATCAATCATTGTATTCTTACGCTGTCCGAGGCTTCGCCAGAGGACATAAGCACGCTGATGGTCAGATTTGTTAACCCAATATACATCAAGCACGCTCAGGATATCTTTATACCAGCATTTTGCCGCCTCATAACTGATTCTGTACTGCAAAAGTGTCATTGTTTCTGAAACAATATAGTTTGAGGTAAGAAGCGAAACATTATAATTTAGAAGTTCTTCCCAGATTTCTTTTGCACTTTTATGATATTTATCTGATCGATCTATCAGCGCATAGAATGCCGATGTATCGACATATACATATTCAGTATTATTCATTTTATTTAAACATGAGGTGGAAAAAGATTTTTCCGGAATGGTAAAAGACATTTAATGCTGGGCTTTAATTTTTTTCTGACCGGCTGAAAAACTTCCAACTGCGGTAATAGCCTTCTTTTTTTTATTGGCAAATGCGTTATAACGTTCTTTCTGAGCCCGATAACTATCGATGCTATCACGGATAAGCTGAGACATTGAAATACCTTTCTCAACAGCCAACAGCTTGATCCACTTCCACTGTTCCTCATTTATCATAATTTGGGTTCTGATCATTTAAAACCTCAATAAAATCATGCATATTACATTATGATGTAATACAATAAAAAAAAATTTATTAATTCAAACTATTATAAAATTAGTTTTTAATTTTTTCAGTGTTGAATTTGCCAGGCATTTTATAAAGCTCCGCCCTCTGGGTTACATAGAATTTCTTAATTTGTTTATGGTTCTTTAAATAAGTGTTTTAGTTGTAATGAGTATTTTTAAACTATCAGCGGTAGTATATACCTGTAAATAATGCATCAGTATGATTTTTTCATGATTTTTAAATTAATGATTCTAATACTTTTGTATTAGGCGCGATTTTTTTTATAAAATTATAAATTTAGATAAACACTGTCAGATAACGGAGATTCTAATGATCGTAATACTTTTGTATTAGTCCACAAGTTTATAAATAATGATAAAATCATACCTTTGACGGATTGCTTTTTTAAGCACTGCACTGTTATGAAATACGAATTAATAAAATCCCTTTTATAAAACCTGTCTATATCTTGATATGAAAAAAGTGTCTCAAAAAATTGAGAACTGTGCTGAGCGGGCTTCCGACCTACAACCGTTATTATGTATTATCGGGCGCAATAGTCTTCAAAACGAACTTTTTGCCATGAATATTTCAAACCGATTAAAGGTGGAATGCAGGCAGTACAAAGAACTCTATATTGCCGATCTTCCAGATGATAAAGCTTCCAGAAAATATATTTGTTTTTTTGATTACAATGATTTTAAGGCAGAAGAGATAGAGAGATATTTAGGGGTTGATAAAAAAAATCAGGATAACATTATACCGACTCTTTTTAATGTCCATCCTAATGACAATCTTAAACAATTGATCCGGATAAAAAAACTTTGTGCTATATTTTTTCAGAATGAGTCACAGGTTGAAATATTAAAAGACATTAAATCCATGCTGAATAATAATTTTTATATCAAACCTGAGACCTTTAAGAATAAGGTAAATGCGAAGCAATTGAGGGTAGCCTCCAACCCTTCAATCGATGCTGAAACGCTTACAGAAAGAGAGAAAGGAATTATGCGCCTCCTGTAATCAGGTAGAAATAATAAGGAGATCGCCGACACCCTCGAAATCAGTCTTCATACTGTCAAGACCCATATTTTTAATGTCTATAAAAAAATTAATGCGCAAACTCGTCTTCAGGCTTCACTTTGGGTTGTTAACAACCTTTCTGAATAAATTTTTCCTTGTAATACCTCTCTTAGATATTTTCCATATCACAAACATCTACAATCAATCATGGTATTAGAAATTCCCTATACATTTTTTGCTGAATATAATACAAAAATAATGAATTCGGCTGATTGACTTTTTCCTAAATCAGGTAGTAAAAACGTTTTCAGACAATCATCCTTTTCTGAAATTTTTACCTGAGCTGTGATCAGAGGAGATAGCATGCCATGACAGATCAACGACAGATGGAAAGATTTAATATAAAAATACCGACAATGCTAAAGGTTGAACATAAAAATCCATCTGACGAGTCCATACAATTGGTTACCGTTAATGCCTGTGCCGGCGGCGCCTATTTTAAAACCAGCTACCCGATTGCCGTGGGTACGCCTGTATCACTGACAATGCTTATACCGCTTGACAAGCTTAATATGCCGAAAAACAATAAAACACAGGTAGATATCACCGGCGATGTGATCCGATGTGATAAAAATGGCATTGCTATTTCATTTCATAAAAATTTCAAAATATCTCCTATTTCATATCTATTATAATTTTAATAATTTATATTATACTATACCTATTAATTATAGATATTATATAGGAATATTATAGTTATTGTTTTCTTTTTTGTTACACTATATGAAACAAAAACTATCAGATATTTAGGGTAAAATTATCACAATACAATAGAGATTAAATAACGCTGCTACCAACAAAAGTGTATTTTTATGCGGGTGCATAACTTGCTTCATATATTTGCATCTAAAGGAGATGAATCAGGTATTTCCTTTACTTAATTCCTAACGTCAGAATTTGGTATTCAGATATGAAAGAAAATTGGAAAGCAGATAAAGCGGCATCTATTTTATTGCATGTAATCGGTAGTAACCAGCTACAAAATGAACTATTGGCCAATTTCCTGGAGAACAAGACCGGTATAACATGCCTTAATTATCCGGCTCACAATTTTTTTGACACAATCAGCCAGGCCAACGGTGAAAAACATATTGCCCTTTTTGATTGTAAGCAAATTGACAAAGAAAAACTTTTTAGTGGATTAGGATTAAGAAGAGCTCAAAAATTTACTAACTGCAGAATTATTCTATGCGGTGTTAATCCTGATTACGAAATTGAAAAGGAAGCCCTCTCAATCGGAATCCGCGGTATCTGCTACGATCAGATACCTGTTGATACCTATCCCAAAATCATAAAGGCTATTGCGGATGATGAACTCTGGTATCCTCGTAAAATGCTCTCCAGATTTGTTATTTTAGCACAAAAATCCGGAAAAAATGATCACACTTCTGTAGAGATGCTTACACCCAGAGAGATTGACATTTTGAAAAAGCTTACAGCAGGATGCAGTAATAAAGAAATTGCTAATGATTTTTTCATCAGTCCCAATACAGTAAAAACTCATATATATAAAATATTCAAAAAAATTGATGCCCCAAACCGCCTTCAGGCATCCTTATGGGCAGCCAAGCACCTGTAAAAACATTGTCAATTTTAAATATCAACTAGCTTTGCCCCGCTAATACACCTTGTATCTTGATTGATAATATCATTTATGATATTTCTCTGATTCAATCATTAAAAGCAATAATATATATTTTTATGAAAATCTGTCACGGCATGAATCGTTAGCGACTCTGGGCCGTTTTTCTGACAATTTTCGCATAGAACTTTAAGAGAGCGTTGCAATAATCAAGTATGGAAAAGCAGTTAAAGCTTCAAAATGACCTCGTTGCTGCACTCGGCACGACTCACAATTTTGGCCAAACCCTCAAAAATATCCTTGACATCACTCTCACTGTTAAGGGTATTGACTGTGGCGCCATAATTACCTTTGGTAACAAAAATCCCGAAATAGGCGTTCAAAATGGACTTTCAACCGAGGCTATCGAAAGTCTTCAACACTTTTTAGCTGAAAAATCCGACTTGTTGTCCGTACTGAAACCAACTGATTTCAACTTAAATCTTAATAATGGAAACAACCTGAAGCAACTCCATCCGGCAGGCATTTTCCCTGTAATTCATGATGGTAATTTTTTAGCCGTAATTTTTCTCGGCTCTTTTAGCACTAAACCGCTCCCTCTATGGATTCAAAGCACACTGAAAAACACATGTATCCATCTTGGACAGATAATGAACTGGCTTTTAATTGAAAAAAAACTCAATGCTGCCAAAGAGCAAAATGAAATAGCGATGCAAGTTGCCAACCTGGGAATGTGGGATTGGGATCTGGTGAAAAATAGAATTTATTCTGATAACCGCGCCCGTGAAATCGTAGAGTTTGACCCTAATCTCCCCGACACTTGGGATCAGTATGTATTTGAAGAAGATATTAAAATTATTGATGAAATAGATAAAGCGATAATGGAAGGCAGTAATAAAAAGTTCATTTACAATTATCGTGTAAGATCCAAAACAGGAAAAGTAAAATGGATAATTGAAATCGCAAAAACAATTGAATGGGATAACAATGGAAAACCTATCAAGGCATTAGGTGTTGTTTTTGACGATACGGATCGGAAAGAACTTGAACTTGAGCGTCAGGAAGCTCTTGGTAAACTTGAAAAACGTGTTGCAGAAAGAACAATGGAACTTGAAAAAGCCTACTCAAAATTAAAAGATAAATCCATAGATCTTGAGGCGGCCAATACGGCGCTGGGCGTTTTAATTAATAAACGTGAAGAAGATAAAAAAGAACTTGAAAAGAACTATAATCTGAACATTCAAAAACACATTCTCCCTTATATTGAAAGCCTGAACAGAACGAGCCTCTCTTCCGAGCAGAAAGTTTACCTGGGAATTATAAATAACAACCTCAATGAAATTGTTTCACCATTTAACCGTACACTTGAATCCAGATTCAACAAACTGACACCTACAGAGCTCAGGGTTACAAATATGATTAAACATGGTAATTCAACCAAAGAAATTGCCTTTGCCATGAAAATTTCGGCAAAAACCATTGAAAATCATCGACACAGTATCAGGAAAAAACTAAAGATTCACAACAAACCGATAAATCTGCACACCTATTTGTTAACACTCAACTAAACTCTTTTCAAAAACCACAACGGAAGCCCTGAAAAATCACTTAAACAGGTCTGCATCAGGCCATACGCAATCATTTATAACTGACACGAAAAAGTAAAAAAGGCTTCCCAACTGCCTTCAGCAAGCAGGGAAGCCTTTATTCAATGTCAAAGAGGGGGTATAATTATCATGGACAGAAAGGGACAACCATTAATATCTTTGACATTTTAAAATTTTTTTCGGCCCCTCTCATCCTCCCCGGGAAACTGGAAAGGGGCCGATATAAAAAAGATACGGATTTTGGGTTAAATATATCCAGGAGAGAAAAATCCGCATCCTTTGGTGCTTTACATTAGAATCCTTTTTCAATCTTTTCTTTAAAAATTTCGACACTATTAATCTTAAGATCCAGAAGTTTTGCAATTCTGAATTTAGCATCAATACCTTTTGCAACACCAGGTGCTTCATTGATACGACCAATGTCCAAATCTTCTCTGAGTTCGTTCATTGTTACCGGATCTACAAGCTCTTCAAGTGAAATGCCAAGTTTGTCTGCTACATATTTCTTTGCTTCATCTTTTCTCATTTTCTTGGAATATTGCATACGAGCCACCAGATCTCCAGCAGTTCGCATTCCGCCCATTCCTGAAACGAGTGCATGTGCAGCATGCATACCCATAGGATCGCCTACGCCAACCTACAACCCGTCCAGGTTACATATTTCAACATGGGCCTTGGATGCTCTGGATAATGCATCAATCGGCGGTGTAAGGTTCAGCGGCACTCCGCCGACACCCATGCCCAGACAGGCATGAATCGGAATACTGGAAACATCTGAAGCAGCTTTTGTCCAGGTACATGAACGTGCCATATTCCAGGGAAGTGTCATATTTGTAACGATATTAACAGCCGGGCCGAAAACGGAAACCCCAACCGACTCAGCCAGCTTAAGCTGCTGATGAGGATAAAGGCCGGCAAGCCGTGTGCCTTCAAACTCAATGCTACCATGCATACCCAGTACAAATTCAGCAGCCATACCCATCTGGATGGCCATATCAGGAAATTTTTTCTTAAGTTTTTTAATTGCTGTAAGGGTGGCAAAAAACTCTGCATCACCGGCTGCACCGGTTGTATCAAAATTGATACCATCTGCACCCGATTCATACATTTCACTTCCAACATAAACCATATCATCAACAGCATATTCAATAGCTGCTTCATAAGATTCTATGGCTTCAGCTAGCTTCCCTTTGGGAATCAAATCAGCAGGATTTGGGCAGGGTCCATCGGGCTGACTGTAAAGACCCATATTCGGCATAGCGCCATAAAGAAGTGGTGGTATTGTCAATAATTGAGCCTGCTCCATAACCGGTTTTTCAAAAGTAACTATTGGTTTAACCGGTTTATAGCTGTAATCAATGTGCGCAAGCTCAAGAGAATCAGCTCCCAGCGCTCTTTCCATAATCTGAATAGACTGGAGCTGACTGGTTGCAATCTGGGCTCTCTGGATTTTTGTATTCATACTGTCATAACTCAGACAGCATTCATTACCCGGTTCTACACCGACAATTCGGTACGGCGATGCAAAAATATCAAACAGAAAATCCAGATCATCTTGTGAAAGCGGATCAACATTTGCCCTTTCTGCAGCATCTTTAGTACCATCCTCAAGATCCTGACGGATTTCAGCTTCTGACATTTCAATCATGAAACCGTCACCCATGCGTGTTTTAAACTTTCCCATACTTTCCCTCCTTAAAGTTTAAAAAAAATTAGTTGTATATATAAAAGAAGCAAAACGGTAATATTTAAAATTCAGTCCTGCTTCACTGATATATCACATATCTTATAGCTGATACATCAGACTTCACAATGTATGTCAAGATATATTTTTAATCATTTTAAAAAAATTGCTCTATATATTGAAGTAAAAATTAAATGGCCGGAATCCGGAAACTATTAATCGACACATATCTTGTCTGATCTGACAAAACAAGCTTAATATAACACATCTTGACACATTAAAACCCGTCTGCATAATAATGCCGGAGCCGGTTTATTATCTATTATATGATTCCCTTAAAACTGCCCTCTTGATTTAAGCATAAATATATTGTAAAGACTCAAACCCTTGAGCAGATAAAAATCGGTTCCTGCTATTATCCGGTACTCATGAAATCATAAAAAATGCCGCAGCTTTGAATTAGTTGGTGAATTCGCCGGGCAAAATGTAAAGCGAATGCTATGGCGGTGCATTCTTGAGGTTAAAAATTGGACAAATATAACGTAAAAGAAATTGATCGGCGTAAAACATTTGGAATTATCAGCCATCCGGATGCCGGTAAAACAACACTTACAGAAAAGCTGCTGCTATTCGGCGGTGCCATTCAGATGGCCGGTGCCGTAAAAGCCAGAAAAGCGGCCCGCCATGCTACAAGTGACTGGATGAGTATTGAAAAGGACCGCGGTATATCCGTCACCTCTTCAGTCATGAAGTTCACTTATGGTAATTATGAAATCAATCTTCTGGATACACCCGGCCATAAGGATTTTTCTGAAGACACATACAGGGTGCTAACCGCTGTTGATAGTGCGCTCATGGTTATTGACAGTGCTAAAGGCGTTGAAGCACAGACAGAAAAACTGATGGAAGTCTGTCGTATGCGCAATACGCCAATCATCACCTTTATCAATAAGCTGGACCGTGAGGGTATGGAGCCGCTTGATATTCTCTCTGAAATTGAGGAGAAGCTTCAGATTGAGTGTGTACCGCTTTCATGGCCGATCGGTATGGGAAAACGGTTTAAAGGCGTTTATAATCTCTATCGCAACCAGCTTAACCTTTTTACGCCCGGTCAGGAAACCAGAAAAAATGATATTATAACATTTAATGACATTAATGACCCGGAACTGGACAATATCCTGGGAACCCAGGCGGCCGCACTGCGTGAAGATATTGAACTGCTTGAAGGTGCTGCCAACCCTTTCTCCCATGAACAATATATGAAAGCCAGCCAGACACCGGTTTTTTTTGGCAGTGCCGTAAACAATTTCGGTGTAAAAGAACTCTTGGATGCATTTACCGAAATGGCACCGGTTCCCATTCCCAGACAGACTGTTTCCCGTGAGGTATCGCCTTACGAAAAATCTTTTTCCGGTTTTGTATTTAAGATTCAGGCCAATATGGATCCGGCACATCGGGACCGAATTGCCTTTCTGCGTGTCTGTTCCGGGAAATTCAATCGCGGCATGAAAGTTAAACATCATCGTATCGGAAAAGAGGTTGCCATTGCCAATGCAACCATATTCATGGCTCAGGACAGGGCAAATGTAGAAGAGGCTTTCCCCGGCGATATTATTGGTATCCATAACCATGGCACGATAAAAATCGGCGACACTTTTACTGAAAAAGAAGAATTGAAATTTACAGGCATACCCAACTTTGCACCGGATCATTTCCGCCGCGTCCAGCTAAAAAACCCGATGAAGATGAAACAGCTCCAGAAGGGGCTGGTCCAGTTATCTGAAGAAGGCGCAATTCAGGTCTTTCGCTCTGTTGCCAGCGGTGAGTATATATTAGGTGCCGTCGGTGTACTTCAGTTTGATGTCACCATGTCCCGCCTCAAAGCCGAATACGGTGTGGATGCGGTTTATGAACATATTGATTATGCGACCGCAAGATGGGTTGCCTGTGATGATAAAAGTAAACTGGCAAGATTTGAAAAAAACAACAATCTGAATATGGCGCATGATGGAGACGGATGCCTTGCCTTTCTGGCGGCCAGTGAGTGGCGACTGGGGCATACCATGGAACAGTGGCCGGAGATTATATTTCATAAAACGAGGGAAAGCTTGTAAAAGTGATTTCAAAACCCCATCTTATGCCCAATGGCTTCGTTCTCACATTTTTGAAATCCTCGAAATAGTTCACTATTCCTGTGGTTTAAAAAATACTGCGGCCTTGCCCTTGAACATAATCCAAGATTTTTAAACCACTTTAAAATACTCTATGCAATACAAAACCCGGATGGCAATACCAACCGGGTTTTGTATATAATCATCTCAACAGAAATTAAACAATTGAAGAAGTCATCAGCTCTCCGACAGTTTTACTGAACTGTGAAGGGTTTTCAATTTTTCCGCCCTCACTGATAATAGCCATATCCATCAAAAGGTTGCTGTATTCCTTTAGTTTGGGATTCGTTGTGTCGGTCTCAAACATATGCTTCATTTTACCGATGAACGGGTGATCAATATTGAGTTCCAGAATCCGTTTGCTTATGGGTATATCCTGACCGGAGGCCTTCATTATTTTTTCCATATACGCACTCATATCAGATTCTTTGCCGGTCAGACAGGCAATGGAATCTTTCAGGCGGGATGATGCCTCAACTTCTTTGATTTTGTCTTCAAGGTGCCCTTTGATAAAACCAAACAGTGCAGAATAATCATCCTTCTTTTTTTCATCAACCTTGTTTACATCAAGGTTTCCTTTTTCTGCACTCTTGAGCGGTTTTTTATCATATTCCGTCAGACCCTGGACAACCCATTCATCAACAGGATCGGTCATCAGCAGAATTTCATAATCCTTTTCCCTGAGCTGTTCAAGGTGGGGACTATTAAGAAGTGTTGCCATATTATCACCGGTAATATAATAGATCTCTTTCTGATCCTCTTTCATATTAGCGACATAATCTTTGAGCGAAATCCATTTATCCCGGGATTTGGTTGTTTTAAAACGGACAAGATCTGCAAGCTTGTCTTTATTCCCATAATCCGTAGAGAGCCCCTCTTTGATAACCGGGCCGAACACTTCATAGAACGCTTCATATTTCTCTTTGTCCATTTTGGAGAGCAGCTCAAAAATCTTTTTAACAAGGTTTATCCGAATATTTCTGACAATTTTATCCTGCTGGAGAATTTCACGACTGACATTCAGATTCAGATCCGGTGCATCGACCACACCTTTTACAAAACGGAGATATTCCGGCATGAGTTCTTTGCAGTCATCCATAATAAAAACGCGTTTGCTGTAAAGGTGGATACCATGCTTGTGATCCTGGCTGAACAAATCAAATGGCGCTTTGGAAGGAAGATATAAAAGTGCTGTATATTCGGTTGTTCCTTCCAGTTTGACATGAAGATGATCAAGGGGTGGGTTCCAGTCATGGCTGATATGGTTATAAAACTCTTTGTGTTCTTCTTCGGTAATATCATTCTTGTTTTTGGTCCAGATGGCCTTCATGGAGTTCAGCGTCTCTTCTCTGATAACCTTGTGCATCTTGGCTCCGGTTGGTTTACCATCCTTGTCAAACATCGGTTCAGACGGATCAACCTGCTCTTCACGTTCCACATCCATAACAACAGGATAATTAACAAAGTCCGAATGTTGTTTTACAATATGACGAAGCGTATATTCCTGGGTAAAATCCTGCTCGCCCTCTTCCAGTTTTTTTAATTTGAGAAGAATACGAGTTCCACGATCCTCTTTTTTTGTCTCTTCAATTGTATAGGAGCCATCACCACTGGACTCCCATTTTACAGCTCTATCAGAACCGGCGGCTTTTGTTGTAACCGTAACTTTATCTGCCACAATAAAAGCACTGTAAAAGCCGACGCCAAACTGCCCGATCAGTTCCGGTGCCGGCGTCGCCTTTTTTTTGGATTTTTCAAGCGCAGCCACAAACTCTGCCGTTCCACTCTTTGCAATGGTTCCGATATTTTCCATAACCTCTTCATAGGTCATGCCAATACCATTATCGATAATTTCAAGTGTCTGCTTTTTTTCATCGGGTATCAGTTTTATTTTAAATTCGGCATCATCACCTAAAAGATTGCGTTCAGTCTGGGATTTGAAACGGAGGCGGTCAATAGCATCGGATGCATTTGATATAAGCTCCCTTAAAAATATTTCACGATTTGAATAAAGTGAATTAATAATGATATTCATCAACTGCTGAACTTCTGTTTTAAACTGAAGTGTTTCTTTCTTGGGACTCATGGTTACTCCTTGATTGTATTTATTTATATTATTTTAAACAGTTACGAATGAAATATTAGGCATAAAAGTGAATTGTCAAGCGCTCAAACCTATTTCACCCAAATATTTATTCGTTGCAATCAGATAAAAATTACGTAATATTTTCGATATCACATCACGGTATTTCACAATCAACTATGGAGATTCTTCCCATGAGTGAATTTGAATATGAAAAAGGACCACTAAACCTTCCGTTTGTAGGACATTGTACATTCATGAAATCACAGGTTTGTACAGATCTGGACAAAGTTGATGCAGATGTCGCTGTTTTAGGTGTACCCAATGATATGGGTGGGCAATACAGGTCGGGCGCCCGTTTTGGCCCACGTTCTATTCGGGAGGCTTCGACCCTTTTTTCCTTTGGTCACGGCGGTGCTTATGATCATGAAGATGACATTACCTATCTTCGTGAAAAAGATGTCAAGATAGTCGATGTCGGGGATGCAGATATTATTCATACGGATATGATGCAAAGTCATAATAATACAGAAGCTGCAGTTCGAAAAATTCTTAAAAATAAGGCCATGCCACTGATTCTGGGTGGGGACCATTCCATCACTGCCCCTGTAATCAAAGCATTTGATAGCCGGGGACCAATCCATGTCATACATTTTGATGCACACCTTGATTTTGTTGATGAACGTCACGGTGTCCGCTACGGCCATGGAAACCCTATGAAACGCGCATCTGAAATGAATCATGTAACAGGAATAACCCATCTGGGGATCAGAAATGTATCATCTTCAAGCCGAAAGGATTATGAAAGCGCCAGACAATCAGGTTCGGATATTCTTTCGGTAAGAGATATTCGCCGTCTTGGCAAAGTCAAAGTCTGCAAACGTATTCCAGCCCATATCAATTATTATGTAACCATTGATATTGATGGATTTGATCCGTCAATTGCACCAGGTACCGGCACACCCAGCCATGGTGGTTTCTTATATTATGAAGTACTTGAATTGCTGCAGCTGATAGCCAGGCAGGGGAACATTATTGGGTTGGACCTTGTTGAAGTGGCGCCTGCTTATGACCCGGCTGACGTAACAGCAATTTTGGCAGCACAGCTTTTGATGAATACGATTGGTTATATATTTCATAAAAACAATTAGAAAGTGATGAGTACTATCGCTTTTTCCTCCTTACTTTAAGAAAGGTAAAAAAATGGGAAATATCCAAAATTCAAAAACAGTCTTTACTGCAGACCTGGTATTTAAAAATGGTGCTGTTTACACTGTCGATAAAAATCGAAGCTGGGCAACTGCAGTTGCCGTTCATAATAAAAAAATAGTTTACGTTGGAGATGACGAAAGCGTTGAAAACTTTATTGGGGATAATACCGAAACAATTAATCTTGATAGGAAAATGTTGTTACCGGGGTTCTTTGACAGTCATGCTCACCCCTCATCAATGGTTTTATCGGTTGTAGGCGTATCTTTGTCAAACATTGAATCTCTTCAGGAATACCAGAAAACTGTTCAAGAATATGCCATCAAAAACCCGGATCTGAAAGCTATTTATGGCTACGGCTGGAGCAATCCAATCTTTCCGCCTATCGGTCCTTTAAAAGCAGACCTGGATGCTATCATCTCTGATCGTCCGGCAGCAATGATGTCTGAATGCGGGCATGCTGTCTGGGCCAATTCCAGAGCACTTGAAATATGCCGTATTACAAAAGAGACGCCTGATCCTCCCGGTGGCGTAATAGAACGTGATCCGGAAACAGGTGAACCGGCCGGCACATTACGTGAAAATGCGATGGACCTGGTAACCAATGTATTACCTCCTTTTACTGTTGCGCAGACAAAAACAGGCCTTCATAACTATATGAAAATGGCAGCCGGCGAGGGTATTACAACCGTTAATGACTGCATGTTGATGTTTCCGGATGCAAAAGGATTTTTATTGGGCCAGGGTCCATATCGGTATAATATTCAAACATTTGAAGAGATGGCTCAGCACAATGAATTGACACTGCGTGTTCGTGGTGCACTTTTTACGGCACCTGAACAGGGCGTTTCTCAGGTTCAGGATATCAAAACAGAGATCGCAAAACATAACCACCCCCACTTTCAAATTAATGCTGCTAAAATATATGTAGATGGCGTCGTTGAAGGAAGAACGGCATTTTTACTGGAATCCTATGAAGGTGAACCCGGCTTTTATGGAGAAAGTTTGTGGCCTGCCGACGTATTGAATGAAACATGCGTTGCCATAGATCAGGAAAATATCCAGATCCATGTCCATGCCATTGGAGATGCAGCTACCCGGATTACCTTGGATGCTTTCGAATTTGCGCAAAATACCAACACTGCCCGTGATGCCCGTCATCTAATAACTCACCTCCAGATTGTTTCAGATGCTGATATCTCCCGGCTTGCTGATCTTGATATAATTGCTGTTCTTCAACCCGTCTGGTTTAGAAATTTTTATACTGAATCAAATCTTCCTTTTTTGGGAAAGGAGCGTTCAGATAAACAGTTTCCTATGCAACGTTTTTTGGATGCCGGTGTAAAAGTAGCATCTTCAAGCGACTTTCCGGTTACAGTCCCCTCTTCACCACTGCTTAGCATCATGACTGCCATTACCCGATCCGAAGAAGGTGTAACTGATCCTAATGAAGTTCAATGGCCGGAAGAACGTACAACCCTGGAAGAAATGATTGCCTCATATACAATCAATGGTGCATACGCACATTTTCTTGAAAATGAGACCGGATCCATTGAAGTTGGGAAAAAAGCTGATATGGTTATTCTGGATAAAAATCTGTTCGAAATACCGCCTTCAAAAATCAATAATATTAAGGTGCTAATGACCTTCTTCGATGGAAACGAAGTTTATCGGGACAGTACCGTACACGTATAAACAGCAAAGCTGAAACCTATATATTTATTATAATATAAGATAGTTATAAAATAGTAAAATAATTTTCTTGACATGTCTGCCGTTACCTTCTATTAAATGGTAGAACCATTCAAAAATTTAAATTCGACTTCCGCTTGATATTGTTGAGATGCTCTCTGATTATGATGTAACACCTGTAAGTGAAACTTATTTTAATCGTTTTTTATTCATGTTTTTTTATCAAATATAAAAAATTTATGAGCATTACGTTTAAAAAAACTCATCAAAAAAGAATATTTCAGGATCTTGTAGATCAGATCGAAACTGCCATTATTGATGGCAGCCTCAAGCCCGGTGAAAAGCTTCCTGCTGAAAGAGAAATGATTGAAATGTTTGCCACCAGCCGGAATACGCTTCGTGAGAGCCTCCGTGTACTGGAGCAAAAAGGATTAATTGAAATTAAGACCGGCGTTAAGGGCGGCGCCATTATCAGAAAAATCAATACCGAACAAATTACCGAAAGCCTTGCATTTTTAATCAGATCCAGAAACGTGGCTCTGAGCCATCTGGCAGAATTTCGTGAAGGACTTGAAGGTAATATTGTTGCGATTGCTGCTGAAAGAGCCACCATTACAGATATAAAAAGGCTCAAAGCTATTCTGAAAGATGCCAAAAAAAATATTGATGATGATTGGGAGTCCTTTATCCGGATCGACAAGGAGCTCCATATCGAATTGGCTAGAATGACCGGCAACCCAATCTATACATCTGTTATCAAAATGGTTTATGAAAATATCCATAACTATTATGATCGCTTTTTTCCTAATGAATTCAGATTAGTATGGGAAAACTACGATGATTTATACAAAATCGTCCAGGCGGTTTCCAGAAGAGATGCCAAAGAGGCTCGCTCACTCACCCTCAGACATATCCATAAATTTCATGACTACATGAAAGATAAAGAGCAACAGGAACATGTATCACCGGTTGTAAACCGGTCAGCTTCAGCATGGTCCTACAAAGAAGCCGCAAAACCTTTTGCCGGCCAGACAATCCGTGTCATCGGAGAAACATCATTGGGCTGGGATGTCTATAATAACCTGAAGTCTGAGTTTGAAGCGCTTACCGGGATAAAGATTATTATGGAGAACGGTTCAATATCTGAAGTCGACACAAAACTTTCTGTAAATCCGGATAAAACAGATAAAGTATATGATGCTTTCGCTGTAGGCTGTTATAAAATTGGTAGTTTTGCTGAAAAAAACATGATCATTGAGATAGATGAACTGTTTAACGTACCCCATATTCAGGACCCCAATTTTGATCCCAGAAGAGATATTCACCCTTTTGTATGGAAATCGTCCAGTGAATGGCAGGGCAAATATTATGGTATAACGTATGAATTTATCCCTCCCATTATCGGCTTTAGGAAAGATCTTGCCGAACATCCCGATGAATGCAGAGACTTTAAACTAACATATGGATATGAATTACCCAATCCGCCTAAAACATTTCTGGAATATTATGATCTGATCGAATTTTTTACCCGGAAGAAAGGCCGGATGCTGGCTGGTATTAAACTTGATCGGCCCTTTTATGGCAATGTATTTTCGCCCAGCCTGTCTGAACTGGATGATTTTTATAATCTGCTTGTTGGTATGGGCGGACAACTGGTTACAACCGAGGGAAAAATTTTATCAGATACCCTTATAAATATTAAAGCCCTTGATTATTTTATCTCATTACAAAAGTTCGCGCCGCCGGATATCCTTGAATATGATTATACTAACAAGCTTGCAGATATGGCTTCAGGCTATATCTTTACCGATTTCAGTTATCCGGATTATTTTGCACATCTTGAGAACCCTGAAAATTCATATGTATCAGGAAAGTTAAGCTATTGCTTATGTCCGGACACCGGCCTTACAAACGCACTTTCACATACCTGGTGTATTTCATCTTTTTCAAAAAACCGGGAAGCCGTATGGTTGTGGCTGCAATGGATAACCAGTTTTGATGTCCAAAAAAGATGGCAGTTAAAAGGCGGCTCTACGCCACGACTGGATGTCATGCACGACCCTGACATACTAAAAATTCCTTACATGCCAACAGTAAACGATACACTGAATTATCTTGTTGAAGATATAAAACTACCTCAGGCTAACGATATATATGGTATCGGCGTTCAGGCGGTTTCTAAGGCAACCAGGGGTGAATTGACTTCTGAAGCGGCAATGAGGTGGGCAGCAAATACTCAACGGAAATTATTGAACCAATAATGTACCAAATATTTAATGTTACATATAGTATTTCATAGATTTACGAAGGAGGCAAACAAGGTATAAAAATTGTAAACCATGATGTTCTAATGTACCCGGAAACTTAGAAAAAAAAGGAGAGTTTACCATGTTAAAAATTGGAAAAGTTTTATTATTGGTTTTTCTGGCATTGCTACTCTGTTTTGGCGGTTCAGCCGTTGCAAAGGAAAAGAACCTCATCACCGTTTTTTTGTGGGACATTAATGACTGGGATCCCCACCAGTGCTATTCTGACGGTGCAAGACTTTTGACAAATATTTATGAAACACTGGTCATTTATGAAGATGGCAAAGTAGTTCCGAAACTGGCAACATCCTGGGAAAAATCAGATGGCGGTAAGGTCTGGACTTTCAAACTTCGTAAAGGTGTAAAATTTCAAAACGGCGAACCCTTTAATGCACATGCTGTAAAATATTCCATTGACCGTCTTGTAACACTCGGTATGGGAGCGTCCTGGATCTTTGAAGGAATTTCCGAAATCAAAGTAATTGATGAGTACACCGTTCAATTTATCTCTGAAGACCCTCTGCCTGTGGATCTGATGCTGGGTTCATACTACGGCCCCTATATGATGCCGCCAAAACTGACTGAGGAAAAGGGAGCAGATTGGTTCCAGGCAGGCAACGCCTGCGGGACCGGACCTTACAAACTTCAATCTTATGAAAAGGGCGTTCAGGCTGTTCTGGCCAAATTTGACGATTACTGGGGCGGATGGAAAGACAACCAGTTTGATATTGCTATTTATAAGGTCGTTCTCGAATCTTCAACGGCGATCCAACTTCTTAAACGCGGTGAAATGGACATTATCGAAAGCGTTCCTGTTGAAAACATCCCCGACCTGGAAGCAGATCCCAATATCAGGACTCTAATCTCTGATGGAATTGCGAACGTGTTCTATGATTTTCATAACCAGAAAGCGCCTACCGATGATATTAATGTGCGTAAAGCCATCTGCCATGCAGTTAATGTAAATGAACTGGTGGAAACTATTTTAGGCAAAACAGCAACTGTTGCTAACGGGCCCATTTCCCCAACGATGTGGGGTTATAATCCGAATCTGAAAGGCTATGACTACAATCCTGAAAAAGCAAAAGAACTGCTCGGAAAATCAAAATATGCTGAGCAATGGAAAAAGGACGGTCTGGACATTACCATTACCGCCTATGATGAAGGCACCGTTCCCATGGCCGTTTATATTCAGGCTGCGCTTGCAAAGGTTGGGATTAAGGCTGAAATAGATTCTACACCATGGCCGGCTGTCTGGGACAAACTGAAGGACAAGGGATCATGTCCCCAGATGACTGTGATGGACTGGTGGGCAGATTATGCGACACCGAGTGGCTGGTTTTTTGGAAACTGGTTTGTTGAAGAAGAGCCGTTGTTTAACTGGTCTTATTACAGTAACCCCGCTTTTGAAGAACTGGTTCTGGAAGGATCAGCCTATGAAGCCACTGACCGCGCCAAAGCAACGGAGATATACGCCAAAGCGCAGCAGATACTTCTTGATGATGCGACCGGGTTATTTGTTGCTGATCGTAAAAACGTTATTTTCATGAGAAAAGATATTAAGGGTTTTAAATATTTACCACTTTATAATGGTGCTTACTGGATATATAATTTACACAAGTAAAAATATTCACCCCGGAGATTATTTCTCCGGGGTACAACTTCAATGTGAAAAAACAATATGCTATTTTATATTCTAAAACGACTCGGTTTCATGGTCATTGTTCTGACCGTATTGACCATGGTAACCTTCTTTTTCAGCACTATTGCCCCTTCCGACCCGGCTGCGTTGTGGGTCGGCCCGCGTCCTAAGCCTCAGCAGCTTGAACGTGTTCGGGAGATGCTTGGTCTGGACAAACCGATTCATGTCCGATACCTGCATTATGTAAAAAATATGGTTCATGGTGATTTCGGGAAATCCATCCGGACAAAGCAGCCTATCACCGAAGAATTGAGACGATACTTTCCGGCAACCATTGAACTGGTTACATTTGCTATGATTTTCAGTCTGATTATCGGAATACCGATTGGTGTTTATACGGCATTTAACAGGGAATCTTTTTGGGATCATACCGGCAGAATATTTTCCCTATCCGGTGTAGCCGTCCCCATATTCTGGCTGGGCATGATGTTCCAGCTGCTTTTCTGCAGCTTCTGGGATGTCCTGCCGCTTCAGGGAAGGATTTCCAGCTATATGCTCTATACCAACCCTATAGATTCCATAACGGGATTTCATCTTGTTGATACAGCCATTACCGGCAACTGGATTGCATTTAAAAGCGCATTTATACATATGCTGCTTCCTGCAGTTACGCTTTCATTTGCATCCCTGGCTTTTATTGTAAGACTTACCCGCTCTTCCATGATTGAAGTTATAAATGAAAATTACATTCGAACGGCCAGAGCGTTTGGTATCGGGGAAAATCTGATAAAATACAAATATGCCATTAAAAACGGCCTTATCCCAACCATAACGATTCTCGGCCTTTCCTACACTTATGAAATCGGCGGATCAATTCTTGTTGAAAGCATTTTTGACTGGCCGGGGCTGGGCAGGTATATGTGGCTTTCCGTTATTAATAATGACTATCCGGGCATTATGGGCGTTACAATTGTGTTTGCTGTTATTTGCTGTCTCGTAAACCTGATAGCAGATTTGCTATGTGCATTGGTTGACCCAAGAGTAAGATTGACTGGAAGTAGATAAAGGATCAAAGATGGATAATGTAACATCAGAAGTTTCGCAGACAGGAAGATTTGAAAGAGTCTATTACTATCTATACCTGATGCGAAAAAACAGACTGCTCATGCTCGGGCTTTGCATTGGCATGATTCTGTTTTTGACAGCACTATTTGCACCATGGATTGCTACACACCCCGAGGATGCATACGGCAGCCTGAATATGAAGGAGAAGCTGCGTCCGCCGGGCGCAGATCACTTCATGGGGACTGACAACTATGGACGGGATATTTTCAGCCGTGTGGTTATTGGAACACGTAAATCACTTTCCATCGGTATTGGAATTGTTCTGATCGCACTTATCATCGGCCTTCCCCTTGGTTTAATTGCCGGCTACTACGGTGGGAAGATTGACGAACTGCTCATGCGGACCTGTGACGGATTTCTTTCGTTCCCGCAGCTATTACTACCCATTGTCATCGGCGGTGTTTTCGGAAGCAGTATGAAAATAAATATGATAAGTCTCGCAATCGTCTGGTGGCCCTGGTATGCGCGGTTAGTTCGCTCACAGGTATTGCTGGTCCGTGAACAGCTATATGTAATGGCGGCAAAATCTATTGGGGTAAAAGACAGAATTATTATCGTCCGCCATATTTTAGCAAACAGCATCAGCCCTGTTCTTGTTCAGGTATCGCTTGACCTGGGGTATGCCATTCTGGCCTCAGCGTCACTCAGCTTTATCGGTATTGGGGCTAAACCGCCGGCAGCAGAATGGGGATTGATGATCAGTGAAGCACGACCCTTTTTTTTGAATTTCTGGTGGACGACAACATTTCCCGGTCTTGCCATTTTTGTATCCGTATTTGCATTCAACATGCTTGGAGACGGTTTAAAGGAAGTTCTTGATCCAAAAGTCAGGTAATAATTATATGAACAGAGACAACATACTTTTAGATATTAAAGATCTGCACATCGAATTTTCGCTATACAAAAGTACGCTCAAGGCTATCCGGGGTATAAGCCTGACCATGCATAAAGGTGAAACGCTTGGGCTTGTTGGTGAGTCCGGATGCGGCAAGTCAATTACAGCATCATCCATCATGCAGCTCATCCCCTGCCCGCCGGGAAAGATTGTTTCCGGTGAAATCCGGTTTCAGGGAGAAAACCTTCTGATCAAAAATGATAATCAGATGCGTGAAATTCGTGGAAAAACAATTTCCATGATTTTTCAGGATCCGATGACATCACTTAACCCGGTGTTTTCAGTCGGTGACCAGATAAAGTCAGTAATTAAACACCATGAAAAATGCAGCACTACAGCAGCACTTAACAAAGCGGCTGAAATGTGCAGCATGGTTGGGCTGGCGGACCCAAAATCAATTTTAAAAAAATATCCTCATGAATTAAGTGGCGGAATGTGTCAGCGAATTATGATTGCCATGGCGCTATCCTGCAGACCAAGCTTATTGATTGCAGATGAACCAACGACTGCGCTGGATGTAACCGTTCAGGCTCAAATTCTGAAACTCATGAGGGATCTTAAAAAAGAGATAAACACATCAATCCTTTTGATTACACATGATCTGGGTGTTGTTGCTAAAACCTGTGAAAAAGTTGCGGTCATGTATGCCGGTAGAATTGTTGAATATGGTACCCTTCAGCATATTTTTAAAAACCCGCAACATCCATATACACAGGGGCTTCTGGCTTCAACACCTAAATTAGGTGGAGACAAAAACCGTCTGGAAACAATTGAAGGAAATGTGCCCGATTTGACCACCCAACTGAATGGGTGCCTGTTTAAACCGCGATGCAATGCAGTAAATGAAAAATGCGCAATGGAAAGCCCGGGCATAAAAGAAGTTGAACAGGATCATTTTTTATCCTGCCACTTATTTAATACAGTGAAATAAAGGATTATGGTCAATAATGTCATATCTTGTAGAAGTAAATCATCTTAAAAAATACTTTCCCTTAAAAAAGGGCGTATTTAGCCGGCACAAGGATTTTGTGTGCGCTGTGGATAATGTCTCATTTGGTATCTCAAAGGGAGAAACCCTGGGATTAGTTGGTGAGTCAGGCTGTGGTAAAACCACAATCGGGCGTACAATCATGAAACTGATTGAACCGACAAGCGGCAATGCTTTTTTTGATTCAAATAACCTGTTTCTTCTCAATCCAAAAAAACTTCGGGAAATACGAAAAAAAATTGCACTTGTATTTCAGGACCCGTATTCCTCACTCAATCCCCGCATGCAGGTAAGAGATATTATTGCAGAGCCTTTAACCACGCACACAGATATTAAAAATTCTCAACTTCGGGATAAAGTACTTGAACTGCTTTCATACGTTGGAATGGGTAAGGAGCATATGATGCGTTATCCACACCAGTTCAGCGGCGGCCAACTTCAGCGGATATCAGTTGCCAGGGCTCTGGCATTAAATCCTTCATTTATGGTCCTTGATGAGCCGACATCCGCCCTTGATGTCTCGGTTCAGGCACAGGTGTTAAATCTTCTGGCTGATCTTCAGGAAACCTTTAATCTTACGTATCTTTTTATTTCCCATAATCTTTCCGTGGTCGAACACATATCACACCGTGTTGCCATTATGTATCTTGGCAGAATTGTTGAGATGGGCCCGACAAAAAATATATTTGCCAATCCACTTCATCCATATGCAAAAGCCCTGCTATCGGCAGTTCCCAATCCTGATCCCGACCATCAGCAGGAAGAGGTGATTTTAACAGGAGATGTACCCAGCCCTGTTAATATACCTGAAGGGTGTCGTTTTCATACGCGGTGCAACTATAAAATGCCGATTTGCCAAAGAATTGAACCCGATCTGAAAGAGAAAGAACCGGGTCACGAAGTAGCCTGTCACCTGTATTAACGCCTATTTTAAAAGGAGCATGTTTTGGAATCCGGATTAGATCTCATCATTGAAGGCAATATTCTTACGATGACGACACAGCAGCCGGTTGCTGATGCTGTCAGGATCAGAAATGGTAAAATTGTAACGGTTGGAACGCTTAAAGATGTTTCCAAAGACAAAGGAGAGCAAACCCGGCATCTGGGTCTTAAAAACAAAACAATCCTTCCCGGTTTTATCGATTCACACATGCATCCACTTATTACCGGTATCACTGAGGCAGGCGTTGACCTCTCAAAAGTTCGAACCATTAAAGATACGCTGGATTGTATTAAAAACAGAACAGACCATACACCATCAGGTAAATGGGTTTTATGTTTTCTTTTTCAGGACAAACTGCTCCAGGAAAATAGATACCCTACAAAAGCAGAACTGAATTCAATTTCCACTCAGCACCCCATTATAGTTTTTCATAACGATCTTCACTTTGCCATGCTGAATGATATGGCACTGAAACTGATAGACTTACCTAATGGTTTGGATGGCGTGATAACAGATGCTGATAACAATCCTACCGGATACATCGAGGATCCGGCTATTATGGACGTCGATGCTAAGATCACGAAAAACTTAACGGATAGTGAGATTCTGAATGCAATTAATGCATCGGCACAGTTGGCCCTCAGGTCAGGCATCACCACACTCCACATGAAAGAATCCATGGATGTAATTCAATTCATCATAAAAAATGAAACCGATATCCCTGTCAGGATAAAACCGCTGGTTTACGTTTATGATATTTCCAACACCCGTATAATTGATGAAATCGCCGGCACTGAAAACCTCAGGGAAAGAGCCTGTATTTGCCTTCTTGGCGATGGTACTTTTGACGGCCATACAGCAGCAACATTTGAGCCATATACGGATGATCCGACAACGTATGGCATGCTGTTTTATACGGATGAAGCGCTATATCGATTCACGAAAAAAACCCATGATGCAAACCTTCAGTTATCTATTCATGCGATCTCTGACCGGTCTATTGAGCAGGCGTTATCCGTCTATGAAAAAATTGTAAAAGAAAATCCCCGGGATAATCATCGGCACCGCTTTGAACATTTTGAAGTTCCCACAAAAAGCCAGTTAAAAAGAGTTTCAAAAATCGGTTTGACTGCCGGAATGCAGCCGATGTTTATACCGGTATGTGCGGGTCTTGATCTGGAAGGTTATCGACAGTTTATCGGAGAAGAACGGGTAAACCGATCCAATGCTTTCAGAACGATACTGGATGAAAATATTCTTGTTGCCGGCGGGTCAGACAGCCCGGTAACCGCCATGAGCCCACTGAAAGGTATTCAGGCATGCCTTACCCATCCTAATAAAGCCCAACGGATTGACCTGTATGAGGCATTACAATTGTTTACCATAAATGGTGCAAAAATCGGTTTTGAGGAAGATATTAAAGGCAGCATAGCGCCGGGTAAACTGGCTGACTTTGCCGTTCTTGAGCAAAACCCATATCATGTAAGACCTGATGAAATTGGAGATGTCAATATTGAAATGACGATTAAAGGCGGGGATATTGTTTTCCAAAAAGAGGATTAAAAATGCCGGATAAAAATAAAAAGATCCTCTTTATACCCGCAGGACTATGACGCCATGCAATCTCCACGGTTTGCAAACATCCCCATTTAATCGATTTTTAAGCTTGAATTTATAGCATCTTAAGTGATCGATCTAAAGCCTCAACCAGAATGTCTGCATGTTCTGGTTTAAATATCATGGGTGGACGAATTTTCAAGATGTTACCCAACGGCCCCTCACTACCCACCAATACACCATTTTCTTTGAGTAAATCAACCATACGATCAACTTCCGTATCTGCCGCTTCAAGCGTTTCATGATTTCTAACCAGCTCCACACCCGCCAGCATACCGCGTCCACGAACATCGCCTATTATGGTATGTTGTGACATCAATGAACGAATCCCCTGGCGAAGATATTCACCGGTTTCACGTGCATTGGCCATTAGCTCTTCATTTTCAATAACATCCAGAACTGCCATGCCGGCTGCACAGGCAACGGGGTTTCCGCCGAATGTACTGAACAGATCAGTCTTTTTGACAAACGCATTAAGTATTTCAGGTGATGTTACAATTATACCCAGGGGATAACCATTGCCCACAGGCTTTCCCATAGTGACAAAATCCGGAACAACACCCTGGGCCATAAATCCCCACATATGAGTTCCCGGTCTTCCGAAACCGGCCTGGACTTCATCGGCAATCATTAAGCCGCCGGCGGCATGTATTTTTTTGGTGACAGCTGCAAGATAGCCATCGGGAAAATCAGGGATCCCATTACTAATATATGCAGTATCAATCATACAGGCTGAAAGATTAAAGCCTTTTTTTGTCAGGCCATCTATGGCCCTATCTGTGTCTGCAGCATAACTTTCGGCAAGTCCCGGCTCACCATGTTTATAAATTCCACGATATGGATCCGGAGACATCAGTGTGCGAACATGAGGCGCCAGATCTTTCTCTTTTACGCCATAAGGCGAGAGATCGGCAATAGATTCTGTAATACCATGATACGCGTTGTGCATAACTATCGCACCACGTTGTCCCGTAACAAATCTTGCCATACGCAGGGCAATATCATTAGCTTCGCTGCCGGAATTTACAAAGACACAAACGGACAGTTTGTCCGGCATACCGCTGGTAATACGTTCCGCATAGTCCAGAATATTCCGATATAAATATCGTGTATTTGTATTTAGTGCGGCAACCTGTCGGGAAATGGCTTTTACAACATGAGGATGGCAGTGACCCACAACCGGCACATTGTTATAACAATCCAGATATGCCCTGCCCTGAATATCATAAAGCCAGGGGCCTCTTCCGCGCTCAACATGAACCGGCCTGGCGTAAAAAAGGTGAAGCTCGGTTCCGAGAACATCATGACGGCGTTTAAGCATAGCATCGGTGTCATCCGGCACGTTATTATGATTATCTATAGGGCAGTAAGGGGGAAACCGGCATGCATCACGCAGCGTTGCCGTTACCTGTTCACGACCGATTTCCATTAGATTTGAAATTACAGTACCGCAGAGAGCTTCAGATTCCGGCTCATAATCGGGTTGGTCTGAACACACCTCCCTGCGCCAGGCTATAATGGTTAAAAAAGCGGCATAACGTGCCAGAATAAGGTCGTATACAAGGTCGATCTCATTTTCTTCCAGAGGATATACGTTATCAAAGCCGACGGTAAAACTACAGAGCGCGCTCATGTAGCCTTTTGGATCTATATGTAAAAGATCTATACTATTTGCAACTTCGATAACAACAGGAGCGTGTACCAAATCACCAAAATCAATAACGCCTGCAATGCTGTCCGGTGTTGCCGGATCCGTCAGGACGTTATTAAAAAAAGCATCACCGTGAATAACCTGCTGACGAAGGTTTTTTAACTTTGGAAAGACGTTCTTTTCCATGTGTTCAAAAATAGCCTCAACATTTTTTCTGGAAACAACATCCGCTATGTGGCAGACATGTTGGCGAAGATCTAAACAGCTCATTGTATCCCATATTATCTCATGCCGGGCTTTCGGGTGAAAGAAACTTCTTAACGCAAAATCAATTCGGGCCATAATGGCACCCAGCCTTTTCCACATCCGGGGTGAAGGCTCAGATACCGTTTCAAGAGTATCTCCTTGCATATAGGTTAACGCATATACAATATGACGGGTACCGGTTGAAGACTCGAAAATATCTGAAAAACGGCCATTTTTATTTTTTAAAACACGGGGTATCGGGATAGTCGGATCCACCTGTTCAATATGTTGTTGAGCCCGAATCTGAAAATCAATGACATCAATATCTTCATCTACATTGGCGATTTTTAAAACATAACAGCTGCCATCATCAGTTTTGATACGGTAGTTCTGATCCCGTTCACTGTTTAGGGATTTGAAATCACCGCTTAAACCAAAAAGGTCAAACGCTACCTGCCTGGCTTCTAATTCGGGGATTTCCGGGGGATTATGATTCAGAAATTTTACATCTTGTTTGCTCATGCTTTCAGTCATTACTCACCTCTTTGTAAAACGTTTTAGATTGCTTCAAGAAGCAGATAGAAAACTGTAAAAGCCTTAATGATTTTTCTTTAATTAGCCACAGTCTTTTATAAATTTGCCTGAACCTGCTGTTACGGGAAGCGTGGGAAAGAATGAATAAAAGCAGATCAAACAATACATATTAGACAATATTAAATCAATTTCAAGTATAAGGCAACTTCACGGTTTGATAAGCTCTTTCTCAGCTGCATGGATTAACTTCTTAAGCACAACCTGTATTTTTTCATCTATGGGGTTCGGCTTATAATTTTCCAATATCCATCGGGTTCTTTCCATAGCTGCTTCACGCGGGTCCTTGAACTCATTGTTTTCCGCTGACCATTGGTAGGAGATGCCCGGATTCCAGTTTTTTCTGGTACTCTTAATTGTATGCATGCGGTCAAGAAAATGTCCACCAGGCCCGACGGCTTTTATCTCTTCAATGGCCAACGGCAAATCATCAACCTCAATTCCCTTTGTCATGGCAATGATGGACTGAACAATGTCATTATCCAATAATAACCCCTCCGGATACAAAAGTGTATTGGATTGGACCAGACCAAGGCTTGCCAACATATCTGCACCAATACTTGCTAATAGAAAATGATCCATCGCTGTATCCCTGCCGGCCTGCCATGAGGATGCCTGCCTTGCATCTCCACCGCCGGCATAACTCATTACAGGCAAATCGTAGTAATGTCCCAATTCAACAACGCCTGCATACATAAGATGCTGTATCGCTGTTCCGGAAAGGCCTCCTCCGGTATAGGGATTCATTACCATTGAAAAGAAGGGATAAAAAATTGGAGCTCCCGGATAATTTATCTGGATATAGCAAAGACCGCTCAATATCTCGGCATTTCCCATGGCATAAAGCCCGGAAATTGATGCGGGTGAAGTTGAGCCCAAAGTCGGCATAACCCCGAACCCTACAGGAAGGCCGGCAGCTGCAAAATGCAAAGATGCATTTAAAGCATCTTCATCATGGGTAAGTGGGGATATGGGACATGCAAGTTGAGAAAGAGGGGGTCTCTTTCTCATATTTTCTTTTCCACCTGAAATAATTTCTGCCATTTTAACCGCATATTGTGCCTGAGCTTCATGCACACAACTTATAGTATGAACATGCTTTTCAGTATTATTAAATGCAGCATCTAATTCGTGTAGGGATATAACCTCTGCAGGCACGTCTGTAGCGCTTACAATTGGCCAGTAAAAGCTGATTGTTGACAAAAAATCAGATATCTTCGCCATATCTGCGACATCTTTTTTACTCGATGACCTTTTCTGCTGTGTGTCAAGATCAATCGTGGCACAACCGCTTCCATCAGTACCCATATATGTTGATTTGCGATCCAGAACTATATCCAAAGATTTACTCCCTCTGGATCCCATAACAAAGTTCTTTGGTGCACTATCAAGACATTTTTTAAGGAGGTCCTCAGGGATTTTTACTATTTGTGAAGTAAAATCGACTTCAGCGCCATGATCCTTAAATGCCTTTAACGCCTTTTTGCATGGAAATTTGATTCCAACATCTTTTAATATAGACAGCGTTGCCTGATGAATTTTATGTAAATCTTTGTCGCTAAAAATACTTACTCGCATTCCTGGCGGATATGAAATAGGTGTTATGCCGGGCATTATTTATTTACTTTCTTCTTTAATTATTTTGTTTAATTATTATTGATATAATTTTCTTAATTACTTGCAATCTGATAATGCTATTTAAACCCTAAAATAATTGTTCAAAGTTGCTTAAATTTATTAGTTTAATTTCGCTTTAAACATCTCCACTGACGGAATCGTTATCTCCAGCAGATCAGCTATTCTCTTCTTAGCAGCTATACCCTTAACTTTTCCGGCAATGGCTGTTATGAGACCGATGTCGAGATCTTCTCTAATCTCTCTCATTACTTCTTCATTGGCCAGATCAATTACGGCTATACCCAGCTTGTCTGCTACATACTGTTTAGCTTCGTTTATTCTCATTTTTTTGCTCATCTGCATCCAAGCCACGAGATCTCCGGCTGTCCGCATGCCGCCAATACCGGAAGCCATCACATGAGCGATAGGCATACCAAAAGGATCGCCTGCACCTATCTACAATCCATCTGCTTTACCGATTTCCACCATTGCTTTGGCTACACGGGTCACACAATCTATCGGTGTCTGTTCAAACATAGGAATACCGCACACCCCCATACCGACATTGGGATGAATCGGTATATTGGCGACGGCAGAGGTTGCTTTTACAAAGGTAACAGCCCTGGCAAGGTTCCATGGAAAAGACTTGCTGCAGTTAACGTTAATGGCCGGGCCATAGATATCAGTTCCGGCTTCTTCAATAATGCCCACCTGTTCATGGGGATACATTCCAGCCAGTTTTTTACCTTTATATTCTGCCGCACCATGCATACCCAGCACAAATTCACCGGACATGCCGACAATAATCGGCATACCCGGATTTATGCGTTTAATCTCTTCAACACATTCCAGTACAACCCGAAGCTCCGCATCACCGGAAGACCCTGCCGTATCAAAGTTGATACCCTCACAGCCAACTTCTGAAAGCTGTTTTACGACATGCAGAATATCTTCCCGCATGTATTCTCCGGCTTCATCCTGAGCATCCTGGGCGCCTTTTATATCACCTGCCTGGAACAGCTCAGTCGGATTCCGGACCGGGCCATCCGGCGTAAAATATAGCCCCATATTGGGTTGTGATCCATAAAACATCGGAGTTGTTGTCATCAATGATGCATTATAATATTCATTTGCTTCAAGACTGATAATCGCCTTGAGCGGTTTGAAGCTGTAATCAAAGTGCCCGAGGTGGACAGTATCTGCGCAACATATCCGCTCATATGCATAAATCGCCTCAGCCCGCCCCATGGACAAGCCCAACCCACCATCGGGCTGATCCAGAACCAGGAGCATAGCTCCGCCGTCATCCGTCATGACCACTTCATTGCCGGGTTCTACACTGACAATCCGGTTCTTATCCGCTATGATATCATACAGCTCATCAATTTCTTCAGATGTCAGCGGCGGTATATTTCCCTTGGCTGCTGCCTCTTCAGTACCGGCTATAATATCGGCTCTGACTTCATCAGTAGGAAGGCTTACACGCTCGCCATCACCCATTCTGGTTAAAATATATCCCGACATGTTAACTCCTGTTATTTTTCAGCATTTTCAATAATACGTGCCATCTCTTCTGCTGCGCCTTCAGGCAACGGCATCGGTTTATGTGTTTCTAATATTTTTTTGGCCTTCTCGGTTGCATTTTGCAGCATCCCCTTCGATCCTTTCTTTTCCCATGCGCCTCGCATGCGTCTGTCAATGATCGTAGATTGTGCCTGCTCTTTTGCAATAT
>JAIPEE010000030.1 GCA_021737275.1 Desulfobacterales bacterium
GTTTATGTGTTTCTAATATTTTTTTGGCCTTCTCGGTTGCATTTTGCAGCATCCCCTTCGATCCTTTCTTTTCCCATGCGCCTCGCATGCGTCTGTCAATGATCGTAGATTGTGCCTGCTCTTTTGCAATATGATTAAGGCTGTGCCGTTCGCCTAAAAAGTTTCCACCGATACCGATCTTTTTAATCAGGTCGACAGCCATAAGCTCATCATCAACGGATATGCCTGAAACCACCCGCTTAATCATGCCTGAAATTTCATCATCGATAACCAGCTGGCTCATGCAGAATGTCATGCCCATCTCAAGCATGCCTGCACCGTATATTAAGTTGGCGCCCGCCAGTGCGGGGAGAATGGCGGTTATCGTTTTTTCATGGCCGATCTGGACATCGGATATTTTTGAATCAGCCTATCCGCCGGCTACATAACTCGGCAGTCCATAGTAGTTGGCAAGGTCTGATACGGCTGCACTGATCATACCCAACTCCGGAACGCCGACCACCGCTGTCCCCTGTCTCATATCAAACGTTGTTGTAGAGCTTCCATAAAGAAACGGTGTGCCGGGGTTAGTCATCTGTGCCAGTACAAGTCCGGCGAGAACCTCGGCGTTATGTGTAATGAGTGTGCCGGACAAAGGTAACGGGCTTGATGCACCACCCATGGCCATCGTTAAAACATCTATCGGGATCCTGTTTTTAGCCGCCTCAATAATTACTTCACAGGCTTCTCCGATCAGTTGCAACGGGCTGGTTGGACAAACACAGAAAGATAGAATGGGTCTGCGCGCCAACGCCTCTTTACCTCCCACAGCCGCTGCCGCAATCTCGATTATTTTACGTGCATGGTTGCCGTCTTCCGCATCACTATGGTAATGTTTGGAGCCGTAGGTAAATGCAGCCGCAGCCATATGAAGATCCTGGCTTTCATCCGGTTTTTCCCGTGGAGTAACAGGTGCGGTCAAAACATCGATATGCGGCAATGCATCTGTCAACAGTGCTATATCTTCCATGTCTTTTTGAGTTGAATCTCTCAACTCTCCTGTTTCCAGATCAATCATATAGATACCGACGCCAAAAGTCGTAATACCGACTTCCCTGCCGCCTGCTACAAAATCATTTTTGGGATCTCTTCCGGCTAATAATATCTGTTCAGGGCATTTTGAAATCGCATCGTTTACAATGTGCTGGGGAAATTTCACTACCTGAGTCTCTTTATCTACCCGGCAACCGGCTTTATCTAAAATATCTAATGCCTCATCACAGGCCACAAGGATACCGACTGTCTCCATAACATCCAGTGTGGCGGCATGAATTTTTGAAAGCATGTCATCTGTAAATGATTTCAATCCCCATCCCGTTATTGAATCAGTTCCTGCTACAGGACCTTTTCTCATGGAAGCCTCCTTTTATTAATAAAATTATACACCTAATATTTCGGCAATTTTCTGAGCGGCACTTGCCGCATCTTCGGCATATGCGTCTGCACCAATTTGATCAGCCCAGCCCTGGTTTACCGGTGCACCGCCAATGATTGTTTTATACTTATCCTTGAGGCCGGCTGCTTTCAGCTTATCTTCCAGATCCCGCTGTGCGCCCATGGTCGTTGTTAATAAAGCACTTGTTGCAATAACATCGGCATTATGTTCCTTTGCTTTATCAATAAAGGTATCAACGGGAACATCGCGCCCCAGATCAAAAACCTCAAACCCGTTGGCCGATAAAAAGGACTCTACAATACTTTTCCCAATATCATGGATATCGCCTTTAACGGTGCCAAGAATTACCGTGCCCCTGTTTGTCACTTCATCCTTTGGAATGGACTGGTTACAAATTTCTGCGGCCGCTTTCATGGCATCTGCCGCCATTACGAGTTCCGGCAGATAAATTTTTTCATCTTCAAACAATGCACCTATTTCTGTAATACCCGGCACAAAACCGTCACTTAATAATTCTCCAGCCGGTATCCCGCCTTCAATTGCCTGTGTTGCAATCTCTTTGGCTTTTTCTTTGTCACCGGTTATAACTGCTTTTTTTGCCTCTTTAAAAATAAATTCTTTCATCGAAATCATTTCCTTTCATCAGCCAGCCACAGCCCTGCATCAGGAACAGCAGCTAATTCAATAATAATTTCTATATTGACATCACGCCTAATCTTAAAAAATACCTGAATCTGCTTCATATTCATAAAAAATACTTCTTTTTTGTTCAAGGATGAATATGGGAAGGGCGTAGGGCAAGGAGGAAGCAGATTCAGGTAAAATTGTTTTATTTTTCACAATATTCATAAAAGCAATACTCAATTACACAAAGCTAACTAATAGATTTTATAGTAATAAGAGAAAATTTCTTGTGATTTTTTATATAGATATGACATAATGAATTAATTTTTATGAAACATATGGCTAATTTTTGACTAATTTTTCGCTAATTTTTAAACAAATATATAAAAAAACCACTTTTATTTATTCTTTAGATAGAAATAACGTATTAATATCGTTATCTTAAATACTATAATCGTATTTTAGCAGATTTTTTAAAGCGATTTAGATTAAACCGATTGAAACACCTTAAAACAGCTCTTCACTTTCCCACATACGGTGAGATGGAATTGCGCCCTGGATAAGGCGCTTCATCAGCTCCTGGGTCTTCACTTCAGGTTCTACGCTCAGATCATTTTGAAGCTTGTCGCACAATTTGTTATATACCTGTGTCAGCCCGCTTCGATTTCCGGAAAAGACAGTCGCCATAAACAGTAATCGATAACCGGTTTCACAATAAGGATCGGAAGCAATCATCTTTTGGGCAGATTGGTGCGCCTTATGATAATCTCCATTGTTAAGGTATAATCCGGTCGATTTAAATAAAGCATGTATCAGTTTTCTTTTAAGGATTTCCCGGGTTTCATTAATATCATCTTCATAGAGATCATTTATCAGAAAATCATCTTGGTAAAATGTTACAGCCTGCTCAAATGCGGCAAGAGCCTCCTGAGTGTTACCCTTTTGATATTGATTTTCACCCTGGAAAAAACTGTTTTCAAACTCATTTACATCGAGCCAGTAACCGCCTTTTATTAACCGGATAGAATCCGTCTCCGAAGAGATAAAGGAACGGTCTTTCCCGAATAATTTTCGAATTCGGGAAAGAAGCATATTTAAGTTATTTCGTGCCGACTCTGCTGAATAGCCATCCCAGAACCTGTCACAGACAATCTCTTTGGGAAGGCCTTTGTCTCGATTGACGATAATTAACTTCAACAGATTAATAAGCTTTTTCTGGCGCCCCAGCTGTACACTTGAAATCTGACGGCCATTAATAAATATCTTCAGATTGCCAAAGGTGTAAATTTCAATGATATGATGCGTGGTCGAGCTGTTTTCTTCCCGAACCTTTTTCCGAATCGGGCTTTCCCCACTTTCCGAACCCGGTATTGGCGCTTGATAGTATTGCCCCACAAAATTCTGGATGGCCTTGCTGTCGGACATATATGCGATCTCTTTCAGGACATCGATATTTATTATTTCCAGCTCTTCAATTTCATATGCCACCATCATTCTTTTCATAATATCAAAACATTTGATGGCTTTTGCCTCTTCTTTTGATCTTATATATAATAGTCCCATCAGGGCCTGGGCTGTTGCAACTGCATGGGGAAACCTGTTTTCCGGGGTTTCATTGATCAGATTATTCAGTGTATTATAAGTCGCCTTAAAATCATTGATAAAAAGATTTGCCTCAGCAACATGCAGATAGGTAAGCGGGTACTCATACATATAAAACTTACTGTTTTCAGTCTGGCTCAACCGTTTACAATAATAATCCGTTTTAACCCTGTCTTCACCCAGGTATGATAGAAGCAGCTGCCCGAAAAGCATCACATAAATCCTGAACTCTGAATTGGGATCAGGATATTCATATAATATTTTATCAATAATCGCTTCACATGGTTCCAGGTTTTTTGTATAAAAATTACAGAACAGCTCAATCAGGCATAAATGGTAATAAAATGCAGACCCTTTATCCAAACCGGCCTTTCCTTTTTCCGCCTCTTCCCGTGCTTCGGAGATAGACCTCATATAAAGGTATGTATTTGCTTTAAACCATCGAACAAAGGGTTCATACATACGGTTGGCATTACTCATGGCAATGACCCGCTCTGCCTTTTCATATTGCGCCAGCGCCTTTTTAAACTTTCCAAGCTCCAGATAAAGACGCCCCAGGGCCATACGGGAAAATATCAGTGCCACTTCATCTTTCAGCTCAAGTGAAATCTCTTCGGCCTGCATGGCAATTTCAAACGCCCTGTCATATTCAAGAAATATCCACCACTTCCCAAGCTGTACCCATATTTTTAAAATTTTACGATATTCGTCTTTTAGATCAGATTCATGTTTTTCAATAAATTTCTGGGCTTTTTGGGTGAGTGTTAATAATTTATCGTTTGTCTCTTCATAATACATATAATTTATCAACAGTGTTGAATATATCAATGAGACACGATCGTATGATTTTTTTTTATAAAAATATTCAATAAGTTCAAAAAATTTTTTACGGGTGGCAAAGGGCTCGATTAAATGAATGGAAACACAATGATAAAAAGATAGAAGTGGTTTATCCTGTCTGTAGTCATTCGGAAAAAGCTCTATGCGCTGACGGACAAGGCTATATCTCCCTTCTCTTAAATACCGGCCGGCATCTTCAAGAAAACACTTTTCCGCTGCCGGATAGTCTCCTTTTTTTATGGCTTCTTCAAAGGTTATCATTGGATAATTTATTTCAATTAAATCAAAATTTCGAAATGTTAGATATACAATAATATATATTGAATATCCGACTAACATAACACTGTTTTCTTGTTTCAGACAAGAAATTTTTCTAAAAGTGAGATGACAGAGGTGTGAATCAGAAATTTTTTCGAGCAAAACGTTTTTCGTTACAAAAAAATACCCCTCTGCTTTAAGCAGAGGGGTATTGAATTTGAAAGTTACCCGTTATTGTGTTTTAGGATGCACATAGAAGTAACTGAATGGATTTATCCAGTTTGATACGCCGCCCATAACGGCAACATATCCTTCAAGTTTGTCTACTCGAACCGGATCTATGATATCTTTTCGGGTAAGCACAAGATAAGGAATATCTCTGGACATGTAAAACTGCATTTTCTTTGAAAGCTCTATCCGCTTTGCCACATCAAGTTCTGCAGAATAGGCATTCAGCGCCTTATCAAAATCAGGATTATTATAACCTGCTGCATTCCATCCATAACCGCCATCATCGTAACTGCGCATAAATTCCCATACCCAGTCTGCATAGGGCCCCGGCTCTTCCATACCGAGCGCTATGTCAAAAAGTTTTTCATCCGGAACCCAGTAAATATTGGTATAAGTACCATAGTCGGTAACATTCAGTTTAAGATTAATACCGATTTTCTTCATCATTTCACGAAGCAGTGTCGCCAATTTTACGTCATCAACACTATCTGATGGCACCAGGAAACGGTAGGACATATTCTTGCCGGTATCAGGCACATTACGGATATCATCTTCATCGGTATCAACATATCCGTTATCATCAAGCAATTTATTGGATAATTCCGGATTAAAAGGATACTTCGGCAACCGGTCATTATATTCCGGCAGTTCAGGATAGATAAAGCTGTCATGCGAAATTGCACCGCCATGATAAATCATTTTTACAAGAGTATCTCTGTCAATGCCATGGGCGATAGCCGTACGTACATTAAGGTCCTGCAGGCCATTTTCTTCCATGAAATTGTTAAAGGTAAGCCACTGCAGTGCAATGCCGTCTGATTTTATGAGATCAATATCCGGATTATCCTTAAAATAGCGTTTGGCAAGTGTGCTGATACCGCCATACCCTAACATATCAATGTCACCCTTTTTAAGTGCCATGTTCATTGCATCTGAGCCGCCATATGATTTAAATGTAATTTTGTCGACCCTGGGCTCTTTATTCCAGTGGCCCTCATGCTTTTCAAATATCATATACTGACCGGACTTGTAGTCTGCTAATTTGAAAGGACCGGAACCGATCGCTTTTTTATTTTCATTCTTGAGCATATCATACTTGTAGCGGCTCCATAAATGCTTGGGAAAAACAGGAAACCAGTTAAAAGGCGGATATTTGCCACCAAACCGGTTTATCATAGTAAATTCCAACGTATGGTCATCAATGATAGTGAAACTGTCTTTATCCGTAATTGTATCACTATAGTTCCATTCAGGATCAGAATCCGGCAAATGTTTCATCGTAAAAGCGAAATCCTCAGCTGTCACCGGTTTGCCATCATGGAAAGTCATATCTTTCCGAATAAAAAATCTAAATGTTTTACGGTCCGCACTCTCATAACCCGTTATACCCCATGGTGCAAATTCATAATTCGGCGGTTCGCCCAATGTCCATATCGTATCATAAATCAGCTGCCAGAACATGCAACCCTGATTTTCCGTCTGCCAGGATGATCCCAATTGAAGTGATGACAATGCCTGATCTGCATCCCATCCAACCCGAAGTTCACTTTGTGCCATGCTTACTGATGATACCATCAGTATAAAAGCAAGTGCGCACCCTAAAATAACACCTGACTTTTTCTCTCTCATTGTAATTTCCCCTTCCTTTTCCCCTTTATATTTATAACAAAATAATACCCGGCACAGCCCGACACCGCAGGCCTATGCCTTACTATAAACTCTGATTTTTTGTGTGACGACAAAAAAACACCTGAACCTGCTTCTCGTCCTAAACTGTCCGAACGCATAAAAATCTCACTTTTTGGGGAAGAAGCGAGGTGAGAAGCAGATCCAGGTAAACTGAATATTGTGTTATAAACAGGCCCATTAATTTTGAATAGCCCCTTTAAAATACCCTGATTTTAATAATATCTGTTATGAATACGAAATTATTGCACAGAAGAACTATATGGGTATAATATTTGTCCTATATAGCTATAATATTTGTCCTATATTTTATTATGAATGGTTTTTGATCCCTTGCCTGATATTTCTTAATCTTAAAATTCAAAATCAAGCGTAAGAATGAAGCTCCCCGCCGCAAGCGGACGGGGTATAATAAATCTTAATAAAATCATGATAATTGAAAAATGAATAACTTTATCAGGTTATCCATTCGAAGTTTATTGAAACAAATGGATTATATAATGGAATGGTTTTCTTAAAGCAGTCTCTCACTATCCCACATGCGGCGGGACGGCATGGTGCCCGGTATAAGTTTCTCTATCAACTCCTTTGTCCGAATTTCCGGCTCAACAGCCAGGCCATGCTGAAGTTGCTCACACAACTTTTTATATATTCTCGGCAGCTCGGCCCGATTTCCGGATAAAACTGCTGAGATAAGTAAAAGGCGATATCCGGGCTCGCAATACGGATCCGATACAAGTAATTTATCGGCACACTGATACGCTTTCTGATAATCACCATCATTCAGATGGATCCGGGTCATCTTGAACAGAGCCTGAATCAGTTTCCGTTTAAGATTTTCACGCTCTTCAATAATATTATCATCATACAAGTCAATTCCCAGAAAATCACCTTTATAAATACCGGCCGCTTCTTCAAATAGCTTAATCGCATCGGAAAAAGCCCCTTTTCGATAGAAGTGTTTGCCTTCATTAAAACAGTATTCGAATTCGTCGACATCAAGCCGGTATGCGCCTTTAATCAGTCGGATATATTCAGTTTCAGATGATATAAAGTTTATGTCTGCCCCTAATAACCGCCGAAGCCTGAGTACAAGCATATTTAAGTTATCGCGTGCAGATCTTGGTGAATAGCCTTCCCAAAAAGTATTATACGCCATCTCTTTAGGCAACCCCTTGTCACGATAAATAATCATGAGTTTAAAAAGGTGAAAAAGTTTCTTCTGCCGTTCCAGTTTAATTCCCGGGATCTGTTTACCATTAATAAAAACTTTCAGACTGCCTAATGTTAAAATTTCAATGGCATGGCCGGATCGGGCTTCAGGAGCTGTCGCTGTTTCTGAATTGTTGTCCCAGGGCCTGGGCCGTACAACCGGGTTCTGCTGCCTTGATTGATAATGATTAACAAAGTTATGGACAATTTTGCTGTGAGACTTTTGGGCTATTTTTTCCAGCAGAGAGATGTTCAGCACTTCCATCTCTTCAATATCATATTCAATCAGGATCCTGTCCATATGTTTAAAACAGTTGGCAGCAGCAGCATTATCGCCGGTTCCGCTATATGCCATCCCCATCAATGCATACGATGTTGAAACCGCATAGGGGAATCTGCTTTCAGGTGCCTCTTTAATCAGGTTATCCAGTGTCGTCAAAACCACTTCAACGTTATTGATAAATAGGTTTGCCTCAGCAAAATGAAGATAGGTTAACGGGTAATCATATAAAAAAAACCTGGTGCTCTCTTTCTGACTCAGCCGGTTGCAGTAATATTCCGTTTTAACTTTATCGCCGCTGAGAAAAGAGGAGTTAAGCTGGCCAAAAAGCATAACATATTTTCTGTAATCAGAATTCGGGTCCGGGTATTCACTTAACACTTTTTCGATGATGGACTCACATTGATCAAACTGCCCGATATTAAAAAAATTAAACATCTCGAGAAGATATAAGTGATAACAAAAAGGGGAACCTTTTTCCAGCGTCGCAAAACCCTTTTCAGTCTCTTGCTTTGTTTCTGCTGTCGCTCTCATCCCAAGATATGTATCGGCCTGAAGATAATGAATAAACGGCAAATATATTGAGTTTGCAGGATTTTTATCAGCCACCCGCATCGCCTTTTCATGCTGATCCAGTGATTGCTTAAATTTTCCCCGTTCACGATAAAGGCGACCCAGCGCAATCCGTGAAAAAATAAGAGCCGCCTCATCTTTAAGTTCAAGTGCAATCTCCTCTGCGTGCAGCGCAATTTCAAAGGCATGGTCATATTCCAGAAAAACCCACCATCTCCCCAGCTGAATCCAGGTATTTAAAATTTTAAAGGTGTGTGCTTCAAGGTCAATTTCATATTTTTCAACAAAGGATTGAATTTCCTGAACAAGCCTTAGAACCTTATCATCGCGCTCTTCATAATACATATAGTTGATCAGCAGAGTTGAATAGATCACGGCTACCCGGTGGTATGATTTTTGTTCGGAAAAAAGGGGAATTAATTCGAAGAGTATTTTACGGATGCCATATGGATCTATCAGATGTGCTGAAAGACAGTAATAAAATGAAAGAAGGGCGTCAGCCTGCCGCTCCTTTTCCGGCAAAGCCTCATAACACTGGCGAATAGTTTTATACTTACCATCGGCCAGCAACTGATCAGCCTCATCAGGAAATAGCTTCCGGATAGTTTTTTGGTTGTCACTATTTACAGCTTCTTCAAATGCGGTCATCTATAAAACTCTTAACATCAAAAGCTTTGGATTATCTTAAAATAATTTTGGGAATTTTTTTCTATAGCACTGTTCTTGTTATACACACAAGAGATATTCGATATGAAATTATTGGGGGTGTGAAGAGATGATATTGAAAACAGAAAAAGAGATGGCCCAAAACCATTTTTTATGATCTTGGGCCATCCTTATTGAAGAAAACAAGTCAACCGTTAATATTATTTAGCGTGCACTTCAAAAAATGTCCATGGGTTAATCCAGTTGGAGATACCACCCATGGTTGAAACGTAACCCTGCAGTTTGTCGATCCTGACGGCGTTGATCACGTTCGGCCTTACGATCACATAGTAGGGCAGGTCGGTGGCCATGATCATCTGCATTTTCTTTGAAAGTTCGTTGCGTTCTTCAACAGATGTTGCCGTAGTATATGCATCAAGTACTTTGTCGAATTCCGCATTGTTATAACCGGACGTATTCCAGCCTTCACCGCCGTTGTCATAGCTGCGCATGAATTCCCATATCCAGTCGGCATAGGGACCGGGCTCTTCTGCACCGAAAGCCATTTCAAACCGCTTCTCCGCAGGTGTATAATATATGTCATAATAGGTATCGAGATCAACGGAATTGACAACGATATCAATCCCGATCGGCTTCACCATCTCACGAATCATCTGGCCCATCTTGACAATCTCGATATTGGTTGAGAATGCGAGCAGGCGATATTCCATGTTCTCTCCCTTGTAATTACGGATGCCGTCGCCGTCCGTATCTACAAAACCGGCATCATCCAGAAGCTTGTTGGAGAGCGCCACATCATACGCATATTGCGGAATTTCCGTGTTATAGTGTGAAAGTTCAGGATAGATGAAACCATCCTGTTCTGTAGCCTGATTATTAAAAATCAGTTTGATTATTCTCTGTTTGTCAATGGCATGGACAATGGCCTGCCGAACGACTAGCTCATGCACACCGCGTTCTTCCATAAACATGTTAAACGTCAGCCAGTCCAGAGCAATACCGGGGTTGACTATCAGTTCAACGTCTTTTGCATCTTTAAAATTTTTCATGGCCAGCGGAGAGATACCTGTATAGCCATCCATATCAATCTCGCCCCGTTTCACCGCCATGTTCTGCGCATCTATACTACCGTATGATTTAAAAACAACCTTGTCCACACGTGGGCGTTTGTCCCAGTAACCTTCATGCTTTTCCATGACAATATACTGGCCCGGTTTAAATTCAGCCAGCTTGAACGGACCCGAACCGATGGCCTTCTCATTGGCATACTCCAGCATATTCTTTTTATAGGGGCTCCAGATATGTTCAGGCAAAATCGGCTGCCAGTTAAAGGGCGGATATTTGCCGCCATGCGTATGGTCCAGTTCAAATTCAAATGTTCTTTCATCAACAATTACAAAACTGTCTTTGACCGCATGTGTATCCGGATAATCCCAGACCGGGTCCGATTCACGCAGATTTTCATAGGTAAAAGCAACATCCCTTGCGGTAACCGGTTTACCGTCATGAAATGTCATGTTATCGCGAATCGTATACCGGTAATGAATGTTATCGTCGGTTTCAATCTTTTCCGCCGCCCGCATTACAAAGCCATATCCCGGTGGTTTATCTAGCAACCATGCCTGATCATATACAATGGGCCAGAAAACACACCCCATAGTGGAATACTGCCAGCTTTCGCTGCAAACAAGAGATTTAAGCATTTCATCCACCTGCCAGCCGACCCGCAGTACTGTTTCAGCAGAAGTAGCCGACGAAAAAACCAACATGAAAACGAGCAAACATCCCACAATAATACTGACTTTCTTTTTTTTCATTTTTTTCTTTCCTTTCCTTTCCTTTCCCCTTTTTAATTTATAAAAATGAAAACTACCATAGCCGTGCAAAAACAGGGTGGTTTACTGCCGGATCATAGTCTTTCACGTAAAAGTGAGAAAAAAATCCGGTCTGCATCTCTGTTTCGTACTGTTTTATCTTGAAATATTCAGATTTTTTTGAAAAAAATAAAATGAAAAACAGATCGGACAAGTTAAATGTTTACTTGAATATATAATTATTGATACTTATCAATATATTTATAAATTTTGAGAATTACAGGTACAAACCAGGGGTTGCCCTGATATAAAGGAATAGGCAGGGATCTTACCTGTCCAAACCTTGTATTAAGCCCTTTTCCCAATATACTGTCTGCCAGCTTGCACCCAAAATAGGTAGCCATGGCGACACCATGACCACAAAACCCCATGGCATAATCTATTCCGTTTCGTCGACCGATGATCGGAAAAAAATTGGCAGTAAAACCAACCTTGCCGTACCATGCATATTCAAGTGCATATTTTGCAAGTTCCGGGAAAACCTTGTAGAGCCCCTTTTGCAGGTTGTATGCTTTTTCCAGGGGGGATTTAAAGTAAAATTCCGGTCTTCCGCCAAGAAGTACGCGTTTTCGATCGGGTGAAAGACGGAAATAATAAAGCAGCCGCTTGGAGTCAAATATCATGCGATTATTGGGAATCAGTTTCCTGATCAGGTCCGGGGGTAATTCCTCTGTAGCAATCATATAGCTTTCCATGGGAACAACTCGCCGCTGCTGCCAGGGTGTTAAGCCGGAGGTATAACCATTGGTGCAGACAGCAACGCGGTCTGCAATGATTGTCCCGCGTGAGGTTTTTACCTTAAAATTCCCATATGTTTTTTCAATTTTTTCAGCTTTAACGTCTTCATGCAGTTCCACACCGGCTTCATCAGCCATTCTGACCAGACCTGCTATATATTTCGCCGGATGGACACCGGCACTGAGGGGGTCAACCAGTCCGCCATGGTAAAAGTCCGATCCGATTTCCTCCTGGAGATTTTCCCTTGTTATCAGCCGGGTTTTATGATTCAGATGCTTTACTAAAAATTCCTGCTCATGTTTCAGGTAATCACAATGAGACGGTTTGAAGGCTACATACATGTGCCCGCACCGCTCAAAATGGCAATCAATGTCACCTTCCTGAATCAGCGATTCCACTTTGTCAATGGAGGCCAGGGATTCAGCAAACAAATCGCGGGCCATTTCCGCGCCGTATTTTTTAAAAACACTGCTCATACCCCGGCTCAATCCGGTCAGTACCATTCCACCATTTTTCGCGCTTCCCTCTGAGCCGATTTGCCCCTGATCCAGAACAGTCACATGCACGCCTGCTTTGCGCAGCGTCAATGCTGCCGTCATACCGGTATAACCGCTGCCGATAATCAACACATCTGTCTGAGTTGGAATCGTTTTATTCTTATATGATGTTGTGATGGGATGGGGCGTTACCCAGTAGGATTGTTCCTTTAACGAAATTGAAGCTGCCATGGTGTCACCTCAGATGAGTTCCGTGTTTTATTAACACAATGTTTAATAATTGGATGAACGGCACTTATTTGTCAAGGAAAATTTGTTTTTCATAATAACCATAGGCCCTTAACCGGCATTAAAATAATTATTGTTTGAAGTTAAGCTTTTATATAACAGCAGAATATACTTTTCTACCTTCAAAATACGTCATTACTATCCTGGTTTCAGGAATTTCCTCAACATCAATATCAAAAATATTCCGGTCCAGCACAACAAGGTCGGCCAGTTTACCTTGCTCAATTGATCCCAGATCCTTTTCAAGGAAATTGGCATAGGCGCCATTTATGGTGGCGGCCTCGACCAGCTCTTCAATATTAGACATTTCTCTTTTGGGCGGCAGTACACCCATTTGGGTATTGTCGTTCAGCTTAACATCAGGATCTGTAATGCGAACATAATCCGGATAGTCCGCCTGTATTTTCTTAAACTCATTTTCAGGAAGGCATCGCTTAATACCTTTATAAAAGGCATTCATTAAATCCGGCTCAGATACGCCATAATCACTATGAATGGCTACATTTAAACCGGCATCAAAAAGGCTTTGCATCGGATACTGGTTATTTACCCGGGCCCATCCAAGGTATTCGGAATCAAGGCTCCAGTAATAATCTTCAACAACAGCCCAATAGGGAGCAATAATCGCATTTATATTCAGGGTTTTCATTCTTTTCACATCTTCCGGCTGAATCAGCTGAATATGTGCAAACGAATGGCGTGCATCTCTGTTGCCATTAGCAGCCACTGCACATTCAAGTGCATCCAGTGCATATTTTGCTGCACCATCACCAATCTGATGGATATGAATCTGAAAACCTTCGGCATCAACTACCGTAAATGCTTTTTTCAACGTTTCATCATCCCAGACTTTTAAACCATAAAAATTGTCTTCCCTGTGAGAATATGGCTCCAGCAGAAAGGCGGTTTCTTCTTCAACAACCTGATCGACAAAAAATTTAAACGAATGGATCTGCCAGTAATCTGACTTAAACTGTCTGGACAACTCAAGTCCTTTTTCTATCTGCTCATGATAATCTTTTTCTGAGTCCACATACCATGATCCCCTGTATCGAATTGTCAGCAGGCCCTCTTCTGCCAGCTCGTTATAAGCCTGATAATAGGCAGGTGAATCTGTCGGGACCCATGCATCATGACAGGTTGTCAAGCCAACCATATTAAACTTTTTCTGAAGCTTGAGCAGTGCCGTTTTATACTGTTCAATTGTATTTTCAGGCAGCAGTTTATCTACAAGCGACATAGCGCCGGGTTCCTGCAGCAGGCCGGTAGGATCTCCGGTTTCAGGGTCCTTCACAATGATACCGTTTTGCGGATTGGGTGTATCTTTTGTGATACCGGCCATCTCAAGTGCTTTTGAATTTACCCAGAGGGAATGAAAGTCTCCGGACCATATCGCAATGATCCGTTCCGAATCGATTTCATCAAGATCCTCTTTTCTGGGACCGATTTCATCATATATTGATCTTAAAAAACCGGCACCCTTTATGGCTTGCAATTCCGGGTGGTCAGCAGCAAACGTCTTTATTTTGACCAGTGAATCTTCATGGGTAAACACATCTGTTAAATCCACATTGGCCAGAAGCAGAATGGCACACATGGCCGGATGCATATGGCTGTCAACAAAAGCAGGCAGCAGAAGCTTTCCTTCCAGATCTATGACTTCAGTATCTTTGCCTGCCAGGGCACCTGCATCTTCGTTGCAGCCGACAAAAATAATTCGTTTGTCCTTTACCGCGATTGCCTCTGCAATGGGTGTGTTTTTATCAACGGTATAAACCTTGCCATTTTTGAAAACCAGGTCTGCAGGGCCTGAGAAAATTTCCTTACTTGACATTACGCCTCCTGAGTTACAATTGACAAATTCTAACACTTTCCTGATTGAATCAAATAATTATTTAAATAGTTATCATCATATAACTAAACATTGTTATATTAAAACAGCAATGTTTGCAAATCATAAAAAAGACACATCACCGACTCTTAAGAGAAGTGATGTGCCTTACCTCAAATATTCTACAAGTTTTTATTTTTCATGGACAAAATAATATGTATTCGGATTAATCCAATTGGATACACCGCCCATAGTAGAAACATAACCATCCAGCTTGTCTGTTCGAACCGGTGCAATGTGGTCCGGTCGAAAGAGTACATAATGCGGCAAATCTTCAGCCATGGTCTTCTGAAGCTTCCAGCTCAATTCTTTACGCTTTTCCATATCATCTTCAGCGCTAAAACCATCGATAACCTTATCCAGTTCCGGATTGTTGTAAAATGCCGTATTCCATCCGGCACCACCACCATCGATACTTCTCATAAATTCCCAGACCCATCCGGCATAAGGGCCCGGCTCTTCAAAACCAAAAGCCAGGTCGAAACTATTGCCTGCGGGATAGTAATATAGGTCATAATAGGTATCCTGATCGACAACATTAAGCTCGATGTCGATACCGATATCCTTGAGCATCTCTCGCATCAATGTCCCCGTTTTAACCAGCTCAACCATTTCCGATGCAATGAGCAGTTTAAGCCTGATCTTTTCGCCCGTTGCCGGATCTTCCCTTAATCCGTCGCCATCCGTATCTTTATACCCTGCCTCTTTCAGCATTTTACCGGCTAGTTCGACGTCATAATTGTATTTAGGCAAATCGGGATTGTAATGTTCAAGCTCAGGATAAACAAAGCTGTCGTGTACTTTTGCAAATCCATGGTAAACCATCTTTACAATACGATCTTTATTAATCGCATGCGCGATGGCCTTCCTGACTCTAAGATCCTGAATCGGACCGGTCGGGTGCAGGTTGTATGTCAGCCAAATCAGGGAAATGCCCGGGTTAACCAACACATCAATATTTGGATCTTTCTCATAGTATTTTTTTACTATTGGAGAAGCGGATGTGTAACCCAGCATATCAATTTCACCATGTCTGAGCGCCATATTCATGGCATCATTACCGCCATAGGATTTGAATACGATCTGATCAACACGTGGTGATTTATCCCAGTGTTCTTCAAATTTTTCAAATACGATATATTTGCCGGAACTGAATTCCTTCAGTTTGAATGGACCGGAGCCAATGGCCTTTTTGTTGCTGTATTCACCCAATTTAAATTTGTATCTTTTCCAGAGAGACTTCGGCAGAATCGGATAATAATTAAAGGGTACATATTTATCGCCCAGTTTCTGCTTTAACTCAAACTCAACAGTACGGTCATCAATTATCACAATTGAATCTTCAACAGTTTGTGAATCGTTGTAGCTATAGGTCGGTTCACTGATCGGCAGATATGTCATTGTAAAAGCCAGATCATCTGCAGTCACAGGCTTACCATCATGAAAGGTCATACCCTCACGAAGCCTGAATCGCCATTTGATACGGTCTTCTGTTTCAAAACTTTCAACCGCCCAAGGTTTCAGATTATACGCCGGCGCTGAATCCAGCATCCATAATTGGTCATACACAACCTGCCAGAACATACATCCCTGGGTTTCATACTGCCATGAACTGCTGCAATTTAATGAATCCAGCATTTCGGCTGAATACCATCCTACCCTCAGCTGTCCACCTGCAAAACCTGATGTTGAAATCAGCATCACAATTGCCAGTGCAGATAACCCTGCATAAAACTTTTTAAATTTTTTGTTCATTTTTATCTCCCTTATTTAATCCGGTTTAAAATGTCCGAATCTGCTTCACTTCGAGATATTGTTTAGGGTAACAATTCATCCTCGGATAGGGGATAATGAGAGGAGAAGCAGATCCGGACAAGATGCAAATATGGTGTTATTTTTAATATTCTGCAAAAGGCTGTACAAATCCCGCATTTACTTTTTAATTTTGCTTATATGAAAAAGCCATATCCACACCTGAAATCACCATATTTTAAATATTTTACATGCAGGTCGCAGATCTCCATGAGATCAGACTGATATTTAACTGATATTTTGGATTGGATATGCAGAGAGGATATTTACAGCTTTAAAACCGGACGGCTATCTTATAAAAGGGTTTCTTTTTCCCAAAGTTGACTGGATGGGATAACACCCTGGATAAGCTTCTCCATCAACACTTGTGTTCTCGTTTCAGGTTCAACACCAAGGCCCTGCTGCAAGTGGTCACGCAATTTTGTATATATCCTTGGCAATTCGCTCCGATTGCCTGAAATTGCTGCCGCAGTCATCAGCAATCGGTATGCCGGCTCACAATAAGAGTCATATGATATCAACTTTTGAGAAAAGTGATGGGCTTTTTGATAATCGCCATCATCCAGTAAAAGACGGGTTGATTGAAACAGCATCTGAATCAGTTTCTTTTTCAAGGCTTCACGCGTATTAATAATCATATCGTCATACAGATCATTGATCATAAAGTCGTCTTTATAAAGCGCTATTGCCGGCTCAAAGTTTTTGAGGGCTTCAGGATAATCACCTTTTTGAAAAAACTTTTTCCCCTGACGATAATATTTTTCAAAATCGTCAATATCAATCCAACATTTTTCTTTTAAAAGACGGATATTATCTGATTCCGAAGAGAAAAAAATATGGCCGGCCCCAAACAGTTTTCGCAGCCGATACAATAGGCTGTTTAAATTATCCTGGGCAGATTTAAGATTATAACCCTCCCAGTAAGTATCCATTATGATCTCTTTTGGTAAACCCTGATCCCGGTAAATAATCAGCTGTTTAAGAATTTGAGCAAGTTTTTTCTGACGGTCAAAAACAGAAACAGGTATCTGCTTGCCATCAACAAAGATTTTAAAATCACCAAATGCCTGGATCTCGACACTGCTTTTTGGGGTACGATAAACCTCTGTCGACAGATCAGGTAAATTCATCCCTTCCAGACGATGTTTCAGCAAATACCGTAGTTTTTTGCAATTTGATAAATCAACAATCTCTTTAAGCACTTCATTATTAGCAATTTCCAGCCCTTCAACTTCATTTTCAATCAACACCTTTTCCATCAGGCTGAAATATCCGGCTGCAGTTTTTTCATCTTTTTTCCTGTGATGCAAAATACCCATCAACGCATAAGCGGTAGCAACAGAGAGCGGAAATACATTAACATTCAGCTCATTAATCAATTGATCCAGGGTTGAAAAAGTTGTCTGGAAGTTCCCTGCAAACATGTTAATTTCTGCAAATTCCAGATGACTCAACGTATAATCATATAAAAAATATTTTCTATTTTCTTTCTGATCAAGCCTTCTGCAAAAATATTCACATTTCTCCTGGTCCTTGTGAAGATATGCCAGAAGCATCTGGCCAAAATACAGAAAGTATATCCGGAAATCGGCATCTGGATCCGGATATTCATCAACAATCTGTTCAACAAGCTGATCACATTTTTTCAAATTTTCCTGATTCATATAACAGTAAAACTGAATCCCGATAATATGATAATAAAATGACGATCCTTCCGGTAAGGCAGCAAGACCCTTTTCAACCTCTTCAACAGCCTCCGGGACCATTCGCATAAACAGATAGACATCTGCCTTGTGTGCTCTCAAAAAAGGTTCAAAGATACTATTTCTTTCATTTTTATTAATAAGGCGTTCAGTCTTTTCCAACTGTTCAAGCGCTTTGCTGAACCGTCCCCGCTCAGTATAAAGCCTTACAAGAGAAAGCCGTGAGAAAAAGAGCGCTGCATCATCCTTGAGCTTCAGGGCATTTTCCTCTGCCAGCATCATATTTTCGAAAACCCGATCATACTCCAGAAAAACCCAGCCTTTTGCCAACTGTATCCGGCTTTCAAGAATTTTCCGGTTGTATGCACTTAGTTTGACTTTTGTATCTTCAGTAAACATGCGCGCCTGTTCAACAAGTGTAAGCAGGCGATTTTTTGTCTCCTCGTAGTACATAAAATTAATCAACAGTGTCGAATAGATAGAGGCGACACGATTGAATTCTTTTTTCTGAGTAAAATAGCCGATTAATTCAAAGAGTGTATTTCTTACCTTATGAGGATAGATGAGGTGAATGGAGATATTGTAATAAAATGACAGTTCAGACGAGTTTTGACGAATTTTATCGGAAAGAGATTCCAGTGACTGACGGATAATTCCAAGTTCCCCTTGTTTTAAAAGCTTTTCGGCATCCTTAAGAAAAGATTTTTCTGCTGCCTTAAAGTCATTATTTTTAATCGTCTGGTCAAACTTTTTCATAAGAGCAACTTTTTATAATATGAATATCTATTCCGTAATGTTTTGTGTATTTATTATCATCTTAAATCCGCTATTAACAGTTTTTTTATTTCTGTTGCTTCATGGTACAATCACATTCGTATACTGCCATGCTTCACCGGCAATAAGTGAATTAAGGACCTCATCTGCAAGCCAGACGACATTGAGCTATCTTTCTGCAGTGTACTGGTTACTCTGTCCTGAAATAAATATAGCAAAAAATGGAATCGGAGCTAAAACAAGCAGTTTTCTTCTTTTCATTGGATGCCTCCTTTGCGGGCTCAAGGATTAGGTGTTGGGGGGCAGTAATACATATTAATATAAATGCACTTAATTCAGCATTATTTCATCATGGCTGATAACAATTTGGCTATGCACACACTGTTGAAGAACAGGAGAAAAACGGGCGAAGTCGAAATGGTTGTTATTCCGAGCGTTGTATCAATATAATGTTCTGTTTGCGTGGACTTTAAATACCTTGAATTCAACCCATAAGCGCTCCTTTTGCTTGGTCGTGAAAAAAATACGCTTAGTATACCGCAGTTAGCTCATCTTTTCACTAACAAGTGTGTTGCACTTATTACTTGAATCCAAGTATTATTATAAATTTTTAATATTTGGGCTGTTAATATCTTATTGGTTAAGCTATGTGTTCAGTTGAATCTTGTCAAGAAGTTAGTGGACACCTTGAACACGGTTATCTATCTCAGACGGGTCCATAGAGGTTTGCTGTTTTTATACTTTTTGGGGTTCCCCAAAATTGTTATCGATAGCGAAAAGAAAAGGCCGCTACCCATACAGACAGCGACCCCTTCATTACCCCACCCCAAACTAATACCCGATATTTAAAATTAATTTATATATTCAATCGTTTCATCTATTGTAATATCCAGTTTTGCAGCTTCATCAAAAAAGAATTTTCTCTCATCAGCATTCAGAACCTCAGGAGCAATGGCGCCGGTTTGTTTTATAACGTCATTAACCAGCATCTTTGTAAAAATGTATGCACACTGGCCGGTCAGGTAAGACTCGTGGCTCAGACCGGATTTTTCAAAGGCCTCGATAAGGCCTGGTGCATTGGCATAACATGTAATCATAACCGGCTTCCCATCCTTTTTACCTTCAACGAGTACCTGAAAGGCGCCTTCTTCCGAGATAAGGCCACCGTCGATAATCTCCTGAATTTCATCTTCATATTTTGGTGCCGGAGGTGCATGATCAATAACCAGATTAAATGGAATATATTTCATGCCATTGAACTCCCTCTCTTTTTTTGAAAGAAAACCCATATTATAAAGTGATTCTGAAAGTTCAACATGGGGCCCGCCATACCTGAAAATAATATCCTTAACACCCTTCATGCATTTGTTTGCATTGATACCCATCGTAATCGGCTCTTCGTGGGAATGGTCAACCATCCGAATTTCCTTATCAATACCAGGAAATTTCATCATAATCGGATTTGCAAATGGTGTAGTCTTAACAAGTTTGCCATTTTCAAAACGGGTCGGATTCTCGCCCATATCCTCAAAAGCAACAACCGGTGCCCACCAGAATGGTACAAACTTTTTTGACCAGACACCTTCGTAAACATTAATTTCAATTCGGTCACATGAATCCAACTTATCAACAGCTTCCCTCGACATGACATTAGCAAGGCCCGGTGCAGAACCGGTATTGGTCAGCGCCAGAACACCCTTTTCCTTAAACTTTTTATGCATCTCGGTGAAAATATATTCTGTGGATTCTATTGAACCCTTGCCTTCAAGAACCGTCATGCAAAGATCCTGGTAATTGGCACCCACCTGAAGAGCGGCTTCCATTACATTCAGATTATATTCAATCGGCAGGCCGTTAACAATGATGTCAACGCCTTCGGCAACCCTTACAATATCCTGAATATCTCTTGCATTTACCTGGACGGCTTTCCCTTTGCTCAGTGATTTGCCAACATTTTCAGCAGCCTTCAGATCATAGTCCGCACATATAATTTCTGCTACATTTTCTTCTTCATTAAGACGTTTGGCGACTGTGCTCCCCTGTGCGCCGACACCCATTATCAATACCTTTTTCATGATATCTCCCCGAAAGATCTGTTACCGGTCTTTCTATATTATTTAAAAATTATTAACCTGTTATATTTTTCTGTCAGTTATTCGAAATTATAAGTTTATACAAAAAAAATTCCACCTCCCGTCAGATCCGAAAATAAATTATAATTGCCCTAATGAAATTAATTTGTCAAGTTTTTTATCCGATATTAGGATTTTATGATTCCGATTATAGGATTCTTTATTATTATTTTAAATATTTACCCTTGCCTAATCCATATATTAGTGTTAATCATCCGAATATCGGATAATCTAAAGGATTTTTATATATGACTAAAAAAATTGATAAAACAGATACGGAAATCATCAAAATACTCCAGAAGGACGGTAGAACCCCCAATACCGAGATTGCCAAAAAGCTCGGCCTGAATGAAGCGACTGTTCGTAAACGGCTTCAACGCCTGATAAAGGATAAAACTATAACCATTGTCGCCATGGGTACGGGCTTAGGCGCAGGCGGCATAGCCGGCAGCATGTCCATTCATGCGGATTTCAAAAAGCTGGAACACGTAAAAAATGAGCTCAAGAAAATTAATGAGATCTGGTTTATGGTTCAAACCATAGGCAAGCAGGATTTTGAGCTTGAATATTATGTTGATGATACGGATGCCTTCAGCAAGCTCTATAGTAAAATTCAGCAAATTGACGGTATTGTCGAAGTCGAAAAATCGCTCTATACAGAACTGATTATTGAAAAATATGACTGGTCTTTGCCGATCCATCGAATGTAACTGAAAATTGGCCTGAGCCACCCATAGCTCAGGCTGTCAAAACACCCTCACCTTTCAAAACGTTTCCATATATTTATTACAACTATTTCTTGACAAAAGATTTTTACTTTAAGATATTGGTCATATGATCAATATTTTGGGCATCTGACTAAACCAGGACTGATTATGGCTAAAATCGAAAGGAAAAGCATCGCTGAAATCAGGAAAGAAGAGATCATTCTCGCTTTTATTAATGTAGTGGCTGAAAAGGGTTTTTCCAAAGCAACCACCCGGGAGATTGCCAAGGCAGCTGACTGCAGCCTGGGCATGCTTCACCATTATTTTAAGAACAAGGATCAGATGATCCGGGAAAGTATGGATTATACAATAGCGGCATACAAAATCGATTTCGACAAAATGATATCAGACTATGATACCGCCGAAGACCAACTAAAAGCCTTTATCAATAGCCTTATTGAGCTGGATGCATTTAATATAGCCTGGGCCAAAATTTTTCATGAATTCAGGGCATCAACCAAAATTGACCCTGAAAATATTATCGTCATTTTAAAATATCATGATCAGGACAAAGCATTTATCGGAAATATTATTAAAAGAGGTATTGAGTCTGGTGAGTTTAAAGACAACATACAGGAGAGCACCATTGATATGATTTTGGGGAGTGCATACGGCATTCTGAGCCTCTGGTTTATCGACCAGAATACAGTATCACTGAAAGAAATGGGCAAACAACACTCAGAAATGGTAATCAATTTTTTAAGGAGATAATATGGGCACATATATCAAAAGAAAGTTGGCATCTGATTCTTCCGCAGTAAAAAATTGCATTATTTCTAAAGAACCGGCCATGCCGCCATGGACTTCAGAATTTTATGTCAACAATCTCTGGTTTGAAACATCAGGGTTGCATGAGCAGAAGCCCAACCCGCCCTTACTTGAGAGAAAATCCAGGGCAGACATCGCTATTATCGGCGGCGGCTTAACAGGCCTTGCTTCGGCTTATCATCTGGCAAAGGCAGAACCCTCAAAAAAAATAATTATTATTGAAGCCGGTCAATGCGGATACGGTGCCAGTGGCAGAAATGGTGGATTTGCAGCTATCTATCCCCTCAATCATGTTCAGGGAATATTTGAAAGTTATGGCCTTGAGGCCGCAAAAGAGTATGCCACGTTCTCCGCACAAGGGATTGAGATTATTCGCTCAATGATGAAAAATGACGATTTAAATTGTGACCTCGAAGAGACAAAATCACTGGAACTGGCTGAAATACCTGCCCATATGAAGCATTTTGTCAAAACAAAAAGGATAATGGATAAAATTGGCATCGAAACGAAAGTTCATGACCGAGATTTTGTAAAACAAACACTAAGTACAAATCTCTTCCATGGCGCCCTTGAAAGCAGGACTTCATCAGTTCTTGACCCGGCAAAACTTTGCCTTGGCCTTAAATCGATAGTGGAATCATTAAACGTAGAAATTTATGAATCCACAAGGATTACTTCTGTCGAACCGGGCAAGATTTTAAAAATTTATACTGAATTTGGCGAAATCGATGCGGATGCTGTTGTCATTGCAACAAATGGATATGGTGCAAAAACAGGGCTTTTTAAAAACGGTGTTTTCCCGCTAACCAATTATGTTATTGCCACCGAACCGCTCAGCAAAGAACAGATGGGCAGTCTTGGCTGGGAAGAGCGCCACTCTCTGGCCGATACCCGTGTAAACTTTAACTACTATCGGCTCTCATCTGACAATCGAATTGTATTCGGCGGTGAAGGCTCCTCATATTTTTTTGGTAACCGGTTAAGTTCCGGTAACGAAAAAAAACTCATATCAGCCCTGGAAAAACGGCTTTTAAAGATCTGGCCTCAACTGGAAGGTGTCAAAATTACACACCGCTGGGGCGGCACTCTTGGTATAACCCTTGATCATGAACCTGCGTTCGGCGTCATGGGTGACCATAAAAATATTTACTACGGTGTTGGTTATTCCGGTGATGGCGTCACCTGGGCGCAGGTCGCCGGTAAAACAATCAGCCGGCTATACACAAAACAGGATACCGATTTGACACGATTTTTCTTAACAAATACGATACCGCCACGCATACCGCCTGAGCCTTTCCGGAAGGTTGGACATACGTTTTACAGGCGGTACTTGGAGTTTATGAACCGGTTTTAATTATGATTTCTATTGCACTTGCATTTTTAGGATGTATAGGATGGGGCATCGCTGACTTTCTGGGCGGGCTTAAAAGCAGAACCATCCCTCTGATTACCGTATTACTAGTTACCCAGACGATTGGATTAGTCGTTATTGTTCCGGCACTCTTGTTAAATCTGTCCGGCGGACCAACTTCAGAAACCATTATTTACGGGATGATAGCCGGCAGCCTCGGTTTAACAGGTCTGGTCTGCTTATATCGCGGCATGGCCATCGGGCCAATCGGTATCGTTTCTCTCATTGCATCCATGGGCGTTATCTTACCGATTATTTTTGACCTGCTGACAGGAAACCGTTTAAGCACGCTTCAGATTGCAGGTATTGTCTGCGCACTTGGCGGTATTTTTTTCCTGACGGAAAAAAACAATTCCTCCGGAAAGGAAAAGCGTAAGGCAACCGGTATTCTTTTCGGTTTTGGTGCAGCCTTTTCGTCAGGACTTTTTTTGATTGCGCTGGATACGGCCAGCAACGCTGACCCTTACTGGGCCACTTTTTTCGATCGCATCATCGTAATCTTCTGGCTGACAATTGCCTTTAGCCTTACAAAGCCCGGATTCAACTTCAAACGCTCGGATTTTATGGCGCTTTTTGCAGTCGGCTCCCTTGATGCGGTCGCCATTGTTGCTTTTGCAGTTGCCAGCACACTGGGTATGATCAGTATTATTTCTGTCATTGTATCGCTTTATCCCATTATACCTATTCTTCTGGCAGGTATAATGCTTAAAGAAAAACTAACACGGATTCAGATTATTGGCGTTATTGTCGCGTTAACAGGAATAATAATGGTTTCCATAGGCACTTAATAATGACTGCTGTTCTTTTATCATTAATGGCTTGTCTGGGCTGGGGGTTTGCAGACTATTTTGGTGCGCTTAAGAGCCGTAAGCTGCCGCTCATCGTTGTACTCACAATTCCCCAGATTATCGGACTTTTTGCGGTTATCCCGTTCCTGATATCCAATCTGTCAGCAGGACCGACACCACATACGATTTTATTTGGCTCTCTTGCCGGCTTTTTTGGTATGTTAGGCCTTGCCGCCCTATATCGGGGTATGGCCATTGGCCCAATTGGAGTTGTTTCTCTCATTGCCTCTATGTGTGCTATTCTTCCGGTTATTTTTGATTTGGCTCTGGGCAACCGTTTAAGCACCATGCAGACGATCGGGATTATCCTTGCTCTTGCCAGCATTATTCTGCTTAGAGAAAAAAATACCCGGACAGACAAATCAAAGCAAAAAAAAACCGGTATCGGGTATGCCTTTGTCGCAGCATTGGGACTTGGCCTGATGTATATTTTCCTTGATGCGGCCAGTAATTCCGACCCGTACTGGACATCCATGGTGGAACGCTTAACCATTGCGCTTCTGTTAACCGTCGTTTTTCTTATAAATAAACCGATCTACAAATTTAATAGGGCCGATTTGCCTGTGCTGGCGATCATTGGCGTATTTAACGCTTTAAGCACAGTAGCCTTTTCGGTTGCTTCAACGATGGGTATGATCAGTATTGTCTCAGTTTTATCTTCTCTTTATCCGATTGTCCCAATTGTCCTTGCAAGTATGTTACTGCATGAACGGTTAACCCTTAATCAGATTTTTGGTGTTATTATGGCGTTGTCGGGGATTATAATGGTTTCAGCAGGATCATAATGATTAAGAATCCTGGCCCGGAGAAACGGAATTTTAAATGCCCCTGAAAGGCGCTTTGGGTTTCAGGCCATTAAACATAAAGCGAACTAAGGCACCTAAAGTTGAAGCGCCGCTTTGCACCGGTATTTTAAATTAGAGTCCCATTTATTGATCAAGCGGTGAATTGCTCCCTATAGCGATAACCCCCTTTTATCCCTTTTTTTGAAAACACAATTTGCCACAACTGATTTCGTCTTGATCTGAAACTGCCCGCACATGAAAGAAGGTAATAGGTCCACATTCGGTAAAATCTTTCATCATATGTATCTTTGAGTTCAGACCATTTTAATTTAAAATTGTTATACCAGGCCATCAGTGTTTTATCATAATATTGCCCAAAGCTGTGCCAATCCTCAAGCATAAATAATTTCTCGGCTGCCGCGGTGATTTGTTTTGCAGACGGCAGCATCGAATTTGGGAAAATATATTTATGAATCCATGGATCTACTGAATTTACAGAAGTATTCCCCGCTATCGTATGAAGCAAAAAGAGCCCATCCGGCTTTAAACATCGGTGGATAACTTTCATATAAGTCTTGTAGTTTTTGTATCCCACATGTTCGAACATGCCTATCGAAATAATTCGGTCAAATTTTTCTTTTAACTCCCGATAATCTTTCAGTTCAATTTTAACATCAAGCCCCAGGCAGATTTTTTTTGCAAATTTCACCTGCTCCCGGGACACCGTTACACCATGTACATTTGCGCCATATTTTTCAGCTGCATATTTTGCAAAACCACCCCAGCCACAACCAACATCCAACACCTTCATGCCGGGTTTTAATCCCATTTTTCGGCAAACCAGATCCAATTTTGCTTCCTGTGCGCTTTCGAGTGTTTTTGCATTTTCCCAAAAACCACAAGAATAATTCAGCCCTTTGTCCAACATAAGAGAAAAAAGGTTATTGCCGATATCATAATGACGTTTACCAATAACGTATGCTTTTGATCCGTTTTGGGCATTTATTATCTTTGCCTTTAGTATAACATACAGGAGTTTTTTAGCATGTTTTTTTACTTTTTTGTCTAATCGATTTTCCAGAATTTTTTCAAAAAATTGATCAAGGGCTTCACAATCCCACCAGCCATCCATATAGCTTTCCCCCAGCGCAAGAGAACCTCCTGACAAAACCCTTTCAAAAAATTGAGGGTCGTGTACCTGAATATCCCAGGGCCTGTCCCCATTAATCTGAACATCTGAAGGCTCAAGCAATTTTTGTATAATTTTTTTCACCTTTTAGTCCTCCATGAAATAATCTTTGGAATGCACATCGCAACGCCGCTTATTTTTGTGCATGTGCGGTTTTGTTCCACAACAACAGGAAATTGATTTTTAGATATTTTACACAAAATCGATTTTAAATCAATTATATCTGTATTTTAGGTGCTAAATTTATATTTTCTTAATTTCAATCATCCGGCAAACACTTAAATGATTTACTTTTTCGATACTTTTTAGATACTTGACAAACATAACGTGTATTATAACATATCAGCAATAAATGAACTTTGATTTGATACAATCTATTTTTATAAGGGAGTGCTTGATATGAATGAAAAAGATTATCTTGGAATAATTGATGTTGCCAAACCCCTTCTTGATCAAATCAATCTCAGTATTTGTTTTTGTGATAAAGAGGGAATCATTGTTTATATCAACCCTCGTGCCGCCGAGGATCTCAAAGCCCTCGGAAACCTGTTAGGTTTCCAGGAGATTAAAACAGGTTTTGATGTTGTTGGAACTCATTTAAGCAAATGGCACCACCTCCGTAACTTCACAGAAGCTATGGAAAAAAGCAATGGTGATTGGGGTGTTTGGTCTCTAAAGGGTGAACGATGGAGATCAAGATCAGGTTGCGTAAGGGATAATAATGGTGAAGTTATCGGCTATATCGGTGCTTGGGAAGAGTTGGATCATGGACCGACCCCTGAAGACAAAACAGAAACGACCTATAAACTGCCAATATATTCAGAGAAAATATAACGCCTGAACAGCCCCCCAATGAGTCGTTTGGCTATACGATTTAATTTTTCAGGAGCAGCCTTTAATATCAGTGGTCACTTCCTTTATATATCCACATGGATTCAGTTTTCCCAGCCCTTTCGAATCCACATTTCTTATAGAAGCCGGTTGCTTCGATATCTGCGGTCAACATCTGCTGGTGATATTTGCCATATTTCCTCTGCATCGCTTCCATCATCTTACTACCGACGCCTTGTCCCTGATAATCAGGATGAACCAGCATATGGGGGTAGTAGACGACCAGATATCCATCAGATATGGCGTTGGCAATTCCTACCATTTTTTCATCTATCCATGCCGAAATAAGCGTATGTGAATTTGTTAATGCTTTACAGAGTAATTCAGGTTTCTCTGCCGATGACCATTCATTGAGCCTGTATAGTTCAAGAAGTTGATTCTCCGGTATCTCTTTTGTCTCTTTAATCTCAATATTCATATTGTTTTATAAAATATATAAATGCTGTTGATCCCATGGTTTTTTGCCTCTGACACCTGGCAAAAAGCCGTCAGCGCCCATTTCTCCACCACTTTTTCAAACCCACTTATCTCTGAAATACGGATACTCGAAATGTTTCAACAATGCGATCTCATCATCTGAATATTTATAGAGCGAGGGCAGGTTAACGCCATTAAAATGATGAGTGGTTACCAGCGTATACGCACCCATTTCAAGAAATATAATTTTATCGCCAACCTGAAGCGGTTTTTCAAAACTGTGGGTGCCCAGAAGATCTCCGGCCAGGCAAGTTGACCCGCCCAGCATGTATGTATGTCCTTTACCGGAGACCGTACCGTAAAGGTCAGGAATGCGATTATAAACCAGAATCATTTCCATATGGTTAACCGTGGTATCTAATATGGCGATTTTCAGATCATCAACTTCCATGATATCCAAAACAGATGAAACCATATATCCTTCACTATTAACCACACCGGCGCCAGGCTCAAAAACAACCTGCAAACCGTATTTACCCTCCAAAAGTTTGAATGCTTCCACCAGTGGTCCTGCATCTATTTCACCTTCAAACATGTATCCACCGCCGACATTCAGCCATTTCATCCGACCCAGAAGATCCGGTAGAGATCTGTCAATTTCATCTACCGTCATTTTCAGATGGCTGAAATCAGAGTCTTCGCTGTTTGTATGAAAATGCAGACCTTCAATTTCATCAGGCACAATAGCTTTTCCGGAAAGAATGTCCGTTATCGGCGTCCCTAACCTTGAGTTCTTTCTGCAAGGATTATATCTGTCATCTTTTACAAAGCTAATCCGGGTATTGATTCTTAACCCACATGAGGCTTCCGGGTTTACCCGATCCTTCAGGTGTTCATACTGAGAAAGGGAGTTAAACGAGATGGAGTGGCACACTGAAGAAACATCACTTATTTCATCTCTTCGGAGCCCCGGAGAAGTAATATGTACCTTTTCATGAATCTCTTTTGCTAATTGTGCTTCAAAAAGTGAAGAAGCGGAAAAGCCATCCACGTGATTGCTCAATGTCTTTAACATTTCACCCAGTGAATTTGTTTTCAATGGATAATACAGCCGGCAATTTGTAGGGGAAAGTAATTCTTTAATGTATGAAACCCGGTCAAGAATGCCCTGCTCATCATATATATATGCCGGTGTTTTGATATCAGACTGCAATACTGAGCTGATTAGCTTTTTATTCATTTTCCATCTCCTTTACACTGTTATATAATCATCCGGAAGGAGACTTTCTATGTTAATTCCTCCCATACTGCTTCCCAGATGTTTTTTCATTTCTAAGCCTGCATTTTCCGCGTCATTGTTTTCCAGGTACCTGACAATTTTCCTATGTTCCGCCGGAGAAATATTTTTCGTTGTCAGTGTTTGATAAAACGGGTCAAAAAGAACGAGATAAATAGTCGTCTTCTGTATAATCTCTTTTACATAATCATAAAGCACCTGATTACCTGATTTTTCTGCTATTTTAAGGTGAAATTTTGTATTGATTTCATAATACTTTTCCACTTCTCCGGCCTTAAAAATTATATCCTCTTCCCTGATTAATCTGTAAAGCGCTTTAAAGTCTTTTGATGTAATTTTGCCTGCCGCCAATGAGGTTGACATCATTTCCAGATGAGCTCTAACCTGGAATGTTTCCTCAATCTTCTCCAGAGACGGGTTGACTACCGATACACCTTTATTCAATTTATATTCGGCAAGACCTTCATGGACAAGTCGCTTGAAAGCACCTTTAACGGTGGCACGGCTGATATTCAGTTCTCTGGATAATAAGATTTCCTTAAGCTGAGCGCCTTTTTTAATGTAGCCCTTGCTAATCGCCGTTTTAATTTTTTTATAGGCCAAATCTTCTAAATTTTCTGCCATTTGAACCTCTTGTACAAAATACTTACAGGATATGCGCCAGGAACTGTCTGGTGCGCTCGTGATCAGGGTTATTAAAAATCTTTTCAGGCGTCCCTTCTTCAACCCAGTTTCCGCCGTCCATAATCATGACCCGGTCTGCTACATCACGAGCAAAATGTAACTCATGGGTCACTGCAATAATGGTCATTCCTTCTTCGGCTAACCGTTCCATTACATCTACCACCTCTCCAACAAGTTCAGGGTCCAGCGCAGATGTCGGTTCATCAAACAACATAACTTTGGGTTTTTTTGCCAGGCTTCGGGCAATAGCCACTCGCTGCTGCTGGCCTCCGGAAAGACGGGACGGGTATTCATCTCTTTTTTCCGTAAGACCTACCCAGTCAAGCAGTTCTTCAGCATAACGGATTGCCTCTTTTTTTTCCTGGCCAAACACGGTAATCGGCCCTTCAATAATATTTTCCAAAGCAGTCATATGAGGAAACAGATTAAATGCCTGAAAACACATACCGGTTTTTTTTCGAATGCCCAGAATATGTTCTGTCCGCTGTTTGCCTCTCTCTCCGGCATTTATTACAATATTGTCCACTTCAATTGTCCCGGCTGTCGGTTCTTCCAGAAAGTTAATGCACCGCAAAAATGTGCTTTTCCCGGATCCCGATGCACCCAGAATAACAACAGTTTCACCTTTATTAACTTCAATATCAACGCCACTCAGGACATGGAGACCTTTACCAAACACCTTATGAATATTAGTGGCTTTTACCATTGGATTCGTTTTTTTTCCCATTATATCCCCCTGTCGCCACGAGCCATATGCTTTTCAATCTTTTCCTGAAAATATTGTAACAGGATACACATCGCCCAATAAATCAATGCCACCATAATCAGCATTTCAAGAGATTGAAAATGTCGTCTGCCCACTTTTATTGCCCTGTAGCTGAGTTCCCATACCCCCATTAAAGATACTAATGAGGAATCCTTAATCATGGCAATAAACTCATTGGAAACCGGAGGAATAATCACTCTGATGGCCTGGGGGAAAATCACCCGTTTCATTGTCTGAAAACCTGTCATTCCCATGGCTTTTGCTGCTTCTGTCTGACCGATGTTAATGGACTGTATACCGGCACGAACCGTTTCTGTCATATAAGCACCATAGCATACGCCGAGTGCCAATATACCGGCCGGTAATGCCGGCAGGGTAAACCATGCCTGAATTCCTGTAAACCCATACCCTTCAAGGGCTTTTCCAATCTGAGGCAGGGCCAGATACCACATGTATACCTGGACCAGAAGAGGCGTTCCCCGGATGAGGGAAACATAGGTTGTGGCAATACTATTAATAACAGGGTTTCGGGAGAGCCTGCCCAAAGCACCGATAACTGAAAGGACACAGGCCAGGGAGATGGCCAGGAATGCAACCAGAAAAGTATATCCACTACCTGCTATAATAAATGGAAGCCACTTTAACATAAACTTAAAATCAAGCCCGAGAACAATGAGTGATGTCACCATTAAAACAGCCAGCACAAAAAATGAGATCATTAATTTCCGACTGTATATCGTTTTATCTGCCTCGATCCGTTTAAGTATAGTCCTGGCTTCTTTAGGAATACCAATTTTTTCAGGTTGGTTTATATCGGCCGTCATATATAGCCCCTTGATTATTCAGATGGATTAAAGAGGAAAACAGAAGCGATTTGAAAAAAATTAAAACCGCTTCTGTTTTTTATGTTATAATTTCGGGATAAGGTTTGTTTGATAAAATTGCAAAGATAACTTTTCCAGCGTTCCATCTTCATTCATGGATTTAATAATTTCATTGAGCTTATCCACAAGTGTCTGACTGTTGGCACGGCTTTTATCAAGAGCAAAACTTAAGGGTTCATAATAGGGTGCTTCGCCCAGCATTTTGATGGGGCAACCATTTCCGCATCCTGAACGGATAGATTCTGCAATAGTCTGTCTGGATGAAAAAATGGCATCTAATCTTAAACCGTCTCCGAGGGCTAAATCTTCAATATGATTGGAATCGGTAGGATATGTTTTAAGTTCGCCCGGCTCCCAGTCCTGATAAACAATAGTAACATCTTCAATGGCAAGATCTTTCTGGAGATATCTTTCATTGGTTGTTTCGCTGGCAATGCCTATGGTTTTGCCTGCAAGGTCAGATATGGTTTTTATGTCCGTGTTGTCTTTGTGTATGGCAAACTGGGCAGGTGAACTGTAATAGGGCAGCGTGAATAAAAGTGCATTTTTCCTCTCCTTTGTAGGCGTCATGGATCCGATGGAAACATCCCACCGTTTTCCCCATTTACCCGCTGTAATCAGATCCCAGTCCGGCGTAACAAACTTTACTTTAACACCCAGTCTTTTTGCAACTTCCTTTGCAACACTGATATCAAAGCCTTCCAGTTCGCCCTTATCATTCAAAAAACTTTGAGGGGCATAATTAGCGTCAGTGGAAACAACTATGGTTTTAGCCTCCATAATCTCATCAAGAACACTTTTTCCTGCCATACTGCCTGATGTCAAGAGAAGTGATACACTTAAAATAATAGCAAACAGTCCTAACAATCTTTTCATGGTAAACCTCCTATATTCTATTTATGGTTATTAAACCGGAACAGTTTCCCCCGGGATTGACCTAATTTTAACTTTTACCAATCACTTTATCTATTTTAACTTTGGTAGGCATTTATTGTTGAACAATTCTTTTATTTGGATAAGATTATGTAAGTTTGGTCAAAATGTCAAGAATTTTAAACCATTTATTATAATTTCAGGCTATTACATACTTATTGAAAAGCAAAACACTTGCCGGTCAGAATGCCGGCAAATGGTTATGTCAGGTGCCTTACACTTTTCATCTTCCCGATATTATAAAAGAACGCTGAAAACAAAGAACATATCATGGCAGTCAAAACATGGGGCACCGTTTCTTGTGTGCCACCATGCAGCAAATTGTCAGCAATGGTTACCCTGCAGCAATAATTTTTTTTGCCTTGTCCTCCTGGTTAGGAAATAAATCACCCGGAACCTTCTCTTTTCCAAGCGCTTTTAGCACCATATATCTGGCACATGTTGAATTATCACCTTGACAATACCTTCTTTTGAATCCGGCAGCAGATCCCGGCATGTTTGCCATCTTGTCATTGAAAAAGAGACAGACACTCAAGACTTCACATTCATCAGCCATCTTCGCTTTCCTTTAGTTTGGATTTTGTATTACTATTGTTGCTTTTCAGCGGGTGCATTTTTTTGTTCACCGCAACAAAAGTTTTCTCAGATGGTTTTTTCGAATTTTATATTTGAAGACCAGTACTCAAGCCGGTTGCCTTCAGGATCATAAATATAAAAAAACCTTATCCTCCAGGCATTATCTTTTACCGGTTCCGGATTAAGGCCTTTTTCATTTTTTATATTCATCATCCATCCTGTTTTTGGGTACATCGGTTACATAGCAGATTTTATGGAAATCAGCAAAGCAAAAGCCCGTTGCAGCAACTTGTTTTGCAATATTATTCCCTTTACATGAAATACGTTAATAGCAGGTTTGAAAGCTGTCCCGACATAAAAAATTATGATGTTCGCCCATCCTTTGTATATAATAAATCGTACATCGACGGTCTTCTGTCTCTGAAAAATGTCCAGATATCGCGTTCCTTTCGAATTTCATCAAAATCAAATGATGCCGTTAAAACGGTCTCCTCTTCACGATTTGCTTCTGCAACTTTTGCGCCCTTACTATCCGCAATAAAAGATGATCCGTAAAACGTAATTTCGGTGCTTGATCCTTTTTCACTCCCGGCCCTGTTTGAAGCACACACGGGAATCACATTTGCCACGGCATGCCCCTGCATTACTTGTTGCCATTGGGACCGGTGATCATCTCTCGGGTCTTCCGGCTGCGAGCCGATTGCAGTTGGATACATGAGAAGATCCGCACCCATGAGTGCCATTACCCTTGCACACTCTGGAAACCACTGATCCCAGCATATACCTATACCCACCTTGCCGTATTGTGTCGGCCAGACCTTAAAACCGGTATCACCCGGTGAAAAGTAATATTTTTCCCAGTAACCGTCATCATGGGGGATATGCGTCTTCCTGTAAATACCCATTTGTGTGCCGTCTGCATCAATCATCATAACAGAATTAAACATGGCGTTATTGGCCCGCTCATAAAAACTGACAGGAAGCACGACATTTAACTCTTTTGCTAAAGCTGAAAAATGTTTTAAAACCGTGTGGTCCTGAGCTTCCAGAGCATATTCAAAATATTTGGGATCCTGGTCCTGGCAAAAGTATGGTGTAAGGAAAAGCTCCTGGAGTAAAATAATCTGTGCGCCCTGATCAGCAGCCTTTCGAACCATTGATTCCGCTTTCCGGATATTATTGTCTATATCCCATGTGCATGACATCTGTGTTGCCGCTACTGTAACCATACTGCTATTTTCTCCCTTCCCGCTGTATCTTATTTATCCGCCAGTGGCCCCTTATCGTGCGCCAGCACACACAGCAGATCCGCTGCAATGGTTGCTGCAGCTATGGCTGTAATATTGGCATGGTCATAAGCCGGGCTTACCTCCACAACATCCATACCCGCATAGTTGATACCGGTTAACCCTCGAATAATCTCAAGTGCCTGATAAGAGGTAAGGCCGCCCATAACGGGTGTTCCGGTTCCCGGCGCATAGGCCGGATCAAGGCAATCGATATCAAAGGTGAGATAGGTTTTGTTATCACCAACTATTTTTTTGATTTCTGCAACAGTTGACTTCGGGCCATTTTCATGAACCCATGGTGCATACAGAATATTATAACCGTAAGTTTCCGGATTCTTTGTACGGATACCAACCTGCACAGATTTTTTAGAATTAATCAGCCCTTCTTTATAAGCTCTTCTAAACATATTGCCATGGTCATGTATATCCTCATCCTCATAATCCCAGGTATCGGAATGGGCATCAAAATGAATAAGCGATAGTGGTCCATATTTTTCTGCATGCGCTTTAATTAAAGGGTATGAGATAAAATGATCGCCCCCGAAGGTCATCATAAATACACCGGCATCAACAATTTTTCGTGCATGTTTATAGATCGAATCGGTAATTGTTGCCGGTTTTCCGTGATCAAACAAACAATCCCCGTAATCAATTACAGCAAGGCGGTCATATGGATTAAAATTCCATGTATAGGGATGAATGGTTTCCAGCATGGCGGATGCTTTTCTGATTGCTTCCGGCCCGAAGCGTGTCCCCGGCCTGTTGGAAACCATCAGATCCAGCGGCACACCGCTGATGGCCACATCTGCACCCGTTAAATCTTTCGTATATTTTCGTCGCATGAAACTCAGCACACCGGAATATGTCGGTTCTGCTGTTATGCCGTAAAGACTTTTTTTGATTATTGCCTGGTCAATTTCAATTTCTTCTTCTGATGACATGTTTTCCCTTTCTTGTTTTAATCACATAATAATGTTTTTAGGCTCACCAATTTCTTTTTCATATTTTTCATAAAAATCGATACACCGCTGAACGGTCCGCATCCATTCATAAAACAAACTTTTTACATTTGTAATAACGACACCCGCCTCTTTCATCCGGGCAAGGCCATGTTCCTGTGCTTTACCGGGCGCGCCGACTGCATCCGCAACAACGGCAACCTGATACCCGGCCTGCATTAATCCCAATGCAGAATGCGCGACACACACATCTGTTTCAAGACCAACCAGTATCGCCGTTTTTCGTCCTGTCTTTTTTATCTCTGCCATGATCTTTTCATCAGCTGCCAAGCCAAATATCATTTTATCGAATATGGGTGTACCGGCGGGAAACTTTTCCTGAATCTCCGGGCTGACACCGCCCATTACCGGGACCTCCTCAGCCATTGCAACCAGGGGAATATCCAGTCTGACCGCCACATCAACAACCCAGCCAACCCGGTTTTTCAAAAGATTTCTTTCGCTTTTTGAATATTTTTCCAGAAAACTATCCTGAAAGTCAATGACAATAAGGACGGAATCATTTACATCGAATAATTTATTTTTTAATGATATTTCAGACATTTTTAAATCCTCCTGTTGTTTTTTTATCCCGAACTCAAGTTAAAGCACTTATACAAAGGATGGATTAATTGAAAATTAATTGAAAACAAAAAAAATATCTCTCACCAGCCTACATTGCAAACATTAGCCGGTGAGAAAAAAGGTTTTTAAATTCGCTGCTCATTCTCCCACATAGATCGAATCGGCACAGTACCATCAACCAGCTTCTCCGCCAAAACTTTTGTTGAATCATCAGGCTCAATATCAAATTCCTGCGTCAGTATTTCAGTGAGTTTTTTCATAAGAATGGGAACGTCACTCCGATTACCTGAAAGTGTACTGGCAATCATCAGCAATCGATATGCCGGTTCACTGTATAAATCTGTCTGAATCAGCTTTTTCCCAAACGCCAGTGCATGAAAATAGTCGCCCTGATCAAGATACAGTTTAATGGAATTGAAAAGCATGTCAAAATATTTATTTGAAAGGGCTTCTCTTTCGGCAATGACAAAGTCCGTATACGGATCATTTGTCATAAATTTACCCTTATATAGTTCTGCAGCATTCTTAAAATGGGTAAGCGCCCGGCCGATATCACCATCTCGCAATATCTTTTTACCCATTCGTAGATTGTTTTCAAATTCGTCAACATCCAGCCAATACTTCCCTTCTGTCAAACGGATGATGGCACCATCTGATGATATAAAATCCTGCCCGATAATCTTACGAAGTTTTGACAGGTTAACATTAAGATTATTCCTGGCTGATTTCAGATCATGCCCCTCCCATAACAGATCAAAAATAACCTCTCTGGGAATTCCCTTTTTCCGGTTAACTATCAGCAGACTGAGCAGATTCAGCACCTTACCCTGATGATAATATTTTTCATCAGGCAGGTTTTTCCCCTCAACAAAGATTTCAAGCTGCCCAAGAGAATTGATCGCCACAGGATAAGTTTCAAATGTCTTCTCAGCAGAGTCATCAGATATTGTAAAGCGTTGAAGCGCCTCGTTCCCAAACCGGGTGGACACTTCTACCAGCAGTTCCCGGTGAACAATCTCCAGAGATTCAACTCCTTTTTCTGATACAATCCGGTTCATTTCATCAAAATATGCCTGTGCTTTCTCTTTTTCATTTTGCTGAAAATGAACCACGCCCAGAAGCGCATGGCAGGTTGCTACGGCATGAGAAAATTTGTCTTCGCTTAACTCTCCCAACAACGGATCCAGTGTATTGAACACCGTCTCATAATCTTCAATAAAAATACTAGCCTCAGCATAATGCAGATATGTCAACGGATACTCATAGAAAAAGCCCCTGATATTTTCTTTCTGTTTAAGCTTATCGCAGTAGTATCTCACCTTATCTTTGTCCCCACTGCGGTAAGCCAGCAGTATTTGACCTACAAACAAAAAAAACTGGCAAAATGGAGACGATTTGTCCGGATAATTTTTAAGAACATTTTCAATAATCTGTTCACAGGATTTAAATTTTTTCAAACCGAGGTGGCAATAAAACAACATTTCAAGCAGGTGAAGTTGAAAAACCGAGCTATTGTCGATGATTTCCAGGCCGCGCCCAACTTCCTTTTCAGCTTTATCATATGAATGCATATAAATATGGGTTAACGCCCTTGCGTAATGAAATAAGGGCTCACACTGCCGGTTGGCTTCGCTTTTAATCAACAACCGCTCAATCTTTTCGAGTTGAACCATGGCATTCCGGAAACGTCCGCGTTCCCAGTTAAGATGCGTCAATGCTATCCTGGAAAAGATCAGTGCTGCATCATCTCCAAGTGTCAACGCAATTTCCTCTGCTTCCAGCCCGATTTCAAACGCCTCTTCCCTTTCAAGAAACTCCCACCAGCGACCGAGTTTCATCCACATTTTCAGCAGCTTTATATGATCAGAAGAAATTTCGTTTTGATAAGTTTCAACAAACAACCGGGCACTTTCAACCTGATCGAGAAGTTCCTCACCTTTATCATCATAATAAAGGTAATTCATCAGTAGAGTAATATAAGCGATAGCAGCCCTTTCAATATCACCTGGCTCAATAAATTTTGGAACAAGGTCACTTAATTTCCTGCGTGTTTCAAAAGGAAAAATAAGATGGGTGGCAACACTGTAATAAAATGTCAGCAGGATACTTTTTTCACGAATACTTTCTGGAAAGGCTTCTATCTGGTTACGTATGATATCATATGCGCCCTGTGAAACCAGTTCATCTGCTTTTTTCAGGAACTGTTTTTCAGCTGATTTATAATCCTGCTTTTTTATTGCTTCTTCAAATACCAGCATATAACCGTTTGATATATTTATTAATGATTTAGTTCTTATAGTAAGATTACAGGCTTGTGATGAACTTCTCAAGAAATACTTGATACTTTTTATGAAAATTAATTTTAAATAATATCGTTTATTAATATTCTTTCCAACCGTATTTTTCTCGCCTAATGCTTTAATCGGCTTATAATTATCAGATAAAATCGATAAATCATTTTTTGCTTGACAATTAAACATCGTTTATTTAAGTTTGAATTAATTAAACAATGTTTAATTATATTTGACAATATTATTTCAGGAGGAACTTATGAGTAAGAAAATTTTAATTTTAGGCGTAGGTGCCCAGGGTAGCACAATTGCAAGAATGATGGACAAGGAGCCTAATGTATCGGAGATTATCTGTGCAGACTATAATCTGGAAGCGGCAAAATATTTTGAAAAAAAATTAACCAAAGTCAGGGCAGCACAGGTTGATGGGAGCAATTTGGATAGCGTTGTCTCGCTGGCAAAAGGAGTCGATATTATTGTAAATGCATTGCCGGTTGAGTTTAATCATATTATTTACGAAGCAGCACTGACTGTCAAGGCCGATTATCAAGATATGGCAGGCGGTTATCATATGGACGAAGAGAGATACCTTACCAGTTATATTGATCTTCTTGAAAATGGGACGAAAAAATTTGAAGCAGCGGGCATAACAGCTATTGTTGGCTCCGGTGCAACACCCGGCCTTGCGAATATTATGGCTCGCGAAGCAGTGGATAAACTCGATACCTGTGATAAAATTGGCATCTATATTTATGATGAGGTGGTCCCCAAAAAATATCTGCCTATTTGGTGGTCGCCGGAAGTTGCCTTTTTGGATATGAGAGATGATGCCTATTGTTTTGAAAATGGAACAATTATCAGAACAAAAGCCCACAGCCGGCCGGTTATATTGAACTTAAGAGGAATTGATACGCCGGCGAGAATGGTGGAACATACCCATGATGAACCGATTACCATGGGGTTTTATGCGGACAAGGTGTTAAAAGGCGTCAAAAATGTAGAGTTCAAATACGGTGGCCCAACTATTGATCTGAGTGAAAGATTGCTTCAACTAGGTATGCTTTCAAGTGAGCCGGTAGAAATAAATGGATGTAAAGTTGCCCCGTTTGATGTATTGTTAAAAGTAATACCACGTCCCCCTGCAACAGAAGAAGAAATTCAAGAGATTATCGATGATGGCCTCGAAAAAGAGCAGGCCGCCATGCTGATCAGGGTAGAAGGCACAAAAAACGGCAAGCCGGTCCGGATCGACAGTTATGTAAATGCACCGGGCTTGGAAGAATCATTTAAAAGAGCCAGAATCACCCATGACTCTTATGTCATTGGTCAGAGTGCCGGTCTTGTAACCAAAATGCTGGTAAATGATGTCATTAAGCAGAAGGGGTTGTTTTCTCCGGAAGTACTGAACAAGGATGAACGAGCGTACTTTTTTAAGGAAGCTGAAAAGCTGGGGATTACTATAGATGAACTATGGGAATAATCTTTCTGTTGAAATCCACAGTTTTATCCGGAGTGGTAAAGAACATTGGAGAGATCCCTTCCATCCTAAAAAAGGATCTCTCCAACCCATAAAGATGGCTCACGATATCTTTTAGCAGGAGATTTTAATCATGGAAATATTATTCGCTCATTTTTCAATGAAGCAGTGAAGCGTTTTGATTATATGGCGACTGGTGTTCACATAATAAAAAATCAAGGTTTCACGGAGGGTCCATGAAGCAGGTTCAGTTATCCGCTCCGGCGGATTTGGTACTCAAAAACGGCATTGTTTATACAGTTGATGCATTCAGGACAATCGCAAGTGCGGTTGCTGTCAAGGACAAGCGGGTCGTCCGAGTAGGAAACAGCGAGGATGTTCAGCCATTGATCGGTGATAATACACAAGTAATAGATCTGAAAGGCCAAATGGTCTTGCCGGCATTCATTGACAGCCATATGCACCCGGCCATGTCCGGTGAGATGATCCTGTTTAATGTGGACCTGACAGATAGCTACAGTCATGAAGATAATATAAAAAAAATAAAACTATTTGCCGATAACCATCCAGAAACGACCGCAATCCGTGGGGCCGGCTTTTCAAGATCTGACTATGATGAGATTGGCCCCAGGAAAGAGTGGCTCGATGAAATTGATTCGAAAAGGCCCATCGCCCTGCGATCTGTGGATTTACATTCACTCTGGGTCAATTCCAGAGCACTTGAAATGGCGGGTATTACAAAAGATACGTCCAATCCGGAAAACGGCGTCATCATGAAGGATCCTGATACCGGAGAACCGACGGGGCTGCTGCAAGAACCGGGAGCTATGGCATTCGTGGATAATCTGATGCCTAAAGTGTCGAAACAACAATATAAAGATACGCTGATCAGGCTTCAGGAGTGGTTCAATTCTCTGGGCATGACCACGAGTTTTGATGCCTGGGTTGAAATGGGCCTACCCAATTATTACGAAGCTTATCAGGAACTGGCCGAAGCGGGCCTGCTGACCGTTCGGTACCGGGGCGCCTGGTACATGGACCCGGCCGATGATTATCAGGCGCAGATAGAAAAGGGACGGGAACTTTCGAAACGTTTTAAAACTGATCACTGGCAGATTCATGCCTTCAAGTTTTTTGCGGATCAAATTATCGAAGAAGAAACCGGTCTGCTCCTCGAACCGTATTCACACAGACAAAACCATTACGGGCTGAAAGTGTGGGATGATGAAATCCTCAGACAGGCGTTTGCCCTGGTTGATAAAGCCGGATTTCAGATTCATGTCCACCAGATTGGGGACGGCGCTGCCCGATATGTGCTGGATGCATTAGGAAAAGTTCAGAAAGAAAACGGAAAAAGGGATGCCCGGCATTCATTTGCTCATATACAACTGATCCTGCCGGAAGATATCCGCAGAATGGCGATGCTTGGAGTGAACGCAATAATTGCACCATACTGGGCCGTAGCAGAAGATTACTACTGGGAACTGGATTTGCCATATCTTGGGGAAGAACGTGTTAACAGAATGTTCCCGGTTCAGAGCCTCTTTGATGCAGGATTGAATGTGGCCATTCACAGCGATTACGGAGTTACGGAACCGGACTTCATGTGGGCTTTTTACAGCGGGATCAAGCGGTGCCTGCCGAAAAGGATATTTAAAAAAATGTATGGGGACATGCCGGATTATAAAAGGATAACGGACCCGACAGTCAGGCTGTCGGATAAAAAGCAAATTGGTGTTCTGCCGTCCAAAGAGCAAATGGCCACCCTTGAAGAGATGATCGAGGCCGCAACCATCAATGGCGCAAAGGCCAATTTTCTTGAAAAAAATCTGGGTTCAATTGAGGTCGGCAAGCTTGCGGACCTGGTGGTGCTGGACAGAAACCTTTTTGCCGTCAATGTGGAAAACATTCCGGAAGCAAAAGTGGTGATAACTTTTTTTGAGGGGAAAATGGTATATTCCGCTGAGGGAGCCCATGCGCACCTGTAAAAACTTCCTTCAACGCTACTTGAGTGCTTCGGTCCACTTCGTGTCTGCTATGTTTAAATTTCATTCCTCGAACCCACTCCTTTGTCGTAGTTCCTGTGGGCGGCCCTGTAAAAAGCCCTTTTCCGAATGATGTTTGGGGGAAATTTGAAGAAAGTGAACACAGGCTCAATAAATAGAATTTTAAAAATTATAAGAACGTGGAAGAAATAATCAAACTGATCAGGGAAAATAATATTGATAAATAATAATTATCGGCGGTGCGCCCATTACCCAGGCGTCTGCTGATAAAATTGGTGCTGACGGCTATAGCGCAGATGCACCGGGTGCTATTGAACTTGCACGAGGCTTTTCCCCTTAGCCTAAAAAGTTCACCTTCCATATCAAGCCGCTCCTGAAAGGGAGCGGCTTGAATATAATATTTTTAATAAAAGGGAAATTCATATTCGCATCAAATTATCTGAAAACGAAACAAATGCATTATTCTAAACCGGTTATTATTTTCAGCAAACATGTGAGGATTTAATTATGAATGATAATAAAAATAAAATGACTGTTTACTTCCACATGGACTGCCTTCTTCATGACACAGGTACCGGCTTGTTTGACGGCCCGGGCTCAAATCTGCTGACGGTCTGGGAAAACCACCCTGAAAGCGTCGAACGATATAGTAATATGTTATCCATTCTTAAAAAAGGCCCTATTGCACCATATTTAAACTGGCAATCTGGCCGGCATGCTTCAAAAAACGAGATATTAATGTTTCACGCACCTGAATACATTCAGGCTGTTGCTAATGCTGAAAGAGATGGACTCAAATTTTTCGCACCCGCGACAAAGATTTCCAGGGGAACATCTGATGCGGCTTATGCTTCTGCAGGAACAACCTTATCAGCAGTCACTTCTTTACTGGAAAAACTAAACCATATCGCTTATGCATTGATCCGTCCACCGGGCCATCATGCCTCAAGAAATCAGGCAGACGGCTATTGCTTTTTTAATAATGCGGCACTTGCCGCATCGCAGGCTTTGAAATTCGGGCTAAAAAGAATAGCGATTCTTGATCTGGATGTCCATCATGGAAATGGCACCCAGGAGGGTTTTTATAAGCAGAAAGAAGTTTTAACCATTTCAGTTCATATGGCCCATGGCCCATGGGGGGTCTCTCATCCACAGACAGGAAAAACAGATGAAATTGGTGCTGGAGAGGGAGAAGGCTATAACATGAATATTCCCCTGCCCTTGGGAACAGGAGATCATGGTTATTCAACAGCCTTTGATCAACTGGTTATACCTGCCCTGACCTCGTATTGCCCTGAACTCATAATTGTGCCGCTCGGCCTTGATGCGAATCAGTTCGACCCAAATGGACGCCAAACACTTTCCATGGAAGGCTTTCGTACGCTTGGTAAAAAAATTCGAAATATTTCCCGAAAGATCTCAGATGACCGCCTGCTGATCGTTCAGGAAGGAGGATATTCTGTCGGCTATACAGCCTTTTGCCTTCATGCGTTTATGGAAGGCATTCTTGAAACAGGTGCGCTTTTGGAAGATCCATGCGCTTATTTGCCTGAAAATAGTAAATGTGCCCAACAAACAATTAATGAAGCCAAATCATTTTTTGAGCCTTACTGGCAAAACTATAAGGCGCTATCTCAGAAAGAATTTCATCAACTTATAAAAAACTATGTGTTTTCCGGAAACCGGTTTTACTAGTACAAAATCAACTCAACAGAATTATTTAAAACCATATCAAAGGAGGCCAAACACCAGGGCTGATCGGTCTTCTGAAAATACATTGTAATTTTATTAGTTCTGTTCAGGATATAAATCGGATCTTAGACCCAAACAATGGTGAATAAAGGAGTCGGTATGAAAAAATTCAAAGAGAAATGTCGTAAAAATTCAAGTTCATGGATACTAATAACATTTTTGACTTTCAGCCTTTTTATGTTATTTTTCCAGGCAGTGTCGAATGCTAAAGCAGAAAGCGAATTGCGTGTTGGCTGGCTTGCTAGTGAAATGCTTTCAACGCCCCAGTGCAATGATGCATGGCAATATGAATCAATGGGCTGCATGTTCTGGCAGCTGATTTATGATCAACCCTGGCACTATGGCCCGCCACCTGAGTATGCATATAATCTCAGGGCAATTACCGGTTATGAAACTATCGACAACAAGAAATTCAGATTTTTTATCAGAGAAGGAATGACCTTTCATAATAATAAGCCGGTAACTGCAAAAGACTTTGCTTTCACCTACGAGTATCTTCCGGTATCTAACCCGATATGGGCCTACAACAGCTCAACCATTGTTCCAGGCTCAGCTGTTGTTATAGATGAACATACTGTTGATTTTGAGCTGAAAGTTGTACTGTCCCCTAAATATCCACCCTTCGACTGGCTTCCAATTCTTCCGCAACACCTCTGGAAGCGTTATAAATACGATATGGAAAAATATGAAAACTCAAAAGCCATTGGGTCCGGTCCGTATATGCTGGACTCATTTAAGGCCGGGGAATATGTATCCTTTAAAAACTTTGAAAAATACTGGGAAAAAAAACCAAGAGTGGATAAAACTGTTTTTAAAACATACGGCACTACAGATGCTTTAGGTATGGCCTTGAAGCGTGGTGAAATTGATATGGTGGGTTATGGCGGTGTTGGACCGATGTCCGCAAAGCTTTTGGAAAAGGCGGATAATGTGAAACTGATTTATTCTCCTGGAATCAGCCTGCAATGGTTATCTTTTAACATGTTCCCGGAAGGTTCGTTAAAGGATCTGAACGTACGAAAAGCTATCGTCCATGCCATTGATAAGGAACGTATTGTCCAAATGGTCTATCATGGTCAGGCTGTCCTGCATGACAGTTTTATTTATCCGGAACTTGCTAACTACAATCCCAACCTGCCTCAGTATAAATACAACACGGATATATCCAATAGACTTTTAGATGACGGCGGATATACAGATACGGATGGTGACGGCTTCAGAAACAACCCGGAATCAGGAAAGAATCTGGATTTCAAGTTTCTGGTGCCTTCAAGTGATACGGAAGAAGTTAAAATGGCCTCCCTGATAAGGGAGCAGATGAAAAAGATCGGTATAGGAATCAAAATTAATGTTGTAGATGTAGATACCTATTATGATTTGTTATATTGGCCGCAGAACCCCGTGTGGGACATCTCTTTTGTTTCAGAGGAACCGGGACCTTATGCATCCTGGATATGGGAATTTTCTAAAAGCTGGAATGACAAAAACAGCATTGGATGGAATTGTTCTTACTATGATAACCCGGAATTTGATAAGTTACTGGATGCGTTTAATTCAGAAGTCGATCTTGAAAAAGCAAAAATCCTTTCTCATAAGATGCAGGAAATTATCGCGCACGATCTGCCTTATTACATTATCTGCAGACCGAATGCAATTGATCCTGTAAGAACAGATAAGCTGGAAGGCTATGTGGCATATATGGGCGGCGTATCAAGCTGGATCAATCCGTTTACCTATTTTAATGTTCATCCCAAATAAATATTAGTTAAACGATGGTTAGCTGGTAAAAACTGATTATTAAAAGGAAAACATTCCCTGCGCCACCCATGATGGAATTGAAAGCCCAATGTTTGGTCCCAATGGTAACCCTTCCGGCGAAGCATTCACATGCCATCTTTGCGGCCATAATTTTGAGCGCCCTGACATGGTGGCTGTAGAAATTGAAGAAACGAATAAAGCAATCGTACATATCTGTTCGCTTTGTCTTTCAACAAATAAGACGGGTAATTTTGTTCTACCGGCCGGTGCAATGAGCAACTAATAAACACCCAATAAAACTGTTATTAAGTATAAAAGTTCTTTTTATTTCCCAGAGGACTTTTATACTTCTTTTTGGATTCATCCGAAGTGATTTTAAAACAAACGTATCCCGGAAATAGCTGAACCCACCGTAAAAGCCTAAAAACTTGTTCTGCAGACAAATTATCCCAACGGCAGCCCTTCATACTATTCATTACAAATCCTGTCTTTTATACAAAAATATTAGATGTGCCTGCCTGAATTGTTAAAAATTTCTCAGGATGATTTTCCTTTCTAATTAATTTTATAAATTAACACAATTTATTTATATAATATAGTACTAAAATATATTTTAGCTTTTATCCCAAATATTATTGATCTTATATAATTTTTCACTTGACAAATAAACAACGTTTATTTAGTTTATAACAAAACGTTGTTTATTAAAAATATCATATTTCTTAAAAAGGAGACCTTATGAGTAAAAAAATATTAATTTTAGGCGTCGGTGCCCAGGGTAGCGCCATTGCCAGAATGATGGACAAAGAACCCAATGTATCAGAAATTATCTGTGCAGATTATAATCAGGATGCGGCAATGTATTTTGAAAAGAAGTTAACCAAAGTCAGGGGCGCCCAGGTTGATGGAAGTAACTTGGACAGCGTTGTCGCATTGGCACGGGGAGTTGATCTTATTGTAAATGCAATGCCGGTTGAGTTCAATCAAGTCATTTATGAAGCCGCTTTGAAAGTAAAAGCAAATTACCAGGATATGGCAGGCGGGGTTTATACGGATATTGATAAGTATCTGGAAAGATATATAGATCTTCTTGAAAATGGGACAAAGAAATTTGAAGATGCAGGAATAACCGCCGTTGTCGGAACCGGCGCCACACCTGGCCTTGCAAACATTACAGTTCGCGAAGCAGTGGACAAACTCGACACATGCGATAAAATTGGCATCTATATATATGACGAAGTTGTCCCTAACAATAAGTGGCTCCCCTTCTGGTGGTCACCGGATGTTGCATTCCCGGACATGAGAGATGATGCCTATATATTTGAAAATGGCAAGATCATTAAGACAAAAGCTCACAGCCGACCGCGTACAATGAACTTGAAAGGAATTGATAAACCGGTACGAATGGTTGAACACACGCATGACGAACCGATCACCATGGGATTTTATGCTGATAAGATCCTGAAAGGAGCTAAAAATATTGAGTTTAAATATGGCGGCCCCTCCGTTAATCTCAGTGAAAGGCTGCTGCAGCTGGGCATACTTTCTGATGAACCTGTGGAAATTAATGGCTGCAAGGTAGCGCCAATTGATGTCTTACTGAAAGTAACCCCCCGTCCACCCCAGACAGAAGAAGAAATTCAGGCCATAATTGACGACGGCCTGGCCATTGAACAGGCGTGTATGCTGATCCGGGTTGAAGGCACAAAAGACGGCCAGAAAGTTCGTATTGACAGTTATGTCAATGCGCCGGGACTTGAAGAATCGTTTAAAAGAGCCAAAATCACCCATGATTCTTATGTAATTGGTCAAAGTGCCGGTCTTGTTACCAAGATGCTGGTTAATGATGTCATTACACAAAAGGGCTTGTTTCCGCCTGAAGTATTGAACAAGGAAGAGAGAGCATACTTTTTTAAGGAAGCTGAAAAATTAGGCATCACTATTGATGAGAACTGGGAAGAATTATCAATATAGCTGGGTGCGAAACGTGAGTGAATATAGGCGTATAAGATTATCTTTATGCTGACCGGGAAACGGCATCCCCCATTTCCGTGAAGCACAGAGACCCCTTTCATCATAACCCTGTATGATCCACCGAGTTCCACTCTACCGAAAGGGGTCTCTTCAATTTTGCGGAATTATATTTTATAACATGGAAAGCTCTGGCCGACAGTCGAAAACCTGTGACAATACACTTCTGCCTGAGCTGATTGTGCATTAATAGATTTTGTCCACACCTCGCTATGGCAACTGGCATCCTGGCGAATGAAGCACTTCAGTTTCCATTGCTCTCCCTGAAGTGCTTCAAATAAACTATAGATTTTACATAAATACATGGGGCCATCAAATTCAGGGGCGAATTAAAAAAATAACCTCGAGAAGGTTTTGCACAGAATAGGAAAGGTAATACGATATGAAATACTATTCATCCGTATTTTCAAGAAAACAAAAATTAAAACCACTTGATCTGTATGAATATTCTTTAGATAATTACTGGTTTAAAACAGCAGGAATTGAAAATCAAAAGATAAATGGGCCGCTTAGAGGCTGTCGTGAAGCGGATATTCTCATTATCGGCGGTGCTTCGACGATACAGATCGTGTGCTGATAAAATTGGTGCTGGCACAATAGCGAAGATGCACCGGGCGCTGTTGAACTAACACGAGGGCTAACCCAACATGATCCAAAAAAAGATCACCTTTCATCATAAGCCGCTCTTTTAAACGGCGGCTTAATTATCTTTATGAAAAAGATTGCAAAAACTTATCATGCGCTATAAATAAACACCATTTATATAGTTAATCTTTTAATGTTAAAAGTTTTTAACCATTTAAATAAACGGAACATTTTATGAAACGGGCCAGAAGCAGGGAAAGCAAACAGGAACGCCTTAATGACATTCTTTATGCTGCCAAAACGGTGTTTGTTAAAAAGCGCTATGAAAATGCTACAATAAGAGAAATTGCCCGGAGAGCCAGGGTAACACCTGCAACCATATATCTTTACTTTAAAAATAAAGATGAATTGTTTGGAACAATTCTGGAGGACGTACAGGTTAATCTCAATCAGGTTCTTGTAAATGCTTCAGAAACACCTGGCTCTATTTTCGATCGATTTTTTACAATTTTAAAGGCCTATTTTGAATACACCTTACATGAGGAAGAACCTTACCTGCTTGAAGTCAGGATAGCAGATCTTGAAATTTCACCGGTATTACGACGGCGGCTGGAACATAATCACCTTAAAACATATAAAATTATTATCAGTGTTGCTAAAGAAGGTATTGAGCAGGGTATTTTACTACCGGAAATTGATGCGCCGAGTGTTGCTTACAGCCTGATCGGTATTGTGGACGGCCTCTATTATGCTGATAAAGACGGTGACTTTGCCCTATATAATCTGGGCACAGATGATGTACTGAGAAATTTCCTTACTTATTTATACAATGGTATTGCATGTGAACCTATAAAGATATAGCCGCCATAAAATGGCGGCTATATCTTTCACTTAACATGCAATATTATTTCAGTCGATACTGAAAAAGCATATAAATATTAGAAATAATTGGATATTATAATAGAAATGTGCTATGGTTTTTGCAGGATTTTGATACTAACCCTAACATTTTCTTGCAAATTTTATTATGAAACCAACAAAATCTCCATC
>JAIPEE010000082.1 GCA_021737275.1 Desulfobacterales bacterium
CATTTCGGAAAAATGCCCAAAAATATGATTCAAAAAGCAAGTCAATTTAAATATTTTACCCATTATAAAGCTTAACTATCATCAATTTGGCATCAAAAAATAAAACTTTTCAAATAAAGTGATTTTTAGAGGTGCCCTTTAGTCATAATCTAAAATTTAGCAACCGATTATAATAGATATAAAGCTAATCGAATATATGTTCGAACCGCTTTTGAGTCGTTTTTTTATCTGGAATTTTAAACACTGTAATTACGAGTAAGCGGATGGTTAAGGCTAAGAAAGCAAAAAAAAGACTCCGGAAAAACCAGGGATTAATTAGCTGAGGACCATATCACTGGAAAGAGGAGAACCGGAGTCTTTTTTATTCAAGAAAAATATTTGCCCTAAAGTGCCGGGGATTTATAAACCCCGGCACTTTCCCCTTGCACCACCTTTACTTGTTCATTATTGCCTCAACTGAATCTTTCAGTACACTCAGTACGGTTTCCAGATCTTTATCTGTATGTGCTACAGAGAAAAAGGCCAGATGGAACCACGGAATATATACCTTATTCATTCTCAGGTGAAGCTGAAGGTCACCCATAATATCAGAATCCTGATTCAGCGCCTGCCTGGGTCTGCTTATTGGTGCTGCTTTCTGATGAAGCTGGAACATCGAACCCATCCCTGTCAGGCAGAATTCATATCCTTTTGATTTTGCCCAGTCATTAAAGCCATTGCGCAGACGATCGCCTTTTGCATCCATATCTGCATAAACATTCTTGTTTTCCATCAGATATTTTAAGGTTTCAGCACCTGCAGCCAGGGTAAATGGATTACCGCTGAATGTTCCTGCCGAAGAGACCAGCTCTTCTGCCTCCGCCATATCATCCATTAACTTTTGGGAAACTGCAACCGCGCCAATGGGTGCGCCGCCACCGATAATTTTACCGTATGTCGCCAGATCCGGCATCACACCGAATTTTTCCTGACCGCCACCCAGTGCAATTCTGAAACCGGTAATTACTTCGTCGAACATCAAAAGGACACCGGTGCGCTCGGTTACTTCACGAAGTTTTTCCAGAAACTCTTTACCGGCAGGGAAAGCACCGCCGCCCAGTACAGGCTCTATCATGACACCGGCCAGTTGATCCGCATGTTCTTCAATCATTTCAAAGGCTTTTTCATTAAAAGGAAGCATCAGGACCGTACCTTTCACTGCATCCGGGATACCGCCTGAACATGCAACCTGGTTTGGCTTATCTTCAGGGCCCATTTGTTCCGGGTCTACATATACACTCCACTGTGCATAATCATGCCATCCATGATATGTTCCCTCAAACTTGGCAATCAACGGTTTTTTTGTGGATGCACGCATCATTCTGATACCAATCATGGTTGCTTCGGTACCGGAGTTACAAAGCATCGCCATTTCTGCACAGGGTACACAGTCAACAAATCGCTTGGTAAACTCGATCTCATGTTTATGCGGCGTACCGTAACTTGTTCCCCGCTTTGCCTGATCTACCATAGCATCAACAACCGTAGGCGGGCAATGTCCAAGGACATGAACGCCAAATGACATCGTGCAGTCAATATAACGATTATTATCAATATCCCAGATATAAGCGCCCTCTGCATGATCAGCGTAGAACGGATAAGGCTTAAACTTACGCGCCTGGCTTAACAACCCGCCCGGCACAAGATCCTGTGCCTTTTTCCAGAGTTCTCCTGATTTTGGTGTTCTGTTTGCCAGTTCTTTCAGCATTTCATCATTTGTCATTTTTGCCATGATATTTCTCCTTTTTTATATAAATTTGGGTGATACAAACTGACCGCTTTCGATTGCAGGCTCACATGTTCTCCTTTGCTTCCGGCCGGTATGTACCACCCTTTTATTTTGGCCTATTGTTCAATCTATTTATGTGAATACGATACCGCTTTAAAACCAGGCTTAACTTTGAATATAATATTAATTAAAAATGAATTAAATATAGATTAAATACAGTGGATAGAACGGACCTGTATAGCCTATAATTGTTCTTTCTGCCACATCGCCGCTGTTAATATAATACCCTTTTGGAGATCATCCAGCAGCTGCCTGGTTGAGCTGTCTGCCTCAACATTCAGCTCCCGTTTCAGCACTGCGCTCAGCTGTTTATAAAGCGCTGTAAGCTCACCCCGGTTGCCGGAAAGTGCACAAGCCATCATCAAAAGGCGGTACGCCGGTTCACAATATGGTAAATACCGAATCAGTGTCTGGCCATAATTCAAGGCATGATGATGATCACCTTCATCAAGGTAAAGCTTCATGGCAGTAAAAAGCATATCAACATACCTTTTTTTTAAGGCATTCCGCTCTTTGGCTATCAAATCATCATACAGGTCATTTTCAATAAAATCACCTTGATATAGCTCATGCGCAACATGAAAATATTTTAGCGCCTGATGCGGACTGCCTTTTCGGGCAGCTATTTTTCCCATCCGGAGATTTTCTTCAAACACTTTTACATCCAGCCAGATAACCTCTTCGTAGAGCCGTATAACATCTCCATCCAGAGAAATAAAATCGGTATCAAACAGTTTCCGTAAACGATAAAGATTAACATTCAGATTATTACTTGCTGATTTCTGATCATAATTTTCCCAGAAAAGGTCATACACGATACCGCGCGGCAACCCGGTTTCATGGAAGGCTACAATCAGTTTCAGAAGATCAAGCAACCGTTTCCGGCGACCCAGTGTAGTCCCGGGAACCTCTTTTCCATCCACAAAAATCCGCAATGCGCCCAATGCATGAATTTCAATTTTATGATCAGCAGGCAAATCGGCTTTATCACTGTCCGTCTCAACTGTTTTCGAAAGAATCGGGCTTTCATTTTTCAGCCTTTTTTGAAGTAACCGCTGAACTCTTACACTGCCGGATCTCACCGCTATCTCTTCAAGCATCTCATTATCGATAATCTGCAGCTCTTCGACATCATTTTCAATCAGGACTTTCTGCATCAAATCAAAATGGTTTTTTGCCGTCTTTTTATCCTTTTTCCGGTCATGAATAACAGCCAGCATGGCATAGGCTGATGCGGAAAGCGACGCATACATGTTGCCGGAAATTCTATCCAGCACATCCTCAAGGGTTTGAATGGCAATATCATAATTTTCAATATATACATTTGTTTCTGAAAAAATGATGTTTTTAAGCGGCCAGTAATATGAGAAATATTTTTCAACACCCTCTTCGATAATCCTGTTAACGTAATAAGCGACTTTTTCCTTATCACCAAGGAAGTAGGACTGGATCATCTGGCCGGAATATATAAAATGGATTCGAAAATATGCATTTTGCGCCAGCGGTCCGTATAATATCTTTTCTTTCAGGGATTCGGTGGCCTCAATATTATGCATGAACAGGTTATAGAGAAACAGCACCTCGTTCAGATAGTCACAAAAAATTGAGTTCTCATCAAGTACCGCAAGCCCTTTTTCAGCCTCTTTCAAGGCGGCTTCAAACTGACGCATATAGATCAGCGTCAGGCTTTTCCAGTAAAGTACAAAAGGCGCATATACCGGCTTGGCCTTTCGGTCATTGATCAGACGTTCCGCTTTTTCAAATTCCGATATTGCCTTTTTATAGTGTCCGTTAAAATGATGCTGCTCCGCCAGGAAAAGCCGCAATATGAGTAATGCGGCACTGTCCTTTAATTCAAGTGCAGCTTCTTCCACTTCCAGAGTCTTATCAGTTACCGCTTCACTGCTGTCCCTGAGCCACCAGTAACTCAAATTCATCCATAGGCCCAGTTTTTTGCGCTGATAAGTTGAAAGGCGTGAACCGGATCTGTTTAAAAAATCCTGTGCGGTACTACTCAACCCCCTTATCTCATCATTACCTTCATGAAAATACATATAATTGATCAGAAGCACAGTATGAATGGTGGCAACCCGGTCATAATCTTTTTCAGATTCCAGGGGAGAAATCAGCTCGGTGAGCTTTGAACGGGTTCCATAGGGATCTTGCAAATGTTTGGAAATATAGTAATAAAAAGTAATAACAGTACTGCTGCGACGATATTTCTCAGGAAAAGCCTTAATGCTGTCAAGAATCACAGCAAATTCATCCTGTGCCAGCCGAATATCTGCTTCATCAAGGAATAGTTTTTCAGCCTCACCATACTCTTCTTTGTTTATATGCTCTTTAAAGTCAGACATTTATTCTGATATCAGCCTCTCCGTTAATTACTTTTTGCCATATTTTCTTAGCATGTTGAAAACAACTTCTCAATATAATATAGGGTTTAGAGTCTGTCTCACAACCTTATAAGGCTGAATGCCGGCAGGACTGAATTCTGCTGCACCTTTTATACTGTCCATGATTAAAATTTAAGACAATGACTTCGACAGGGCATCAAACCCGAGCAGCGCATTTTCGACCATCGACATAACAAGTGCTGCAGGCTGACTGGAAAACTTCACTATTACCATATCCGCTGTGGGGTCCATATAAACATGCTGGCCATGAATGCCGGAGCAAAAGAATGCGTCATGATTATTACCGGTGATCCAGAACTGGTTACGATATGATCCCTTTGGAAAAAATTTTACAAACTCATCTTCACTTTTGAGCCAGGCTGTAATATCGCCATTGCTCCGGGTGTCATGGATAAATGCTTCCGGTATAATTTGTTGACCATTATGAAAACCTTTATTAAGCATCATCAATCCAAACAGACCCAGGTCTCTGAGGGTAATATTAAAACCGCCGGATGCAGCAGCACCACCCCATGCATCCACCAGCATGGCAGCATTTTCCTGCGCGCCCATATGTTGCCATATTTCCTGCTCAAAAAGTGTTGTAAATCGGGTGCCTGTTATCCGCTCCAGGATCCAGGCCAGCACATCCGTATTTGCAGAAACATAATGGAATTTTTCACCATGCACCATATCGGCCCTGTGTTTCAACTCCGGGAAGAAGAGATACTGGGATTCCGGTACATGGCTGTGCTCCGCTTTCCGTGCCCGCCATCCTGCAGCAGTTTCATGGATGGTAACATGTGAATCAGGGTTGCCATAATCTTCCGTATATTCGACGGCCACCGTCATATCCAGCACCTGCTGAATCGTGGCATCTTCATAGGCACTGCCCTTAAATTCCGTTAAATAGTGGCTGACGACTTCATTTGGATCCAGCTCTTTCTTTTCAATAAAGATACCGGCCAGTGACGCCACCAGGGATTTGCTTACCGATTGCATTAAATGCCGATAATGCGGTTTCATCCCGTTAAAATACTGCTCGCTGATGATCCGGCCATGGTGCAGTACAAGCAAACTGTCCGCATATGACCTGCCCAGCATTTCTCCAAACGTTATCATTTCCCCTGAAACACTTTCAAACCTGATATCATTGATATCCTGCTCATCAACCGGAAAGTCATACACCGGCCCATAACCGCGATGAGCTTCACAGCCGGGTACCAATTCACACGCATGCATGAAGCTCCAGCGTACAGGCGGCCCTTCACTCCAGTTTGCCAGGGTTACACGGTGCTCCGGCCCTGGCGGAAAACTCTGCATGAGATTTAATTCTGCTGCTGTACTTGGGTTTTGTTCAGACATTTTTTTCTCCTTGCCGGCTCTAAAGGCTCTTCAATCATCATTAATATATCTGAAAAGTCAGGCTATGGAATATTTTTTAAACCCTTCCATATCAAACTTTGCTATTGACGGATTCCCCTTCCTTACCGTCATGGCACCTTTACCCGGTTCCATAATAACGGTCGCAATGGTCCCGGATAATCCCATATAATCATCAAGATAAGGTTCGTAATCAGCCAGAATATTATATTCAGGGTGTGACTGATCTGACAGTAGGCTTTTGACCGATTCAACAGATATTCCGGCGGGCCGGTCAAGTCGGTCATGTGCAGTCTTGAGCCGGGCGGCGGAATCATCATAATCATCTTCATAAATCATGCATGTACCATCCTGATGCAGAAAATGGTTGGTGTGAGCATAATATTTGTCCTGAATCTGATGGGCGGTATATTTGACCCCGGCGTATTCGATTTCATAAGCTTGTTGGCCGTCAGATATGATCAGATTGCTGGACGTACCTGCGCCCATACGCCGGATATAGCTGATGGCATCATTCAGTGTTTTCTGTTCCAGAATGCCGCGCATAATAAGGTGAATCGGCGGGCCGTTTAAATGCATTCCTTCCGTATGCAGAATATTCAGGGTAACGCCGAGGTGGTTATTATTCATACCGATCTTGCCGATAATACCTGCTTCGGTCAGCATCAATATTTTTCGGTCGTCCGGATAGATGATCTCCACAATAACAGTGGTTTCTTCAAGTTTACTAGTCCAGTCCCAGTTCTGGGCCAGGATGCCGCTGTCCGGAATAACAACGGCCGTGCATTCATTAAAGCCGGCACCCAACAGTAGTTCGGTTCGCGCATTCATGGCAATCAGGTCATCCATATCAACACCGGCTCCCAACGCAATGTGTTCAATCTCAATATATAAATGGGGAAAAGAGCCCTTGATAGCATGTTTAAATTTTTCAACTGACGGGGAATAATTCCGGTTCAGAATACTTTTAATATAGGGCACATAAAAATTGATATTTTTGCGGATCTCGTGTTGTAATTGCTTCCCATATTGCAGGCCGATCTCTTCGTGCGTACCATGTACACTGATTTTTCTGAATTCCATCTATGTTATGACTCCTTTCATGCTGAAAGCATCTAATTAAATCCATCAGAAAAGATAAAGGAATAAAAATTATGAGCGGTTTTTTATCTGTTTTCTGAACAGAAACAACTATATATTTATTACATATGATTGGTCAAATGCAATTTATTTTGTCCCGGCTAAACAGTTTCTGCGCACTAAATTTCTGAAAAAACAGTTTTCATATCTTCAGGCATGGGCGCATGCCATAACATTTCTTTCCCGCTGACGGGATGATTAATTCCTAATGCAGCGGCATGAAGGGCCTGTCTGGATAAACGCAATTGCTTCCGGTTTTTTTCTGAAAGCCGATCTTCGATAAAACGGAGAAACATTTTATCATCCACGCCATAAATCTTGTCACCCACCACCGGATAGCCAAGAGAATACAACGTTGCCCGAATCTGGTGCAGGCGGCCCGTTTTAGGTATCGCCTCAACAAGACTCATATTGTTATATCGTCTGACAAGATTAAAGGCTGTTGCGCATGTTTCCGCATTAGAAGGAATATCCGCATCCGTATTTTTTTGAAAAAATTTTCGTTTCTTCCTGACCGGGCTAACCTCATCATTGCACAAATACCCTCCGGTCCGGATTTTTTCTTTTGGAAAAGTGCCTTCAACAATCACCATATAGCGCTTAAAAACAGTTCCGTCCCTGAATTGCTCACCACAGTGTTTTGACGCCCGTGCATTTTTGGATACCAGCACAATCCCGGAAGTTTCACGATCAATTCTATTCACAAATGAAAGATAATCCAGCCCCGTATCTTCTTTCAGTAAATGCCATAGCGTATGTGTAAAATAACGCCCTGCCGGATGGCAGGGCAGATTGCCGGGCTTGTTGATGGCCAGCAGATTTTCATCTTCAAAAAGAACGGAGTAATCGGTTTTTACCGGCGGCTCATTAACGATATCATTTTCAAAAGCGACAAGGTCTCCTGTTTTAAGACATTTGCCGGGCACACAGATCACATTGTTAACCCTGATTTTCCCATTCCGTATCAAATCCGCCCATTTGCTTTCCGGATAATAAGTAAAACGGTCACTTAAAAAATCAAGCACGGTCATCCCGGCATATTCAGGCCGGATACCGGTGGACATTTTACGTTTCATTACCGGCACAATCCTTATCAAATAGTTCCTGCATCTGTTTTGGAATCGGCGCTTCAAATGTTTTCAGGTCTTCTTCATCGGGCAGGTATATGGAAAGTGATTTTGAATGAAGGGCGATCCTTTCAAACCCTTGGTTTTTCAGATAATCTATTGCCCGTTTTGAACCATAACGGGCATCACCAACCACCGGATGCCCGGACAGTTTTGCATGCCGCCTGATCTGATGTTTTCTGCCGGATAATATCTCAATTTCTGTCATAGTATAATGTGCGCTATAATCAATAATCCGAAATCGGGTTTTGCATACCTGCTTTGGCCCTTTACCGGCAGGATTTTTCCGGCCGCCGGCTATTTGGGCAAGCGGGCGATCCCATGTGCCCCACTCATCTTTTTCAACTAAATTTTCCAACTTTCCATGAATGATGGCACAATACTGCTTTTTTACCTGACGGTCCTCAAACTCCTTAGAAAAATATCGAAATACGACCTTATCAACAGCCAGCATGATAACGCCACTTGTTTCCCTGTCCAGGCGATGAACAGGATTGACGCCAAAAACAGAATCAAAACCGGTTTTTTCCTGAATATCCGGATTATTTTTTATATATGAATAAACAACCGAACACAGATCTTGCCCGGGTTCATTGTGCACACTCATACCGGCCGGTTTGTTCACAACCAGCCAACCCTTACCACATGCGATTATCGTTTTGAATTTAATATTATCCATACAACGCTAAATAACCGATCCGGATATTATCTTACAAGAAAAAAGAATCCCTGTTTTCGCGATATCATTTCCTTAATTTACACCACTTTTTTTATTGTCCAACAATTCGTCTTCTATTATAGACTACATGAATGGTTCAATAAAAAATACAGGAGTAAAAAAATGAAAAGCAGCTCATCCAATTGTGCCAAATGCCCTTTCAAGGTATCGGACAGACTTTGTAAGAATAAGGACGGCAAAGCACCGGATTTTTGCCCGACAAAAGACATGACAGCTCTTGTAGAAAAAAGTCTGACGGAATATAAGGATCCGGATATTGCCGAATTTGCAAAACAGGCCAGTATTCAGGAGTCAGAAGGATATACCAACAAGGAACTGGGGTATGAACACACCAGACCGGCCAAATCAAGAATTGAAGAGATCGGTGAGTTTGCAAAAAAAATGAATTATCAGCGTCTCGGACTCGCATTTTGCCTCGGGCTTGCTAAGGAAGCCAATATTGTAGCGGACATGCTCTCATCAAAGGGCTTTGATGTTGTTTCAGCCATTTGCAAAGCCGGACGCATCCCTAAAGAGGTGCTTGGCATTCCGGATGATCAGAAGATCGCCATAGGAAAATTTGAATCCATGTGTAACCCGGTTTTACAGGCAATGATTCTCAATGAAGAAAAAACAGATTTTAACATTGTACTGGGACTTTGTGTCGGACACGACTCACTGTTCTTTAAATACGGGAAAGCACCATGCACCGTACTGGCAGCAAAGGATCGTTTACTAGGGCATAATCCCCTGGCTGCTATTTACTGTTCGGACAGTTATTATCGTAGTTTGAAGTAGTTTTTGAAAAGGACAAGTACCTCAGGGTAAACGCATGTAGAAAAGTTTTATAAGCAATTGATATATCAGGGAATAAAAAACCTAGACATTTTGTTTTTTATGAGGTATCTATTGGCAACGAAATCAAGGAGTTGCCAATGCCAAAAAAGAGAACAAGGACA
>JAIPEE010000031.1 GCA_021737275.1 Desulfobacterales bacterium
CCTCAAGGGCAACTTACCCTGACGATGAGCGCAAATAAAGCAGTTCGAAAAGATCTTCTTCATTTTCTCGACGTGTTGCAAAAAGCAGCATGATATACTGAGAAAAAAGTTAAAATTTTATGCAACATTAGGGTTTATTTTGTTAATTTACCCAGCAACTTATCTGCGATGTCAGATTTATTCAGGTGGGCAAGTGTCTTACGAATCAATTGCCGGTTTTCCTTTTTATACCAGAAAAAGAACCGTCGCTGGTCTTTTTTATCCGGTACACTTACAGCCGTATAAACCTTTTTCATTGTATAGGGATGATATTCTGAGTAGTAGATCACACTCGAAAGTGTCATCGGCGTGGGTGTAAAATCTTGTATCTGCTCAAGTTTATATCCCAGTTTTTTTGTCTCAAGAGCAAGATTAGCCATATCCGTGATTTCTGATCCGGGGTGGCTTGAAATAAAATAGGGTATCAATTGTTGTTTTAGCCCTGCCTTTTTGCATATCTGATCGAATTTTAACTTAAACGCTTGAAAGGTTTTAAAAGGGGGTTTTCGCATAATTTTTAGCACATCTTCGGATGTATGTTCCGGTGCAACTTTCAAACGGCCCGAAACATGGTGTTTGATCAGGGTCTCAGTATATTCATCATAATGATTAAGTTTACTCTCTTCTCTATTTTTTGTAATAAGCATGTCATGACGAATGCCGCTTCCCACAAATGCTTTCTTTACTTTCGGATGTGCGGATACACTTTTATAAATATCAATTAATGGTTTATGATTTGTATCAAGGTTATTGCAGATAGCCGGATAGATACACGATGGCCTTGTACATTTATCACACGTTGACGGATCTTTACCGCTCATCATATACATATTGGCCGACGGACCGCCAAGATCACTGATATACCCTTTAAAATCAGGCATCCGGACAACCTGTTCAACTTCATACATGATAGAAGATTTTGAACGACTGCTAATGAATTTTCCCTGGTGTTCGGATATTGTACAAAAGCTGCATCCCCCAAAACACCCCCGATGCAAATTAATGGAAAACCGGATCATTTCAAATGCAGGGATGGCACCTCTCTTTTTATATTTGGGATGAGGGAGACGTGTATACGGTAATGCAAATGATGCATCAATCTCCTTTTCGGTCATTGTTTTATATGGCGGGTTAATAACCAGTGTCCGGCTTCCAACATTCTGAGCCAGACGTTTTGTATTGCATCGGTTTGACTCCTGCTCGATATATTTAAAGTTTTGAGCAAATGTTCTTTTACTTGTTATGCATGATTCATGGGAAGCCAACTCGAAAGTTTCCCATTTTTTATTTTTGGGAAGCGGTTCCGATTGCGATTGAAGAAATGCTGTTTGTGAAATTGTTTTAAGTGATGAAAAAGGAACACCTTTTACCAGCAGCCTGGCAATTTCCCGAAGGGGCTGCTCGCCCATTCCATAAATTAAAAGATCGGCACCACTATCGACAAGTATGGATGGTTTTAACTGGTCGGACCAGTAGTCGTAATGGGTCACCCGCCTTAACGAAGCTTCAATTCCACCGATGATAACCGGTACATCCGGGAAAAGTTTTTTCAATATTTTGGAATACACCGTAGCCGCATAATCGGGACGAAAACCGGCCTTCCCGCCGGGCGTGTATGCATCAGTTGATCTGAGCCTTTTAGTTGCAGTATAATGATTGACCATCGGATCCATGCATCCGGATGAAATACCGAAAAACAGTCTTGGCTTACCCATCTTTTTAAAATCACGAAGATCATCCTGCCAGTTTGGTTGTGGAATTATGGCTACTCTGAGTCCTTCTGATTCCAAAACCCTGCCGATCACAGCATGCCCGAATGACGGGTGATCAACATAGGCGTCACCGGAAATAAGAATTATGTCCAATTCATCCCAGCCCCGTGCATCAACTTCTTTTTTTGTGATCGGCAACCATCCGGTCATATAGGATAATTCTCCTGATTTTCCATTAACTGACTTATGGCTAATATGTTTAACAAATTAAGAGATTTAGGGCAAGTATATCATTTTTTCTTATAAAATAATGAAGAAACCCGACCCTTGAGAGTGGAGAGGATCGGGTTAATATATTCGAACAATAAACGACAAAAAGATCAGGCTGTCTCACGTGTAAGAAAAACAGCAGGCTGTATACCAAAGTTACCGGGGTGAAAGCTTTCAATAACCTTTTTAAGGTGTTTGCCGGTTCGAGAGTTTTTTATGGAAAGATCAACCGCTTCACCCTTAATATACTTTCCCTCCCGGCTCTCATCTTTTTTGATGAGAATGATTTTTGGCAGATCATTTTCATCAATACCGGGCGGTTCTTCCACAATACCGAGTTCTCCACTATCAAGTTTTACGACCGTACCAATTGGATATGCACCCATCATATTTATAAACGCCTTTAACAGAAGCGGATCAAAATCTTTTCCAATTTTATCTGTCATTAGTTTCAATGCACGATCCGGGCTTAAAGAATGTTTACGATATTTTCGGGGAGATGTAATCGCATCAAAACAATCGGTTATCGTCAAAATGCTACCGAACAGACTGATGGCCTGTTTTCCATCCACATACGGATAGCCGGTAAGGTCAAATTTCATATGGTGTTCTATTGGTGGTAAAAGAAATGGACGATTTAAGTTTTCTGGGTGCATTCATTTTAATAATATGACGAACACTATCAAGGGAATGCTGTTGCATTCTTTCAAATTCATCATCATTCAGTTTTCCGGGTTTATTCAATATTTCCTGGGGAACATCTACTTTTCCCAGATCATGGAAAAGACCGCATATTCCCAGTTTGAGCAATGGCTCTTTAGACAAACCAATATATTTTCCCAGGCACATGGAGAGAATGGCAACATTCACTGAATGTGTATATGTATAGTCATCATAATCCTTGATTGTACTCATGCTGATTAAAACAGGATCATCTTGCAGAACAAGCTCAACCATATTCTGAACCATCCGAATTGATTTACGGATACCGGCTGGTTTTCGAGCTGCAATCTTGGTTACAACTTCTTTTATTGAACTTAACGCATAAGAGTAAGAGATTTTGGCTTTTTTAATCTGCTCCGCCTTTTTGGATAAAGCAATTTTTTCAAGTGATGCACTTTCTGAACCGGTATCCTGTCTGTGGAGAATTTCGGTCCAGATAAATTCTGATTGCTGAATCCGGTCAAAAATATACTCCTGGGGTTCATCCTTTTTACCGGCATTATAAAACATACGGACAAACTCAAGAACCTGGTGCATCTCGGCTTCAATAATTGAAGGATAGAATCGAATCCCCTGAATCTGCCTCTTTTCAATAAGCTGAATAATCTCCTGCATTACACCGGAAAGTTCTTTACGGAAATAGAGTTGTTCATCCTGAAGGTATATTCGGCCGGTTGAAATCTGAATGTCTACAACATCGGAATCTTCAAAACAGGTGTTCAGTGAATTAAGAAAATTATTGAGACATGATTTAACTGTCTGGTTTTTATCATCATGCACTCTGGCGGTTTGAATCAATCTGTAAAATCCGTTAACCAGATCCTCCCTCAGTTGTTTTAACTCAATATCAGATTTAATTTCAGATTTTTTGTTATCATTCATTATTGGTTACCCTCCACACATTTATAGGCTTTTCTAACCGTTGGAATTAAACTTTTAGATGCTTTTTTCAGCAAATCATCCGCGGTTTTGAGAGAGAGTCCCTGCAAGGCAATACAGGCGCCCTGGCGGTGTAGAAATCGCCGGGCACTGATATTAAATTTTTCCTTAAAAAGGATATCAGATAAATATTCGATCGAATAATCGGAACCACATTTACCCAGTACCCTGTAGCAATCTAGAATATACGGGTTACAGTCATTTTTGGAATCAGGGCTTGTGAGACGATTTAATAACAGTTGTTCAATATCTTGGTTTCGCTGTCTGCCCATAAATTTTAAAAGAAGTTGTTTTACCTCATCGTCAGGATCATCCAAAAGGAAAAACAGTTGATTTATATTATCAAAACCTTTTTTAATTAAGGCCTTTAGTGCATCTTTACGTGCACGTTCAGATGGATGGCGTAATATCCTTAATAGCATTTTGACTGCAGAATCACCTTCTATCCGATTCAAAACAAAGGCAATATTTCGGGCAACTGATGTCTGGGGGTTGGAAAGAAGTTGTTGTAACGGCAAATTGTCCAGTCTGGCCTGTTGCGTGATTACATCAATAATCATCACACGCAAAGGCTCGGAAGAAATTTTTGACAACATCGGCAGCAATGATAATATACATTTCGGCCTCAAAAACATGAGTATTTGCCTTAACACATTATGGAGCGTTGCATCCTGCGGGGGAATTGCCGGCCAGAGGCATTCCAGTACTTTAATAAACTTATAGTCTGAGATATCCTGATAAAACTTTTCGATAAGCGACTGCGACCATGGATAAGCGTTTTCAAGATCCCCTCTGATTTTTCCAAGGTTTTTCAAAAACAATAATACTTCAATAAACTCACTTTCTATAAGGGCCTTTCCGAGTTCCTCTTTCATGAATTCAAGGATATTTGAAAAGTCGTTTTCTTTATCCTGTTTCCGCAAAATATATAAAAGTACATCAAAAACATCTTCTGCGGATTCTTTTTTAATCTCCTCAGCAACTCTCATCTGAAGCAGATTTTTTTCATCTTCGCTTAACCGCCAGTCGTTTACATCTATAATGTTTAAAGATACATTCAGTAAAGGATTTTTTATATTACTGTCACCACCGGAAACTACCGGGTCCGCCTCATCTTTTCCTTTAAGCCTGAACCCTTCCATCTCGCCCTGACGTTCCAGAAAAAGATCATATAGGGGTTCAGCTTCCCACAACATATCTGTGGCGAGATATTCAAAATTCGATAAATTCATATCCCACAGAGCTGTTACCAGGTCGCCTTCAGGCTCTTCCTGAGATGCCGCATGCTGGTTTATAACCCTCAAAATGCCTGAGAGTTCCTCTTGTTCAATCCCCTGATTAAACGCTATACGTTGAATTCCATCTTTGTAGAAAATGAAAGCAGGGTTTGTTTCATCAGCTTCGCCCTTAAAAACAACCTCTTCTTCAAATAAAAAATGATCGTTTTTTACGTAAATCTGAAGGCATTGATGTTTTTCCAAAAAACCGGTTAACCGATTTTCAAGATTTGAAACCGATGATACGGACGCTTCATGGCCTTCAGGATAGAGGGAAATATTTTTTAGTGCCAGTGAAAAAGTAGAGATAATATTTTTTACAGTTTGCAGTGTTTGAGGGTCTGAAGTAATTTTCCGGGGTGACGCTTTTTCTTGCATTTTGATTTGCATCAGGGTTTTCCGTTATATAATTTTGGTACTGCTCAAATCTAAAAGTTATTAAACATAATATTTATCTTTCTTTTGAAAACCAAAACAAGGTTTTCCGAATTATCTGATATATTCATCCGGTTAAAATTTTTACATGCCTTGTACGCGTATCAAAAATCTAATTTTTAGAGTTACTCTGTATATATAACATACGTCAAATTGAGTGGCAAGAATATGTTTAAAGCGTTTTATCTTTCTAAATAAATTTCGTTCGGGTATCCATGCCAATTTTTCAGGTAGCCGGTAACTGATGCCATGCCGGTGCAACAGCGCCTGGTGCATCAGCACTGTAGCCGTCAACATTAATTTTATCGGCATAGGCCCGAGTTACAGATGCTCTTCCACTAAAAACGTTGGTATCCATTATCGTTTCACTTATACTTTTTGGCTCGCTTACAAATCTTTTCCAGCTCTTTTTCCACATCTTCTCCAAGTGTTAACGGCCGGTGATTTTTTAAGATATCTTCAACTTTTTCTCCGGCCTCTTCCATCATCGATTTTTTACCGGCAGCCTCCCATGTCTCATACGAATCATGGAGACCAAAACTGCTCATGTACCACTCTCCGTCACGTACCGCCTTAACGGTAGACATTTCAGTAAGAAAGTTACCGTTGGGGCCAACCTTATCAATAACATCATCCAGCCACTTATCTTCCTCTGTCACAATTCCACGATGAGCACGGACATTCATTCTGAAAATTTCAGCATCAATAATGAGCTGCTCCAGGCTGAGTATCATGGAACCGCCAAGTAAACCTGGCCCTACCAGTAAATCCGGCCAGGCCAGAACCGGCATCATGATATTCAGTGACCGCTCATAACTTGACTGAATGCCTGGCATATGCTGATCTGTCGTAAAGCCGGTCGCCTGAACCGGCAAATTGTAATATCTGCCCATCTCCGTTGCAGCAGCACCCAGGATTGAATTTTCTATGGCACCGCTGCCGTACTTTCCGGTTCGGGGATTCATGACCGAAAACTCTCCCGCATAAATAACAGGTGTTCCAGGTGAGGCCGCCTGTAAAAGACATAAAATGGATAACACCTCACAATTCCCCTGAATAATTGTTGATATCAGACTTGCCGGCGCGGTTGCTCCCATGAGTGGCAAGGTTTCAATTGCAACCGGTATATCCCATCCTGTTAATTCCAGATAGGCATCTGTGTAAGGGCCGTCTATAAACAGCGGAGACTCCGGGCAGAGCAGAAAAGAAAAAGGGTGTGTTTTCCGAATTGTATCCTTGTCTCCGAAAACAGTTTGCATAACCTCAAGCAACCACGGTGCCTGTTTTGGTGAATAGATGACATCCTGGATATGTTTTGAAAAATTTCTGAACAGAAGCCTGAGATATGAGACATAATCCCCGATTGTAGTGCCCCTGTCTGCAGCATCCACCATAGTCCAGTAAACACCTACTTCGTCCAGTGCATCACCGATTATGGTTGCTTCAAGCCAGTCTTGCATAGTGGCCGTCCGACGTTCACCGGTTTTACGATCCAGAGTCATCGTCGCTTCACCATCTAAGACAAGTTTGCAATCTCCCCCGTTCATCTGAAGCACTGAGTCAGGCCTGCGAGCACCTAAACCAAATTCCTTGGGGGCAAGTCGAATGGATTCCTCAACCAGATCACGCGGATAACGAACCATATGCGTGTTCTCATCAACATCTGCTCCGGCTTTTTTCAAAAATTCACGACCTTTAAAGGTATCCACTTTGACACCGGTGCGAGAAAGAATCTCAAGGGATCTTTCATGAACCTTATCCAACTCTTTATTTGACAATACCTTTAGTAATGATTCCATAAAATACTCGACTGGTTAATCTTCATAAAACTCAACCGTAACACCAAGTTTAGCAAGCTCATCAAAGTAGTATTTGCGTGCCTCGGAATTTAATGCCTCCGGTGTAACAGCACCCTTAGCAGTAATGACATCGTTAACCATAGTTTTTGTAAATACGGCTGCACATTGACCTGTGCTATATGACTCATGGCTCAGGCCTGATTTTTCAAATGCCTCCTGAAGGCCGGGAGCAATCGCATAGGCATCAATGGTAACATCCTTACCGTCTCTTGTACCGATTACTCTTGCCAGAAAAGCGCCATCTTCAGAAACCATTCCCTCATCAATAATGGCCCGGATCTCTTCAGGATACTTGGGTGCCGGTGGTGAAGCCGCAATAATAACATCAAATGGCGCAACTTTTACGCCTTTAACATCAATGGGTTCATGCGAAAGAAGGCCCATTTTATAAAGTTCCTGGGATTTTATTACAGAAGGACCGCCATATTTGAAAGATATATTTTTTACACCCTTAAGATATTTATCGGCCAGAAGGCCCATTGATACAGGTTCATCGTGTGCGTGGTCAAACATGCATATCTCTTCATCAATTCCTCTGAATTTCATCATAACAGGCCGATTGAAAGGTTTGCCTTCTACAATCTTACCGTCAATATAACTGTAGGTTTCCATACACATATCACCCAGAGCGATCTCAGGAGACCACCAGAACAGGACATGTTTTTTCGATACAACGGCATCGTAAATATGAATTTCAATGGTATCGACCGTATCAAGCCGATCAACAGCCTCCCTTGTCATTACATTGCTTAAGCCCGGTGCCGAACCTGTGCCGATTAATGCAGTAAGACCTTTATCTTCAAACATTTTACTCCAGTTTAGCAGAACATTTTTATAACCTGCAACATAATCATCACCAACCGAATAGGGACCTGCCATATCCTGATAATTGGCGTCTACTGCAAGGGCCGCTTCCATGATAGTGAAGTTAAAATCTGTTGTACAACCGTTTACAATAAGGTCTGCACCCTCGGCTACGGCGATTACACTTTTTACATCTCTTGCATCCACCTGAACAGCTTTTGCTTTAGTCAGTGTATCTTCAAGAGATTTAGCTGCCTTGAAATCATAGTCTGCACAAACAATCTCAGACACGACGGGATCTTCATCCAGTCGTTTGGCAATCGTACTTCCCTGTGCACCAACACCAATAATTACAATTTTCTTACCCATGTTTTCTCTCCCGTTTAAAATTACAGTTTTATTTTATCAAGAACATATCACACTAATATTAAAGTTCTTTGTCTGCTTTTATCATAATTTCATCAAGCGTTCCGATAACATCATCCGTCAATGGATTTTTCCGGGGGGCTGAAAGTATATCGCTGACCTTATCTCTTGCCCTGTCATAGATATCCGGTTTTCCAAGCTCCAGCCAGTTTTCATACGGCAGTCTTACTGAAAGATCAGGCACCATAAACTCATCACTTCTGCATGCCTTAATTGTACCGGGTGACATCAGAAAATGGCCGCCCGGCTCTGCTTTTTTAACATCTTCAAAATATTTTTTCTCATCACATACATCCACACCATCCTTGATGCGTTTGCAAAGCTGAGCAATTTCATGATCGACAACAATCTGATCCAGAGCAACAATGTTACTCGTTTCAAGGCCGCCAAAACCTACGATCATGTCAACACCATTTAACACAGCCGGTAAATTGGTTACCATTTTTTCGATAACTGCCTGTGGGCCGGCATCACATGCATCTGTTGCACAGGCTGACTGGGTTGTGGGTATGCCATAATGTTTTGCCATTTGACATAATGCGCTGTTCATCAAAGCCATTTCCGGAGAACCTGTTAAAAAGCTGCCTCTTGAAAAGTCTGTATTCCCCACTGCAAATCCAAAAATCTGCGGTGTCCCCGGCTCAGCCATCTGAAAAAGAACCAGAGATGACAATGCTTCAGCATTTGATACGGCAATATTGCTGTAAAGGCTTGCCGGTCCTGTTGAACCGCAGGCGCACATGGGAAGAGATAAAATCGGGATATGGTATTGGACCAGCTCCAGATAAGCATCTGTCATATGGTCTTCATGCACAAGGGGAGGAACTGTACAATATGTTACAGAACAGATTTTACGCTCTTTTATGGCATCTTCACTACCCAGAATAGCCGTTAGCCCTTCAATCAGAAAAGGCACCTCTGACGGATGATGAAGCTCATCTTGAATATGCTTGGATATATATTTAAAACTGGAAAGAAACGTTCTGATACAGGTAGAATTTACGGGGAAGTCATGAACCGTAACATTGGGCCATACCAGCTTACAAAGATCAAGCTCCTCGCATATTTTGAAACTGTCAGCCAGATCCTTTTCAATGGCTTCACGCCTTTCACCTGTTTTAAAATCCTTCATAAATGTCGCCATCCCGTCAAGAATATAACCCGTGTGCTGCGATGGCAGTGCAAAGTCATTTACCCGGTTACGGGCACCAAGTGTATAGAATTTCGAGGCTGTTTTAAGTGATTCATTAACCATATCTTCAGGAATTCTGGCAATACAGTTATCCCAATCAACAAGCGCCCCGCTATCTTCCAATATTTTCAGTGCTTTTTTACTGGTAAATTTAGCACCAACTTCTTTTAAAACCTCAAGACTCAAGCTATGAATCTTCCGGACCTCTTCTTCTGATAATACCGAAAATTGTGCCTGCATATTCTCTCCTTTCCCAATCCCTGAATTCTTAAAAATTATGAAATTTAAAAGTCCCGGCCTAATGGCAGAAAAAGGGAGGTGTGTCGGCCATAACTTTTTCAGTCAAATCCAGGAAAAGGGATTAACCTGGATACGCTGTTTTCTCTTAAATACATTCTTTGCATAATGTTAAATTCAATTTTTAAATAATCTGATCGAATTAATGCAAGCCGGATGCCGGATCCGTTTTTTTGATAATATTACATTTAGTTTCAATATCTTATGCTTTTTAATATCTAATCCCAGAAAAAGCACCACCCATTTAAATGGCTAAATGGCCAATGCCTGTATGGTCATTTAGCCATTTGAGAAATATTGACATCTTCATAAATATCCTGTTTGTAGAACATTATATTAAAAAACAATTATAAGGAGTTCATCATGTTCAGTATTGGTAAAGAAATTCGTATGGAAAGAATTATGAACCGGGAGACCGGAAAAACAGTTATTGTTCCCATGGACCATGGCGTAACTGTCGGACCCATTTTTGGCCTGGTGGATCTTGGAAAAGCCGTTGATATGGCAGCTGATGGTGGCGCAAATGCCGTAATCGGCCACATTGGCCTTCCAAAATATGGCCATAGACAGCATGGTAAAGATGTCGGACTGATTCTTCACCTTTCAGCCTCGACCGTTCTTTCCACGCGCCCCAATAAAAAGGTACTGGTGAATACGGTAGAGAATGCACTTCGCATGGGTGCAGACGGTGTATCCATCCATGTAAATGTCGGTGGTGACAGCGAACCTGAAATGCTTGAAGATTTTGGAAGAATAGCAGTTGAGTGCAACTACTGGGGCATGCCCCTTATTGCAATGGTATATCCCAGGGGACGGAATATTGCAGATGACAAAGATGTGGACGTTGTGAGGCATGCGGCCAGACTTGGGGCCGAACTGGGGGCCGATTTTATCAAAACAAATTATACAGGTGATCCCGAATCCTTTTCAAAGGTTGTAGAAGGTTGCCCCGCACCCATCCTGATTGCCGGCGGCAGTAAACTGTCTACTGAAGAAATGTTTAAATCCATTGAAGGGGCAATACAGGCTGGTGCAAAAGGTCTTTCCATCGGAAGAAATGCTTTCCAGAGCAGCGATCCGGCCCTTTTCATTAAAGCAGCCGGTTCCATTGTGCACGAAAATCTTTCTGCAAAAGAGGCGCTTGAAATGTTTAATGCAGACAGGAATAACTGATATGGTTTAGTTGCAGGATCTCTATTTCCAGCAAAATCTATCACTATTGTCTTATGTAACCAATCTATAGCCGGACCGCCTGGTCCGGCTAATATTTGTTAATTCAGGTATCTATGCGCGGTATAATTCTGATTCTGTGTTCGGGCATTTCTTTTTGCGTAATGTCGGGACTCATAAAATATGCATCTGATATAAGTTCATTCAAAACAACACTTTTCCGTTTTATAATCGGACTGGGGCTTTTAGGAACAGCCGCTCTTTTTAAAAAAATTGAACTGAAATTTGTTAATAAGACAGTTCTTTTTATCAGGGGCCTTGTTGGCGGAACGGCTGTTTTTTTATTCTTTCTCTCCATCTCAAAATTGGGAATGGGCAAGGGAACTGTTATCTGCTATTCATATCCGATTTTTGCAAGTATTCTCAGTGCTGTTTTTTTACATGAAAACGTTCCTCCGGTGAAGTGGGCGGCCATTTTTTTTGCCTTTATCGGCATATATCTTCTGGCTTCACAAAAAGATCCGGATTCAAATATATTATTATCATTCGGCATTTATGAAATTCTGGCCATTACGGGAGCAATCCTGGGCGGTACTGCCATTGTTCTGGTTAAACACCTTCATAGCACCGACTCCACCTATGCCATATTTTTTGCACAGTGCGTTGTCGGTCTGTGGCTTGTTGTCATACCGGCCAATGTATTCCCCAGCTCAAGCGGTTATTCAAGCGGTATACTGCTACTTCTGATTGGAATAACCGCTGCAACCGGCCAACTATTAATGACCGAAGGATATCGTCATGTCACCGTTTCAACAGGATCTATTCTGGCCATGATGGTACCCGTTTATAATATGCTGACCGGCATTCTGATTTTCAAAGAACCGCTAACCGTCATGGCCATTACAGGCTCTGTAATAATTCTGGGCTCGTCATCATTTGTATTGCTGAAAAAATAACAACTACAAAATGCTAATTCCATATTGACTTTTATCATAATAAACATAATAATATTAAACAGTTTTAAATACTGTCTTTCATTATATATCCCATATATTCAATTATAAAATGATACCTTTCCGGTCGAATAATTGAAGCGTTATTAAATTTTTACGTCTATAAAAAAGGCTTGGAAAAAATAAAAAAATCAGGTCAGCTTGAAAAAATTTTAACACATAAGGAGTTGATCTCTTTCTTGATTTAGTTTTATTAATTTTATAAGAAAATTTAATTATATTTTGAAATAATGCAGGAGGATAAAATGAAAAAGTTTTTTCTGGTTCTTGTAATATTGATTTTTGCTTCCAGTACTTATGCTGCCGGTATCAAAGAAGTTAAACTGGTTACTCAAGAGTGGTCCGGTTATACACAATCGGACGGCTCCGGTCTCTATTTTGAAGTGCTCAAAGAAATTTTTGAAGCTGAAGATATTGAAATAAAAATTACACTGGTTCCATGGAATGAAGCCATTGAGACTGTCATCGCAACTGGAGATGCGTTGGTTGGGGTGAGCACCTTTAATGAATTTGAGGGTCTTATTCAGGGAAAATGGTTTATAGATACCGGATACGTAACCATTGTTTATAAAAAAGGAACAAACTTCTCAGGGGAATCATCTTTAAAGGGAAAAACCATCGGGTGGTTAAAAGGTTATAATTTTGGCCAACAAATTAGTCTTGATAGTATGGACTATGAACGCTATGAACTGGAAAGTCTTGATTCCGGGATGACGATGTTAAAAAATAGCGCTATCCATTTTTTATTGGGTTATAAAACCAATCTAATTGAAGCGGCAAATAAAGCAGGTATCGATCTTACCGGGTTCGAGTTAGTTAGATTTCTTGAAGAGGACACCACTGTTGCTTTTACGGACGATTCTCGTGGAAAGAAACTTAGAAAAATTTATGATAAAGGCATGAAACGTCTTAAAAAATCCGGAAGGCTTGACGAAATCTATATAAAATATGGATATGACGGATATGTAAAGTAAAATTTATTCTTCCATATAATACGATCAGGATTCTCTGTGCAGTGATACAGAGAATCCTTTTTTTATAAGTTATTGTACATAAATAATTTGGAGATGGATCATTGACTGAAAATAATAGTAAATTTGATGTATTTTTTTATGAAGCTTTTGCCGAAGAAGAAAAAGCGCTGAGACATTATCTGAAATCGGATATCAAGGCCGGTTTTACATGGAAAACAATACAAGAGTATAATGTGAGCACGTCCCCGGCACCCGTTATCAGCATCAGAACCCAGTCTGTCATTCCTGAAAGCTGGTCGACCCGGCTATCGGCTATATTAAGCAGAAGTACCGGCTATGATCATATTAGAGACTACATTCAAAAGACCGGTGCCAATATAAAAACAGGCCATCTCCCAAAATACTGCAGCCGTGCTGTTGCTGAGCAAGCCATGCTTTTATGGATGAATCTTCTCAGAAAAATTCCACAGCAGACAAGAAACTTTTCTACTTTTCACCGGGATAATCTGACGGGATATGAAACAGAAAATAAAACATTACTGATTGTCGGTGTCGGTAATATCGGTTTTGAGATCTCAAAAATTGCCAACAGCCTGGGGATGAATGTGTTTGGTGTTGATATTGATCAAAAACACCGCTCCATCAAATATGTATCTCTTGAATACGGGCTTAAAAATTCCGATATCATCGTCTGTGCCATGAACCTGACTTCTGAAAATAGCGGCTATTTCAGATATGATGTGCTTAAAAATGCAAAAAAGGGTTCAATATTTATCAATATTTCAAGGGGTGAATTCTCGCCTGCTGCTGATATTCTCAGACTTGTTGACGAAGCGCATCTGTCCGGTGTTGCCTTAGATGTTTATAATAATGAAAAAGAGCTTGCGATCTCTCTTCGTGAAAAGAAACCCAGCAGCAATGAAGAGGTTCTTGCGACGCTTAAACTTTCAGAATATCTTAATGTCATCCTGACACCTCATAATGCATTTAATACACTTGAAGCTGTAGAAAGAAAGGCTGCCCAGAGTATTGAGCAGATAGAAAACCTGTTTGCACATGATTTTTTTCTATGGCCTGTACCTTAGACGGTAATAGGACAACGTCGATTAAAAAGCCCCGGAGTTGTAAGTATCCCGGGGGCTTTATAAGACAAATTCTGATATCTGCTTTGCTATATCTTTAATACACGCTCAGCAAATTCCTGATCCTGAATCAATGGAAAAAACAACCACATCTCCCCACGTATAAAACCTTTTTATAATATGTGAAATAATATCGCAAACCGTTCGCTCATCATCAAGAACTATTACATCCAGCCCGTCCGCCATAACTTATCTCCTTAAATAATTTAAAGCGTTCGATTCATACTGCCCTGAAGATATCCTTCCAGATCAAGCGAAACAAAAGAGAAACCCAGCGCTTTGATCTTTTCAAAAACGATCGTCCTGATGGGTTCGTTCATAATTTTCGAGATATCTTCCGGCAACAACTCAATTCTTGCAATTTCACCATGGTGGCGAACCCGGCAGACAGCAAAGCCCTGGTCCATTAGAATCATCTCTGCATTTTCAATCATTTTAATTTTTTCAATGGTAATTGGAGACCCATAGGGAATACGGGTTGCCAGGCAGGCCATTGCCGGCTTGTTCCATGTTTTGAGTCCCATCTCTTTTGATAACTCGCGAATATCGGCTTTTGAAAGATTAGCGTCTATAAGTGGAGCAGCAACACCCCTCTCCCCTGCAGCCTTAAACCCTGGACGATAATCATTCAGATCATCGACGTTCGCGCCATGGGCGATATGATTGATACTATTATCGGAAGCAATTTCTGTGATTTTATCAAAGAGCATTTTTTTACAGATATAACACCTGTCGCGCGTGTTATTTAAAAATGCGTTGTCGTCCATCTCCTTTGATTTAAAAACAATATGCCTTATGCCATTTTCATTGGCAAACTCTGAGGTCCTGCCAATTTCACGAACCGGATGAACAAGAGATTTTGATGTAACGGCAATGACATTATCCCCAAGAGCAGTTTGTGCGACTGAAAGCAATAATGTACTGTCAACACCACCGGAAAAGGCAACTGCCAGAGATTTATACCCCTCAAGTATTTTTATCAGATCAGTTTTCTTTGTTTCTAAAGAGTTCTTATTCATCTCAGAATTATTACAATCTGTATACCGTTATCCGGTCAGAAAACCACCAGACAGAATTTATAAGTGGATATGAATATTTTCCATATGATAAATGCGCAATAATTTCAAGTTATTTGAATGTATCGTGTTTGTGGGATATTCTTCCATGCAAAAATAATTATACGGCGATACGGAAATTTGTCTTTAATTTCTATTCGCTGTTTGGAAGAATCTTTTTATTGAATTTTTCTTTTTAACCGGTTAAATATATATATAATATTACACGTCTATGAATTTGGGGTATTTTTAATGAAAGAAACTAGTAAATTCCTTATTATCGGGAGTCTTATCCTTATAGCCGCTGTCTCTTATGTCAGCAATAAAAATAAGGATCGATATTACTTAATTGCGAAACACGGCTCTGTTGAAATCTGGCAAGGCGCCTTTGCCCCGATAGGTAAAAATCGCCTTACCATTTTGCCCGGTTTACAATTAAAAGATCCCATAAAAAATGCTTATACAAAAGACCAGGTGTTTCCTTTGGCTTCTTCTTACTACATCAATCGTGCGGATGCCCTTCTCGGTGCACCGGGCATGCCGGATTTTGAAGGCATTATATCCGACCTGAACAAGGCGCTTCATTACGCTACAGATGAAACGCACTTGAAAATTGCAAATGAACGTCTGAATAGTATAAATCTGATGTTTATTATGTATAAAGCTGATGTAGCGCTTATAAAGGGGCGTTTGCCTGATCTTGAAACAGCGCTTTCCGCATTATCCGCCGTCAATCCGGAAACACTCAGTCAGGAGCAGTTCACGCTTGTCTCTCACAAGATATCATCCATCAGAAAACTGATAGCGTCCATCAATAAAATGTAAACAGGTTACACGCATCAATAGAGATGACACATTACATCTCTTCCTGATATATTTCTAATAGAAGGATTTTTTTTTCTGCAGATATCTTTGACATCAGGACATCGGGTATGAAACCGGCAACCGGCCGGCGGATTGGATGGTGATGGCATCTCTCCATGCAATATGTTTTTTTCACTTTTGGATAGACCGGGTACAGGCACAGCATTTCTGAGCGCTTTTGTATAGGGGTGAAGCGGATGATCAATGATATCAATGGTTGATCCAATCTCTACAATCTGACCCAGATACATCACCCCGGTTCGATGTGAAATATTTCTGACAACGCTCAAATCATGAGAGATGAAAAGGTATGAAAGGTTGTATCGTTCACGAAGATCCATCAGAAGATTAATCACCTGCGCCTGAACCGATACATCCAACGCACTGACCGGTTCATCGCACACGATAAAATCCGGTCTCAATGAAATGGCTCTTGCAATATTTATCCGCTGTCGCTGTCCGCCGGAAAATTCATGCGGATAACGATATAGCGCATCTTTATCAAGGCCCACTTCTTTTAATAATTTTGTGGCATGTTGATCTTTTGAACCCTCAATCATTTTAAAAGTAGAAAGCCCCTCGGTAATCAGATCCAGAATGTTCATGCGCGGATTAAGAGATGACACCGGGTCCTGGAAAATAATCTGCATTTTTTTTCGAAGTCGCCTTCTATCTTTTCGACTGAGCAGATCAAGTCTCTTTTTCTGAAATAAAATATCTCCTTCCTTTGCTCTTTCAAGCCCCAACAGTGTCCGGCCAAGTGTGGTTTTCCCACAACCGGACTCACCGACAATACCCAGTGTCTCTCCACTGAATATTTCAAGATCAATTCCATCAACAGCCTTGATATATCCTGCAGTCTTTTGAATAACGCCTCGTTTAACGGGGAACCAGGTCTTCAGCCCCCTTACCGTTAGCAGGGGCTCCTGATTATGTACTTTTTCCTTAATCATTATTTTTTCCCAATAACAATTCTTCTGCCATAAAACATGCCGACCTGTGCCCGCCGCCAAGTTCAACAAGAGGTGGAATGGAGCTTCCGCACTGCTCAGTCACATGTGAACACCTGTCCTGAAAATGACATCCTTTGGGATAATTAAGTGGCGAAGGCACCTGTCCGGGAATTGCGCTAAGCCTTCCGGCTTCACCCGTCAGCTTTGGAATGGAGTTAAGAAGCCCCTGTGTATAAGGATGTGCCGCTTTTCCAAAAATATCTTCCAGTGTACCCTCCTCGGCAATTCTTGATGCATACATAACGATCACTCGATCACACATCTCCCAGATAACACCCATATCATGTGTAATAAGCAAAACGGCTGTATTATTTTCACGCATTTCTCTTATAAGAGAAAAGACTTGTGCCTGAATAGTTACATCAAGCGCTGTGGTCGGCTCATCAGCAATAACAATATCAGGCCTCATCAGTAAAGCCATTGCAATCATAACGCGCTGCTGCATCCCTCCGGAAAGCTGGTAAGGATAAGCATGCATTCTTGCCCCGGCATCCGGTATTTTTACATCCCTGAGGCTTTTTTCTGCAATTGCCCACGCCTCTTTTTTATCTATATCCTGATGCAGCAAAAGTGCTTCCACCATCTGTTTTCCAACCTTATGCAGGGGAGACAAGGCTGCAGACGGTTCCTGGAAAATCATACTGATCGCCCTGCCCCTGATATCTCTGAGTCTTGAGGGATCTATTTCCAAAAGGTTCTCTCCTTTAAAAAAGATCTCTCCTTTTTCAAATACGGCAGGCGGCGTTGGAATCAGCCTCGGAATACTCATGCAAGTTACAGACTTCCCGCAGCCGGATTCACCCACCAGTCCAACGATTTCTCCTTTTTCAAGATAAAATGAGACATCATCAACCGCTCGAAAATATCCTTCATCCGTATCAAAGGCTACAGACAGATTTTTTATTTCAAGTAATTTGTTGAATTCAGAAGTCATTTCCTGTTTATTTTTTCCTCTTTTTAGTCAAGCCTTGTATACCGTTTGGGATCGTACGCATTCCGTATTCCTTCTCCGACAAAAACACCAAGCAGCATAACAAGAAAAAGTGCCATGGATGGGTACAAAATCAACCACCATGCCCACCGGTACTGCTGAGCCTGAAAGAGCAACTCGCCCCAGCTTGGTGTCGGCGGAGGCAACCCGAAACCGAGATAATCAAGCGCAGCCAGTGACCCAATTGCACCAACAAGAGAAAAAGGGAAGAAGGTAATAACCGGCACCATGGCATTGGGCATAATGTGTTTAAATATAATTCTTGATGAAGAAACCCCCATACACTTTGCAGCCTCAACAAACGGCTGTTTCCTGAGACGTAAAAATTCTGCACGGGTATAATAGGATATTCCGATCCAGTTAAATAAGCCGTAACAAAGCATCAGTATAAAAAAATGACGGCCATATACCGACCCGATCAGTATCATCACGTACAGAAATGGAATTGCGCTCCAGATCTCAATCAGGCGCTGAGCGGTTATATCTGTCACACCGCCATAATACCCCTGAATTGCACCTGTAAAAATACCGAGCACCATAGAACAGACAACCAGAAGTATACCAAAAGAAAGTGAAGTCCTCAGGCCGTATAAAATTCTGGCCATTACATCTCTGCCGGCACTGTCAATGCCCAGGATATGTTTTCCCACCGGCTCAAAAGGAAATCGCACATCTTTTTTTTCAAACAGGACCCTGTATCGTTTGCCGTCAATTCGCTGAGAAATGGAATCGACCGGGCCCATAAACCGGCTAAGGACATGATCACGTATCTCATTTTTATCTTCAAACGGCAGCTTGGTCCAAACAGTAACCGCAGATGGCGTTGTTTTCTTTTTTATAATTTCAGCTTCGGGGTTAAACATGATCTTCATCGGTTCAATCTGTTCTTCTTCAAATCTGAATGTCAATCGAACCGTATCCGGGTTGGTGCTCCTTTTCTTAAAAGCAGACAGGGAAATAAGTACTTTTTTTCCTTTTAAAAGTGTCTCCTTTTCCTGAATTTTTGGTGCATCTCGGTTATCAAAACGCAGCCTTATTGCATCAATAATGCTATCGGGCAAATTCACAAATGAATCTAAGGTGCTGCCTGTTATCTGGTCTGTGCTGCTGTCAACTACCGCATCAAACGATACATGCCGTACAATTGTGCCATCCGGCTTGATATTTACATTTCCGATAACCGGCAGGGGACTCAATACGGCTGTAACAACATCTGAGAGATCAATGGATGACGGGTCTATACTTTCATAAGGACCATAGGGAAAAGGCGGAAAAAGCATGAAGTTGCCTTTGTTTTCCATGAATGCCGGGCTCTCATTTATTTTTTTATAGTCGGGACGCGTATTCCGGCCGTTTTGAAGAAAAACATCTTCGGGATAAAATTTTACTACGGGAAAAAATGACTTATCATTGTATCTGACAAAAAGAGGCATATTATTACAAACCAGCTCAGAAAAAAGGCTGATTACAAAAAGCGCCAGAAGAAACCAGAGTGAATAGTATGCCCGCCTGATCTCCTTGAAGCGATTGATGCGCTTGATGGTCATCGAATTCATTCTGTTCAGGATAAAGCGCATAGTATTTTTTCAGTTTTCCTGGAAGTTTATTCTTGGGTCAATAATGACATACATAAAATCAGAAAGGATGTTCCCGATTAAGCCCAGTATTGATGTAAGTGATAAAATCCCCATAAATACCGGATAATCCCTGCCAACAATTGCTTCAAGGCTCAACCGGCCCATCCCCGGGATTTCAAAAACCTGTTCTATGATCACTGACCCGGCAAACATGACCGTCAGTATTGCACCAAAGCCTGTTGCAACAGGAATCAGAGAATTCCTGAATGCATGGTGCCATATTGCTCTTGAAAAACTGCCGCCTTTTGAAAGAACGGTACGGACATAATCCCTGCCTATCTGTTCAAGCAGCGAATTCTTCATCAAAAAAGTTAACACGGCAAAATTTCCAACCATATAGCATATGACCGGTAAAAACATATGCATAAAAATATCTTTTGCCTGTTCTGGAAATGTCATGGTTTCAAACCCGTCGGAATGGAATCCGGATACAGGAAAAATATCCCACAATTCATCAACTGTGCCACAGAAAAACATCTTAAGCACCATTCCGAAAGCAAAGGCAGGTATCGCATAACCGATGAACACAATTATACTTGAAGTAATATCAAACGATTTGTCATGCCTTAAGGCTTTTAAAATGCCAAGGGGAATACAGACAAGGTAGGTCAGGATAAAACCGGTTATACCAAAGATAAGCGACACCTGGAATCGCTGACTGATGATTTCCCAGGCTGTTTTATTAGGATATTTGTATGAAGCCATTTTCATCCCCAGGCGGTCCTTAACAAGCCACTGCCAGTATCTTTTATGAAAAGGCTTATCAAAACCAAAATGTGCTTCAATGGCTTTTCGCTGTGCTTCGGAAATTGAAGTGCCGGTCTCAACACCCCTTGCGGATTCAGCAGATCCGATACCCTTCATCTGCATAATGATCTGCTCGACAGGCCCGCCCGGTACGAACTGGATTAAAGCAAAGCATAGAAGCGTAATCCCGATAAACGTAGGAATTACAAGAAGAAATCTTCTAAAAAAATAGCTCAGTCTTTCCATAAGTATTGTCAGGCCTGTGATGGTTAAGAAGTACTTCTGATCATTATTTTCAATATTGATTTTATTTATACAATTAAACCGTAAATTTATCAAGATGCGAAATGCCCATCAGTCAAGGATTTATTGAAATACTTTTAACACCGGAAAATCGTCTATGCTGAAAATTGATGAAATTTTTCACGAATAAAGCATACCGGGATTGACATTTAATAAGAACTTGATGTATGAACGTACAATAATTTCGATAAAATTCGGTTTTTTCATTACCATTTCACTTAACTTTAATGGGTATCGGATTGTAATTACCCTGTAAATACGTTTCATATTGGCCGATAAGATGTACAAAGCCTTGTGAAACCGGTTACTAAACGATTGGTTAAAATTAGTAATATGTTTAATATTAGGGCAGACATAATAAAAAACAGGCTGTACATAACCTTAAAGGGTTATATAAATGATGACCTTGTTCTGTCAGCCTCTGAAAAAACAAGAACTGAAATCAGTAAACTCATTGATGGTTTTGATGTGATCACTGAAATATCTGAATTTTCACCCGGCACGCAGACCGCCGCCCGGGAGCTGATTAATATTCAGGAGCTCTTGAAAGAGCAGGGGGTCAACAGGATTATCCGTATTACCGGCAAGAATATTGAACAGGTTGTAAGTAAAATCCAGTTTGACAGGGCATCAAGGGTTTCGGGTATAGAGGCTGAAACAGCCGGATCCGTGGCCGAAGCCGACAGAATGCTTGACGAAAGTATTTATACAATTGATGATATACACGAAGATTAAACAGCTCTCTGCCGCATACAGGTAGTCTGAAGTATTTGAGTTTTTAATTGTTGTTGTTTTTACTGTGATCTTATTAAAAAAGGATTTATCATGTCCGGATCAGGTTCTATCGCAACATCTTGTTCAAATTGTAAAACAATCTACAAGGTCTCTGATAGTTTAATTGGGAAATATGTAACCTGTAAAAGATGTAAGACCAAATTTGAAATAATTAAATCCAATCAGAACCGGCAATATGACCCTACGCTATACCCTGCAATATGTAACCTTGCTGTTAAATACCAATTCATAACACCCAAACAGCTCCAGGATGCTGCTGTTGTTCAAAAAGCACTTTCAGGTACGGGAAATCCACCTCCGCTTGAAGGCCTTTTGCTGACAAAAGGTATGATAACGACTGAACAGTTAGAAAAGCTCCAGGCGACCATGAAGTATTCAGAAGAAAGACAGCTCGACAAAAAGTTTGGAGATATTGCTATCGAATATGGCGTCATCACCAAAGAGGTATTTGAAAAGGCACTTCAGGCCCAGGTAATCGCATTCAAGGAAGAGCAGATATGTCAGTTATTAGGTGATATTCTTGTTGAGTCAGGGGCAATGACTGAAAAACAGCGCGACGCCATTCTCATCGAACAAAAACGGCTTCAGGATGAAAAAGAAGCGATGATTGATGATATTGAAGATGATGATGCCGATGTGCCTTTGGCTGAACTTGACCTGACTGTCTCTGAAGATAAAATGAAAGCCTTCATACAACTTAAAAAAGGTAGCGAAGGCAGAATTACCTTAAAACAGATTACGGGCCTTCTGGAAGAGAACAACATTACACACGGCATGGTCGCTTACGATGCCATCAGAAGTTATATGAATAACCATGATGCCCATGGATCACCATTTAAAATTGCCGAAGGATCTTCTCCCTTTCAGGGAAGAAGCGCTGAAATTAAATATCATTTTGAAACTGAATATATTAAATCAGGCACAGTTACTGAAGATGGCCAGATAGACTTCAAGGACAGGGGAGAGGTACCTCATGTGAATGAAGGTGACCTTCTGGCTGAAAAGACACCAAGAGTTAAAAGTGAATCAGGTACCGATGTTCATGGAAACCCGGCGCCTGTAAAGGAAGCAAAAGATATTAAACTCAAGGGAGGCCCCGGTACAACTGTTTCGGAAGATGGTCTCAAAATTTTTTCAAAAGCAACAGGCCAGCCAAAATTGCTGTTTGACGGTAAAATCACCGTTATGTCCGAACTGAAGATTAAGGGTGATATCGGCCTTGAAACAGGCCATGTTGAGTTTGAAGGTAATATTACGGTTACCGAAACAATTCAGTCCGGCTTTAAAGTTAAAGGCGGCAATCTTCAGGCAAAGGAAATCCTTAGCTCAGAAATCAACACCAGCGGTGATATAAAAGTTATTGGCGGTATCATTGGTTCAACAATCAAGGCCAGAGGTAATGTAACGGCTAAATATATTAAAGGTGCAACAATTCAGGCATACGGTGATGTTACCGTCGCCAAAGAAATTATAGATGCCAATATTATCTCCGGTGGAACCTGTTCAGTAAAGACAGGTAAGCTTATATCATCTGAGATCATTGCCAAAAAAGGTATCTTTGTAAAGGATATCGGCACGGAAATGTCCAATGCCTGCAAACTCACAGTAGGTATAGATATAATTGCTGAGCTCAAAATAAAGAGTACCGAAGAAAAAATTGCTGAAAAATTTGAACTGATTGCCGGTCTTACTGAAAAAAAAGATGCGTTCAGTCTTGAACTTGAGGAAACACATAAAAAAATTGCAGCGCTCGCTCAAATTCAAGACAAGGCCATGCAGAGTCAACGCAAACTAAATGAAATAATAAAAACCTTAAAAGAATCCGGCGATGAGGAAGCCCTTACCAAAAACCATTCACTTCTGGAAGATCTTGAGAAAAAAGTAAAAGCCGCTGATGAGGAAACAAACACAATGTTTAACCGCCAGGATGAACTGAATGATGAAAACGACAGCATCTTGGCAGAGATAAATGCGATTCATGAAATTATTCATGATCTGAATGATGAAAAGGAAGCCATTGTTGCCTGGTCAAAACAGGAAAAAGCAGTTGCCCTTGTTGATGTTGGCGGCATAGTTTATGTTGGTACAAAAATCATCGGCCCGAACGCAAGAACAACTCTGCCGGATACCGTTAAACATTCACAGTTCAGAGAGGTTCATAATGTTGATTCTGAATCAAACAGAGAGTATGAAATAAAAGTTTTTCCAAAATAAACATATTTGTACGGTTAGTGAATTTCAGGTTCAAGAAAGATTTTTACCATAACCGCCACCGCCTGGCGTTTCAATTCTCACGCAATCATTTTCTTTAAGTATCTGATGAAATTTGGCAGGCGCAGATTCTGTCTTACCGTCATGCTTAATAAAGTTTTTACCAGCCATGCCGGCACATCCGCCAGACAGGCCATATGGTGCTCTGCTTCGTCTTTCCGACAATACAGTTACTTCCGCACCTGAAAGCAGCTTGATCTCCCTGACAATCCCATTACCGCCGTTATACGTTCCCTTTCCACCGGAATCTTTTCTGATTGAATATTCAGTAACCATGAACGGATAACTGTATTCAAGTGCTTCCACCGGTGTATTCAGGGTGTTTGTCATATGAGATTGAACGGCATCGGCACCATGACAGGAAGCTGATGCGCCCATCCCGCCGCCTATGGTTTCATAATAGGCAAAGGGGCCATTATTTTTATCGACACCCCCGATAGCAACATTATTCATGGTTCCCTGGGATGCTGCCGGGATTCTTTCAGGAACTGCTTTTGAAAGTGCGCCCAACAGGACATCTACGATCCTTTGTGATGTTTCGACATTTCCACCTGCTACGGCTGCAGGAGAAACCGCATCGACCAAAGTCCCTTTTCGGGTTTTTATGGTAACCGGCCTGAAACAACCGGCGTTAGTGGGTATATTTTCACTAATAAGTGATCTGAACACATAGTATACGGCTGAAAGTGTTATAGCATATACAGCATTCACACATCCATCCACCTGAGCACCGGTCCCTTCAAAATCAACAATGGCACTTTCTCCGTCTATCCGGATCTCTGCCCTGATCCTGATAAGCCTGTTCCCGCATCCATCATCATCCAGAAAATCTTCAAAGCCATAAGTTCCATCAGGAATATCTTGAATTGTTCGGCGCATGATCCTTTCTGAATAATTCATAAGCGCTTTAGCATAATGGTTTACCGTGTCATTTCCATATTTTTTGACAAGGCCTCTTATTCTTTTCTCACCGGTTATATTGGCCATAAACTGTGCAGAAAAATCACCTTCACGCTCAACCGGTGTCCGGACATTATTTAAAATGAACTGCATCACCGATTCAACACGTTTACCGTTTTTCATAATTTTAACAGGTGGAATAATCAGGCCCTCCTGATAAATTGATTTTGAAAGCGGCATTGAACCCGGGGCAATACCGCCAACATCAGCATGATGTGCCCGGTTTGCTGTAAAATAGTCGGGTGTATCATTATTTATAAATACAGGCGAAATAACCGTAATGTCCGGAAGGTGTGTACCGCCCTTGTATGGATCATTAAGTATGGCCATATCCCCGGGATCAAAGGTAATATGAGCTATGGCCGACCTGACGGAAAGCCCCATAGAGCCAAGGTGCACTGGAATATGTGCCGCCTGTGAAATCATGTCCCCATTTTTATCAAAAACCGCACAGGAAAAGTCCTGGCGCTCTTTAATATTGGGGGAAAATGCCGTTCTCTTAAGCGTAACGCCCATCTCCTGAGCAATAGCGGCAAATCGATTTTTAAAAATTTCAAGAAGTATCGGGTTTTCAGTCATATGACATCTTCATCCCTCACGGTTGTTATAAAATTGAAATCACCAAATTATCAAACCCATCTACGGTAAAGTCAGTAGAGGGCGGGATAACGATAGTGCTTGAATACTCAACAATAATGGCCGGTCCCTTTATTATATTTCCAGATCTGAGCCTTTCTCTTAATAAAACCATTGTGGATACATTCACCCCTTCAAAGATAACATCCTTTTTCATGATAACAGCATCATTAGAAAAATTGCCTGAAAATAGTGTCTGGCTGACAGGTCTCTTTTCTTCTTGCCGCCCAATCGCCCTCAGCCTGACATTCACAATTTCAATTTCCTTATCCCTGTTACTGTAACCGTAGTTTTGTTTATGCTGGTCATGAAAGGCTTCCATATATGTTTCACTGAATGGTACCATCAGCTCATAGGACTGCCCCCGATACCTCATATCAAGATATTTTTCCAGAATAACCGATTGCCGGGGAACGCCCTCTTTCTCCAGATCCTGAATTGAGCAGTTTTCAAATTCTTCAAAAACAGATGCCATATTATCATGTTTACCGATTTCACTTCTGAGCATAACGGTCTGTGAATAGTCCTTGATAATATCTGCCGTCAACATACCCCTTGCGGACAGTATTCCCGGATTGGCAGGAATAATGATCTTCGGGATATTCAGCATTCTCGCCAGAAAGACAGCGTGCATGCCCCCAGCCCCACCAAAGGAAACAAGAGAAAATTCAGCAGGATCAAATCCCTTTTCTACTGATATCACCCGAATAGCATTTTCCATTGCGGTATTGGCAACCGTCAGAATACCTTCGGCCAATTCAATGGGTGTAATTCCTGCTTCTGCTGCCATGGTATCAAAATACCCCTTGAGCCGTTCCGGAAGTATACGCATATCCCCCCCAAGAAAATGTTCAGGTACCATTCGCCCCAAAAACAGATTTGCATCCGTCACCGTAATCATCTCTCCGAATCCATAACAGATCGGGCCGGGATCTGCGCCGGCACTTTCCGGTCCGACCTTTAGTGCACCGCCTGAATCCAGGCACGCAATTGACCCGCCGCCTGCACCAACCGTATTTATATCCAGCATTGGCGTCTTAACAGGAAAACCTGCCACAAAAGATTCCATCGTCAAAGGGAGATGGTCATTTATCAGGGCAACATCTGTGGATGTTCCACCCATATCAAATGTTATAAGCCGGGTATGCCCTGCCGTCTTTCCAATCTCATATGCACCGACAACACCGCCGGCCGGGCCGGACAGGATGGTTCTGACCGGTTCATTTGCGGCTGTAGTCGATGAAATACTGCCGCCGTTGGATTGCATGATCCGCAATCTTTGAGTGCTTTTATTTTTACCGATCTCATCGATATAGTGTTTCATTTTCGGCATAACGTAGGCATTTATGACGGTTGTGGCGGTTCTTTCATATTCACGAAATTCTGCCAGAATTTTATGTGACAGGGATATGGGTAAATTGAGTTCGGACAGCACTTCTCCAATTCGTACCTCATGCGATTTGTTTTCAAACGAAAACAGCAGCGAAACGGCAATTGACTCAAAATCTGTTTTTTTTAATATTTCCCGAAGTGCAGCGAGCTCTTTTTCATCCAGATCGTCAAGAATTTTACCGCGCTTGTCCATTCGGCATTTCACACCAAATCTCCGTTTTTCCGGAACCAGACACGTTTTCTTTAGATAGTCCAGCGCATATAAATCGAGTCTGTTTTGCCGCCCTATCTCCAGGATATCTTCAAATCCCTTATTTGTTATAAGAACAGTCGATGCACCTTTTTTTTCAAGAAGCGCATTGGTCGCTACCGTGGATCCATGAACAATCTCGACGGGCTTTTCCCCTGCAATATGCCGTATACCCGCAAGAACAGCCTCTGCAGGATTTGAAGGTGTTGAAAGACATTTGTATACACCCCATCCGGTATCATCTTTATATATAAAATCCGTGAATGTTCCTCCGGAATCCACACCAATCAGAATCATATTTTAACCTTTATAAATGCGTTAACAGTTATAAATTTAATTATTTATCATAAACATTCATTTAATCCAACAGGTGAAAAATGGTATTGTTAGGTTGGTAGAAAGGTGAACCTTGTAAAAAGTTTTTTAACTTAAATCATATACCCTGAACTGAGTTTACTATCAGATTTTGGTAAAAATTAAGGTGATCAGGCAGCTCGCCTTCGCTCAGTTAAGCTTCGAGGCGGTTGGTTTTCATTTCATAATGAAACGAAAGACAAAAAAGGGGGAACAGAAAAATCTGTTCCCCTTAATATTTTTAGAAAATATGACCGAATTAACGTTTTGAGAACTGGAAACGTGCTCGTGCACCCTTCTGGCCGTATTTTTTTCTCTCTTTTGCTCTTGGATCTCTTCTGACAAATCCTGCCTTTTTCAACTGAGATCGGAGTTCCGGGTTTGCTTCCATAAGCGCTCTTGTAATACCATGTCTGATGGCACCGGCCTGGCCGGTAATACCGCCGCCAATTACACGAATGTTAATATCATAGGCATCCGCTGCATTTGAAAGCTCAAGCGGCTGCATGATAATGGATTTTGCTGTAGAAACAGTAAAATATTCATCAAGTGCTCTGTTATTAATAACAATTTTACCACTTCCGGGTTTTATCCATGTACGAGCGATCGCTCTTTTACGTCTTCCGGTTGCGTAATATACGTTTTCCTTATTCATAAAATACCCCGACAAAATTATTAAATGGTAACAACTTCAGGCTGTTGAGCCTCATGCGGATGATCACTTCCCGCATATACCTTAAGTTTTTTATTAAGTTTTGACCCCAGTCTGTTTTTCGGAAGCATACCTTTTACAGCAAAACGAATAAGATCTTCAGGTCTTTTCTCCAGAAGCTTTTCTGCTGTTATTTCTTTAAGGCCACCAATAAAACCGCTGTAGCTGTAATATTTTTTTTGCTCAAGCTTATTGCCGGTAAGGGCAATCTTTTCAGCATTGATGACAATAACACTGTCACCCGTATCTGCATGTGGTGTATACATTGGGTTGTGTTTCCCTCTCAGACGGGAAGCAACAGTTGTTGCAAGCCTTCCGAGAACGGCGCCTTCTGCATCAATGATACACCACTTATCCTGATTATCAGAATCTTTTGCGCTATATGTGTATTTTTTCACTGTTTCTCACTCCTGTTAAAATGAATTCAGCCTTTGTAATGAATTAATATAGTAGTGTCAAGGAAAAAAGTCCTGCAAGGCCTATAAAAATCACTTGGAAGACATTAAGCGGTTGAAGAATATAAATATCTTAAAAAAATAATGATTTACAATATAAAAATGTTATTATTTTCATAAAGATTATCTCAACGTTCAATTGACAGCATGGACATTTTCAAATATAAAATTTTTATACATAATATTTAAATAACCAAAGTGACTTATGACTAAAAATATTGAAATTGAAGTGAAATTTTATCTACCTGATATCAGCCTGATACGAGAAAAAATCATCTCCTTTGGTGCCGAGAGTTCCGGCCGGCATTTTGAATCCAATATCCGGTTTGATGATCAAAACAACAGCCTGATCAAAAACAAATCATTGCTAAGGCTTCGTAAAGATACAAAAAATAAGTTAACATTCAAAACCGTAATTCATGATACAGATAATCAGTTCAAGGAACTTGCTGAACTTGAAGTGGATGTCAGTGATTTTTCCACCATGAAACAAATTCTTGAATCACTTGGCTATCACAAGGCCCAGTCCTATGAGAAATGGCGTGAAACGCTTATTTTGGGAAGTACATCTTTCTGTATCGATGAAATGCCGTTTGGTTATTTCCTCGAAATTGAAGGCAACAAGGATGATATTCTGATGCTTTCAAAAAGACTCGGGCTTAACTGGGATAAACGAATCATTGTGAACTATCTCAATATGTTTGATATGATCAAAAACAGATTCGGCCTTGATTTCATTGATTTAACTTTTAACAACTTTGAATCGGTCAATATTGATCTTTCTGAAATGGCCGATGATTTTTTAGTTAATTAAAATAGCAGAGTATCATGTCTCCAGTTTCCTGTATTACAATGAATATGCGGTTTGGTCTTGCTAAAGATGGTCCAAACTCATGGAAAAACCGAAAGCGATCTGTAAGTGCCCTCTTTGAGAATTATGCTGCTGATTTTATCTGTGTTCAGGAGGCAAATAATTTTCAGACAAATTTTCTGAGTACGGTGCTGAAGGATTGTAACTATATTGGGGAAAGAAAGCCTGCACCGGAATTCTGGCAAAATAACATCATTTTTCATCACCATTCATGGATATGCACCCATAAGGAACATTTTTTTTTAAGTCTGACACCGGATATTCCCAGCCGCCGGCCTGATAGCCGATGGCCACGACAATGCACGCTGGGTATCTTTACAAAAGCCGGTCGGTCAATTCTCTTTATCAATACACATTTTGATTTTGATGAACCGGTTCAAACCGAAAGTGCCAGAATGATCATGACACGACTGGGAAATTTGCCTGCTAATATTCCGGCCGTGCTAATGGGTGATTTTAATTGCCCACCGACATGTCCGACACATCAGGTATTTACAGGGCATCATGATAAAATCAAAACTGACGGCCCCTTTTTTACCAATATTTTTAAAAGCCCGCAACCCGGCACAAGGCATGGTTTTACCGGTAACTCAAGCGGTGACCATATTGACTGGATCCTCTTTCGTGGCAATCTCACGCCGACCAGGCATATGGTTATACAGTTTAACCGGGACGGCTGTTATCCATCAGATCATTTTCCGCTGTATGCCGCTTTTGAATTTACGGCATAACCGATAAAGATATCCTTGATTTACAAGGCTATGTTTTTCAGCTTCTCCATCCTGGTAAGCATCTTTTCATAATGGCTGCCCTTCCAGTAAATTTTACCGCAATCAGTACACTGATGAAAGGTATGATAATAAAGCTTTGTTTTAGGCTCCAGACAATCAAGAATTTTATGTTTGTCAACCGGACAGAGATGTCCATTGCAACTCATGCAGCGCTTGAACGGTTTGATAGTGGAATAAAGATCAAATCGCCTGAGCACCTCTTTCAATTGTGTTTCCGGGTCAAAGGATCTGATCCGGTATCCATGTGTAATCACTTTTGCGTAAAGCAGACACCGGTCCCTTGTTAAGATTATCCGATTTTCCAAAACACCAATATCGATAATTTCCGGATCATCATAATCATTCCGATAAAGCACGTCAAAACCGAGCATTCGCATCAGCCGCGCCAATTTACCGAGATGCACATCCAAAATGAATGCACTGTTTCTAAGGGGCCTGTCTCTCAACTTTTCAATCGGGGAGATATCAACGTTTTCAAAGACAGGATAGACGGAAACACTATCCTCATCCATCAGATGATAATCAAATCCAACGGACCGGCCATTTACCAGGATAAGGTCAACTTCGGTATGAGGCACGCCCTGGGCCTCAATAGCACCCTTTATGGAAGGATGGCCATTGAAATAATAAGGAGTCGTCAGCTTATATCTGGACGGTGGCAAAAAATCATTAAGTTCTTCATAAAACCGGAACTGTGCCAGGTTTTGATAATGTTTTCCCATGTCGGTCCATCAATTATTTAACACTGAAAAATAACGCTGAAAATTATGGCAAAGAGATGGCATCAACATACTGCATTATAGCTTTAAACAGAGATGCGCTATGGCCAATCTGTATATACGCCTCTTCTTCCGTGATCAGCCTTGCTTCATTTTCAACTTTATTACCCAATTGGATAGAAAAATTGGCGATTCTGGCAATCTCGTCAGCCAGATCCTTTTCAGAATTAATGGTTATGGAATAAATTTTAATCTTTTCAAGCGATTCTAAAACCCGGTCATTTACAATGCTGTCCGTCCTTTTATGGTAGGTTCGGTTGTATTCATTGTAAAAGGTATTATGAAGGGGTTGAGACAAATCACCCACATAGTGCGCACAAAACGCCAAATGGTATTCCCCGTATTTCTCTCTTTGCCGGTCCTTTTTATAATCTCTCAAAGAAGCAATAATGGCACCATAAAGATGTCCCCTGTCATCAGTTTTATTATATAAATCGGCCTGTTTAAGAACCATCTCCGGCGTAATAACCGTACCGGGTGGATTATTTGAATAATGGTTATACCGCTCTATGAAGCCGGCTTTTATTTTTATCATATCGGCGCCGGCCGCATTATACCATTTATAATATTTTGCAGCTTTTGCGATGGCAAGATGCGTCTCATCATGCCATGCAAAGGAATAGTTCGGTAAAATAGTAACAAAAAGTAAAACAACCGTTAACCTGATATAAAACCTGATAAGCGTCATGATTTCTCCTGAAGTTTAATTTGAGCAGACTTTATAATATTAAAATAATCAGACCGAATATATCAAGCGTATAATATTTTTTTTAAATATTAATCGTACGTGTACTCGGTTTTCAATTTAGAACAAATTCACCGGAAAACGATGACCATACCACCCGAATATCAGTGGAGATGGTTTAAATACAAGATCTAAAGAATTATGATTAAAAGTAAACTTACGATTAAGAAAAAATGATCAGTCATAAAGCTATTTACAGGTTCACGTATGCCCCCCTTGTAATATAAATAGAGGTGTTTATATTGTTAATTATGAGTGACTTACGCAATGACAAAAAGCCGGGCCATGAAGAGCTTGAAAAAGAAATTAGTGATTTCCTCTCCAGAAAGTTTGGGGATGAAGGCAAACTGATTCAACCTGTTGTTATGCCCGAAAAAGCGCTGCTTGAAAAGGACGCCAACGGTTCCGACAAAAAAGAGAGGCCTGTCAATTTTGACCTTAAACCTGAAGAACTGGTCTCCTATCTTGATCAGTACATTGTTAAGCAGGACAAAGCCAAGGCTATTCTTGCGACTAAAATCTGTACTCATTTCAACAGGATAAAACATACTGAATCCGGACAGAATCTGACAGGAAACATGGTTGGCCGGATTAAAAATAATGTATTAATGATCGGGCCCACCGGTGTCGGCAAAACATACATGATCAAGCTGATTGCTAATAAAATAGGTGTACCCTTTGTCAAAGGTGATGCCACCAAATTCAGTGAAACCGGTTATGTGGGAGGTGATGTAGAAGATCTGGTACGTGATCTTGTCCGTGAAGCCGACAATAATATTGAACTGGCCCAGTTTGGAATTATCTATATTGATGAAATTGATAAGATAGCCTCAAGCGGAAATACCATCGGGGCAGATGTCTCCAGAACCGGAGTTCAGCGTGCACTCCTTAAGCCCATGGAGGAAACTGATGTTGAGCTCAAGGTGCCCCATGACCCGATCTCAATGATGCAGGAAATTGAGCGTTACCGTAAAACCGGTGAAAGAGACAGGGCCACTGTTAATACAAGAAATATCCTCTTTATCATGAGTGGTGCGTTTTCAGAGATTAGTGATATCATCAGCAAACGTATTGCCGATCAAAGTATTGGTTTTGGTGCGAACATTTCAAAACCCCGGGATCGTGATAATGTATTACAGCATCTCCGTTCAGAAGACCTGAGTGCATTCGGGTTTGAATCGGAATTTGTCGGCCGCTTACCGGTAAGAGCTGTTTTTGAAAAACTGACTGAGGATGACCTTTACGAAATTCTGAAGAATCCGAACAATCCGGTTATACTCGGTAAAAAACTTGATTTTGCGGCATATGGTATTGATATCAAGTTCGATGATGAACTGCGTCGACACCTTGCGAAACAGGCATTTGAAGAAAATACCGGTGCCAGGGGGCTTGTCAGCGCAGTTGAAACAGCCCTGCTTCTTTTCGAAACAAAGCTCCCATCTACAACTGTCAATACTTTTCCGGCTACGGTTTCAATAATTGAAAATCCGGAAGATACCCTCAACAATCTTATTACTGCAGCAAAAGAAGGAGCGTCGGACGAGCTTTATGATAAGCTTGCTGAAGAAGAAAAAAAGCTTATCGGAGACTACCTGGCAGCCAACCGGAAAATGCTTTTGGATAAGCACGGCCTTTCGCTTACACCTTCACGGATTGAGCTTGTAGCAACCTTTTACTGTTCATCAATAATGGATATCGGGCAGGCTGTTTCAAAAATAAAACTTTATTATGATGAAATTAAAAAAGTGGAATTGTCTTTTTATGAAAAACATGACATGAATCTGATTTTGGAAGATGACGCGATTGATTTTATCATCGGCCGGTTTATTGGTTCATCGCTGACTGCAAGCATCCTGCTTAATCAACTTTCAACCGATTTTGAACTGGGGCTGAAACTGATCAGGGATAAAACCGGAAAAAGCCGTTTTTTTATAAGTAAGCAGGCGTTTTTAAACCCGGATATATATTTGAATGAACTGATAAAACATGAGCTTGAAAACGAGAATAAAATTCAAGATAAGGATAATATTATATGATTGGAATATCAAAACTATACTGTGGAACGGTTGAGCCGTCCGATGCACTGCGCTATGGACGGCAATCCGGCAAAATGCCCTCTCACCTGCTGCAGTTTTCAAAAGACAAAAAACCCGTTATTGTCTGGAATACTACCCGGAGATGTAATCTGAAGTGCGTTCACTGTTATGCACAGGCGGATGATCGTGAATTTGAAAACGAACTGACAACCGAAGAAGGCAAAAAACTTATTGATGATCTTTCTGAATTCGGCTCACCGGTTATGCTCTTTTCAGGTGGAGAACCGCTTGTCAGAAAAGATCTGCCTGAACTGGCCGATTATGCGGTTCAAAAGGGTATGCGGGCTGTTATTTCCACTAACGGCACCCTGATCACTCCGGCCGTTGCAAAGAATCTCAAGGAGATCGGCCTCTCCTATGTGGGCATCAGTATAGACGGTATGGAAGAAATTAATGACCGCTTCCGCGGCGTAGCCGGAGCTTACCGGAAAGCACTTGAAGGTATCCGAAACAGTCAGGATGCCGGTATCAAGGTTGGCCTTCGGTTTACCATAAATAAATTTAATGTCGGTGAAATCTCACAAATATTTGATCTGCTTGAAAAAGAAGAGATTCCAAGAGTCTGTTTTTATCACCTGGTTTATGCAGGACGCGGTTCGAAACTGGTTGAAGATGATCTTTCCCATGAAGAATCCAGAAAAGCGGTAAATCTGATTATGGATCGCACAAGAGATCTGCATGACAGGGGGAAGGCCAAAGAAGTTTTAACTGTAGATAATCATGCAGATGGCCCATTTCTCTATCTTAGAATGAAACAAGAAGATCCGGAACGCGCCAAAGAGGTGCTTGAACTGCTGGAAATGAATGAGGGCAACAGCTCCGGCCGGGGCATAGGGTGCGTTAGCTGGGATGGCAGTGTCTATGCCGATCAGTTCTGGCGGCATCATAATTTTGGAAATATTCGCCAACGGCCATTCTCGGAAATCTGGACAGATACGTCCGAACCGCTGATGGGTAAACTTAAAGAGAAAAAGAAACACGTAAAGGGACGGTGTGCAGAGTGTAAATGGCTTGATATCTGCGGCGGTAACTTCAGAGTTCGCGCTGAAGCAGTATCAGGTGATGTATGGGCACCGGATCCGGCTTGTTATTTAACTGACGAAGAAATTGGATTGGGAGAATAAAAGATGCTGTTTCCTGACTACAGACCGAGGCGTATGCGAAAAACCGAAGCGTTCCGCCGTATGATTCGTGAGACAAAACTTTCAGTTGACGATTTTATTCTGCCGCTTTTTGCAATAGGCGGTAAGAATGTTAAAAATCCAATCAAATCCATGCCGGGGCACTTTCAATTATCCCTGGATAATCTTGTAAAAACAGCAAAAGAGGCTTTTGACGCAGATATTCCGGCCATTATGCTGTTTGGCGTACCGGACAAAAAAGATGCACTGGCATCCAGTGCCTATGCAAAAAACGGTATTGTGCAGAAAGCCATAAAAGCAGTAAAAGATAAACTTCCGGATCTGGCGGTTATTACCGATGTATGCCTCTGTCAGTATACGGATCATGGCCATTGCGGTTTTGTCGAGGGTAATTATGTTGATAATGATACATCCCTTGAACTGATTGCAAAGACAGCTCTTTCCCATGCCAATGCCGGTGCGGATATGGTGGCCCCATCAGATATGATGGATGGCCGCGTTGCTGAAATAAGGGGTACGCTGGATGAAGATGGTTTTTCAGACATTCCGATCATGGCCTATTCTGCAAAATACTGTTCCGCTTATTACGGACCGTTCAGACAGGCCGCAGATTCTGCACCGCAGCATGGTGACAGAAAGTCTTACCAGATGGATCCGGCCAATTCACTTGAAGCCATCCGTGAAGCAACAATGGATATTGAAGAAGGCGCAGATATCCTCATGGTGAAACCGGCACTTCCCTATCTTGATATTATCAGCAAGATCAGGGATGAAAGTGATCTTCCGCTCGCTGCATATAATGTCAGTGGTGAGTATGCCATGGTCAAGGCTGCAGAAAAGATGGGATGGATAGACGGACAAAAAGTAATGATGGAGACACTGACATCAATCAAACGGGCCGGTGCGGATATCATTCTTACCTATCATGCCCTTGAAGCGGCAAAAGTGCTTAACGATTAAATTAAAACACTAAAATCTACAGGGTACAGGCTAAAGCGCCTGTATTCCTTTATGGAATAAAACGATGAGACCGGATCATAAACACGAATCAAAAAAACCAACTCATGGCCATCTTCAGGAAAAAGAAAAAAATGCTTCCCTCAGGCTGGTTGCATGGGAAACTACAAGAAACTGTAATCTCGAATGTGTTCATTGCCGCGCATCTGCAACAAAAGGCCCCTTTACAGGGGAACTGACAACAGAGCAGGGTATCACCCTGATGGATCAAATTGCTGAAGTAGGCAAACCGATTATTATTCTTACCGGCGGTGAGGTTTTATTGCGTCCGGATATTTTTGAAATTGCCAAATACGGCAATGAAAAGGGACTCCGCATGGTAATGTCGCCCAACGGCACACTGATCAATGAAGAAAATACCCAAAAGATGCTGGACGCCGGTATTAAAAGAATCAGTGTCAGCCTGGACGGTGCCACAAAAGAGGTCCATGACAAGTTCCGTGGCGTTGAAGGTGCGTATGACAGTGCCATAAATGGTATTCATATCGCCAAACAAGCCGGTATTGAGTTTCAAATTAACACCACTATCTCCAAAGCAAATCTCAAGGAAATCCCGAAAATTCTTGCCCTGGCTGAAAAACTCGGTGCTGTGGCCCATCACATTTTTCTCCTTGTACCAACCGGACGCGGAAAATATATTCTTGATCAGGAAATTGATGCACAGGAATATGAAGAAACATTAAACTGGTTTTATGATCAGCGGGATAAAACACCGCTGCAGTTAAAGGCCACATGTGCTCCGCACTATTATCGGATACTCAGACAGCGCGCCCGTAAAGACGGTAAAACGGTTACCTATGAATCTCATGGTCTTGATGCCGTAACACGCGGATGTCTGGCCGGAACAGGTTTTTGTTTTGTATCACACCGGGGTATTGTTCAACCCTGTGGATTTCTGGATCTTAATTGTGGTGATGTGACCCGAGCGTCATTTGCAGACATCTGGGAATCCTCAGAAAAATTCAATACGCTTCGTAATTTCAGTAAGCTGGAAGGCAAATGCGGCGTCTGTGAATATAAACGTGTTTGTGGCGGCTGTCGCGCCCGTGCTTATGAAGCTACAGGAGACTATATGGCTGAAGAGCCGCTTTGCAGTTATCAGCCTGAGCGTTAATATTTACCTGTAATCTTTTAACATGTTAACACTTCCTATTCAGATTGACCTCAGCGGAAGTGTTTATGGATAAACTGACGTTTTTGTCCGAACAATATGTCTTAACAGGCTCCATCTCATTAATTTCATTAAGCTTTTATTTAACACCGATTCAATTAAAATATTGACATATTTCACCTTATAAGGCTTAATATAGTTACATATCGCAAAGATCCATCTCATTTTTGTATAGTTGACAGCTTATCCCGACAATCAGAATCTGGACGCCGGCCGGATTTATTTTTTGAGATATGCGCCGATATATATACTTTTTGGGTTAACCCGCTTAACAAAGGATTTCACCTTGAAAATAAAAATGCTCATGATCCAGAATCCTATTACCGTTACAAAACATACATCTATTACCGACGCCATTGAGCTCATGAAAACCAACTCTATTCGACACCTCCCCGTGGTATCTGAGCGTAATGAGCTTTCCGGCTTTTTAACACTTGCAGATTTAAAACGCGCCCTTATCCCGTCAATGGTTTCCGATCTCACCCTGGCCGATATCATGATTCAAAATCCAATCAAGCTTAGCCCCGATGATGATATCGAATTTGCAGCCCAACTTATCTATAAAAACAAGATCAGCGGTATGCCTGTGGTAGAGGCCAAAAAACTTGTCGGCATTATTACCGAAACAGATATTCTCAGGACCTTTATCGACATGATGGGTATTTTGACAGCCAGTTCACGCATAGATGTTGAGATAAAGGCTGACCCGAAACAGTTCAAAAATGCACTTCAGATTATAAATGATTATGGCGGTGATATTATTAATGTAGCAATGACAGCTCAAAAAATCGGCACAAGGACTTATTACTTCCGACTGATGTCATGTAAAACAGATAACATCTGTAAAGCATTAGAGGATAATGGTTTCAAAGTTCTGGAAGCGACAGATTAACGGAGAAAAAACTCATTTTAATGCTGAGAAATTTATATTTCTACCCAAACTGACGGCACGTCTGCAACATTTTACTTTAGGCAATTGACTTTTCTACCGGATATCAGGTATAAACACCTGTAAATTAGATATTTTCTTTACATTTTATTACATTAAAAATCACGTTTATTTTTGATAAAAACGACCTTAAAAAATCAGACGAAAGGAGAAAAAGCTGCTGATGAAAAAATGGAAATGCACTGTCTGTAATTATATTCATACCGGTGATGAACCGCCGGATATATGCCCTGTTTGCGGAGCAGATAAAAGTAAGTTTTCTGAAGTTATCGAAGAAAAGCCCGATTCTGTGAATCCTGAAACAACCGTTGCTGAAAAAGATGTTGACGCACCATCAAATATACTGATTGATCTGATCCTGAGCAATCACCTCCATCCCATATCTGTCCATATCCCCAACGGCGTCCTTCCGGTTGCCGTTTTTTTTATGTTCTTCGCAGCACTGTTTCATGCTGCAGGTTTTGAAAAAGCAGCATTTTACAACCTGATATTTGTTTTGATTTCAATGCCGTTTGTATTATTCACAGGGTACATTGAATGGAAAAAGCGTTATAATAGCGCCCTTACCCGATTTTTTATTATTAAAATCGGATGCGCCGGCATCGTCCTTTTGATGCTTCTTATCATTATCCTCTGGCGGATTCTAAACCCGGATGCGGTATTTGCAGGTTCAGCCGGACGCTGGATATTTCTCCTTTTTCACATTGTTATGCTTGGTGCTGCAGGCATAGCAGGCCATTTGGGAGGAAAACTGGTATTTGGAAAAAGTGATGAAAAGTCATAATTTAAAATGCTGATGACTTTAAAACAGCACTTTTGTTTGCCATAGGAACATGTTTCATGAAAAAAACAAAAATCATAGCAACCATCTCAAATAACTGTGATACCGCTTTATTGACAAAGCTCTATGAGGCGGGAATGGATGTTGTGAGATTGAATACAGCCCATCAGACCACTGATGACGCAATGGTGGCAATAGAAAAGATCCGCGCGGTCTCTGACCGGATTGCTATTATGGTTGACACCAAAGGGCCTGAGATACGAACGACACCGATAAAAGAGGATATCATCGTTAAAACAGGCGATCACCTTTATATCAAAGGGGCGGGAGATGAATTGAGCTCATCTGAATGTATTTGTGTTACCTATGATGGTTTTGTTAATGATCTGAATGTGGGTGACATGATTTTAATTGATGATGGTGATGTAGAACTTCTTGTTGTTGAGAGAGTTGATGACAAACTAAAATGTGAAGTACGAAATGACGGTATTATAAAAGGGAGGAAAAGTATAAATGTCCCTTCCGCTTCAATAAGCCTGCCCGCCCTCACACCTAAAGACGAAAATTTTATCCGGTTTGCAGCTGACAATGACCTTGATTTCATCGCCCACTCTTTCGTCAGAAACAAGCATGATGTTCTCGCTGTTCAGAAGATTCTTGATGAAAAAGAAAGTCCTGTTAAAATTATAGCAAAAATTGAAAACCGGAAAGGCATCGATAATATTGATGAGATTCTTGATCATGCTTATGGTGTTATGGTTGCCAGGGGGGATCTTGCCATTGAGATTCCTACAGAAAAAATACCGTTAATCCAGAAGCGTCTGGTAAAAAAATGTATTGAGCGAAGAAAACCGGTTATTATAGCAACCCAGATGCTCCAGTCGATGATCAACGCGCCCAGGCCTACAAGAGCCGAAGTTTCAGATGTCGGAAATGCCTGCATGGATGGAACAGATGCGGTCATGCTGTCCGGCGAAACCGCTTATGGGAAATATCCACTTGAATCTGTTCAAATGATGACAAAAATCGCTCTGGAAATTGAAAACGGCTACGATACTTTTCATAATACCCCATATGAAATTGAAAATGATGTAACCAGCTATCTGGTAAAGTCAGCAGTGAAGGCATCAATGAGACTGAACACAAAAGGGTTGATAGCAGATTCAATCAGCGGCAGAACAATCAGGAACCTTGCCGCCTACAGAGGTAAAAACCTCATATATGCCCAGTGCTATAACAAACGCGTTGTGCGGGAACTGTCCCTTTCATATGGTGTTCATGCAGAGTTTATTGAATTGGATCTAACCAGCCACGAATTTCTTAACAAAACCTTGAACAGGTTGATTGATGCAGGATTTTTTAGCAAGGATGACCTGATTACTGTCCTGGCCGGTAGTTTCGGCTCCGACGTGGGCGCGTCATTTATTGAAATCAGCACTGCTCAAAAACTGCTCACTTTGAGATAAGTCAAATGGAAATACGTGAAGTCTTTTATTTCCGATCATTCAAATAATCATTATTATTATTTAATAATACTTTAGGAGTAACATATTGAAATCTGTAAAAGGATATCTTGAAATACTGGACAAGGGTTTTGGCTTCTTACGTTCCATTGAAAATAATTTTATACCGAATCCTGTTGATCCTTTTATACCAACCGGCCTGATCAAAAAATTCCAGCTTCGCGAAGGAAGTTTAATTGAAGGAACCGGTGTTGCCGGTGATCCGAAAAGTAACAATTTAAAACTCGATAACATTGAAACAATCAACGGAATTCCATTTGAAGAGAGCCTGAAGATTGAGCCGCTCTGGAATCAGACCAGTATCAATCCGGATGAGAGGCTTCATCTGACACAGGGCCCCGAAGATCTCATGGGAAAGGCACTTGATATTGTTGCCCCCATTGGAAAAGGCCAACGCGGACTTATTGTCTCACCACCCAAATCCGGTAAAACCACCATCATGCGTCATATGGCCAATTCCATTGTCATTAACAACCCTGATATAGCGGTATTCGTTCTTCTGGTTGATGAACGGCCTGAAGAGGTAACAGATTTTAAAAGAGGGCTTCAGGGTGCCCATGTGTTGTTTTCATCATCTGATCAGACTATTTCTCACCATATGCGCATGACCAGAATGGCCATGCACACTGCTATCCGCTGTGCAGAAGCAGGGCAGGATACTGTCGTTTTTATTGATTCCCTGACAAGAATGTCTCGTGCTTTTAATGTAGAAACCAATAGTCATGGCAGAACCATGTCCGGCGGCCTTGGTGCAAATGCACTGGAGATGCCGCGTAAAATTTTCGGTGCGGCACGTAATATTGAAAACGGCGGATCCCTGACTGTTATTGCAACCATTCTGGTAGAAACCGGCAGCAGAATGGACGACATTATCTTCCAGGAATTCAAAGGCACCGGTAACATGGAGCTTGTTCTCAGCCGAAAATGTGCTGAGCAGAGAATTTTTCCGGCCATCAATATCAACCAGTCCGGTACACGTAAAGAAGAGCTTCTGCTTTCCAAAGATGAATACGATATGGCTATCAAATTTCGACGTATTTTAGCGCAGCAGGATGAAGTATCTGCCATATCGGATCTCCTGGATCATATCCAAAACAGAGGTGAGTAAGCGCCATAAATGTTCAGGTTTAAAAAAGTTACCTGGTATGGGTCAATGACAATGGCTATTTAAATCTCTTCCAAAGGCATTCTTTTTATGAGTCTTGCTGCGTTGATACCCAGGAGGCGGGCCTTACTTAAATTGACTTGATCTTTTGATATCTGAATTACCGGATGTTCTTTGGGCAAATTGCCCTGATGGAGAACAATCGCATTGGCAGAACAGCAAATACCCACATCAAAAACTGATTTGTTTGCCGCTTGCTGGGCCAGACCATTGATATCCTCGTCATGAAATTCTTCACTTATAATAGTATGCGGCAATCCCTCTTCTTCAAGCCCATATATGATTTCTTTCGCCTGCATCATATTTTCAGCTCCTTCTTCAACAATAATTACGACCCCCACAAAACCGGATGATTCATATGATATAATACTCATTAAATTGCCTCATCTTTTTGACAAAATGAGAGAATTAACCCGGTAGCCACCGCATTTCTAGGCCCTAACTTTCCCCGAATATTGCCTCTTCCTGTTATGACACCATAATTTATCAGTAAAAATTCAGAAATAATTCCTGGAATTTCAAAATCTAAAGCACTCCCTCCCAAAAGGACAATTTCATGTATCAAACGAAGATTCCGGTTTGGCGTAATACGTTTCAATGCCCTTACGACATTATTAATAAATATCTTTTTTTTCATCTCTTTGCGAACTGAAATCAGCTTTTCGAGAAGAATATCTTTGGGTAACGGAATCATCTCACGGTCTTCTTTTAAAATGACAACCCGGCCTAAAAGGTTTCCGCTTAGCGGGTTTTTGAAAAATTTCAAACTCCCGTCTTCAAGTTTTATGTGAAACAGGCTTTCCACTTTTGCGGCAGGAAATATTTTTATATCCTCAGCCAATGAAATATCGTGAAGATCCAGCTCAGAATCAATCAGCATTGTAAGCATATCTCCGGCACCGGCTAAATGAACGAATTTCACATTTCCTTTTGAATCAAAGCCCGCAGCATCAATAGAGCCGGCCCCCATATCCAGAATAACTAGTGGTTTTTCGACACCCGGAGTCGTTAGTGCGCCCAGCAGCGCCATTCGAACTTCAGTCCCGCCAATATTTACAGGGACTTTGGATTCGTCTCTTAATTTAATCACCAGATCCTGCATCAGTGATTTGTCTGTCCATACCATTGCCGCTAAACCAACAGCTTGATTCCGGCTGTACTCTCCGGCAATTCCCCCTTTAACCTTTTGTGGAACAATGGTATCAACGGCAAAGAGATCCTGTACTTTAATACTTTCCAGAGGTTGATTGTTTATGTCTCCCAGTGTTTTTTTGATCTTGGACAGCATCCCGCCAACCGATGTACCCGGCTCCCCATAAGCATCCTCTAAAGGCGCCACTTTTTCAACGGTGGACATGATCTCTTCCGCTCCTGATACCAAGTCAACTTCATGTGTATATTTTTGTCCTGAAATAAACAATTTGCCGGCGGGGATTTTTCTCTCTTTTATTCCGCCTTTGGGCGTCTGTATCACAACTGCAGATCTGTTGCCGATTAATGATATGGCGATGGGCGCTATCTTTCTGGTTTGTTCACTGTTTAGGCCAAAGAGAGTCGCAATGCCATACGGATTACAAAGTTCAGTAATGGTTCTCCCGGCTTCGACAACCTCTACCGCAGCAGGCAGTCCTACGGGAACGTCTTCTATCTGATTGATTTCATCAACAATAGGAATAACGTTTGCTACTCTTTTCGCGATTAAGACACCATCATCCTTCTTTACAATAGCCCCCTGAACATCGATTTTATTTTTGAAGGCTTCATTTATTATCTGGGCTGCCTGGTCAAAGGATACCTCCTCAGGAATGATTGGAATAACCTTTTCAGCAGGCAGACATTGAGACAGATCATCTATTCGAACGGTTTTCCCTGTCCCAAGACCAAGGCCACCGGGCGTTGACGGATTATGACCAATCATTGCAGATTCGGTAATTATCGTTTCCGTCAAAGTTGCCATGGCAAGTTCACCAATGACCGGTATGGCTTCATTTATGCAAATTACATCAACATTATGTAATTCATAGGATGTTTTTTCCAGGGCCAGTAATAATGCCTTCATAACACCCTGGATATTTTCTGCTGTCCCTTTAATTCCTGTTGTTTTGACAATATCACTGCTTAAAAAAAGCAATTCTCCATTTTCCTGACAGGCGATTGCCACTTCAGTTGTACTGTTACCTATATCAACACCAGCTAATATTCTCATTAACAATGACTCCGGGCAATTTACCGAAAATTACTTTTTCAAAAAACCTCTCTCTTCATATGCCGCACACGCTTCTCTCACTAACTCAGCGTTTAGAACAGCATTATACGATTGTTCCAACTCATCTGCAATCCGGTTTAGTTCTTGTTTTGTACACCTGAAGGGCCTTAACAAATTATATATTTCCATAATCTTTTCATCAGGCATATTACACAATTCAGCAGCCCTCCGGAAACTTTTTCCCAGAAATTTTCTTTTCGATTTTTCTGCGACTTCAGCTTGTAACAGCAATGTTTCAGGTGAAATTCGGATATCATTTTCAGTAATTTCACCGCTTCTAACGGAATCAAGCGTAATTTCATCAAGGCGCTTACCGGTGAGTGTTTTTATCATTTCCGGTTTTTTAGTTCCAAAAGGGTAGTCTTGTATATTAATTTCGATTTTTTTCATCTCAATCTACCTCCGTCTGTTGAAGTGAGCTTTAAGTTCAGTACATCCTTTTTCCGGATCAACACTCTCTTCTTCTACTTGTTGGAGCATCACTACTTTTGGAAATGCCCTGGTTCTGAAAACCAACATTTCATCGTTCCATGAGACAGGTACTGTGGAAGGACATTTCCCCTTAGCATAAAGGGCAGCGTTTTTTCCAATTTTTCTATATTTATCAAGTGTTAAAAGCGGGGCAATTGAAAATAGCTCCAAATTATCAAGGGGAGGTAAATCTTTATGCTGAATGACAGTCGTGCCCTTTGATTGAATCCCTATTGCTACCCCTGAGCCACTAAGCTTCGAAGCTATTGACCCGATCATTCCTAAATCAGTCGAATTTTCAACTCTGATAATTCTGGCATTTATACCCTCTTCTTCAATTCCGGCCAGTATTTCATAAATTACATCTCCAACATATAAATCGGAAAGGGTTTTATTCAGCGCTTTTCCAAAGGCAGGACTGATTCCAATTACAACTTCATAAAGTTTGTTTTCTTTCGAAACAATATCGACTTCTTCTAAAACCATTTCCAGGGCGCCTTTTGAATTTTCCTCCAAACTTTGTGCTTTTATAAGATCATCAGGGCTTATAGCCTGACGAATATCTTTAATTTCTTCCCATCTTTCTTTACCCAACCGATATCCGGTTCCAGGCCCCGCATAATCATTATTATCATTAACCGCACTTAAACATTTCATTCCTTTTTTAAAAATAGCTGCTGTTTGAAGATAATCTCCGGCAATTCTCTGTTTTATAAATCCTAATAACTGCTCCGCAATTTCATTTTCACCTGCTTTCAAAAAAGCGCTTAGCAAATCAACCAGCGTAATATTATTTTTGATAATTTCTTCAGACATTCTGATGTTATCATTCATATTTCTGTCAATATCATCACTGGAATGGGCATAGATAACTTTTTCTATTTGTTCATCAGTATATCTCGGTAAATCCAATTCTTCGCAAAGAATTTGTATTGCCCTTGCCGCTTTTGATCTTACCTGTATATGTTCTTCTTCAGTCAGAGACTTAAGCGTGGCATCCACTTTAAAATCTCTCTGGATCGCGATTTCATCATCAAGATCTTGTACATTAAATCCGGCGCCGCCAAACATATTGTCCATTATACTTGTTGCCCCGAAACCGGAATGAATATAATCTGTGCCTGTAATAATCCATGGTAACATATGAGCCGCATTTCTTGTTTTTGAACCTGACCAGATGCCATCACATCCACTGGCACATTCCAGATCCCACAACATTGCGATCAGATTCTCTGCCATTGTAACATAGTGGCCCGAAGGAAGTGCTGAAGAAATATATACACAGTCAATGCCTCCATTTTGCACGCCCTGGCAACCGGCGCCGCGAATGATAGCAATGCATCTTGCTTCCAGATATAACATTGATTTGCCTTCAGCTTCTCCCATTAAAGCTTCTGATCCGGATCCGGAAGTGAATCGATTTTTTATTCCCCGTGACAGGTAAGCGGATGTTAAAAACATTTTAGACCAGGGAGAGTCATCCCCATATTGAAATACTTTTTCGGTACCATATACGGAAAGCGTTTCAGCGTATGTCGTAAACCCGCGCATACCGATAGATAATTCCAGCAACTCTTCAACCGAACATTGTGTTAGGACACCCTGCCGGCCAATTTGTGATCCAATTAAAATTCCAAGCGCCGTAGAAAGAGCGTGTCGGGAAACCCCTACCGTTGTTTCAATTTCATCAAATCCTGTAAGGGCTGCTACGGCTGCATCCGCTGCCAGTAAAGCAGGATCATCTTTTCTGTTACAGACATGAGCCTGGTTTGCCGGCGTCTTTCTTGTCCTCATTTTTTGAACAGCCATCATTATCTCGACAGGATTAAGATATGAAACAATCTCAACTAGTTTTGCAGGCGTCATGCCTGCTGTAAACCTTACGATCTCAGATCTTGGAACATTAATATCAATTATTTTTCTTGCAAATTCAAGAGAATCGACAGCCATTGCCTCTTCTGCCATATCCGGATCAATTGCATATTTTGCAATAAATTTATCTATCAGATCAAACTCTTGATCAGGTTTATTGTCCATCTCAACAATCCGGCCATCAACAATCCTGATACTTGGTTTTGGGTCATCAGGACCCGACATTGTTTTTAATCCTATCTCAGGAATTTCGTGTATAAAGGTATCTTTATTAACCTCCAGTGTTTCATAATATTCATAACGCTTGGACCTTTTTGACATAGCCGGTCTCCTTTTTAGTTCATATTCTTGAAATTTTTCTGCCTTTAGAATTAAATACCCCGCTGCAAGCAGTCGGGGTATATAGAACCAATATGGGCATAAGTTATAAATTAAACACGTTTAGTTACTTTTCTCAAAAAGTAAAAATTAACATTCATTCGACTTTTTTTGTTTCATATAATTTTTTGCAATTGAATCAGCAGCCCAGATAGCATCCGCCACCATTTCAGATGTTACCGGAAACCATGTTGCATGTATAGTTTCTTCCGGAGCAGTAGCTACTTCCGCCACTTTTTTTATAGTTTCTCTATCCGGGCTATAAATATGAAGATCCGCCATACATACCGGCAGTCCCACAGCAAGGCAGAAGTCAAGAACTTCGTATAGATCTTTTGAGGGCCGGCCTTCAAGCACCAATTGAACAATGGTTCCGAACGCAACTTTCTGTCCATGATATGTCTTGGAAGATTCACTCAAAACAGTAAATCCATTGTTAACCGAGTGTGCGGCCGCACATCCACCGCTTTCAAATCCCAGGCCACTGAGAAGCGTATTCGCCTCAATTACAGCCTCCAGCGAAGGTGTTACCGCTTTCAGATCATTTGATATCTTTGCTGAAACACCATGTTCCAGCAAGGTATCATAACAAAGCCTGGCCAATGCCATGGCTGAAAGAGTTGGAGGAAAAGCACCGTTGAGGACATTAGGTTTATTGCTTCTCAGACAGGTGTCTGCCTCCCAATAAGTTGCCAGCGCATCACCCATCCCGGAAACCAGAAAAACAGGAGGCGCATTGGCTATAATTTTGGAATCTACTAAAACACAATCCGGATTCCTTTTTAAAACGATCTCTTTTTCAAAAACACCATCTGCTGTATAAATAACAGCTTCACGGGAACAGGGTGCATCAGTTGCAGCCGTTGTAGGAACAACGATAATAGGAATGTTTATCTCATGAGCGATAACTTTTCCGGTGTCAATAGATTTGCCACCGCCAATGGCAATTACTACATCCAGTTCAGAGCCCTGACAAATATCGGTAAGCCTTTTAATCTCATCGTCACAGCATTCGCCGCCAAATATTTCCTGATGAAACACGATTCCTTTTTCATCAAAGCTTTTGGAAATCGCATCACTGCAAACAGACCAGGCGGTTTTACCACCTAAAATCAAAGGTTTATTTCCCAAATCAGAAACGTACTTGCCAATTGAAGAAATGGAATCAGGACCTTGAATATATGTCCCGGGTGCTAAAAATATTTGACTCATTTTATATCTCCTGCTGAATACAACAATTTAAGCAATCTTTCGGCAAAGCACTCAGATTCTGTCAAAGCCTAAAGAATGTGGTATTATGTACCTAACTAAAAAAATCATACGATATTGGCATTTGCCGGATAATCCCGGCAAATGCCAATAATAAACGTAACTAAATTAATAATCTTTCGGAAGTTCCGGATATCTTACATCTGCAAGACGAGCCTTTCCATCCTCAATGATCGTCGTATAACAATCATATACACCCTGTCGGGCTATCCCATATGATTTTTCTCCACGGAAGGTGGCTTTTC
>JAIPEE010000083.1 GCA_021737275.1 Desulfobacterales bacterium
TCAAGTAGACAGGAGGCGTTTAACCACATGACAATCCTTTTACAAATAATATCCTGTTTGGGTATGAAGAGCACTCAGTTCTCAATTGTACTGGTATCCGAAATTTTTTCAACCCCGGGAAACTCATGCAGTGGATAATAAATCACAAATCCATTCAATCATCATACAGTTCTAAATCGGGATAATACTTCTTGATACATTCCTGGCAGATGCCATGACTGAAGGTGGCTTCAGAATGCTGGTTAATATAAACTTCAATCTGATTCCAGTACCCTTTGTCATCCCTGATTTTTTTGCAATGGGAACAGATAGGTAAAAGCCCTGTCAATTGTTTGACATTAGCAAGAGCACGTTGCAGATCTATAACCAATTGGTTTCTTTCTTCTTCTATACGGTTACGCTCGGTGATGTCCTCAATGGCAAGGAGGATGATCAGTTCCTTGCCCATCGCTCGTTCAATCTGCCGGGCATTCAAAAGCATTGTGCGCTTGCCGATGGTGGCAAAATCGTGTTCGACCTCATAGTTATTAAAAGGGTTATTTTCGGGAAGGATTATTTCCAGCAGTTCTCGCAACTTGGGGATATCCCACTGTTTATTGCCCAACTCATAAATGAGCTGCCCCACGGTCTCTTCAGGCGTTACTTTGAAGAATTCATAGAAGGAAAGGTTGGATAAAACCACCCTAAGATTTTGATCCTGCACCAAAAGGGGTTCACGTATTGTCTCTACGATATCTTCGAATATCTTGTCCATCAGGGTCTCCACCATAATTTTCTCCTTCACAGAAAAAATATTTGAAAAGTTGGTTTTTGTAACACTTGGGGCAACTTCAAGTAGAACACTTCAAGTAGAATCAGGTTACAACATATTGTGGAGTAGGATAAATAAAAAATCAGATCAGATATCCCACTATTTAGAAAAAGGCAAAACCAAATTTTCATCGTAGGGGCCTCCTTTGGCCCTGATGGCTTCAATGGCTTCCATTCCCTGGGGATGAGACATTGTATAAATCATGATATTCAAGGGTTCTTGTAAAAGCGGTTTGATTCCCAGAAGAACCCCGAATCGGCAGGACCGGATATGGTGGTCCAGATTTTCCCGGGTTTCCCATTCCTCAAGCAGGCAGAAATGGTTTTTGTCATGGATATCGCAAAAAATATTGTAGCTTTTGCAGCCCTTTTCTTTACCCACGGATTCGATCAGCGAAAAAAGGGTCTGCGTGACCTCCAGATGTTTATCCGCAACTGCATTCATGTTAATTTTGACAACAATCATAACGATCACCTTTTTCATCTATGCCTGGCGGTCTGAATGATTCCGGAAATTTCTATCCTGATCCGGTTTTTCAGCCCTGATTCGGTACTTAAATGAACTCTATAATGGATGATAGCCGCAAGCTTCATGCCATGGCCTGGATTTGTTCTCATATCCTGTCCATCCGCTTGATCTGCCGCAAAATTCCGTATTTACAAAAAGAAAAGAAGACTATGAAAAAATCAGGGCGGGTGGTCACATATCACCAAAGGCCATATGTGACCGTTCAGGGTTTCATGATATCAAGCTTTCGCATCCGGGCGTGCAGGGTGCTGCGGTTGAGCCCGAGAATATCCGTTGCACTGTTTTCCCCGCTGACTTTCCAGTTAATTGGAGTTATGTTGCGAGTGGAATTAATTTTTTTGCAACCATTATTCCCAAACAAATCGACCATATCAGGTTTTGAATATTCATGGTATCCCAAAATAAATGGCCCTGAAAATTTTTTCCCATGGGATAATTATTGGCAACTCAATTTGGTTGTATCCTAAAATTAAATCTTCCAGTCCTTGCATATTTCAAATCTGATCAAGTAATCAATAAGAGACATATTGTTCTCCTCTTTGAACTTCAAAATTTTGCTGTCTTTTATGCAAAAATTATTAAAAATACAGTGCGGGATATTTTTTAATTTGCAAAATGCACAAACTGGCTAACTTCTTTTACAAAGTTAACCAGTTCTTTATGAACGGTGAATACCTTAAGATTCTATTTAATCATCATAAATCCCCCCGCCTCTCTGTCCACTCTTTTCATCAAGGGATTTTCCTGGATCGGTACTCATTTGGTCCCGCCTTTGAGCATCAAGATCTATACTATATGCATTCCGATCTTTGGGATCATTGAGATCATATTGATACGATGAACCGGACGATCCTGAATAACGTTCTTCAGAGGAGTCATCATCTGAACCATAGACTTCTGTTCCCAAGCATTCTCCATTTACAATGGGTCCAACGCACCTTGCTGAAACAATACCTGTACTTACGACAATTGACAACAAACCGATCAAAATTAGCGTTTTTTTCATTTCCTTTTCTCCTGAATTTTGGTTGTATTTAAGAGACATGCGGGTTTTAAAACCGTTTTTAAAATGGCACGTCTTCGTCTTTAAAATCATTTGATGTCTTCCAATGTGTTTCTTGAAAACTTGCCTTGTCCTGAAAATTATTAGCGGTTTCAGGTTGATCCCTTTGGCAATCACCTGTACTTTGACTATTTTGCTTTCTATCAAGAAATTGGAAATTAGAGACAATGACTTTTGTTATATAATGGGTTTGACCTTCTTTCTCATAATTGTTGGTTTCCAGCCGTCCCTCGATATAAATTTGGCTTCCTTTTGAAAGATATTTTTCACAAATTTCTGCCTGCTTGCCAAATACTACAATGTTATGCCATTGTGTTTTATCTTGCCGTTCGCCAGTAATTTTATTGGTCCATTGCTCATTCGTGGCAATTGAAAAGTTAACCACTGCTAACCCTTGCTGAGAATAGCTTATCTCAGGTTTTTTCCCCAACCGGCCAATCAACATCACTTTGTTAAGTCCTGCCATCTGTTCACTCCTTTTTGGATTGGAACACTAAAAATCCGTATTTATTCTTTTAAATTACTTTTAGATTATCTTGGGCGAATTGAAATTTTGACCACATAAATATTGAAAGCGCTCAATAAGTTATTGGGGAATTAATTCGAATTTAATTGTTGTCTTACTCTTGGGAGATCTGTCGGGAGAATAAAACCGTAATAGCCGTCCTGCCCGATGTGTGTCTTGGTATTTAGGACTGATGTTAATGATTTTTCAAGAATACAGGTTCCTAAATGAATAAGTTTGGGTTTGGTTGAGGGTGGGACATATTTTTCATGAGTTCCTAACCAGGTCAGCACTTGACTAAGAGCCCATTCATTTACGCCGACATCGTTCAATTCATCATCAAGCCTGTTTCGAATTCTCATTTTTGATGCTTGAGCTAAAGATATGCGTGCCAGTAATTCCTTCAACTTGCATTGCTGCAGGGATCTTTCTTTTGAGGCATTGATTCGATCTTCTATGAGTTGCTGGTTTTCAAGCCCCTCTTTGACAGTGTTTTCAATGAAATGATTTAGGTTAATTTCTTTAGTGTGTTTCCAGCGGTATTTACTACCCTTCCAAATTGTTAGCCCATTTTTACAGACCACCACTTCTCTCCCCCAATCCACCCGATAAGCATCGTACCCATTGTTTTTTGCATAAACCAGTCCATATCTATATTTTGTCTGGAATCCAGCAGCGTCAAATTCAAAAAATTCAGTTACCTTTCCATACTTTGACCGTTCAAAACCGCAACTTTTTGGCGTTACAGCAATGTGGTTAAGAGTTGCATCCAAAAAATTTTGGCGGAAATCAAGTTGGTTAACATCCACAAAATGAGGCGTTACGATACCATAAATTTTATTTTTCCCTTTACTATCAGTAAAATACCGTATTGAAAGATCATTTTTTCTGAATGCTGATGCCAGTTCATTTTCCAAACCAGACAGATTAGTCGAAACTCTATCCTGCCAAATTTCCTCAATCTCTGAATAATCAGTTTTATTCATCCACATTCGGCTACCCAACTGATGTTTAAGAGGACGATCAACAGCCCCACATATTTCCACACCACCGTATGTCAATTTTATGCCACTACCATCTTTTGCCAGCCGAACATTTACTGGACGGTCAACATCTATTTGCTTTATGCTGTTTTCAAATCTTACCAAATCCACAATTGGGTTATTTTCTTCGCATAAGGTTTCTTTTTGATTTAACATCTCTTTCTCCTCGTTCTTGTATTATGTCCTCAAATGCCGTATATCAGGTGTTTGATAGCTACGTCGTTGGGAGTAGAAAAAAGGTGACATTTTTTATCAACTCTCTGTTTTTTTTGATATGAAATGGTTTTCTAATTGGTATGGATTAGAACGACTAATGCTCGATTTTACAGGATGTTATGCTCATTAAGAAAGACTATTCTGAAGAGTTACTTTTAGCAAAAAAAATCTGTGACGAGTTATTGGCAGGTAACAAAAATGCCATTGTTGAACTGTATAAGAGCTATCAAAAAATATTTTTCAATTTTGCACAGCGGCGTATTTATAATAAGGATGTGGGCCATATTGAATCTGTGCTGACTAATTTCTGGCTTGAACTTTTAACTGCAAAAGCAATTTGCAGTTACCAGGCCAGAGCCTCATTTAAATCATACTTGATGACTATATTAAAAAGAAGGGTTGTTGATGATAATCGAAAGTTTGAAAAGTATCAGTTGAATGTTACCACCGTTGACGGCGATGAAAAAGATACCGCCCCAAATCCTGAAGATATTGTTATCAAAGAACAACACAAAAGAATTGTAAAAGAAGCTCTTTTAATGCTCTTAGACAACTCCCCAAAAGACGCAGCTTTAATACGAATGAATTTATCCGGGCTAACGTACAGACAAATGGCAGAAAAAAAACTAAATGATAAAAAGACAGATGTTGATGTTATAAAAAAACGGACTGACTCTATTAAAAAACAATTTACAAGGAAGAGAACAGGGAGTCTTGCCAAATTTAAAATATGTATAGACAGGTGTCTTGAGCATCATGGACTCCAAGCAGCAGATCTAATGAATTAGGTTAGTTGAATGTTTAAAATGTCACTTTCGATATGGTTCGAACGACTAAACTAAACGGCTAAAGCCCGCACAGTAACAGTAAATACGGGATCAGATTTTTAGATAATAAGGTACGGGGTAAACTATGGATGTTAAACATTCCAGCTTCAAAAAAATATCTGTTCAGGCTTGCCATGAAAATGATCCTCGTCAGGAAACTTCCACAATTGAAATGATGTTGTTTAATGATAAATACAAATTAAGAAGCCATGCGATTAAGCATTTTACAAACACATTAGAATTTGAAAAGGTTTGGAAGAATTACATGCTTAAAAACAATGATTCTCTGGCCATATACATTACAAATTTGGAAAGCATTGACTGCCCTTTTTTAAGATTTTCCTATTCTAGTCCTCCCTGCCAGAAATGTCAGATTTTTGATACATGTAGTTCATATATAAGCGGAATAGAACAGTCATATCTCAAAGGAATTGAAGACATATTAATTAACGAATGCAACCTTCCTCGATACTCAATGTTCTTTTCAAAACGGGATAAGAAAAAGACATTTTCTGGCTTGTCTGATACCAAAGTTACTTTAAAAGCAAGCATAATTGAAAAAGATATTTTCAATTTAATGACGTGCTATGTAAAATTAGGAAAACCATTAAACGAGATTATGAACCTTGAAGTTGCTAAGATTTTATCTGAAGCTGATAGTGAATCAATAAAATGGTGCAACAAATCCGAATGGGGCATTAAAATAGGTGTAAAGAATAACAAGATGGAAAAAAAGAAATCAAATAAAACCAAGCCCCTTGGTCCCCCCTATAAGCGGGGAGGTGGTACAAACTGGAAACAGTATTTAAATAATATGGAAGATTGGTAACAACGAGGGATGAAAATTGTTAAATAGAATCAAATTCTGTATTGGAAAAGCTCCCTACCATGAATTCTCTTAAAGATATCAAGATATCTTGGGACAAGGTGTTTGATTATGCCACCGAAGATGTTTCTCTCTATTTGTGGACCATAGATGACTGGACAAACCTTTCGGATGATTATCAAAAAGACTATCTTCTATTACAACTTCTAAATAGCCGGGCAAGAAGTCGATTCGCTATTTCTTTGATGAGAGATGATTTACCAGCAGAATATCAACAAAACAGGGATAAACTGACCAAAATATGGAAGACAGGGGAAGAAGCTCTTTGTGATTTTGTCCAAAACCATAATGAAGATATTAACAAAATAGTACAACAGAATTTCACAAAACGGTTATCACAACTTGAGCAGGATCTAAACCAGATAAAGAAAATTTCTCAGGACGGCGATCTGATGGATAGTCCTGAATGGGTACAAAACGACCTTCGAGAAGCCTCTCATGAGTTTTTATTAGAATTTCAGGCAATGTCAAATTGTTATGATGAAATTCAATCAGAATTATTTTTAGAGTTTATTACCCCGAAAAAAATCACAGAACAATTCAAGGGAGTTGAAGAATTGTTCAAGCGGTGTTTTGGGTATTTCAATCCTGTAGCTGATTTGTTAGCAACGCTTAGGGAGCGAGAATACAACCGCACTCAATGGTGGCTAACCCAATATCCGGAATCAGATGATGTTGAGGCTGATGAAATTCCGGAAATGTTATTCGAGGCTTCGAAATCAATTTTTCAAAAAGAAGAACAGAAGTATAGTTTAGACTGCCCAAAATCAGATAATGCTATAGCATATGCATTTGGGGAATTGTCTGTTAACGATAGGCCCTCGTTTAGAAATCATATGCTTAATTGTCGTTTTTGTTTTGATTTGGTTCAAGATACCATGATGGCTGAAATAGAATCTGAAAAAACAAAAAATGAATCGCCTCAAATGTCATCTTGTCTTTCCAAAGTAATAAATGAACCTGAGGCAAAAATATTCTCAAGTAAAACAACAACTTTTTTTCAGCTATTGGCAAGAATCGGTAATTTTTTCACTATGCCTAAAATGGTTTCTGTTGTCGCTTTGGCCTGTTTAGCCATTTTCTTCATCAACAAAAACATCCTTGATTTTAATAAATCCAAAATAGGGGTCGAGCTAACTGTTGTAGGGAAGGTATTAGATGGAGAGGAAATGAGGGGTAATGCTGGAACCTACCGTGAATTTGTTCTTAAAACTGACAGCTCCTTAAAATCAGGCAGTTTTTTCCAAATTAGAACAAAAATTAATCAAGATGCCTATTATTATTTAATTTTACAGGATAGTCGTCAGGTTATCACTAAATTAGACTCTGGAAAAGCAGTGTCAGGTAAGACACTATTAATGCCAGGTACTGACCAATGGTATCAGCTTGATGAAAATAAAGGTATAGAAACTCTTGTTTTGATAACTGTGGAAAACGAAATCCCAGATTTTGATGATAAGCTTAAAGAAATAAATTCTATCGAAATCAATGAGATCAAAAATATATTTAATACCGCTACAGTAGTTTCATTCGATATCGTCCATAAGTGATTTGTGGGGAGGCCTATCTGCCATAATAAACAAAAGGAGCCCAATAGTAGGGAGCTGTATGTTTTTTTCCAAAATCACCTTTTATGAAACTTCGCTTAACTCTTGTTAAAACCACGTCATAATTCATTCCTGTACTTTGTGCTCTTTTATATAATTCAGTCATAAATATAGAAGTTGATTTGTCTGCGACTTGCCATAAGGAGACGGACAAACCATTTGCGCCTGCAATAAGAAAAGACTGAGTGAGTCCAACTATTCCCTCACCACCGTAAATTCTTCCAAGACCAGTCTCACAGGCAGATAGGTTTACAAAATCAGCAGAAATGTTTAGCTTGGCAATCTCGCCCATGCGCAAATATCCGTCTTCACCGTCACTTTCTTTTTGGAATTGGGAGAGGACTATGGCGGACAGTTCTGGCATCTCAGGTATGACCAACCCGTGTGTTGCAAAATGAAGGATCTTATAATTGGCCAACTGACCATTAAGGGAATATTTTTTAATCCTATCTTCTGTCACTTGATCCCCGGTTAAGCTGTCACAGTCTGTTATAATGGTCGAAATCTCATGCACTTCCTCTAAAGTCCCTGGAAGATCTGCCCAAGAACTTTTACCAAGCTTATAATATGCACTTCGGACAGATATTCCTTTTTGAATATTCTGATTAACATCATCTTGAAGCAGCTTAAGTTGTCTGTTATTTATTAGTAATTCAGACTCAGTTCTATTCTCTTCATAAACCGCTCCTCCCATGGCCAACATTGTTTTTCTATTATTATTCTTGGCATAATTCCTGTTCTGTAAAAGATTTTTGATAGTCAAGCTTTGGAGATAACTGATATCGTACTCCTGAACCAGATACCGATTCTTTTGATCTATCAGAGTCTCAAATGGAAGAAAGCCGAGAATACCATCAGGGAGAATGGTTAGCTTTGTTTTTCCTGTGAGCATTTTAGAAACGGGTTCCATGAGTAGTGTATGGATTAACTTCCCAAAAGCTTCCATATCTTTTTTGTTGTCTGGATTGGTGAGAAGGGCTCGATAGTAGTGTATGGCGGTTTCAAAATCCGGTTTTTTCTTTTCAGAAATATAATTTTCCTCTTCTGAGGGAAGAATTACACCTCTTTGTTTTTCCAGAAGCATCAGAACAGGTTTCTTATATTCTTTGTTACAGGTTGCCTGAAAATTTGCCTTTGAGATTTCTTTCATGACGATCTCTTCAGAACTAATCCCCATGAGAATGAAAGCATCACGATTCATATTGCTGAAAATCAATACAGCTTCATCCTCTGTCAGACCTTTTTGTATTTCTGCCAGTGTTGCTTTCTTAATGTTTGAATCAACGCCAGCAACCTGTTCAGCCAAAAATCGAGCTCGCCCTTGTTCTATAGCATCAAACACTCCTTGAGGATCACCTTTTTTAAGGAAGACCGAGGCCAAAAATTGATAGGTATGAATTTGACTATCCAAATAATTACGACGGATTTGCCCTTTAGCGGTCTTACGGATTTTTTCTTTTAATTGAATGGATTTTTTCAAACTATCGATAGCCTTGTCATAATCACCCACTGAGTTATAAATGGCTCCGATATTTTCCAAATATAAGGCTATACTCTCCTCTGCTCCGATCTTCTTAGCTATCTCTAATGCCTTTTCACAGTTTTCAAGTGCCGTATCATGTTCCCCTAATTCATCATATAACTGAGCAATATTGTTGAGGCGAATAGCGATTTCTGGTTCAGCCTCTAACTGCTTATCAATCTCTAATGCTTTTTTATAATTCTCAATGGCTCTGTCGTGCTGCCCCAAAGAATGGTACACTGTTCCTAAATTACTCAATCCCCTTGATATACCAGATTTCTTACCTTGTTCTCGATCGATAGCTAATGCTTTTTCGTATTCATATATAGCTTTTTCATATTTGCCCCAAGTGGAAACAGCGGGATAAAAACCAGCCAAAATCACCGGTTAAAAACCAGCCACCCCTTATGACGGGCATACCTGTCCGTATCCGGTTTAAACCAGATTCAAAGGGCCGGGTGTTCAGGCCTGAGCAAATGCCTGGCT
>JAIPEE010000032.1 GCA_021737275.1 Desulfobacterales bacterium
AGTACGCCGAAATTAAATAAAAAATACGCGCCTCGCGCCCGTAGGAAGTACTCTTGGGGTGCATATGGAGCTTTTCACCCTAACTACCGGGCATAAATACTTAGCCATCCTAGGTTTGAGGTTTTTACGAGTTTATCAACATTCGGGTTTCGAAATTGTTTCGAATTTCGATATTCGTCTTTCGTGCTTTGTCTTTCGTGCTTCGTCTTTCGTATTTCTCAACCTTTTCGTGAATGACGACAGAGGCTGCCGGGTACCTTTGCAAGCCCCCGACAGCCATCATCAGTGATAGTATGCTGCTCTATTAGTAATCAATCACGATACTCCTTCCACTTGGAGCGCCCGGTGGTAAAGTCCTTAACCGGCAAATTGTCCTGATTGATCTCTTTGATCTCACCGGTACTGGTCTGGACAAATGCCTTTGTTCCATCACCATCCTCATCTCCTGACCCGACATGGAGATTCGGGGTGGTAGCCATACCCCTTCCAAGGGTCAGCTTATTCTTGACATTGCCACTGGGATCAATACCAAAGATATCTTCATACCATGATGTTCCGGTCTTGTAATACACAGCATAGAGGTAGGCGCTGCCTTCTGCCTCGCACACGCCGCTGTTTGGCTGATACGTGGTAAAGGTGACAAGCCCGCCAAGGAGGGTGGCCTGGCCGACATTCTTTTCCCGGTTTTCATAGGGCCAGAAATCCTTGTACCAGCCATCCGTGCAGTTATTTTTATAGTTTTTGTCATTATAATCCGAACCTGAACAAGTGGGCAGTTCCGTACAGTTATTGTTTATGCACCTGCCTGTTCCAGCGATATACTTCTCCATCTTGTCGAAATAGGGGAGATCCAGTTTACTGCCTGGGGGCAGAATCTCGCCGGAAGCATACCAGGGCATACAACCATAGCCAGCGATGGGGGCTCGCTCACCGTCAGAGTTCACATCAATTGTTTCTCCACATTCCAGGGCCGCATTTTCTTTATCGGTACCCAGCGGCACCAGGATTTCATCTACCTTAACCAACCCTTTTTCTCCGGGATCATTACCGGCAGTATCAAACAACTCCACTTCATGCCATAGCAGCTTCCTCTTTCTGTTTGCTCCATCATCTACAATTTCCATGGGTTCCTTCAAGCCATAGTAGCTCTGCTGTTGATGATCAGTCTTGTCCTCCGGGGAGAAAAAACGGCCGGTGCCGAAATAAATCCAGAAGTTATAGCCATCGGTACCCACAGAGGCTGCGGCAGTTACCGGCTGTAATGGATGCCCGGCAATTTGAGGTCTAACCCCATTAGGGTAAGTACCAAAGTCAACAGTGGTGCTGGAACCAAGGTTAAGCAGTGTATTCACCCTCCAGCTATCTGGTGTCGTAACCGGGTCTCCACCGGCTTTACCGACAATGTGCCCACCGGGTTCCATGACCAGCCGATACATATGGCCGCCACCACTCCAGTAAGTTGTGCCATCAGGATAGGTACCGAAGCCCACATTTCCAAACCTGTCCACCTCTCCTTCCACGGTACCGAAATAGACCGCATCTGACTTATACTCTTGGTAGCTGGGGTTAATATCATAATCAACGGTTATCATATCAGAGACAAATGATCTGATTTGAGCCCCTGACGGGGCATAGGTTCCACCAGGATTACCAGCCGTGGGAACACCGGCAGGAATGCGCAGCGGGGTACCATTAGTCAGCCACTTAAGAGGCAAGACACTGATTTTGGAGCCCTGGTCACTCATGCCCTTCATGGCATCACTGCTGCTGGAATTGGCATCATGGGGCCCGCTTCCCAGGATCAGATACCACTCATTGGTATCATCACTGGTATCAACCGGATCCACACCGTTATCTTTAATGATAGCCATTGTCGGAATCACTGAAGAGTAACCGAGATCGACAGTGCCGGTACCGGTTTTTTGAGTCAACTCACCAAGAAGTACAGGCGGTTCCTCTGGATTGGTGATATCGAGGATGAAATAGGAGGAGATGAACTCTCTGGTATCTGTCGCATCACCAGAAAGTTCACTTGCCAGTATTGGTGAACCGCCATAGCGCATACCGCCAACCAGAATGGTTCCCCAGCCGTTGGTATGGACATCGTCAGGTGGAAAAATCTGCACATCAAAAATCCTCGGCCGTTGATCGACGAAATATTTGTGGATATAATTCGGGTCAGTGAGACACTTGAGATGTGGGTGCAGATTATAAGGGACATAGGCCCACATTTCCTTGCCCAGAGGAGGCCCATTATCATTATAACCGTTGGCTAAATTACGATCATAGCCAAGGTAGAATTTGTTATTCACATCATTGTAAAAGCCACCATTAACCGCATGGAGCATGCCGTCATTGGCACCAAAATAGACCATGTGGCGGCGTTCTTTCCACCTACTGAGAAACTCGGCATAGGAATAATCATTGTAGATGAGATGGTAGCCTTCAGCCGGGGCGGCCACGGTCATGGGGGTTGAATGGATAATATCCCCCAGGCGCCAGGTTGTAGAGTACGTATTGGCAGGGATGTCAGGATCATTCAGTAAGGACTGCCTGCTGCGCATTGCGGCATCAAGCTGCCCATTTCCATTGGTATCCTCATCGGCATCAAGGCTACCGTTACCATTAACATCCTCAGCCTCAAGATCTTTTCCACGCATCCACCTGATAATCTTATCCACTTCTTTGGTGTTTGCGACATCAAAATCCGACGGGTTAAGAGCAGGCCCACCGTCTGCATCGGCCTCAAAATCAACGGTTTCGCCAATATCAACCACGCCGTCATTATTACTATCCTTCCAGGTAAAAATATACCTGTGTCGATCGATGGCTGCGGTGAAATCAGCGGAACTGACGGCAGACCTGTTTGTCGCAGTCTGCAGAACGTCAGCGGCAGCAGGAATAACCGGATAGTCGGACAACCACTGGCTGGCAGACCAGAGGAAGTGCACTTGCTCCAGGTCAGTGACGTTGTTGCATCCAGCAGTATACCCTGCTCCCGTTGTTTCTATAGGAAAAACAGAGGTGTTCCAGCATGCCCGTGTTTTTTCCTCTCCGGGTGTATTGTCAAAGAAGATAATGACCCGCTTGTCGTGGCCATCAATTACCCCATTATTATTCAAATCTTCATACTTGGTGTCAAAATGGCCATCATCATCCAGATCTTCACCGGGGAGATCAAAAACACCATTTCCGTTCAAGTCCTCGGTGAGGTCAAGTTCACCGTCATTATCACCGGCCTCATCCTCGCCAGGGTCCATGACACCATTACAATTAGTATCCTCACCGCAATCAAGATGATTATCACCGTCAAGATCCTCTGATGGCTCCAGCTGACGGTTGCCATCGGTATCCTCGTACATAAAGCCGTTTTCATCGAGAAAGAGTCCGTGGACATCACCTGCCCAGGCTACTTTTGTTTCATTCACTCCCGTTCCTCTGACCATTTCCGGCCAGAAGATGGCCTGATAGATAGCGCCTTCACCACCACGGGCCGAGGAAATAACAGAAGCAGCGGAACCGGCAGAAGACCTGTTCCTGAGCTCGTTGATGACAAGGAGTAATTGAGCTTCAAGTGCCGCAGGATTTTCTCCTCTCAATGCTGTTTCAAAACCGCCTCCATTGGCAGCAGCACTGTCCATTAAAAGAGCCGGATTACATTCAGCAGGGTCACCAACTGCTGTTGAAACATTACGCAGTGCGCCGGCAGTGACAATATAAGTGGTTAGATTTTTCTTGGGTTTCAGACCAAAAGGAGCGTCCGCTTCGGGCAGGCCCGCGTTACCGGCAGGATAGACGGTAAACTCATTATGTTCATCGTAAGCAAAATAGACAAGATCATCCATATAGGTACTGCCCAGGAGGCCGCCTGTACACTGGTCTGCCACGAGATCATCCGCTGTCCCCTCACCATCATCAATAGGAACAGTATTAAAATTGCCGGCAAAAGTGGCATCTCCCCGTGCAAAGGCTTCGACCTTCGGATTAATATCAGCGGTTGAAGCACCCTCGCTGATGATCAGGATAGAGTTCGCCTGGCAGTGGTTGACAACCGGGTCAATAAAAAAGTCCCAACTCAACACAGCATCATACAGGGGTCCGCTCAGACCCAAAATGTTTGCTTCAGCCTTTAACGTCGACACACCTCCGGCAAGGGTCTGATAGAGTTTTCCACCATGGCTGACAATATCGTTGTCATTATATACTGTACCATCACTCCAGGCTCCCCGGTAGGAAGCGACTGCGGTCCAGTTTACTCCGTTATCAGTGAGCAAGGCCCCCCCATCGGAGTAGCCGCCCTTGAGAGTCCGATAAAGTGATCCCCCTTCCAAGAGATAGGAATCCGGTCCATAGTAATAGTTGTTCTGCCACCCGGCGGTGACATCGCTGTCGGTCTGAAAATCCCCTATATTGAGGCGCACATCAGTGTTTTGGGTGTAGTAGCCAAGGGCATTATAAACGGCCTCGGCAACCGGTGTCCATGATGTGGCACGGACATCATTGACCGCATCAACCAGCTCAGCAACATGCAGCCTGCCGGTCTCAGTCGTCTGGCTGCCAAGTCTGATCCGGGAGATAACCTGTGCTCCGTCACGGTTGGTTCCGGGACAGTATTTCTCCATCATGGTTGTTGTGGTACCGACCGCACATTCCGTCTCTGCCCCGACACCGTTAAATGCCATGGCGCCGATACGTAGATCGGAGGCAGTGTTCTGTAAGATCCCGACAGGAGGGGTTGTTCGCAATCGCAATGCGGTCCCCTTCATCACGTTCATGGGGACATCAACTCCAAGCTGGTTAAGCATACCGGAATCAATCAGCAGGGCCGGGATATTCCCGTAATCACCGGAAGTGGATGTCTCCTGATCGGTGGGATCAATAACCTCTGGAATATTCAAATCGTTGCAGTAGTCTTCCATGGCCTTTTGTGTACAATAGGCTCCCTCGTCGGATACCACCAGAGCACCGATTTTCTGCGGTGTATTAAAAGGCAGCGTTGCCGGCAGGAGCGCCGTATCATCTGCCGTGAACCCCGGGACCCCGTCAAGGTCATTAGAAAATTCGGCACCAGTTCCACCACCACCTGCACTGTAGATTGCATCCGTGGGGTCACACTGCTCCCCAGAAAGGGAGTCAACTTCAAAATCTTTCCATTTTGCTGTATTTTTACATCCTTTGCTTATGTCCAAAGCGTCTTTCCACTCAAAACAAACCTGCGTGTAGGCTTCGCCACTGTCGTTTTTCAGCAGGTGTACAGTACCTCCAGGAGCTGTATAAGAATACTCGCACGGATCGCCGACACATTTTGTCAGGTCTTTTGAGCGGGGATCACAGGTTGCCCCGGCCGCTGATGAGCCGAGAGACCAGCATCGCCCGACATAGCCGACCCGGTCGACATTATAGAGACGATTATTATCAAAAATTCCGTAACAGTGATAGGCATTGGACCAGTTGGCAATATCGCTGGGATCCATTGCCTGGTAAACCTCATAACAGTCGGCAAGGGCTTGAGTGACGAGATTCGAATTTTCAAGATCGCTTATATTCTGCCAGCAATCCTGCATGGCATGATTCAAGGCATTACGGGGATCAGCCGCTGAGTTAGTGGCCCCAAGACAGGTGTCAATCTCATTCTGCGCACCATTTATCCCATGGGTAAGGATCTTATCAACGGCGGCCTGGCAGGCGCCCGCACTATATCCGGTGGCGGAAACGGCCAACACTTCAATTCTTGTGGTATCATCCACCCCGTCAATCCTGTCTTTTTTGAAGGGGTCCCCATCCGTTCGTGGCCCACGCACTGCGAGGGTCAGAAAGCCCGCCCCCCCATCCAGTGCAACCTGCTTGACAAAGCGCGAACCTGAACAGCCCCGGTTTTCAGAAACTATCCGTTCGGCACCCGCATAATATTTGCCGCCGGTGAGAATACTCTTCTGGATATCGAACTTGGATGCCGTGAGCCAGTTGAGAAAATTGCCACTGACACCAAAGGCAGTGGTCCGGGTCGGCTTCACTCCTAATGGATCTGTGTAGAGAGTAATACAAATACCATCGCTGGTATACTTGGTATTTCCCGCCGCAGCTGCCGCCGTGGTACATGCTGCCTGGGCATCGGTCGCCGAGACTTCTTCATAATACCCCTCATCTATGCGAAGCCAGTTGGCTGCAAAATCCGTTTCATAGAGAGTGTCTCCGCTAGATGTGTGACCAAGCAGGGCCTCAAAGATCATGCCCTCATAGGTGACAATATCACCAACGACATAAGCCGTCCCGGTCTGCCATCCAAAGGGATCGATCTCCATCCAGGCCACACCTTTATCGGTCCATGGCTTGGTTCCACTTGCAGTGCCGCCACTCATAGCTTGATAATGGACATCTTCCCACTGGACCAAGTCTCCTGCGGAATAGACCGTTCCATTCACCCAGGTTTTAACGATTTGCCAGTCCGAAATACCGGTATCAGTATCCAAGTCATCCCCGGCAGCAGTGCCGCCACCAGCGGTATAGTATGAGTAGCCATCGATGGGGTTGTAGATAAAACTTTTTGGATGGAACACTTTACCAGCCTTCCAGATAGGGCGGGTTATGGGATTCCATTCAACCTGTTCGTCGTCATAGATATTTGCACCGGATGAGGCAACGCCGGTAACGGTTAAGGCCTCGTATACCAGACCATTGGCGTATACCTTATCGCCGACACTGTAGACCTTCTGCTCCCATAACGGCTGGACATCCACCCATTTGTACCAGGCTTCGATGAGTGATGGGGGGGTGTTGCCATCCTCCTTATAGGACTGAAAAGAACCGGCATACATGGTGTACGGATCGGTATTCAAATCAAGCGGGACATAGTTGTCGTCAAAACAGTTCGTGGCAGCATTGACATAGGCTGTATCCAGCATACTTCCTGAATTGTCAAGCAGCATCAGCAGGTTGGACTTAACCCCAAAGGCAAGAAATGGTGGTTCAGAGTTTCCCCTGCTGCAGACATCGCTGGCAATTGCCATGCCTGGCAACGTGGTTAAAATCACACCCATCAGCAAAATGTTCAGGAAAGAATAGTGCATATAATTTTTCATATCACCCACCTTTGTAAGATTTCCAACCCCATTGATCCTTTGCTTGTTGCTCATATTTTTATCGTTCATTGCGTTACTGATTATAATATTTTTTTTGTCAATCAATCGTAGTTGCAGCCACCCTCAGTACCAACCAGATGCCGCCAGCCGAAAAGGATAATGGATTCACTATTTGATAATCCATTAAACTGGGAGTAGATGTTGACTATCTTTCCAACCCCGCCCTGTCCGGCTGCCTTTCCCTTTCCTTCATAACCGGCTGCCATCTGCAGGGCGCCACCGGGCAGCATTTGTGTTTCACCGCCCACATAGAGATGACCCACGTCTATCCCGGAGGCGATGTTGGCGATGGGAAATGCGACGTCGGCTGTAGCGATATTGCCAATATCTGTCGGAGCCTCATTATCCTGCAAAAGAAGGTTACCATTCCTCTCATATACCCGCACAAGGGTGCCGCTAAGATCGGCTGCATTCTCAGGATCATTGTTTTTATTAAACCCTGTTGGACAATTAAAGGACTGTTCCACAATTTCAGTACCAAGAACGGCCCCGGCCTCTGCCTCGTAAAAGGTTTTTTTATGGATCTTATCATTCCCGGCAATCTGGAGTTCGATGGAGGTGTTTGTCGTGGTCGCTATGCCGATAATCGTGAGAACCAGCATGATCAAAAGGGAAGTGATAAGGATAAATCCCTTTTCATTTTCCATATGTTTTGGTTGTATTTCCATTATATTGTTCCGCTTACAGGTATTTTGCTTTGAGGTAATTCATGGTCATAGTTTTTGTTATCCCTGCTTCTGTTCTCTGGACAATGACTCGAATTGATTTCGTATCCGGCATCACAAGGTCATCGGCAATGTTCCAGTAAATGGTGTAAAATCCATCTGCTGACACTATTGGACCACCATCTGCTGTGCCACCGGTTTCATCAAGGCCTGCTACCCCGTTAGGGGCAGTATCGTCTTCAAGAAGAGCGTTGTCATACTCCCAGGCAAAAATCTGTTCCAACTGGTCTGCACTCCAGTCCGAGGCAACAGTCAGGTGACTGGCCTGGCTATTACCTTTAATCGCGGTTACCTGCATGGTGGTGACAGCTGCTATCCCTATGGCCAGGATCACAACAGCCACGAGAACTTCTATCAGAGTAAAACCCTGCTGAGTCAATACGTCTTTCTTCATAGTCTTAAATTCCCACATTTCTGCATTCCACTCTCATGATCTGCATTCTCCTTCTGAAATTGTCATTTACTACCCAACCTTCAGCAGGTGTCACTCCATATGCTGCACCGGGTGTCCCGCCATACTCTGCAAGTTGTGAAGCTGGAGTATATGTTTGATTGTTTGTAACATTTCTATCTGGGTTATCAGCCCGCGCCAGAACAGAAATCACAACGGTCCGTACCTGACTCTCAACGGTTGTCAGGACACCATCCTGATCAAGATAAAAGAACTCCAGTTGCTCAATATTTTCTATTGCCTGCTGATGACCAGTGGCAACCTTACGACCGGTCCCTGCATCTGTGGTGATTGGAATATCTGTCGTCGTATTGTCAGCTGACACCGTTCTTCCCAGTGTCATTGGACCTGTAGCAGTTAACTTGTACAAATCATAAGCAATACGTTCCCCGGCATCATCAACATCCCCGTCCTCATTAAGATCAACAGTGAAAGACAAGAGATCCGGTTCAGCATTGACTATTTTAGCCTCACCTGATCCATACTCTTCAAAGCCTGCCATGCGAATATCCCTGGTCAGCAAATGCAAGGCCGCACGAATATTTTGCTGCATGGCTGTTACGTCAAGCTGCGCACTATAATGCCGCTGCTGGTACACATATGTTGTGGAGATAGCCGTCAACACTATGCCGGAAATTGCCATGGCAATCATCAGTTCGACTAACGTGAAGCCGTTGCACTTTTGGTTTGAGAAGATTCCTTTTTGGGTCCACATATTTTTGCTCTATTATTGAATTGTTACGTTCCCGGCTATGCTCTGATTTATAACATATTGCTTTGTTACTTCCAGATGCTTCAACCTGACTGTCCATTCAGGAGGCGTAGGAGGTACACCCAATGACAAGCCACGGGAGTCAAAGCCACTGGTTCCATTTGCAAAATCAGAAAAATAGATACAAACCCCACTGTCCATCACTTTATTTACAATCACATCTCCATCCTCGTCTGTAAACGTATAGCTGGTAGGGGTCAAACAATCTGGCACAACAGTAAAACTGAATGTGACATCATTGTTGGTTTTGGCCGCATGCAGCTTTGCCTTTTGAAAATTGGCGTAGAGTTCATGGGTGGCTGCCTTCAGGTTGGCACTGGGAACCCATCGCATAAGTAATGGAAAAGCAATTGCACTGAAAATCGCTACAATAATTACAGTCATCACCATCTCAACCAAGGTAAACCCTTTACTCTCAGGTCGATAGTGATGTGGCTGGCTTGATCTTTTCTTTGTTGTGTTTACCATCTGACTTTAATCGACTCCATGAGTTTTTCTGAAAAAAGAGCTCTCTCCACTTTGTAACCATGCATCTTTCACACCAGATAATGAAAAAAGACCCCCACAACACTTTTACACACTAATATTATAGCGTTACGCAACATACACGATCTATGAAATAAAAAGAAAGAACCCTATTTTGTTAATAATGTTCATAGTTGGACCACTTGATTGTAAATATTTTTTACAATAACCTTACGAAGAGTATTCACTGCCAAGTCTCTTCTTAACTTGACTCATTATTATGATATCTCTATTATATAAATGATGTCAACTTTGATAAACTCGTATTTATGCCCGTAGTTTGGGTGAAAACTTCGATTTCCGATGGATAAGTAAAAAGCTTCATATTGGAGGCGTGCAATTTTTCTATCATTTCGGCGTACATACGGTACGTCGTAATGATAGAAAAATTGTAACAACGAACAAGATGAAGAATTTTTACGACGCCATCAAAGTTGTTTTTCTTCAAAATGAAGGGGCTTAATATGTTATCACTACTCAGACAGGCAGGAATAATTTTATCTACGATACTCTTTCTCTCCTCTCAGGCGTATGCAATTAACTATCCCACCCTCAGCAATCAGGACCTTTACGAGTTGAAAGGGGCAATCAAAAACGCACCTGAAGCAGAACAGAAATCATATCAGAAAGAATGGCAACTTCGACTTACCAAAATGACCGAAGAAGAGAGAAAACATTACACTTCAGAGACTGAAGCGGATAAAGTTCCCCAGGCACCAATCAAGCAGGGAAGAGGCTACGACAGCCAGGGGCAGGGAGTGATTATTTATGGTGGTCCGCCATCAGGCCCAGGGAATTAAGACCCACCCTCGTATCAACCCAATTACAATTAGTGACCGCATATCATACAGTTTCCACTGTTGAGGCCCACAGCCCTGCCTTTTTTCTTGGCACGCCCTCTGGAGTAGAGCCAAAGACTGACAACAAAAGACACTCCCACAGGTTTCATTCTTTTTTAACCTTATGAAATATTTGATCAAGAGCAGACAATAAAAAGATAAGCACAGGAAACAAAACAACAAAAGTAAACAACTACGCAGGACATCCTTTTTGGCATATATTTTGCTAGCCAAAGCGGTATACTTCTTTTTTTTAACTTATCCCAGGAAAAATATCATTCTAAGAAATATTGTGAAACTAATGCAGAAAAAGAGAAACGAAAATGGTTTCACTCTGGTCGAACTGATGATCGTTGTTGCTATCATCGGTATACTGGCTGCTATTGCTATTCCACAGCTGAGTTTATATCGTTCAAAGGCCTTCAATTCTACTGCTGTTAGTGATGTTAAGGTTTTCAAAACATGCCTAGAAAGCTACTACTCTGAAAACCAGGCATACATCAAGAACAATTAATACACTCATACAATTACAATAACAAAGAGACCATTCACGAATAAAACTTCCCGTTGCTTTTCTCCATTCCCCCTTTTTAATTCCGTTCATAGAGCAACTGTTTCCTGTAATCGACCGGAGACTTGGCTGAACGTCGAAAACTGCTTCAGAAAAAGTGCCACAAGCTTATGAATGAAAGATTCATCCAATTCAAACACCCATAACGTTACCATTACCATTGCCTTTATTTCGGCGACATTTTACTCCCGAGCAGATTGAACCACCACAGCTCTTAAGAGCCAACATCAATGACGATAACCTTGCAGTACCTCTAAACAAATGATAGCCCAGATTTTTTCAGGTGTTCTGTTACAATATTGCGTATTAACAAATCTACAAATCCCTAATCTTTAAAAAAAGAGATTCACGCGGTGACAATTTTTGTCACCGCGTTTTGGCAAACTGACAAAAGCCGACAAAAAATGTCACTTCCCCCAAAACTATACTTCTTAAAAATATAAGGCAACAACGAGTTAACCATCTATAAAACAGCGCAAATAAGAAAAATAAAGACACCGATAACATTATTGGCACAGACTATGCAAAGAAGTGTTTGAAGACATACTTTTTTTATCAACTTTTTACTGGAGGAGTATCATGTTAAAAAAAATCAGGAAATCACTACAAAACAAGGACAACGAAAAAGGTTTTACCTTGATTGAGCTGATGATTGTTGTTGCCATCATCGGGATATTAGCTGCTATTGCCATCCCACAGTTTGCTTCATTCCGTGTAAAAGCTTTCAACTCTGCAGCGTCTTCTGATGTGAAAAACATCAAGACATCGTTGGAAAGTTTTTATTCTGATCATCAATCTTATATCGAAAACGCATAATATTCCCTCAACGACAAAAGGTGGCCACATGAAAAAACTAATTATTATCACATTATTAACGTTTGTATTTTCTCCATTAACTCAAGCTTTTGCAGGTTCTGTTGCGGAAGTATTAGCACCCGGTGTAGGGGCAAAAATTGGATTTAACGCATCAACCAACGTTGATCTCCTTTACGGTAACGAGAGTTTTGTTGCTCCAGCATCACCACAAGCCTACGTCGTAATGGCCAAACACATTGCTGGAAACAAGGTGATAGCCACGACATCCATGTCGAATTTAGTCCAAAGTAACACAGTAGAGGACTGCAAAGGTTTGGACACTCTTGCGTGTATAGGTCTTGCTGACCTAACCGCTACATTGCTCAATGCTGATGACAACGGAAATGACAATATAGATGGACTTATTACTGCTGGCTGGGAAGAATTATAATTCCAGGTCAAATCGGATTGTTCAGATTACAAACGAGAAATTTTCTCTTCTATAGTGTCTAGCTCGTTAGTATACATAGCCCTTACAACTGCCAGAGGAGGCCTGCGAAATCGCCTCTTCCTGGCAGTTTTTTTTATGGGTTGCCTTATGTTAATCGGGCTCCAATTCTTTGCCGGTCTTTCCATGCGCCAACCTTACCAGGTGTCCATGGCATACAACCTTGCGGCAATCAATGTTATGGGGGTACTCTTAACACTTTTTCTCGGGGTTAATCTTATTTGTCGTGATGTTGACTCCAGAGTCATTCAACCCACTCTTGCCCAACCCATCAAACGTAGCATATACATTCTAGGCCAGTTTCTGGGGCTTTTCTGCCTGATTTTTATAATTATAAGTTGCCTGGGCATCTGTGGAGCGGTTGGTCTCTACCTTGTTGAATACTTCCATCCCAATATGGGATCGTTTAGCTGGTTAAAATATCTGTGGGCTGTCAGTTCACAGATCCTTGGATTGTCTCTTTTAGGGGCGTTAACAATCTTCTTCACATCTTTTGCCAGCTCATCAATCCTCCCTTTTTTGCTCAGTTGTGGAATATATGCCATTGGCTTGACCGTCAAGGCTACAAAAGAGTTCCTTGAGACGCCATATGGCCAGCAAAACTTCACCCCAGTGGTAAAAAAGACTATTGCTGTGGCCTATTACACCATGCCCAATTTTTCTTTTTTCAGCATAAACCAACAGGCTGTTTACAATCTCCCCATCCAGCCATATCAGATATTTTTCATTATCATTTACTGGTTTCTTTACTGTTCCACTTTACTCTGTGCGGCAAGCCTTCTTTTTAACCGTCGCGACATCATATGAATCGATCCTTTGGTACTTTTCTTCTTATTATCCTGTCTTTTGTTCCTTTCTGGTATTTTTTCAACCAGTTCCAGTCCCGTAAGCCCCTTCCGGTTCTACCACCTCAATCCCTCCCTGCTCCAGCACTGAAAATTGTATCAGGAGGGCACAATGAGGTAGCCGCCCAAAATCTGTATTTTAAAACTATGTTTTACAATGAACTGCGAGCAGAAGAAGGAAACCACCAAATTGATCACGAAACCACAGTGAATCTGCTTGATATCACCAATCAGCTCGACCCATACAATGCAGACTGCTATTACTATGGACAGGCCCTGCTGGCCGAGCAACCCGACTTTGTCCGTCCATTGAACACAATCCTCCTTCGCAGCATGAAAAACCGCTCATGGGATCATTACCCACCCTGGTTTTTAGGAAGCAACTATTACTACACTCTGCAGGACAAAAAAATGGCCGGTATATACTTTTCCGAAGCAGCAAAACGAAGGCCGGACATAGCATTTTTCGCCACTTTTGCCGCACGGTCTCTCCATGAAGGAGCTGAGACCGAGATGGCCGTCAAGGTTCTTCGTGAAATGTTACATGATGCGAAATCGCCCCTGGTTGCAGAACCAATAAAAAACAGATTGCTTGCCTTTGAAACCGTTCTCTTTCTCCGTCAGGCGCTTGAGCGCTATAGCAAACAGTTCAAAAAACCTGCACAAAGGCTTGAGGATTTAGTGAATGATCACATCCTCAAGGATATCCCTCCAGACCCATATGGGGGCCATTTCTATCTTGACAAAGACGGAGCCGTCCAGACCACCAGTAACTATGCTATGAAACAAAAATGAACCCAATAATAGATATACAAACACTCGGAAAAACCTTTCGCGGAAAAAAGAGAGACACATCCGTTGTAGCAATAAAGGATCTGAGCCTTCAGGTCAAACCCGGAAAGATCTTTGGCTTCGTGGGACCAAATGGTGCCGGGAAGAGTACTACTATCAAAATACTCCTTGGTTTCATCAAAGCAGATCATGGCACAGCAACCCTATGCAATATGCCGGTAAAATCAGAACAATGCCGTAACCGTGTTGGCTATCTTCCAGAAAATCCTGTTTTCCATGACTTCTTGACAACCAAGGAAGTATTGGAAACAACTGCAGTACTTCGGGGGGTCGCAAAACAGCATATTACAAAGGAGGTAACGGATTTACTTGAAAAAGTAGAACTCCGAGAGAGCTCCAATCGACCAATCCGCGGCTTTTCCAAAGGAATGACTCAAAGACTTGGAATTGCCAACGCCCTCGTTGGAGATCCTGACCTGCTCATCCTTGACGAACCCATGTCAGGACTAGACCCTCTTGGCCGCAATCTTGTCCGCGAATTAATGCTTGAGCAACGTGAGAAGGGAAAAACTATCTTTTTCAGCTCTCATATCCTTCATGATGTTGAAACCATATGCGATGAGGTGGGAATTTTGTTACAGGGAGAGCTCAAATTTCAAGGAAAACTTGCTACAATTACCAACCAACAGGCAGGCAGCTTTGTCTTACAATTTAAATCTGAAAAGAAATACCCTGATCTGGCGATCTTTTTAGAAAAACATCAACTCTCACTCAACAGCATCACTGCAGATATTTTTGAGCTCACCGTTCCACAAAAGGCTCTCTCCGAAATATTAACATCTTTAATCGACCTGCAGTGTCAGATTGTCAACCTGCAACAGCATCACCCCTCCCTTGAGAACTTCTTCATGAAGCTGGTAAATGATAATGAAAAGATCATCTAACCTGCCAGACCTGTGCATTAAAGTTATCCAGAAAAAAAGGTGTGAAATATCCATTTTCATGATCAGAACGAATAAAAAGACGATTAAAAATAGAATTCCACAAAATTTCATCCATTAAAACTGCAGTTCTCAGTTTTCTCTGCACAAACATGATATCTTCTCCATCAGAAAATGTTCGCCTTGTGGTTTCAGTACCATCCTGGTCATAGATTTCAGATAACTGCTGCGTATATTCACCCCTAGATAATTGCCCCGATTGAAAATCAACATGCTTACCCCATATCGTACGGAAATCATTTTCTCCTAACAAAATATCGGTAAACAAGCTGTAACTTGTATGTATCCCTTCCTGTTTACCAATATCCCAAGTACCATACCAATACCACCAATATGCAGACGGCAGCATTCGCCGATGTAAAAAGAGAAAAACAGGATCCTGATTACTAGGAAAGAAAAATGCAAACCAGTCTATAGGGTCCAGGCCCTTTCCTTGATTATGACTGACCGGTAACTGTTTGCACAAATCAGTTACACTTAACGGCTCTGCAGACAAAATTTCTCTTATTTTTTCTAGCGCATCACTTTCACTAAGCCCGGTGCGTCTCCGAAACTCCCCAATTCCTGTCTGTCCTCTTACTACAAAAAACTTCATGAAATTGGCAGCAAGCCTTGGATCATCCTGGGCCAACGGCCAATAAAGAAAATGGGACAACCTACCGGAATGGATAGCCCCATCACTGATTGTGGCCCTTTGAGCCCAGTAATTAATAAGATATCCTTTTCCCCAGGTTGACCAGATCACAGCATTATCAGGGGTGTTCTTTTTTACCTGCACCAGCGCATGAACATCATTACGTTTAATAAAAGGCCAGGTAGTGATATTATAGGTGGAATGAAAATGGTAGGAAACAGTCAGCAGAAAAAAGATCAATACTGCTAATAATCGAAATGACCTTTTCCCTGAGTTCCAGAACTCTGCGAGAAAAAACCCAAGTCCTAACGCTAGAACAGGCACCAGAAAGACCAGGAAACGACTGGCATAAAATATCCCCAGGAAACCAATTAAAGCAGGTACAGCAAGAATAATACAATCTCTTCTACGCTTAATAAGTAAGCCCAGCAGACCACTCAAAGATAAAATAAAGATATAAACAGTATTCGTCGTATGTTTTATAATTTTCTGAAAATCAAACTGTTGCTGCTCTGATATACTTGTACCAATATTTGGATATGTGGAATCTGCCACTTTAGAAATATAAGTAAACTTGGAGTACATTTGATTGAAAATCTCAACATAAAACGCAAGCCCCTTACTCACTAACAGATAAATGGCTATGCCAGACAGAACTGCATAAAAAACATACCCTTCCTTACGGGATGGTCGATAATAACACCCTAGCACCATGAACAAATACGTACACGACATCACCAAGACAACAGCAGGGGCCTGATCCCACCACATATACAAAGTAAAAGTCGATAACAGCGCACAGAAAAAATGTAACATCCTCTGACTGAGACGCTTTGATATCGCGAACCCATAGTAAAACAGGCCAATACAAAGCACCAGGGTTACATTCAAACAATCTGTATCGAAAAAACCGATCCTGCTTCTCAAGACATAACTATAGGCAAGAACGGTAAAAACAGCCGCCGAACATCCCATAAATCTGCCATTGAAGGTTTTTCCAAAAAAATATACTGGAAAGATAATCATGGTTCCGAGGAAAACCGGCAGCATCGCACCAACCCAGTTCAATGACAACCCGGTCAATCGTACAATACTGGCCGCCAACCATGAGAAAAGTGGAGGAATGGAAGGACGCAACGGATGATCTGGAACACCTCGCATTTCATTAACAGTGTTATAGGTGCCATCCAACAAATCCTGACTTAACGAAAGATAATAATACCCATCAACAGAGGTAAGCAGCGGCTCACCGCTATAAAATGCACGATCTGGCTGCTCCAGCCAATTTGGCAGATAATCTAACCTTACAGTGACTGCCAGGCAAAAAATTGCAATGAGCAGAATTGACGGCCAAAGATTAGAAAAAGAAATAGTATTAAAACAATTGGTTTTTATCTTTATGGAACTTTTTTCTGCCATATACCATGCTCAAAAGAATATTTATGTGAAGATCATCCCGCAAGGGAGACGTAATCAATGAAGTAAATCTCCAAGGGCCGGGGACACCAATTACTGGCGTATGATTTTTACCTTCTTGGGTTATTTTTTTTTAGGCAAAGGATAATCAAAATCCACTTTACATGGCAATACCCTTAATATCTAGGAATTAATCGCGATGAAACTGGCTTTCCTGCGTCCTAATATCATTCCAATATCATTCTCTTGACACTGCCTCAAAAAAGTGCTTTTATGTACTATATAATAGAACGACAAGGGGATAAATGAACTCACTATTTTCAGGACTCATAACTTCCAAGACTCGCATTAAGATCTTAATGCGCCTCTTCCTCAATCCAGACAGGAACGCTTACCTGCGTGAACTTGCTGACGAATTCCATGCATCTCCCAGTCATATCAAAGAAGAACTAGACCAACTCAAAAATGCAGACCTGCTGATAAGTAGAAAAAATGGACGCCAAGTGTTATTTTCCGCTAACCAAAAGCATCCTGTTTTCCATGAGCTCCACTCTATGGTTCAGAAGGCTTTGGGAATGGATCGCATCCTAGAATCAATGATTGAAAGGATCGGTAATCTTGAAAAGGCACTACTCATTGATGATTATGCAGAAGGCAAAGATACCGGCATCATAGATCTGATATTAATAGGGAACATAGACAAAGACAACCTGCAGGACCTTACCAACAAGACTGAAAAATATATTGATCGTAAAATAAGAACATTGTCATTAACTGCTGATGAGTTTAAAAAATTGGCACCCAATCTTGATCAACGGCCTCAGTTTGTACTTTGGCAGCGCGAGCCAAAACTGCACTATGAAACTTAATCATCTCCTACAGTCACAGGAAGGAAAACGTCTTGAATTCAAACGAGACATCTCCTCTCCTGTAAATATCATGAAAACCTTGATTGCCTTTGCCAATACTGCAGGTGGTATCATGCTTATTGGTGTTGAGGATAACCACACTGTCATTGGCGTACCCGGCAATCCTCTGGATGAAGAAGAACGACTTAGCAATATGATCGCCGACGCCATAGCTCCCCGCCTAATTCCCAACATTGAACTGATTCCAAGCAATGATCTCACTTTACTCGCAGTTGAAGTATTTCCCAGCCAATTACGTCCGCACTATCTGAAACAAAAAGGTGAACAACAAGGTGTATTTATCCGTTTAGGTTCCACCAACCGCCAAGCCGATGTACCTTTGGTTGAAGAGCTGAAAAGAACCGTAGCAGGCAAAGGTTTTGATGAACTCCCCTTAATGGAAGCTGATGCAGCTGATATTGATTTCCAGTTGCTGACAGAGGCATTCAAAACAGTTCGCAGACTGGCAAAAAATGACATGGAAAAGCTGAGACTACTTACCCGTGTACAAGGAAAACTGGTGCCAACAGTTGGCGGAATGCTCTTATTTGGTAAGCGACGAGATCATTTTTTCCCGGATGCATGGATACAGTGCGGCCGCTTTATTGGCACAGAAAAAGTTGACATTTTTGATCATATCGATATCAATGTTCCCTTACCCATGGCGGTTAATGAAATTATGATGGCGTCGTAAAAACTCTCCATCTGCTTCGTTGCTGCATTTTTTATTTAATTTCGGCGTACTAAGGTACGTCGAAATTAAATAAAAAATACGCGCCTCGCATATGGAGCTTTTTACTTAGCCATCCTAGGTTTGAGGTTTTTACGAGTTTATCAAATTATGCTTTTTCTGAAAAAACACGCCATGCGGGGTGCCGATTTTTCAGAAATAAGACGAAAAGACGTCTGGAGTATCCCCCTGAATATTCTTCGTGAAGCCATTATTAATGCTATTGTTCACGCCGACTACTCGCAGCGAGGTGCACCAATCAGGATAGTATTTCTTGATGATCGCATTGAAATTGAGAATCCTGGTATACTCTTACCCGGACTAACAATTGAAGACATGAAACAGGGGATGTCTAAAATCAGGAATCATGTCATTGCCCGCCTGTTTCGAGAGCTTGATCTTATTGAACAGTGGGGAACCGGAGTCCGCAGAATATTCGAAGGAGCAAAACAACTTCGGCTGCCCGAACCTGAAATTACTGAAATCGGTATGCGTGTACGCATGACAATCTACCTTGCCGATACTATACAGCTTGAGCAAATCAAACATCTTGGGGATCAAGAAGCCCACGAGTTTGCCGCCCCAGACAATGAGGGAGTAAATGCGGGAGTAAATGCGGGAGTAAATGAGGGAGTAAATAATTTATTTGCTCTTATAAAAGCAAACCCCGGAAAAAGAGCCCCTTTCTTTTCACAGCGACTAGGTACTTCAGTGAAAAATATCGAACGTTGGCTTAAACAACTAAAGGATAGAGAAGAAATTGAATTTCGTGGGGCACCAAAAACAGGTGGCTATTTTGTACGACAGGACAACAAATGAGCACCATAGCCCTGTATTTACCAAAAAGAATCCCCGTTTCCTCTGCCCACCAAAAACACCATGTCTTCAATGAACTCCACTCCATGGTCAAAAAAGCTCTTGGTATGGATAGTATTCTGGAATCGATGATAAAACGACTCGGCAATTTGGAAAAGGCACTACTCATTGATGATTATGCAGAAGGCAAAGATACCGGCATCATAGATCTGGTATTAATAGGGAACATAGACAAAGACAACCTACAGGACCTTACCAACAAGACTGAAAAATATATTGACCGTAAAATCAGAACATTGTCACTAACCACTGATGAATATAACCGCCTGTCAACAAACCTTGAAAAACGTCCGCACTTTGTACTCTGGAAACAGTCAGAAAACAGTGGTGACACAACAAGCAGTCGTACTTGAAGGTCTTGCATGCCCACTATCAATCTGTCTAAAACCATGACAACAGATCTAACGACAAAAAGACAACCGACTGCTTGTCCCGCATCCCCCTACAGCATGGGCTTTTTGAATTTATGCCTCAATAGTTACAAATTTAAGAGAAAAGAGACTGAAGGGCCTCATAACTGTTTGGTTAAAATCAAAAGTGAAAGTGATGTGACAATTGAATCACTTCATAGAAGGATCAGTTGAGCGATGGCTATCAAGAAGAGAGTAGAGACGATTGTTGGAAATTCTCTTTCCAAATTATTAACTTCAAGTAGAACAGCGTAGCATGGAACAGAAAATAGCTAGACAGCTTGAATCCTGGGACATGATAATCAAGCCAAAGACCGGATGGTTCGACATTGACCTGACGGAGTTATGGAACTATCGTGACCTCATCGGGATGTTTGTCAAGCGCGACTTCGTCACCTTTTACAAGCAAACTATCCTCGGTCCACTCTGGTATATCATTCAACCACTCATGACCACAGTGGTGTTCACAATAATTTTTGGTAATTTTGCGAAGATTCCAACCGACGATCTCCCCCCTTTTCTTTTCTACCTTTCCGGCAACGTTGTCTGGGGATATTTTGCCAACACCCTTAGACAGACTTCTGACACATTTAACACCAATGCCTCGATCTTCGGCAAGGTCTATTTCCCGCGTTTGACCGTACCGGCCGCTGTATCCATCGTGAACTTTGCTCAATTCTTTATTCAGTTGGTTCTCTTTATAGGCTTTTATTTTTATTATATGCTGCAAGGAACCCCAATTACACCTACTATCTGGATACTGGCCGTGCCCCTATTGCTCCTCCAAATGGCACTACTCACCTTTGGGATAGGTATTCTCCTATCGTCAATGACGACAAAATATAAAGACTTAAAATTTGCCATGGGATTTGTCATTCAGCTCTGGATGTATGCAACACCTATAGTCTATCCGCTGTCCCAGGTTCCGGAGAAATTCCGAACACTTTATGTCCTTAACCCTATGGTCTCCATCGTGGAAAGCTTTCGCTACGCCTTTCTCGGTTCTGGTGCCATCCAATGGAGCTATGTTGGCATAAGTTGGTTGGTTACAATGTTTTTTTTATTCACCGGTATAGTCCTGTTCAGTCGCATAGAGAAAACTTTCATGGATACAGTATAAAACAGTACAATCAACTAATATTCATTACAAATGACGACTGCAATAAAGATAGAAAACCTTTGGAAAGAGTACCGTCTTGGTGTCATTGGCCACGGCACGCTAACGCATGACCTTCAGTCTTGGTGGGCCAAGGTACGTGGGAAAGAAGACCCCAATGCCAAGATAACACCCATGTTTGCCGGACAGGAAAAACAGATTGATGGAGATCGGTTTTGGGCACTGCGAGATATAAATTTCGAAGTAGAACAAAGTGAAATTCTAGGTATTATTGGTAAGAATGGCGCTGGAAAATCAACGCTATTAAAAATATTATCGCGTGTAACTGCTCCTACTAGAGGGAATATCAACATTAAAGGTCGCATTGCCAGTTTGCTGGAAGTGGGTACTGGTTTTCACCCAGAACTAACCGGTCGTGAAAATGTATTCATGAATGGTGCCATTCTTGGTATGTCTAAACAGGAAATCAAAAGTAAACTTGATGAAATTATAGGTTTTTCTGGTGTTGAATCATTTGTAGATACACCTGTGAAGCGTTATTCTTCAGGGATGTATGTTCGTTTAGCTTTTGCTGTTGCAGCACACTTAGAACCAGAAATCCTTGTGGTAGATGAAGTGTTGGCCGTTGGAGATGCCGAGTTCCAGAAAAAAGCAATTGGCAAAATGGAAGAGGTTTCTAAAGACAGGGGAAGAACGGTACTTTTTGTAAGTCATAATATGAGATCTATTCAAAATTTATGCAATAGAGTTTGTATCATTAACAATGGTTCAGTTATGTTTAAAGGAGATACAGATACCGGTATAAAAGAATACTTAAAAATAACATACAACAGAACAAGATATAGTTTTAAAGATATTAAAAGGCCTCTTGGCGTAGGAAAGAAAGTAAGAATAACTGATATTAAGATAGGTAATACTAACAAAGATGAATATAACTGTTTACCTTTTGGATCAACGTTAATATTTAAAATAAAATGTACTAACTTATCAAAAAATATGATTGAGGGACTGCAACTAGTTCTAGGTATAAACAATCTAATGGAAGAACGTATTGCAACTTTAACATCTCCATACAATTTTGATATTAAAAAAGGGGAGACAATACACATAAAAATATCCACAGATGCCATCTTGTTAAATCCAGCACAATACAGTTTATCTGTGAACATAACTGAAACTATCCGATTTGGAGGAGGAAAATCATTAGACAAGCTTGACAAAGTAAGTATTTTCGAAATAACAAACCTTGTTGAGAAACAAAATAGCAAATTTAAAGATACTGTAATATATGGAACCTTGACCTTGTCAGACTTTCTTTTTTCCATAAATTATAACAAATAGATACACTATGATAAATTTTTTTAAAAAAAAATCACCACAGAAAAAAATAGAAAGATCTTTTGGATTTCATAATATCGGTTTTCATGGAGATAGTCATTTACTCAGCGTGGTAGACTATATCGTTGATAATTACCAAATAGAATATTTTATTGAAACAGGAACAAATGTAGGCAGTACACTTGCATATTTTGCCAAGACTTATCCAGATATAAAATGCCTTTCATGTGAGCCCGATAAGACGACATATGAACACGCATTACAAAATACTGCAGGCTTAAAGAATGTGATGGTATACAACCTGCTATCGCAAAATTTCATAAAAGAAGTGAAACAATTAAACTCAAATATTTTCAACAAAACGACACTTGTTTGGCTGGATGCTCACAGTTATGGTTTCGAATGGCCATTAAAAGAAGAGGTCTCTTTTTTCACTGAAAATTTTCCTTCGCTTTTTTTAATGATTGATGACTTTAAAATTCCAGACATTACTGAGTTTTCTTATGATAGCTACAAAGACCAGCTATGTGCTCACGAATACATAAAAGATGACATTAAAAATACGACATATGAATTGATTTACCCAAACTATACAGAAAAAACATCATTTCACCATCCACTTGTGGGCTGGGGATTGTATAGCTTTGGGAATGAGATTGTATTTCCTGATAACTTAGCAGACAAAGTAAAAAAAGCATTTTAGAGATTATGATAAAGAGATTTCTTAAAAAACATCTTTATTCGAGGAGAATTGAGAATAGCAGAGATGTTACCGGAAAAATGGCTGTCAGAGACAGGTTTATGGACCTGAAAAATAAAATCGTTAACAACTGAGATTGAGTTTATAGAACTATACGACAATCAGCCTTCATTTGGAGATATTGATGTTTTTTTAAGGAACAAGGGTTTCTATCTGTTTAATCCCTATGAACTTTACACACAAGAAGATGGCCAATTAACTGCAGGAGATGCAGTATATTTAAACTCCGCATTTTTCAAAAACTGAAAAACCTGTAAAAGCACCATGATAAAAAATATTTTTACGAAGAACAAACCTGAAAAGACTGATGATTCCGTTAATTACGAAGTTGAAATCAGGGAGAAATTCACCTCAGATCCGACCTTTCCTTTTTTGGTAAGTTTTCCTAGAACTGGAAGCCATTGGCTTAGAATGCTTATGGAATTATATTTTGAAAAACCGGCTCTATCGAGGGCTTTTGTTTTTAAGAACATTATTGATTTTACATGCTACCACAGACACGACAATAACCTTTCAATAGAGCGTGAAAACGTTATATATCTTTATCGTGCACCCGTGCCAACAGTATATTCACAGCTGAATTACTATAACGAGGATATAAATGATACGAAAAAAATAAAATATTGGACAGAGGAATATGTCAAGCACCTTGAAAAATGGCTTATAATAGAAACGTTTACAAAAAAGAAAACAATTATTTCCTACGAAGGTTTAAAGAACAATATATTTGTTGAATTTAAGAAAATAACGGATCACTTCGGTACACTACTAGATACCGAAAAGCTGGATAATGCTTCTGTTGCTGCATCAAAAGAAGCCCTTAAAATTAAAACGCAACATGACAAAAAGGTTGTAACCATTTCAAAAAACTATGAAACACAACGTAATGATTTTAAAAGGAATCATAAAGATTTTATTATGTCAATTATAAAAGATGAAAATATCACACTATATAACTTAATATATTCATAAAACATGCTTGTTCGAATCCATAAAGATTGGACTTTTCCTAATATCCTAAGGCAGACACCAAAGGGAAAAGGCTTTTGGAACAATATTCAATTTACAACGGATGAAGTTAACAATTGCGATTTGCTACTCGTTTTAAACCGTCCTGCAGAAAATATTTTAATAAAATGTTTCCCAGGCAACATATGGCTCATGAGCCAAGAGTCTCCAATTGACTTCTACACATGGCATACAAAATCTTTCAAATATTTTAGTAAAGTTTTTTCATTCTGGGACAAGTCATATTCCCCTAATATTATTCATACACAAACATCACTTCCATGGCATATTGATAAGAATTTTGATGAACTTCTTATTCTTTCAGAGAATAAGAATAATATAAAACAAAACAAAACATCATGGGTGACAAGCAATGCAGCAAGCAAACAAGGCCATCGGTTAAGAATACAATTTAAAAATTATCTTGAAAAATCAAACTTTTCATTCGACCTTTTCGGTAGAGGTTTTAGGCCAATCGAAGACAAATTTGATGGGATTTATCCTTATAAATACAGCATTGCCATAGAAAACTACTCTTGTAATGATTACTGGACAGAAAAAATTGCGGACTGTTTTTTGTCTTGGACAATGCCCATCTACTATGGTTGTACAAATATCACAGAATATTTCCCCAAAGAGTCAATGATACTCATTGATCCAACAAAACCAGAAGAAGCAATAAAAAAAATACATACTGCTATAAACAATAACTCATGGGAAGAGAACCTCCCTTACATAAGAAAAGCAAGAGAACTTATATTAAATGAATATCAATTATTCCCATCAGTTGAAAAGAAAATACAGGAATTTGCCAATGTAAGCAAAAAAAAGTGCTGGTATTATATTCCAGCCAACACCCCCTATAAACACAATAAGTTATCCAGTATTTTAGAAAATAAAAAACTTACTTCAAAAAAAATATTTAACAATATAACAAATAGATGAACAAATTAACTATTGTTTTTGGATATAAGGATCGTGGCATACATCGGATAAAGAGATGTTTTGAATCGCTAAAAGCACAAACTCTCAATGATTTTAATGTTGTTTTGATCGATTACGGTAGTGACGAGTATTATTCTGCTAAAATACAAGCCCTTTGTTCCCAATATCCATTTATAAACTATAGATTCAACAACACTCGTGGAATGCCTTGGAACAGATCTCATGCTTTAAATTCTGGAATAAAAATTGCCACAGGCAAGTATATACTTTTGGGCGATATAGATTTAATTTACTCATCCAATTTTATAACGTCTTTTTATAAAAAACTAAATTCTGATATCCAATTTTATAAACCTGTTTATTGGCTACCTGAATTTTTTGAAGACTGGAGTAATTTGAATCAACATTTAACTACTTTTCCCCATAGCGGATTCTCTGGTAAAGGTGGCGTACATATAATAAAGAAAGATATATTATTAAAAATTAAAGGGTTCGATGAGTTTTATTGCTTTTGGGGAGTGGAAGACAGAGATCTTAATGCAAGGACAGAAGCGCTTGGAATAAAAACTGAATGGCTCTCCTTAGAAGATGCCCCCGTATATCATCAATGGCATCCCTTTGTATCAAACACTAGAAAAGATTTTTTTCCTGACAAGTGGTGGGATGACATGAATATTTATTATGCTCTTAATATTAATAATGTAAAACGAAACGCTTCCGGATGGGGATACATATATGAAACGGAAGACAGGGTTTCACTTCGCAACTTAAAGAAAAGCAACTTTAAGAAAATAATTGAAATACCAGAAGAAGGCAATTCTTATACAAAAGCACATATCATAACTAAAATTATTAATAATTTCAAAAGACTTTCGGAAAGTGAATCTATTTTAATTAAGATTCCCAGCATACAAACAGAGAAAAATGAAGATTTCAAGTTGAGAGTAGTTAAAACAATACTATCTAAAATTTCAGCAAATATTACTGTTTACAATAAAGTCAAACTAAATAGATTAGAAAACAGTCAATATTATTTTATTCCACGAAATGACGTCATGTATTTGATCTGGAGTTTGATAAGAAAACACAATATCGTAAGAGATTATTATATCGTCGAAGACAATTTAAATTTTCAGATTGTAATCAGCAAATAAATGAACCTTACCTTAGCAGCCACTCCCGAGAGATACTCCCCCAGAAACTCGAATTTCATATCGGCAGATGCTTTTGAGTGCCGGCCATTGTTTGAAGACTTGAGGATACCGGTTTAATGCAGGTAACCAAAGAATTATACGCACCTATAGTCCTATTTGTTTACAATAGACCTGATCATGTTCAGACAACCGTCAAGTCCTTGCAACAGAATCGCATTGCTTCCAACAGTGACTTGTTCATATACGCTGATGGCCCTAAAGGTGAAATTTCAAAAGACAAAGTCGCTGAAGTAAGAAATTACATAAATACCATTACTGGCTTTAAAAAAATTACAATTGTTGAACAGAAAAAAAATAAGGGCCTTGCCAATTCCATTATCCAAGGAGTAACAGAAATCGTTAATCGGTATGACAGAGTCATAGTTCTGGAAGACGATTTAGAAACATCACCTGATTTTTTAAGATACATGAACAAGGCTTTGAATGAGTATGAAGATGAACCACAGGTAATGCAGATCTCTGGCCACATGTTCAACGTCTTACTAGATTCTGATTCTGATGCCGTTTTTCTGCCTTTCACAAACTCAATAGGCTGGGCAATCTGGAAGCGATCATGGGATTTCTTTGATCCGTTAATATCCGGGTATGAAAAAATTAGAGACAACAAGGAGTTAAAGTATCGATTTAACCTTGATGGGACATATAATTATTTTCAGATGCTTGAGAAGCAGTTGGATGGCAAAATTGATTCGTGGGCTATTCGCTGGTATGTGAATGTTTTTTTAAATAATGGGTTGGTATTATATCCCGCACAATCATTGATTAAACATATAGGATTTGATGAAAGAGGTACGCATGCTAAAAATGATAACAGTGTGTATGCTCAATTCTGTTCAAGGTTGCCTAATAGCAACATTCATTTTCCTCCAGTGAAGATAGATTTTCTGGCATACGATCTTGTGAAGGCTTGTCTTGCTTCAAGATATACGAATGACAGAGAAGTGGGGCCCTTTTCTGTGGTAAGAGCATTACTCGAGAAAACTCTTCACTTTTTTAGATCATAATGACACATTTTTTCAGTAAAATATTAAAATCAAACTTTTTAAGTAAACCTCCCCAATTGGTAAAACTTATAGTTGGGGAGAATACTCATTTTAATATTTCACAGGTTAGACAGCGAGAATATTGTAGAGTGACAATTGGTGTACATTCAATGATAAATGGGAAAATTATTTTTGAATGTGAGGATGCATCAGTGCAAGTAGGGGATAACACTTTCATTGGTGGTTCAAAGTTGATCTGTTCAAAGAAAATAACAATAGGAAATGATGTTCTTATTGCTTGGGGATGCACAATAGTAGACCACAACTCTCATGCTATTAAGTTCTCTTTAAGAAAAAATGATGTCTCTGAATGGATGTCAGGAAGAAAGGAATGGACGCATGTTGACCAAAAGGAGGTCATGATTTGTGATAAATCTTGGATTGGATTTGATTCCATTATACTCAAGGGCGTTACCGTAGGCGAAGGTTCCATTGTTGGTGCCGGCTCAGTCGTAACAAAAGACGTCCCACCATGGACGATTGTCGGTGGTAACCCTGCTAAAACCATCCGGGAAATTCCTGAAAATGAGAGATAAAGTTCTTTCGTGGGAAGAGGCTGTTTTATGGTTAAGAGGCCAGCCGGAAAAGCAGGAACTTGTTCGAGCCTGTTTTTATGATGATCCACCTGAAAAAAGTGCGGAAAGGTTTTATCTATCGACCGAATGGAAAGCTGTACAGAGATTATTAACTTCTATACCTTGTGGCAGCGTACTTGACATTGGTGCCGGAAGAGGGATTTCTTCCTATGCTTTTGCCCAAGATGGGTGGAATGTGACTGCGCTTGAGCCAGACTCCAGCGATGTGGTAGGTACCGGGGCCATCCGGCAAATAAACCGGCCCGAGTTGAATATTACTATTGAAGAGAAACGCGGGGAGCAGCTTCCTTTTGCCGACAAAACATTTGATCTTGTTTACGGACGAGCAGTGCTCCATCATGCCGATGCCTTACCAGCCTTTTGCTGTGAAGCGGCACGAGTGTTGAAATCTGGGGGATGGTTTCTTTTCACCCGAGAGCATGTCCTCTCCAATTCTGCAGATTTGAACAAATTCCTTGAAAATCATGCATTGCATCATCTGTATCAAGGAGAGTACGCATATAAACTTTCTGAATATCTGCAGGCTATTCATGATACAGGTATGAAGTGTCTTAAAGTATTAGCCCCCTATAGCTCTGATATAAATCTTTTCCCTTCCTCTCAACAAGAACTCTTTGGCAGGATCAAGAAAGCAAAACACTTCCCTTTGCCCAACTTCTTTATCAAGACTGTAATATTACCAAAAATGAACAAGAAAAATAATACACCGGGTAGACTTTACACCTTTTTTGGAAAAAAACTATGAAGAGAATTCTCGTTACCGGTGCTTATGGTTTTCTGGGGCGTCACACAGCATCCCTGTTTAAGCAAAAGGGCTGTACAGTTGTCGGGATAGGTCACGGCCACTGGGGTTTTGAAAATCCAGAAGACTTTGGTATTGACGAATGGATAGAAGCTGACATAGATCAGGTTGGCCTGTCTCATATCACTGGCCACATTGATTGTGTCATCCATTGTGCCGGAGGAAGTTCTGTTGGGGCCTCAATAAAGCACCCATTTCGAGAGTTGCAGCGGACTGTGGAGTCGACGGTGAATGTTTTGGAATTTCTCCGCACTAAACATCCCTGTGCGAAGCTTATATATCCTTCCAGTGCTGCGGTGTATGGGAATCAGCCTGATGTCCCTCTTCCTGAGGATTATAAAATCGTACCGTTTTCTCCTTATGGTTTTTATAAAAAAATTGTGGAAGACCTTTGTGAGTCCTATGCTCGGAACTTTGGCATCTCATCGGTAATTATTCGTTTTTTTTCAGTCTATGGCGCTGGCTTGCAAAAACAACTCCTCTGGGATGGTTGTAACAAGTTATCTTCTGGAAAGGAGGCTGTGAGTTTTTATGGTACAGGTAATGAAACTCGTGATTGGCTTCATGTCAAGGATGCCGCTAAGCTTATTTACCTGCTCTCAAACTCTCCGAGAAAATTTGAAATTGTCAATGGCGGGAGTGGAATACGAATTGCTATAAAAGAAATATTGTCCCTGTTGTCGATTGAACTTCAAACCAGTACTAACATGCAGATGGGGAATGAGAACAGACCCGGAGATCCCAAACACTACTGGGCAGACATATCCAAGGCTCAGAAGCTTGGTTGGGAACCTCATTTCAAAATTGAAGATGGACTGCGTGAATATGTACAGTGGTTTACATTGCATAAACAGGGTCTTTTAAAATGACAAAAGCACAAATCAATCCAAATTGTCGCTTGCGAATAGCTTTTGCCCATATCCCAGGTAATCGCTGGTCTGCCGGCCAATATTATCTGAAAAACCTATTTTTCGCACTACGGTCACTTGACACCGCCATCCAGCCTGAAATTCTTCTTTTTGTTCCGAACAATATCACACCTGAAGAATACAACGAACTTGCCCCTTATGTTGACGAAGTTTTGCAGCAACCTGCAATTGAAAGAAAAACATTTTTCGTGGAACTGTTCATCAAGATACAGAAATTAATTGGTCTTATCACAGGAAAGGAACATCCAGTTAGTGCTCTTCTTAAAAAGAATAAGGTCGATGTTTTTTTTACCCTCGGCCCACCACCGTCAAGGTTTTCCTTACCGTTTCTTTCCTGGATTCCAGATTTTCAACATCTTCATTATCCCGATTTTTTTTCAGAACAAGAACTTCAGAATCGTAACACATCTTTTGAACGATCTGCAAGAGATGCCACACTGGTAATTTTAAGTAGTCACAGTGCATTAGATGATTACGTGAAATTCACTCCCTGGGCAAAAGAAAAGGCACGAATCCTGTCTTTTGTTGCACAGATTCCTGCTGAGGTATGTATGGAAAACCCAGAATTCCTCTGTAAAAAGTACAACATACCTAAGCGTTTCATACTATTATCCAATCAATTCTGGAAACATAAAAATCATGAAACTGTTATTTATGCGTTGCAAAGAGCGTTAAAAAAGGATCCTGAGTTGACGATTATTTGCACAGGCAACACAACCGAATCTCGTGACTCCGAGTATTTTAAACATTTATTACGTTCTATAGCACATGCTGGAGTGCAGGAGCGGATGGTTGTTTTAGGCTTAATTCCACGTCAAGATTTATTTTGTTTGATGCATCAGGCCATGGCGGTTTTACAACCATCCTTTTTTGAGGGGTGGAATACGACTATTGAAGAAGTAAAATCTTTAGGAAAACAGCTTATTGCCTCGGATATACCCGTTCATCGAGAACAGAATGCACCGGGTACCATGTATTTCAAACCCACAGATGCGCAGTCGCTGGCGATATTACTAGTAGACGTTTTCACACATGGGAGTCCTGGACTTAACGCAGATATGGCAGCGATTGCAAAAAAATCTTTGGCTAGCCGCACTAAGCATTATGGAAATACATTTTTGGGGATTGCTCAGGAAGCTACTAAAATAGGACAAAGAGCCAATACTCTTTAAACCATGGTCAATATTTTGCCACTAAGAACATTTTTTCCTTTACCATAGTTCGCACACCAATGAAATTTACTATAATTACCCCTTCCTACAATAGTCAAAGATTTATTCGAGAAACTATCGAAAGTGTCATTAATCAAAAGGGGAATTTTACAATTGAATATTTCATTCTAGACAAATGCTCAACTGACCAGACAAAACAAATTGTTTCAGAATACATAAATTCAATAAATACTGGCAAGTTAAAACTGAAATGCAATAAAGTGAAAATTGAATTTATTTCAGACAAAGACTCGAGCATGTACGATGCAATCCAAAAAGGTTTTACTCGTGCATCTGGTGATATCTATGCTTGGATTAACTCAGATGACATTTATCTTCCGGGTGCTTTTGATATTGTTCAGAAAACCTTCTCAAAGTACCAGCATATTTTATGGCTTAAAGGCATAACCGCATATATTAATGAAAATTCCAATATCTTCGCTGTAGGAAAATGTAATCTTTATCTTCAAAACTGGATTACCAATGGCGTATATGGCCCTGTCAAACATTTTATTCAGCAAGACAGTGTATTCTGGCGGGCAGAACTATGGAATTTATCAGGAGGACTAGATCCTTCCTATTCAGCAGCTGGTGATTTTGTATTGTGGCGAAAATTTGCCAAGTATGCACCTCTTTGGTCGCTCAATTGTCTTGTCAGTTGTTTCAGGAAAGTAGTTGGCCAGAAGAGTGAAGATATAAAAACTTACTGGCAAGAAGTTAAGGACTACAATCAAATCAAGCTGGAAAACAAATCAGTGAAAAGATACTTTTTGCTAGAGAACATTATCCCCCGCTGTCTCTGCCCGTTCTGTTTTAGATTGTTTTTTGGTAAACAGCAATACCATCTAGTAACATTAGAAGACAACCTGGAACCTTGTCTTAGAGAAGGTAACTACTACAAGCTAAGAAAAACTTTATGAGTTACCTTTGCCCTATTTGTTCATATCCAAATATACCAATCAAACAAAATTTTTATGATGATCGTTACGGGTATCCTGGACAATTCGAGACGGTTTGTTGTCAAAACTGTGGACACACATCCATCCCATGTGATTTTTCCACGAAACAGCTAACCGATCTGTATTCAACGTATTACCCGCGTTCTTCATTTGATATTAGCCAATATAAACCTCATCAAAAGGTAAAGGGACTCAGATCATGGTTTGACGGTACAAAGAGGTCTGCTTTTCGTTGGGTTCCCCGCAATGTCCGGGTTCTTGACATTGGCTGCGGGTTTGGTGAGTCACTGGGCTATCATACCATGCGAGGCTGTGAAGTTTATGGGGTCGAAGCAGATGAAAACATACAACGTGTGGCAGATAAATTCGGCTACAAAGTGCATGTCGGTTTATTTGACCCTGAATTATACGAGCCGGCTTTTTTTGACTATGTGACAATGGATCAAGTTATAGAACATGTGACTGACCCTTTGGAAACATTGTATGGTGTTTCCAAAGTCCTTAAACAAGGTGGTACAGTTATATTAAGCACCCCAAATGCCAATGGATGGGGGGCTAAGATTTTCGGGAGGAGATGGATTAACTGGCATCCACCGTATCATCTGCAGTTTTTTTCTGAAAAATCTATGAAAATCGGCGCAGAGAAAGCAGGACTAGAGATAAAGAAAACGCTTACTATCACAAGTTCCGAATGGCTATCCTATCAATGGATCCATCTTGTTCTATTTCCAAAAATCAGTGAACCCTCTATCTTTTGGTCAAACAAAAGACCTCGAACATTATGGGAAAAAATATGGCTTGCAATCTGTCGCATCATCCATAAGACCAAACTCAATCATCTAGTTACCCGGTTTTTTGACGCCTTAGGAGTTGGTGACAATTATTTATTCTTTTTGGAAAAGAAATGAATGATTTGATATATATCTTACTACCTGTCCATAATAGGCGTGTTATTACCCAGCGTTTTATCGAATGTCTGCAACAGCAAAGCTATTCTAATTATCATCTAGTCTTAATTGACGACGGCTCAACTGATGAGACAGAACAGATGGTTCATGAACTGGTAGACAGCCTTACTGTCATTAGGGGTACTGGTAACTGGTGGTGGGCCGGTTGTTTACAGCAAGGATTCAATTTCTTAAAGAAAAAAGGCATCTCTCATGATTCCAACATTCTCATAATTAATGATGATGTCACTTTTGGTAAAGAATTTCTTGCAAAAGGGATTTCTATATTAGAGGAAAACATGCAGACACTTCTTTTGGCACAATTTCAAGAAGAAGATGCTTCACCTCCCAAAGAAACAGGATTTCATATAGATTTAAAGAAATTTTCTTTTTCCAAAGCATCTTCTCCCGAAGAAATAAACTGCCTGTCAACTAGAGGTCTTTTTTTGAAATGGAGAGATTTTGTAGACATAGGGGGATTTCATCCGACAATTCTTCCACACTACTGGTCAGACTACGAATTTACCATCAGGGCACATAAAATAGGTTACAGATGCTTCACATCATCTGATGTGACGTTATCCCCCAACCTCCAGGAGACTGGTAGGTCAGATCTTAATTACTCTAACTATTTACAGCTTTTAAAATCATTATTCTCAATAAAGACGATAGCAAACCCTATATATCAGATCACTTTCATTTGTCTTGTATGCCCAGCAAAATGGTTACCAAAAAATCTTTTTAAGATACTCTTTTCAACCTTGCTGATTAATATCAGGTACCCGATCGGCAAATTGAAAAAACTGTTCACTCGCTTCACAATTAAAAGGAACATAAAAAAATATAAAGATGGTTATAAAATAATTATTGGAGCAGGAAAAACACATTATCCAGGGTGGATAAGTACAGAATACCCTGCATTGGATATCTCAGATCCTAATTCAATGGGCATATATTTTGATCGAAAATCCGTGAAAGCAATTTTGTCGGAACACGTATTTGAGCATTTAACCCTTCAACAGGCTGAATCTGCATTAACTATTTGCAAAGAATATCTTCTCCCAGGAGGTTATTTAAGAATTGCTGTCCCAGATGGTTTTCATCCCGATAAAACCTATATAAATTATACTAAACCCGGTGGATTTGGCGGTGGATCTGGTGACCATAAAGTTTTGTACAATTACAAATCACTGAAAACACTTATCGAAAAAGTCGGCTTAAAAGCTAAATTACTGGAATGGTATGATCAGGAAGGGAAATTCCATTCTGTTGATTGGCAACCGGAAACTGGTTTTATTAAGAGATCGTCTAGATTTGACGAGAGAAACAAAAACAAAAAGCTAGCATATACCTCTTTGATTATCGATGCTTATAACCAGCCTGGTTACATTCAGTCCACAAGGGAATCAACAACGCACAATGGTGCATAAAGTAAACATTATTAGTTGTATTATGTTCAAGGAAACATAGTCTGTGATATAAATTCAAACCAACTTATCAACAATCAATAGATATAAAACTATGTCAATAAAGTTACTGCACTATGGTTTACAACGAAGCGGCACCAATTTCCTTGAAACACTTCTCAAAAGTAGATATCGAGTTCATTTTTTGAATAGCAATCAAGACAGAACTGCCCCAATTCAAAAACACTTTCGACTATACGATGAGAAAGATATCGTCCCAGAGCCTCAGTATCGAAATGAACTCTACTTATCTACCTTTGAGACCTTTGAAAGAGCTCTAGAGATCGTGCCTGAATATTATTTAGTCCTCTCTAAAGATCCATATAGTTGGCTAATAAGTTACAAAAATTGGGCCCACAAGTGTAATTGGCCTAACGTCTCCCATCACTATATTATAGAATACAATCTATTCTATGCGAAGTGGCTAGAATTTTCACAACAAACTAAAAAGATACTATTTATTAGGTACATTGACTTATTACATGACGTTAATAGAGAATTGAGTATTCTAGAGGCGGAGATGGGGCTCCGCAACAAGCTCCTACATAAATTCATAGCAAAAAATATTCATGAAATTCCCCAGTCCGGAAAATTCACCGAGGATAACCGCAATTATTATTTGAGTGAAAAATATTTGGATAGCTATAAGAAAAAAGATCTGCAGGAAATTAACGAACTCCTCGACCCAAGAGTAATTTCCCTACTTGGCTATGAAAAACAATCTAATGTATTGTCATGAAACCTGAACCTGCTCCGATCGTCCTATTCACATACAATCGTATCTGGCATACACAACAGACTGTGAAAGCTCTCCAGAAAAACGAACTTGCTGAACAAAGCAAGCTCATTATATACTCTGATGGTTCAAAAGATGCCGCCGATTGGAAGGGTGTTCAGAAGGTACGGAATTATCTTAAATCCATTGACGGGTTTAAATCTATTAGGATTGTCGAGCAGTCATCAAACAGGGGGCTTGCTACTTCCATCATTGAAGGCGTCACAGACGTAGTCAATAAATACGGTAAGGTTATTGTGTTAGAAGATGATATAGTTACTTCACCTTTCTTCCTCAAATATATGAACGATGCTCTTAAATATTATTACAACGAAGAGCAGGTCATGCATATTTCCGGGTACATGTTTCCCGTAAATTCGGCTGGTCTGAAGCAAACTTTTTTTTTCCGCTCAACCTCATGCTGGGGTTGGGCAACGTGGAAAAGGGCTTGGGACTATTTTGAAAAGAACACCGACAAACTTTATTGTCAGTTCTCAAAAAATGACATTCATGTCTTCAACTTGGATGGATACCACAATTTCTGGAGACAAGTCGTTGACAATAAAAAGAAAAAAATTAATACCTGGGCAATATTCTGGTATGCCTCTGTTTTCAAGCAGCAAGGTCTATCCTTACACCCTTCCGTGTCAATGGTAAAAAACATCGGCCATGACCGATCAGGTGCCCACTGCAGAATTTCTGATATGTTTGATGGGCCGTTGGCAGATGCTCCCGTTATATATTTTGAATCGAATATTACTGAATCTCGACTAGCTCTGAAAAGAATGCAACAATTTTATAAAAAAACCATAAGAAATCTTTTCCCTCGTTTCTTCGCCACAGTAAAATCGATAACACGGCTGACACAGGTATCCTGATCGAGGATTTTTTTTTACATTTGTCATCTTTAACCACAATTCCATATAGTAACCATTCTGATGTCCTGGATATAAAGTGATCAATAAATCTCCCTGGAAAGGCAATATATGGGGTCTCACCATTCCTATCGACAAACTAACACCAGCTGATCGAGACTATCTTCACTTATGGTCTAACCGCAAGATTCCACCGATTGATGAGATATGGAAAGAAATGGATACCATTTGGGACTCACTGGAACTTGACAACAGCGTATCTCTTAATGAACAAAAAATTGATACTTTTTACTCACACCCAGTATGGATGTTAAATGGGCTTTTTACCGAATATGATCCAGAATCAAGCAATCATCGAGAAGCAATTGCTAATAAAATATCGACTCTTGCAATTTCCAAGATAGCAGATTTCGGAGGTGGTTTTGGAGCATTAGCGAGGCAGTTACTCAAAATATCACCTAAAATAGAAGTAGATATTATTGAATCTTACCCTTCAGTTCTTGGCAAGCAGCTAATCTCAAATATTCCCCAAAGCCGATTTATCCCAAGACCTACGGGTAAATATGATTGTGCAATTGCACAGGATGTACTTGAGCATATAGAAGATCCTATCGGGCTTGTTTATGAAATAGCACAAGCAACTATAGAGAATGGTTATTTACTATTTGCTAATTGTTTCAAGCCGGTCATTAAATGTCACCTTCCTGCAACATTTCACCTTCGCCATACATTTAACTGGGTTGTTGAGCCGCTGGGCCTTAATTATTGTGGGAATGTAGAAGGGGCAGAACATGTACATATATTTCAAATGAAGCATGAAAATAGTAATTTGCAAGCATGTAGAAAGAGAGAAACTCTGTCAAAAAAAATTGACCCCTGGTTTAATCTAGCATGTGCATTTATCCGTAAACTAAAGCATGTTGGCGTGGGCAAAAAAATATGAAGATTACCCATATCAGCCACTCAGATCTTTCCGGCGGCGCTGCTCGGGCTGCATTCCGATTGCATCGTGCGTTACAAATGAGCGGCCATTCTTCTCGTATGCTGGTGCAAAAAAAGGTATCTGATGACCTATTGGTTTCAGGCCCGAAAAACTATCTTGAGAAATTCATATCGCTGGCCGAAATATTTCTGGGGGAACAATACACCCGTTTACAGCATACAGAAAACACTGCACCCCATACACCTTCCTGTGGATTTCCTTTTGGAGCACATTCTTTTTTAAAAGAAATCAGTCAATCAGATGTTGCCCACCTTCACTGGTTTCGTGAAACCCCAACCCTTGCCACTATCGGTCGCATTACAGAACCCGTTATCTGGACACTTCACGACATGTGGGCTTTTTGTGGTGCAGAACATTACACATCAGACAATGATAGTGCCCGTTGGCGGAATGGATATACAAAGAATAATCGCTCAGGAAATGACAAAGGATTTGATATTGATCGTTGGACATGGTGTCGAAAAAAAAAGCATTGGCAGCACCCCTTACATATTATAACGCCAAGCAACTGGCTTGCAGAGTGCGCGTCTCAAAGTGCTCTCATGCATAGCTGGCCTATTCATGTAATCCCAAACGCCCTTAACATAGATGTTTTCAAACCACTGAACAAATCTTATGCCAGGAATGTATTCAACCTACCACAAGACACTAACTTAATACTGTTTGGTGCTCTCAAAGGAGGAAACGACCCAAGAAAGGGATTCAGCCTACTGCTATCGTCCCTAAAGAAATTATTCCCATCAAAATCGCAAAAACATATTTGTGTAATTTTTGGAGAAAGTAAACCAGAAAATCCTCCCAATATTAACGTACCTCTGCACTGGACTGGTCCACTAACTGATGAGCATTCCTTGGCATTACTTTACAATGCCGCAGATGTCATGGTTGTGCCATCAAGACAGGAAAATCTCCCTCAAACCGGTACTGAAGCCCAGGCTTGCGGCTGCCCCGTGGTTGCATTTAACACTACAGGATTGCCTGATGTTGTCGCACATAAAGAAAGTGGCTACCTTGCACATCCTTTTGATCCAAACGACTTGGCCCATGGAATACAATGGGTACTAAACGATAAAGAAAGATATAACAAATTGTCTGATACAGCACGTACAAGGGCAGTAACACTGTGGGCACCAAGTGTTGTGGTTCCTCAATATATCGATATCTACCAACAGGCTATTGAACAGCAAAAAAGAATATCAAACTAACCTTATGGCACCCAAGATTTCCATCATCACTATCTCACTCAACTCTGAGCGCTACATTGAACAAACCATCACCAGCGTTACAACCCAGTCATACAAAAACATTGAATATATCATTGTTGATGGTGGCTCAACTGACGGCACTTTGAATATCATTACAAAGCACGAATCCAAAATTGACCGCTGGATTACAGAATCAGACGACGGCATCGCAGATGCCATGAATAAAGGCATCTGTCTCGCCACTGGTGACTATATTATTTTTCTCCACTCAGATGATTATTTCACAGATATACACTCGTTATCCAATGCTGTTCTATTTCTTTCGAAGGAGTGGGATATCTTCCTTTTTAATATTTTCCTATCCAAGAACGGAAAGAAAAAACTGTACCAGCCTAGAGGCTTCAACTGGTGGATGAATTTTAAAACAGGCATTTTTCATCAAAGTGCGATCTGCTCCAAAGAACTATTCCTCAAAATTGGTGTCTTTGATACTTCATATCACATAGCAATGGACTATGACTTTTTTCTGAGGGCATACCGGGCGAAAATGAAAACAAAAAAGATTACTCACCCTCTTTCGGTAATGCGTTTATGTGGAGTTAGCTCAAAGATCGATAGGCCTAGTCTTAAGGAACGACTAGGTGAAGAACGCCGCATCCATTTCAATTGCACAGCAAGTGCAATGAGGTTCTTATATCAGCTATATTGGCTCCTCTACCCGATTTACAAATATTCAAAATCCGAGAAAGAATTATTAGAGATACACTCCAAAACTGATTCACCCGACTGATTATTTCAAGAAATCAATCTAAGATGTGTGGGTTCTCCGGGAGAGAGACAATATCGTAACCTTCTTTTTTCAGCTCTTGTAAAACTTTCTCCGAGCTCTGCCCTTTAAGAATAACTGCTGCCAGGAGCCCATAATTTATAAGTCCAAATCTGCTAAATAAATTTTTTAACGCAATCAATCGTCGTGTTTTCTTTTGCAAGGGTCCCTTATCTGAAAAGTTTTCATATTCCACACCGGCTAGATAGACATCATTAATCCCTTTAAATGCTAGAAACTTGTAATTTAATCCTATTGCAACTTTCTCTAGTTCCCTTCTAGAAATACTATATATATAATTACCGGATTCCTCAAAACGATCTTTAACAGCCTTTCTTCTGAGTAAAAACTTAACACCATTTTTTATTTTCCTGAAGAAAATCTCACAAAATCTGTCTGTTATGAAAGCATCATTGGGCTCGATCAACAAAACACCTTTTCGTGCTACCCGAAGCATTTCATAAAGAGCAAGCATAGGCCGTGGAAAATGATGGTACGAGTCTTTGCAGAGAACATAATCGAAAACAGCGTCTTTGAATGATAACAATTCGGCATTTTCTACCTTGTAGTCAGATATATAGCCAATTTTTTTTGCCTCTTTCAAGAGGACCTCTGAGATATCTGTTGCAAGGACATCCCCCCCTCTGGTCGCAATATACTTCGCGTCCTTACCGAATCTGCCATCGCCTACTGTTAACCACTTCGCATCAGGTTCTGCTGTCAATATTGGCTCGAGAGTTTGATAGATGCGTTGATGGCGCCAAGCGTCGACAGTACCTTTTGTAAGCCAGGTTTTTGCATGTTCTGCTTTTACACCCCCTTGGCCATATGCCTGGAAATGATCTGCATGTTGCTTATAGCTTTTCACTTGAAAAGTGTCTACAGAATTCATTATTGTTATCTCCGTGTAATTCTAGGGATATGAAGGAATTTCACCTTTTGATTCTTCTTTGCTGACGGCAAAAACCATCTGATGGCAGTGATAGGGGTCTATCCTCTCAAGAATTGGCTGAATAAAATTGGGAAAGGGATATAACCCAAAACCATACCCTCTAATTCCCACAAAGCCGAGTTGATGAAGATATGAATGAAGAACTCTATAGCTAAAAACAACGAGATGCCTATGTACGGGCGTATCACTTTCAAGGTCTGAACATTGATTATTGCTAACATAAAATGGAGTCTCATTCCTCTGGAGAACTTCCGAGTCCGGGTGTGGCCCAGAGGACGGCATTTTGCCACCAAGCAAAAGCATCATTGTGAAAAAAGTACTTATATTAGGTGTCAAAATAACAAGACTACCTCCCGGAGCCAGAACTCGTTTCGCTTCTCTCATCCATTGACAACCGTTCAGCAGATGTTCGAGAACCGAAAGAGCAAAAACAGTCTGAAAGCTATTGTCATCATACGGAAGCGGTTTGTTCAAATCTCCCTGGATGACATTAAGCTTTTTATTTTGAGCCCTTTTTACTGACTCCAAGTCCCATTCAATACCTCTATAGTTGCCTTTCTTGAGTTTCATCCGCTCGTGGAGGACCCAGAAATGATGTCCTCCAGAGGCACCACAATCTAAGCAACTCCCGCCATCCTTTTGGGATAATACAATTTCACGATAGGCTCGCTCATAGGCCTCCCCCATGGTGCGCCGATATAATCCTCGGAAATACGTAGTCAAAGGTGCAAAATTTTTCATTAGGTTAATTTTGATAACTTCGTAAAAACTATTTTCAGCACAACATCTTAATTTTACGTAATAAAACCGAAATTACTCGTTGCCGAAAAACTTATTTTATGTTAATATTATCTCGTAATTTCAAATAAATACGAGGGAATAAATGTTTCATGTAAAAAACCACAAACAGCTTAACATTTTCGATCCCTGGGGCCATCTGGGGCCTAAGAGACGAAAACTTCTCGCTCAGTCATGGTCGGGGCTATTCCAGGAGAAAATTCTCACCGAAATGCCGGTGGAGACCCTGCGCAGCCACTACCACGAATGGAATGGTCGTCCCACCAAGGAACTCTATTCCATGATGGGACTGATGGTTCTCCAACAGATGCATGATTTCACCGACGACCAAGCTGTGGAACAGTTTTGTTTTAACATCCAGTGGCACTATGCCCTCAATATTACCAACGCCTCTGATGCGGCCTCCTACATCAGTCATAAATCTCTCTGGACCATGCGTGACTTCATGTCCACAGATGAGACATATAATGAAATATTTGATAACGCACTGCAAACATTAGCCAAGCTCTTCAAGGCCGACCTGTCCAAGCAGCGCATGGACTCCGTGCATGTGAAATCCAATATGCGCAATCTCGGCCGTATCGGGCTGTTCGCAAGAACCATCAAAAAATTCCTGGTCAACCTGAAACGTCAGTATCGTAGTCTCTTTGATCAACTTGACGATAGCCTGACGAGGCGTTATCTCGGCAAAAAAGAAGGATCTCTTTTCGCCATGGTCAAGCCTTCAGAGTCAAGCAGGACTCTTGATCAACTCGCTGAGGATGTATTTATCCTGACCCAACATTTTGGTTCAAAAACATCCATCCACGACATGAGCAGCTTTAAGCTGCTGGTTCGGCTTTTCAAGGAACAGTGCATCGTCGCAGACGATACAACAGGTTCCGCCGAACCAAAGGCCGTCGCCCGACCAAATAAAGATGTGCCTTCCGATTCTCTGCAAAATCCCTCTGATCCGGATGCCGGTTACAGCAGCCATAAAGGACAGGGTTATCAAGTGCAGGTCGTTGAGAATTACACTGAAGGTGACGATAAACAGCTTTCCCTGATTACCCATGTTGCCGTTGAATCAGCGGACCGGCACGATGCCGGCAGCCTGCTGCCTGCCTTGGCAAAACTTAAGCAGCGCGAGATGGCTCCGGAGCAGATCCTCGCTGATTCGCTCTATGGCAGCGACAGCAATTGCGAGCAAGCACAAAAGGAGCATGACGTTACCGTGATTGCCCCGGCTATGCCCGGCAATCAGAAGAAAATGCACCTTGCTGATTTTACCATCAACGACCAGGGCTGGATTACTTCCTGTCCTCAAGGTTCTGCCCCGATCAGGGTGAAAAAAATATCAACTGGCTTCAGTGCATCCTTTACACCAAGTGTTTGCTCCAAATGCCCTCTGTTTAAACAATGCCCCGTCTGCAAAGGGAAGAAGGCCTATTACATCCGTTATAAACACAAAGATATTCGCCTTGCCCACCGCAGACGCATTGAGTCCACAGCCTCATTCAAGGACAAATACAGATTCAGGGCTGGAGTCGAGGCGACCATGTCTGAATTCGACCGGCGAACGGGTGTCAAGCACCTTCGGGTACGCGGCATGAAAGCTGTATGTTTTGCCGCGGTGATGAAGGCCATAGGTGTCAACATTTTCAGGGCCAGTCGGCACAGAAAGTGGCAAATCGACCCATTGATACCACAATGTGGTGCTTTTTTGACCGTCTTGGCTGTCTGCTGCCTTATCAAAGAGCAATTCAAGCGACGTTTACAAAAACACATCGCATTTTATATAAACTTTCAGCCGAATCGGTTGAATCGGTTGAAAATGGCTTTTTAGCTTTTTACGATGCCATCAATTTTGATAAACTCGTATTTATGCCCGTAGTTTGGGTGAAAACCTCAAATCTAGGATGGCTAAGTATTTATGCCCGGTAGTTAGGGTGAAAAGCTCCATATGCGAGGCGCGTATTTTTTATTTAATTTCGGCGTACTAAGGTACATCGAAATTAAATAAAAAATGCAGCAACGAAGCAGATGGAGAGTTTTTACGACGCCATCAATTTTAACAAATAAAGGAAACGAACCTAACTTGGGTTACAATGTACAATTTCATAAAATAACCTTTCAAGATCCCTAGCTAAATCAGCCCATGTTGAGATTTTAATGCAATGCGAACTCGGGTATGTCAATTGTTTTCGAATAGCTTGAACTGAATCCTGAGAATTCCCTGGTTCGTAAAGACACTCAGGGATTTCACTAAATAACTCTGACATAGTACCGATGTTAGCAGCTACGACAGGTATTGCACATGCCAACATCTCATAAGCTTTTTGTGGAAAACAATAACGCCCAAAAGATGAATCTCGGTTGCATATGACCCCTACATCCAACGCATTAAATAAGACTGGCACTTGCTCGTGTTCAACCTCCCCCAAGTAGTGAATATTCACATCCTCAGGTATATTTGTGTCAGTCTCTATAGGGCCGGCCAAAACAAGATGTATTGAGGGATCATTAGTAGCTAACTCCTTAAAGCTATCAAACAACACATCAATACCACGACTGGTACCAAGCGAACCAGCAGTACCAACTAGTGTCTTTCCCATAGGAAGGCCTAATTCTTTTCGACACTCTTGTCGATCCATGGGATGAAAAAGCTTAGATGGGATACCATTGGGGATGACACTAATTAATCCTTTGGGACAGTAAAATTTCTCAATATAATCAAGCAAGTTACTGCTAACACAAACTACACCTGCAGCTTTACGCACTGCCCTTTTAAAAAGTGGCAATATCCCTGGTATGTTGGTCAATTTAAAACTTTCATAGTTGTCGTAAAGATCAACAACACAAGGGATATTATTTTTTTTCGCAACTCTAACACCATTTATCACATGTGGTGCATCAGAACATGCATAAATGATATCTGGCTTTAACTCATCACAAAGATCCTGTAATTTATCCAGATAACGAATTAACCCTGGTATAATAAACTTTCCGAGATTAAATGAATACCAATCTACCAATGTATCGTCATTTCCCATCCCCAGTATATGTCCCTCATTTTTTTGACGATAACTAAGAGATAGCCCACTAACTTCATGCCCAAGCCTGGCAAGTTCCTTGGGAATCTCATATAAACGGCCATAAAGATCATCAATCAAATCTTTATTTGTATATTGACGTTTTGATAAAACAAGAATACGCACTTAGATACACATATAGAAGGCTAGATCTTAGTAGATTCTCTACACTTTTTTGCCATAAAATAATCGGTTTATTTTTATGCAGATTGTATTATTCGATGTTTTATCCATTCTGTCACTTGTTACGAATAAACAATAGCAGATTCAATAACAATATCAGAAGGACTATGTTTTACAAAAATAGGTTGTCGCCGATGCTGTCTATAATTTTGAACAAACTCATTAATGATTTCATTTTCATAACAACTGAGCACAACGTTCTCTCCTAATCCTTCCTTTCGCTCAGTTGTCTTTCTCATGAGAAGACAAGGTATACCCATATATGTAGCTTCTTCTTGTAGGCTACCACCATCAGTAACCACGAACTCGGTTTTTTCCAACAGAGATAGAAAGTCGGAATGATGGTATCTCTGCTTACATTCAATATTTATATTTTCTGTAACTCTCTCAAAAAGATTAAAACGCCTCAACTGTTTTTCTGTTGGTGGATGCAAGATAAAGAGAAGGGATTGCTTTAAGGCAATACGTTCAAGGTGCTGGATTAGATCTTCAAGCCTCTCTTTTTTGAATATATTCTCGTATCTATGCAGACTAACTAACGCAAACGGATGCCCGGGAACATGATCTTGTCTACGATTTTTGTGTAGAGTCATCGCCACAGTATCCGCCATGGTGTTGGCATACATATTTATCTTCTCTCTTTTAAGTGTTGCAAGATTTTCAACTGCCCATTTACCAGGACAATAAAGAATATGACTTAAACGAAAAGTAAGGAGTCTTGTCAGTTCTTCAGGAAAAGGATGAAATAAATTATATGATCGAAGCCCAGATTCGACATGGCCGACCCTAAGACCCGCAAATCTGCCCATCAAAGCACCAAGCAACGTTGAAAACGTATCTCCATGAACCAGTACAATTCCCTTCTTTTCTTCTCCAAAAATCTCTTGCTTCCGGGTAACTGATTTCCATAATATTCTGTTTATCCATAAGAACATCTTGGAAAGAGAAACGATATCAGGCCCATCATACAATACTTTATCTGGCCTTTTTATTTTAAAATCATCAAGCATTTCATCCATAGTAGCTCGATGCTGGCCCGTATGAATAAAGTTATATGGAATCCCCTTATCCTGGAGACGCGCCATAATCGGTGCCATTTTGATGAGCTGGGCCTTAGTACCTAAAACAATATGAATCAATTAATGCTTCCTATTACGAATTTACAAGAATCGGACAAACAACTCTCGTTTTGCATAAAGCAAAACTTATCTTCACAATAATCTATTTAACTCTGATATAACGCATCTGAGAAATTTGTTCAGAAATTAGCCCCATCAAGGAAATAATCAAAGAACTAGTAAATAACAATGCAGACATATTGGTAAATCGACCCATAGTCATATAAGTATAACAGTAATAAAATAAACCAATTAGAAAAAGTAATATACTGATTGGAAGGAAAACCCGTAATGGAGAAAACAGAGTAGCAACCTTTGTAATAATCAGAATAAACCGGGGGCCATCAACCATGAGTTTGATCTTACTTTTCCCTTTTCTAGCAAGTGTCTGGATAGGAACATATTTCACACTCAGGCCACTACGCAAATAAGCCATGGTGAGGGTAGATGGGTAAGAAAAAGTATTAGGCAAGAGGTAGATAAATTGACTTACGACCTCTTTTTTTACCAGACGAAACCCTGACGTCAAGTCCTGCACATTAAATTTGGTAACATAAGAGGCGAACCAGTTGTACAGTCTGTTAGCGAGACTTCTGTGGATAGTGACCTTGGAATCTGAGCTTCTGGCGCCTACTACCATATCATATTTTTCAGCGTATTTCAGTATATTAGCTATATCTTCTGCCTTATGCTGTCCATCTGCATCCATCATGAGTATCCACTCACCACTTGCCTTGCGTAAGCCGGTTTTCACTGCGGCACCGTTGCCAATATTATATGGATGAGAATAGACGTTAGCCCCGGCATCCAGAGCCACCTGCTTTGTATTGTCTGTTGACCCATCATCAACAACCAGGACTTCAAAATCAGGATGAAGCTCTTTTATCCTTAGAATGGTTGCGGCAATACTTTGCTCTTCATTATATGCAGGCAATAGTATGGTTACACTGACTAAGGAGTCAGGCTGTTTTTTTTCCATCAGTATCTTCCTTATGCAGGATACAAATCTGTGCAGCACGCACAAAACATATGGGTAACGTAACCTTTCTTAAACAGGTTTCGCCCTGGCAATCATCTCCCCAAGCTCATCGGCCATGGTCTGAATCATTTTTTCATCCTCCCCCTCAACCATCACCCGAATCACGGGTTCTGTTCCGGAGGGGCGCACCAAGATACGACCTTTTTTCCCTAACTTTTTCTCCATTTTGGTGACAGTTTTTTGGAAATCGGGAACAAGATCAAGATCGATTTTTCCGGCAGTGCGGACATTTTTCAGCACTTGTGGATACGATTCCATTATTTTTACAAGCTCAGACAATGATTTTTCCCGTTGTCTCATAATTCCAAGGAGACGGAGGGCCGCCAAGTTGCCGTCGCCGGTGGTGATATAATCAAGAAAGACCAGATGCCCGGACTGCTCCCCGCCAAAGGAGTAGCCTTTTTTTCGCATCTCCTCCACCACGTAGCGGTCTCCCACCTGGGTACGGACCATCTTGCCGCCCATCTTCTCCATGGCTATTTCCAGCCCCATATTGGACATGACTGTGGTGACAAGGGTCTTCTTTTTTAACTTCCTCCTTTTCATGAGGTCCCTGGCACAGACAGCCATAATATGATCACCGCCCACCACCTGCCCTTTTTCATCGCAGACAATCAAGCGGTCTCCGTCACCATCCAGTGCCAACCCGACATCGGCGCCGGTCTCTTTGACCTTGGCAGCCATCAGCTCAGGATGCAACGCCCCGCATTTGCAGTTGATATTCTTTCCGTCAGGATTTACGCCAAGGGTTGTCACCTTGGCACCGAGCTCTTCAAACACATGGGGGGCAACACCATAGGTTGCACCATTGGCGCAATCCAGTACAATGTGCATACCATCAAGGCTCTGCTTTTTCGGGAAGATATTTTTTAAAAATACAATATATCTCCCCTTGGCATCATCAATCCGTTTTGCCCTTCCCACTTCCTCTGCAACTGGACGTAATGTTGCCATTTTCTGGGAAAAGATCAGATCTTCAATATCAGCCTCAAGCTTATCCGGCAGCTTAAACCCATCATGGGAAAAAATCTTGATCCCGTTATCCTGAAATGGATTATGGGAGGCGGAGATGACGACACCTGCATCGGCCCGCATGGATGTTGTAATAAAGGCAATCCCCGGTGTGGGCAGCGGCCCCACCAACAACACATCCACACCCATGGAGCAGATTCCGGCAGCCAGAGCATTTTCTAACATATAGCCGGACAGCCTGGTGTCCTTGCCAATTACAATACGATGGCGGCCATTTCTGCTCTTTACAATGAAGGCAATGGCGCGCCCAACCTGCATGGCGATCTCGGTGGTCATGGGGTAAATATTTGCCACCCCGCGGATCCCGTCTGTTCCAAATAACTTTCTCATTAGTGCCTTACTCTTGAACTTCTGTTATAAAAAAAAGTTGGATTCCCAGAAACAACCTCTGGACAAGCCCGAAAAAAGAACTCGGGAATGACGGAATGGGAACTTACTGTCGCGTACCCCGTCATGCCCGAACGTTGTTATCGGGCATCCACAATTCTTATCAGTGGCTGATCTTTGTACGTAATCGAAATTCCCTATCCTTGTTTTACATCCTGCAATTCATTTACAAGAGAGTGCTTTACGGTCGCTTTGAATCACAGGCATCGACTACTTGCTGTCAACTTTATCCTCAACCTGCTCAACCTGCTCAACCTGTGGCGCCTCTTCGATCAGAGTCACGACTTGCGGCTCAACACTCAGGATATTGATGGGGTTGTCAAAGGATCTGGCAGGGACAACTTTGACCTGCATCTGCCCGTCCTTC
>JAIPEE010000084.1 GCA_021737275.1 Desulfobacterales bacterium
CATATTTTCCCTTACCAGGGACGCGAGGTATGGATTGTTTGGTCTGCTCGTCTTATGGCTTTTTTCTAAAATAGGCGGACGAACAACCATAAAATTTTTGGTTGTACTCCTTATTGCGGTGGTAACGGCAATCTCCTTTTACAAATACGATCTGAGTCGATATACATCTTTTGAAACAGGCCGGTTTGAGACATGGAAGGCTGCAGTTTTGATCGTCAAGGACCATCCATTACTTGGCGTTGCACCAAACACTATTTATCAGAGAACAGATCTGATGGACTTGACTGCACCGAAGTACTTTGTTTATGGAGGATACCTCTCCCCGCATAGTTCCCATAACGACTTCTTGTCTATTCTTACTGAATATGGTCCTTTGGGTTTGATACTTTTTGTATTGATTTTAAAAGATATCGGACAAAGATTGTTTTTTGCATCTGGGAGGTACATTAATCGCGAAAACAGTTTTATCTTGCTTGGGACATTTTGGGGGTTCATAGTACTGATCAGTCAATCACTGAAGGAAAGCCTGATTATAAGCAATCCAAGAATTGCAGTGATCCTTTTAGTGTATTTAGGGATAGGTCTGCTTGTGGTAGCCAGATCGATCCGGCCGAGTTTTAACAATAGTGGTCGTGTTATGAAATGGACTGGAAACGTAGAAACATTTAAGACTCAACCAGAACTTCAATCTTAATTTGTATTGATGGAATGCAATTAAATAAAGGATATCAAAATGTTTGAGAGAATTTTGGTTTTAGCGCCTCATACAGATGATGGTGAAGTAGGATGTGGTGGAACAATTGCTAAATTTATAGAGCAAAAAAAAAATATTTACTATGTCGCATTCTCAAGTGCCCAAAAATCTGTAAGGAAAGGGTTTCCGAAAAATATTTTGGAAATAGAAGTAAAAAAAGCCATCCAGGTTTTGGGAGTTTCGCCTTCAAATTTGATTCTATTTGACTATGAAGTGAGAACATTTCCCGAATTCCGCCAGGAGATCCTTGAAGACATAATAAAATTACGCGCTGATATTAAACCAGATCTGGTGATAGTTCCTTCTCTTAATGATATCCACCAGGATCATGCAGTTATCGCTAGAGAGGCGTTGAGAGCTTTCAAAAAAGTGACCTTATTAGGATATGAAGAGCCTTGGAACAATATTGTATTCGAAACCAGAAGTTTTATTATCTTAGATGAAAGGCATGTTCAAAAAAAGATTGAAGCTTTGAGGTGTTACGAATCCCAAAAGCATCGGTCATATCTTGATGAAGATTTTATTTGGGGATTGGCGCACACGCGAGGTACTCAAATAGAGGTACCATATGCCGAAGCCTTTGAGGTTTTACGTTTTGTGGTCAACGATCGGTGATTCCTAATCATCACACTAGCAATCAAACTCTTTACTTCCCTAAAACCAATAACAAGCCACCATGATACGAAAATATAAAGTTCAAGAAATTATGGATTTTGTTAAACCAATACGAATGTTTAATTGTAATAACAATTTCATGAATGTCATACGAGGTTTTGCGCCCATAAAGGAGGCTAAAAAAGATGAACTTTCATTTTGCAATGAATATGGCAAGCCTGCATTAGATGCAATTATGGAATCTGAAGCTGGAATTCTGCTTTGCCATGACGATATTCCTGGTATTGAAAATTGTAAATCAAAGGCTTGTATATTTACAGTAAAAAACCCTCGTTTTTCTTTTATTCGTTTTGCCAATCATTTCTCTCCGATTCATAATAATGAAAAATTTACTCATCCCACCGCCATCGTTGAAAAAGATACCATTATTGGAAAAAATGTATATATAGGTAGGTATGCTTATGTAGGGCATAATGTGGTTATTGGAAATAATACAATGATTCAGGACAGGGTCCATATTGGAGAGGGGAGTAAAATCGGAGATAACGTAATTTTACAGACTGGCGCTGTAATTGGGTGCGAAGGACAAGGATTCGAGAGAAACGAAGATGGTTCTTTCGAAAAGTTCCCACAAAAAGGATGGGTTGTCATTGAGGATAATGTTGAGGTGGGAGCCAACTCAACTATAGTGAGGGGGACTTTTGGAGAAACACTCATAGGTACAGGTACTAAAATTGGACATCTGTGCGATATTGGACACAATGTTAAAATAGGAAATCATGTTTTTATTTCAGCCGCTGTTGTGGTTTGTGGCAGCTCTATCGTTGGCAACTATACTTGGCTTGCCCCTAAATGTTGTATCAAAAATAAAATTGTTGTAGGGGATCGGGCGACAGTTGGGCTCGGTTCAGTGGTAATAGAAAATATTGATGATGGGGTTACTGTTGTCGGCGTGCCTGCAAGGAAGATTCAAAAAGAAAAGAAATAAAAAAAGGAGAGAATATCAAAAATGATATATTCAGATGAGTTGAATATCGGAGATAAATATGAAACCTTAAAAGTAAAAATTAGTAGACCATTGAATTTGCAATTCTTAAATTCATTAGGTAGTAGCAACGATGAGCGATTTGATGCCCATGTTCACCCTGGTGTGCTTTTCAATTTTTGTAGCATAACTCAAAGCCCTTCGTTTAAATTAGAAGACGGCCTGGCAGCTGTGGGAGCAAAATTTGAGACAGTTTTTTACAATCCATTGAGAATAGAAGAAACATATATCATAGATTGGGAAGTTATTGATGTCTATGAAAAACGCAGTAGGACATTTCAAGTTTGCAAAGTTATAGTCCGTGATGCCTCTGATGCTGTTGTTATGAAAAGAAAAATAACCAATACTTTCATTGGGGGAAAGTATTTAGAAAAAAGAGTGAAATGGGAAAAAAAAGAAGGTTATAGAAGTGCTGTTCCCATTAGCGATTTCCCTAAAGAAGGATATTCCATTGTTGGAGAAGAAAAAAGATTAACTATTGGAAAATTACGGAATTATTCCGGAGGCCTCCCGGGGCCAACGTGGCCGATTAGAAATATTCACACGGATAGAGAAATATCTATAAGATCGGGGGTTGGCAAGCCTATTGCTTCTGGCATGATGTTTGAAAGTTACCTGTTTGAGCTTTTATACAGGTTTTGTGGCGACGTCATTTACGACAATGGAGAAATGGCTACAATCGCAATACATATGGCAGGTGACGGAGATGTCGTTACTCCGAAAATGGTAATAATAGATCGGTATCAAGATGATAGTGATAGCAAATACTACACTAAATATAAAATATGGTGTGAAAATCAGTATAGCAATAAAGTGATGATTGGTGAAGCCATACATTTAAATGCCATTTTTATGTCTTAACGTGAAGGGCCAAGTAAATGTTTAAACTCTATTATTGAATCGAGGAATGAAGTTATGACAGATACTATTTTATACATTCATTATGGCCGATACGATCCAAACAATCGCGGTATTAATACAACAATTGAAAGGTTGAGTAAAAAGGGAGAACTCACTATTTTAACACGTGGAGTGACGCGAGGAGAAGAATTTAGACATATCACATTTTGCCCTCTGATATTCAGTCCATTTTACAAGATTGTTCGATTTTTTTTTGAAAGAGAAGAATCGCCTTGGCCCTTCATGATGATATTGTTCATGGTTTTGAAGAATAGACCCAAAATAGTATATTATAGGGAACCCAAATACATCAAAATCATTCCTTTGATAAAGATGTTAAGTAAAAATATTGGAATTCATGTTGATATAAGGGAAAACCCGGCGATGCACTTCAAAAGGAATGTAGGGACATTGCAAAAGATTAGTAAATATATCAATCAGTATTATGCAGTTTCTTCAGAAATTAAGACTCTTTTACAGAAACAGTATAGGGCTGTAAATGTTGATGTACTATATTCTTTGCCAAGCTCTGAATTTCTGTCTAACAGAAAAACATTTTCACCAAGAAAAAAGGGCTTGGTTAGATTCTGCTTTTTTGGGTATATTAAGGAGAATCGTGAAATTCATCTTTTTTCGGACAGACTGAATCAGCTTGCTGCTGACTATGCGACCTGTTTCCATCTGTACGGGCCAGTTAAACATCGGGCATATTTGAAACGGATTTTGAGCGAGTGCCCTATTGCAGAATATCGAGGTGTGATCCCTTATAAATCAGCGGCGGAAATATTGTCGAATTACGATATCGGTGTTTTGACGAATGAGGTTAATGACAACTCTAAATATACCATACCCGGTAAATTTTGGGAGTATTTATCCTGCGGCATGGCCATAATCTCCAATGAACGTCCTTCCATCGTTCCCTTTATTGAATCCCATGATATAGGGTGGGTTGCGAGATGCCCCGAAGATTGGGATAATTCTATACTCAAGGCTTTGACAGATGTTGAAGAACTGACTAAAAAGAAGAGAAATTCGATTAGGTTTTTTAAAAAAGTGTGTAAAGAACAACGTAAAATCTTTGTGTGATTTTTGAATGAACAATCCTACAGACAATAGTTCAGGGGTAATTATTCAAAGGCCTCTGAATATTTGAATGGGGTTTGCGATATTGAGAGCTTTTGGCTGTTATCAGTTAATTGTGAAGAATCAAGATCAAAATAGGTAAATTGATGGCTAACAAAAACGATGTTATAATCAGATTGCCTGAAATCGTTCACTTGGGATACAGCAAATGTATGTCTACAACACTGCAAAATGCCTTCCGGATGCATCCTAAGATATTTTTAGGCTACAAAACAATATTTTTTTCTCCTGAATTGGACTTCTACGAGAGAGGACTCTCATATTATGAGTCATTTTTTATAAATGCCAAAGAGGGACAAGTTGTGATAGAAAGCGACGAACATTTGATTGTACCCGCAGTGGACAAAGAATGGTGGGTAAATCTGCCGGGACTTCCCGAGATTGATACTGTGATTGAACGTATTAGGCTCACTCTCGGTAAACCTAAAGTGATGATCGTTTTCAGAAAACAACCAGAGATGTTTCTGTCGAAATACGTTGAATATGTTAATGGAGGGGGTAGCGCAAGAAATTATGAATTTTTTGAATGGATTTGCTCAAATGAAACTGCACTGCAGGGTTTCTGCTATGATAAGATTATTAAAAAACTTGCAAATGAGTTTGGTGAGGAGAACCTATTCATTTTCCCCTTAGAAGCCTTTAGATCTCAAGAATCGCGTTTGTTGGAAAGGTTAGCAAATTTTATCGGAGTCGAAAGGATGGAATTACCAGCGAAGGGTAAAAGGAATGTTTCTCCATCATCTAAAGCGGTTGAACTTCAACGGTTTATTAACCATTGTTTGGTTCGTCGAAAGAATACCTTGCTTGAAAAGCAAAGCATGCGCTTCATACCTCGCTGGATGTGGATAATTCAAAAAAAAGCAGTCAAAAAAGCCGATAGAATCTTGGTTGCTAAGAAACAAAGAGATTCGATCATGCCTGAACTTTACCGAGATAAAATAGAAAAATACTTTAAGACAAGCAATGAAGAAACCAGCAATCTGCTTCAAATAGACTTGGCAGAGTTGGGCTATTATTAACCCTCATAGTAACATAGATGAGATCAATTTATAAAATCCTAAAACAGGCAAAAGAAAATCCAACTTTTTTAAATATTCTTTAGTAGCGGTGAGTCTAATTGTAGTAATTTGACCGCTGGGATTCAAATGCGGGTCAGAGATACTTAAAAATTTGCGGTTGCCTATGGTCAAATTAGGCTTTTTTTACAGGAACAAAATCGGAAACTGTGTGCCTGTGGAAAAGATAGCAGTCTTGACAGATTCTCTGGGTGTATTCTAATTTTTCCAGACAACTGTTCGGTAAATGAAATACTGTGTGTGAATAATGGAGTTTTAATATGAAGATTGCGCATCTGTGTCTGTCAAATTATTACGCAGACAATTACTATTACCAGGAAAATTTGCTGTCGAAGATGCACAAAGAGTCTGGGCATACTGTCCTGATTGTTGCATCAACGTTAACGATGTCACCAACAGGGTATGTCTTTACCGATAGCGGGCATTATGTAAATGAATTTGGAATTGACGTTGTGCGTGTCGATTATGCCACATGTCTGCCTGTACAGGTCATGGTAAAATTGCGGGCTTACAAAGGAGTATATCGAATTCTGAGAGAATTTTCTCCTGAGATAGTGATATTTCACGGTGTATCTGCGTTTGAACTTTTGACAGTTGCAAAATACGTAAGACAGAATCCTAATGTAAAATTATATGCTGATAATCATGGTGATTTTAACAATAGCGCTAAGAATAGGCTCTCTAAGTGGTTACTTCACTATATCTATTACAGGTTAATTATTAAACAAACCCTACCAGAGATTTTGAAGGTATTTTGTATATCAATCGAAACGATGGACTTTGTTAGGCGTGTGTATAGGATCCCAAAAGACAAGATAGAGTATTTACCTCTTGGTGGCATCATTTTTGATGAGGACGAATATTGTACGAGAAGAAACGAAAAGCGAAAGGAACTTGGCTTGAATGATGAGACAATCCTTGCCGTTCAGGCCGGAAAGATGGGAAAAAGCAAAAAAGCTGTTGAGACGATCAAGACGATACAAAACACCAAACCAACTAATATCCGTCTTCTTTTAATTGGTAGTATAAAAGATGAGATTCGGAATGAAATACTGCCGCTTCTGGACGATCCTCAAATTATTTTCGCAGGGTGGAAATCTCCTGATGAATTGCAGTCTTACCTATGTGCGGCAGATCTTTACCTGCAGCCAGGCGGCGCGTCTTCAACTACTCAAAACGCACTCTGTTGTCGGTGTCCAGTCGCTCTAAACGACTGGCCGAGTCATAAACCTTTTATTAGAGGAAACGGATGGCTGCTTGACGAACAGACAATGTTGGCTGATGTGTTTAGAACAATCTCCCACGATCCATCGCAGCTGAGTAAAATGTCTGCCCCTTCTCTGGAAATTGCTCACGAGTTGTTGGATGATCAAAAGCAGGCCAAACGGTTTTGTATGTGACTCTTGTATGAACTTTCTTAAGGAGACAGCGAAGCTATTTTCCCTGCGTTACTCCACGTCAGGATTTCATATTTCGAATCATTGATTTTTAACCAAATTTGATAACGAAGTTTTTTCATAAACAGCGCGATGTAAGAAGAGAGTGTATGGAAAAAATTAGAAAAAAAAAGCAAGTGCGGCTTTTAGTGATAATGTTATACTGGTATCCTTACGAAGGTCCCTTAATGCCGATATATGGACGAATTTTTCAGGATTTAATTAACAAGGGATATCAGATAACGCTGGTTACTTCTTTTCCTCACTTCCGTAAAGGCCGGAGTGAAACTTGGGAGGAATACCGGGGCAAGCTATATGAGGTCTCGGACTGGAAGGGGGTTAAGTTGATCCGTTCCTGGGTGTTTGCCCCGATTTTTGGTCAAAGCAATTCGGGGTTGTTTTATCGAGCGCTGAATTTTATTTCCTTCAATTTATCAAGTACGTTGGCTGCTTTGTTCTTGGGGGGTAAGGCTGACATCTTATTTGCTCCGTCATCACCGCCCTTGACCAACGGGCTCGTCTGCTGGCTGGTTTCAAAGTTCAAGCGTTGCTCTATGGTCTATAACGTCCAGGACCTGTATCCGGATATGGCCGTGGAGATGGGGTTGGTCCGGAGTAGGTCTGTGGTTAAGCTTTTAGTCATCGTTGAGAAACTGGTTTATGGCTTAGCTAAAAAAGTTCTCACAATATCCGAAGGAATGGCGGCAGCGATTCGCCGTAAAGGAGTGCCGGACGACAAGGTTGAGGTCATTGAAAACTTTATTGATACTGAAGATATTCAGCCTCAGTCGAAAAATAATTTATTTTCAAGATATTACGGGATTCATGATAAGTTCGTGATTCTGTATGCTGGAAATATCGGGATTCCTCACGGGGTGGAAATCCTTGTTTCTGCAGCAGAAATGCTTAAAACACAGAAAGATATGGTTTTTTGTTTCGTGGCCAGAGGAGAACGTAAAGATATGGTTCAGACCCTGGCGGCGAAGAAAAAGCTAAAGAATGTTAAGTTCATTGATCCCCAACCAGAATCCTGGGTGCCGTTGATCTGGGCTTCTGCTTCCGTGGGTGCCATTACTTATCGTTCTGGACTCGCCGATTTTTCTGTCCCTTCGAAGCTCTTGGCTTGCATGTGTGCCCAAAGGCCGGTAATCGCGGTTGCAGATCATGATTCGGGGACTGCAGCAGTCGTGGTGAGAGCAGGTTGCGGACTGACGGTAACTCCTGGGTCAGTTGATGAGCTGTCAAAAACCATTTTACGCCTTAAAAACAATGAAGTCGAGCGGAGGCTGATGGGGGAAAACGGTCGAAATTATGTGAAAAACAATCTAAACAGGTCAAACATTACTGAACGCTATGATATTTTTTTTCGAAATGTGGTAATGAGGCGGACATGAAAATCTCCTTTTCTGAGAATCTTTGAACTTCAAATGTGGAGAAAGGAACTGGATAGCATTGCTGACATATATTTCCAATCCTGACAAACTACAAAAGTTTCGACTATGCCTCTTTGATATTCTGGTGGTATTACTGGTTTTTATCTTATCGTATGCATTTCGTATCCTTTTCTATGAAGGTCAGTCACTGATTCAAATCATCGGCCGGATTTCCTGGCTGATTATTCCAGGGACCATCATCCATGTGATTGTTTTCTATATCTTCGGGTTGTATGATGACTTTCAATTGAAAAACAGAAAGTTGCTGTTCATTAATATCTTTCTATCTGTTGGGGTCGCCACGGTTCTGGTTGCCCTGGTTTCCTATTTATTCCCCCAGGAAAAAATCGGCCGTCTGATAACCTCTTTGCATTTCTTTTTAATGCTCGGGGTGGTTTATATATGGCGGATTTTGTATTTGCTCACCCTTTATCACCCGGAAAAACGAAAATTGATTATTGCCGGCTGTGATGAACTGGTGGAAAAAATGATACAAACCATTGATGAAGGTTCTGATGTGTATCAATTAAGGGGTTTGGTAATGGCTCCGGAAACCCAGGACGTGTGCCTGATACAGACACCGCCGGCTATCCCTGTATATGATTCTTTGCAGGCGGCTTTGACGGCAATTGATCCGGATACGATTGTGTTTACCCAGCAGCGGGTGGCGCTGCCCGGCGATAACCGGCGGTTGATCGATTTGAAATTCAAGGGCAAAGAGATCTTTGACGGCACCACATTTTATGCCTGGTTGCTGGGCAGGATACCGGTTTCAAATATTTCAGAACAATGGGTGATGTTTACCGGGCAGACAGGGTCTTTCAAGCCTGGATTTTATACCAATATCAAACGGCTGTTGGATATTTCCATTGCCCTGGGGGTGCTGATTTGTTTCAGTCCGTTTCTGCTGCTTGTCGCGGCCATTATCAAGCTGGACTCAAAAGGACCGGTTTTTTTCAGGCAGGAACGCCTGGGCTTGGATGAAAAACCGTTTACCCTGTATAAATT
>JAIPEE010000085.1 GCA_021737275.1 Desulfobacterales bacterium
TGCCGCCTAAGGTATTTATCATTCCGGCAACCGATTTTAGAAAGGTACTTTTCCCGGCACCATTGGGCCCCACAATGCAAACGTATTCCCCCTTGTTGACGGTAATCGATACATCCCACAGCACTTGCAGGAATCCATAGCCCGAATCAAGTTTGTCGATTTGCAAAAACTGCTGGTTATCCGTATTCATAATTTATTTTATCCGAACTTTTTTATCTTTTGATTTCCGGTTTCTGATAATTTAGCATCAAATATTGGGCATCAACACCTTTATTCTTCCGCTCCAAAATATGCTTCCATAACAGCAGGATCCTGTGCTACATCATTGGTCAGCCCGTCTGCAATCTTATTTCCGAACTGCAAAACCACCAGCCGGTCACAGAGGTTCATAATCACCTGCATAATATGCTCAACCATGACAATCGTAACACCCTTGTCCCGGATTTTTGAGATGATGGCAATCATCTCCTTTAACTCACCCTCAGTAAGCCCTGAAGCCAGTTCATCCAGGAAAAGCAGATTCGGTTCACTGGCCAGGGCACGAGCCAGATCCAGACGCTTCAATTGCACGGCGTTCAGTGTTTCGGATACCGTATCTTCTGTGGCTGGAAATTCCACGTATTCCAGCATACGCCTGCAATGCCTAACCGCATCGGTTTTCCTGTGGATTTTTTTCCCGAAAACGGTGGAAACCATAACATTTTCCAGCACCGTCATTTTAGGAAATGGCCTGGGAATCTGAAAGGTTCTCGCAAGTCCCAGATGGCACATTTTTTCCGGTGTCAACCCGGTGACATCTTTTTCATTAAAAAAAACCGAGCCGGTTGACGGAGGGTTTAAACCGGCCATGGCATTCAAAAGGGTCGTTTTTCCAGCCCCGTTGGGGCCTATCAGTCCTAAAATTTCGCCCTTACCAACTTGCAGGCTGACATTGTTAATAGCCACAAGCCCCCCGAACAGCTTACTAACATGTTTGGCTTCCAATATTTTCATAATCTGTTGTCCGAACCGTAAGAAGTTGAGAGCGGCAGCTCTCGCTGCCGCTCTGTACAACCATTATTTTACCATAAGTTCCGTCTCATTGATGTCTTCCGGAAAAACAATAGAACCCTTTCCCTTTTTGTACTGGATGATTGGTATAAAAAAGTCAGTCGGGCTGATTTTTGGATCCGGTACACAGGATGCATCGGTCCCTAAGCGGAGATGCGACAAAGCTCCGTCTTCGTAGCCGAATGTCAGTTTGCCATTAACAATTTCTTCGCGGCCGATTTTGGTGACAGTCTCACTGGTGAGTTCACCATATTTTTCAATGGCACGCTTTGCGATTTTGATAAAAAAACGTGTATAGTCATATGGCATAGCACCTGACGTGCCACCGGGGTAATAATTAAAACGTTCTTTAAATTTTTTAACCCAAGCTTGCTGGGCCGGGCTTGATAGTTGAGGCTGCATGTCCAGAACACCATCGGAAGCGAAACCGGTCATATTATACCAGTCACCAACCCAGCCAAGGCCGTCTGCAATAAGCAGACCTTTAAACCCAATTTCTTGTTGCTGTTTGATCAGAGCCGATACGGAAGCCGCCCCCGTAGTCGAACCGGCCATAAGCGATACGCCCGCATTATTGCATTTGTTTATAAAAGGATAAAAATCGGTTTTTTTAAGATCAAAATATTCCTCTGTGAAAATTTTCCAACCACTTTCCTTCAGTTCTTTGGCCAAACCGCCAACCAGACTGCGGCCCCAGTCAGTATCTTCCCCCCAAAGAGCGGCTATTTTATTTTCAGGTTTCCAGATGCCTTTCTCTTCGGCATAATTAAGAAGATTTACATAGCCCGCCACAAGTTTTTCGGGAATCGGATAACCCTTCATGAAGAAGTAACGGTCTTCGGGAGGCATGGATGCCCATTTATCATTAGCGGCTTTACCGGCACCCAGGCCGAAAAAATGAGGTACTTTATATTTTGCCAACATGGGCTGAATGGCAACCGAGACCGCTGTATTCCAGTTTAAAATTCCGGCCTGTACGCCTTTTCGTTCAATGGCCTCGGCATAGGCGTTGGTACCCTTTGATGGATCCGACTGATCATCAATATAAACCAGTTCGATTTTATAATCTCCAACTTTTCCCCCTATTTCCTCAATGGCCATGGTAGCAGCATCTTTCATCTCATTACCGCTTTTGGCAGCAGGGCCAGTGAGAGGGCCCAAAATGCCGAGTTTAAAAACTTTTTCGGCGGCCAAAACTTCGTTGAAAATCAAAAGCATGCAGAAAATTATAGCTAAGAAAAATTTACCTTTTTGAATCATTTAACTTTCCTCCTTGTTATAAAGTTGATGATCTTGTCATAAATTTAAGAAATATAATTTATCAAATAATTATTTTTCTTCTACTTAGTGAAACGATAAATCTGCATATAAATAAAATGCTTATAGGCCCTATTTAGCATATATGTTTGAGGTATAGGTAAATATTTAATCTTTCCGACACCAGAATTATAGTTTTACATCATTATTATTAATAATCTCATTATTTTACCTAACCAAGATTCTTTTCTATGAATAAAAAAAGTAATTTTTAGCGTATAACCGATACTTCATTTTGCAATACCAAGTTAAAGACTATAAATAACTACAAGTCCTTTAATATTCCATAAACTCAAGTAAAATCATATCATCAAAAATTTTTCCAGATAGAATTGCGTTTCATAACCAATCGCTGATAAGATTAACTTTTATGTAGTATTTTTAGTGCATCTATTGCTGCAATCCTTCCGTTCAATAATTCAGTTTTTTCAACGTTTAATGAAAGAGCCGCAGATAAACCTGCAATCTTACCCTGTAAGTAATTAGCTCTTGTTGATCCTATTACACCACTTGCTTCACCTGCGACGTAAAAACCATCACCAAGCTCCATATTTTCGGTGAATTCAGGTTTTCGTGAAACCTTATAAGGTGATTCCATAACGTAAGAACCGGTATAGTTCTTTTGGAAAATAAATTCGTTGGCAGGGGCTCGGTAATTGTTGGTGCAGATAAAATCGCAAGATACCTGAGTTGGAATTTTCTTTTTATTTGTTCTATGAAAAAAAGAAATGCCAGATACATGCTTCTTTCCTATTGCGGATTGAATCTGACAATCGAAATAGCACTTCGTTCCTGCCTGCTGCAGAGTATTTAATGTTTTATGATCACCAATCTCATTTTCTTCTCGATAATCACAAACGGCCTTAACTGAGATACCGGCATTTATTATTTGTTGAGCCAAGACATATCCATAATCATTAACAGTTATCACGACAGCTTTTTGGCCAGGATTATTGCCATCTCTATTCATGAGACGCATTAAACCCTTACCCAAATAAATTCCTGGCAGATCATTGTTTTTAAATAATAATGGGTATTCGTAACTACCGGTGGCTACTATAATGGAAGACGGTTCCAGTTCCCAGAATTCATCAGCCCTTAACAGACCTACTATATTATCTGCATACCATCCAAATACAGCTGAACTAGTAAAAATTTGACAATTTTTGTAGCTATCGAGCATATTTGCTGTTTCCGAAGCAATCTCGTATCCTGGCTTATCTAAGTGGATCTCCGGCAAATTGATGTTTTCTGTTTGGAATCGCAGGCTACCGCCTAAAGAATTTTCTTTTTCTGCAATTAATACATTCGCCCCAGCCGACGCAGCATGAATCGCTGCCGAAATTCCAGCTATGCCGCCCCCAATAATTAAAACATCAGGTTTGCCTGACTTTTGTTTATAGTGTATTTTTTTTTCGGGAATCTTTCCTATTCCTGCGCGTTCCCGAAGAAAATTTTCCCAAATATGATAGAGCCAACGTGGGCGAATGAAACTTTTATAATAAAACCCGGGCTTTAAAAGAAAATCCATATATCCGGCTAAGGATGCGATATCGAACTCAAGGCTTGGCCATGCATTTTGCGATTCGACTTTCATTTCAGCAGTAAGTGGTTCAGAGCATGTTCTCACGTTGGGGATTCCATTTACACGCATCATGCAATTTGAGCAGTGACCGGAATTACATGATATTCCTCTCGGTCTGTGATATTTAAAACTACGACTAAAAATACGAATGCCGTTTGCATATAAAGCTGATGCAACAGTTTCCCCTTCATAACCTTGCATTTTGTGGCCATTGTAGTAAAAATTAACAGTTTTTTTATGTTCAAACTTTAATTTCGGATGATTATCCAATTTTAATCTGTTATTCATAATATTACCTGTTTCAACTTATTTTTGTCTCAAGCAGTAAAAGGAAACAATAATCAGGATATCTGTTTACAATATCTCTATGCTACTCTGTGATTGCTGCCTCAACTACCAAAGTGGGGTCAATAATAAAATTTCGGGTTTTAAATCTTTCAAAGCTAAACGGTTGTATTATTGACGGCATATTGCCCGTTTTTATAAGTTGTGCTAAATATTTCCCTGACGCAGGTGTAGCCATAAACCCATAAGTCCATCCGCAATCCATTATAAATCCTTCGACATCGTAAACAGGTCCTAAAATTGGAGATGCGTCGGGAGCAATAGGCATAAGGCCTGTCCATTGCCTCATAATTTTTACTCCTGATAAACATGGAAAAAGTTCAACGAATTTACTGGCCATATCCTTTAAATTGTACATCGTGCATTTTAAATCCATGCTTGGTAGAAAGTTTGGAGGTTCTGTCCCTCCGATAAACTCACCCCTGGCGGTTTGATGCATATATCCAATTTGATCAAGTGCCGATACATATTGTTTAAGAAATGGTTTTAGAGGCTCTGTTGCAATCATTTCCAATCGATAAGTTTGAGTCGGAATTTCAATTCCAGCCATTGCTGCTATCTGTGCACAATGGCCTCCAGCAGAATTCACTACAATGGGTGTTTCGATATCACCTTTGTCGGTTATGATCCCTGTAATTTTGCCATTTTTTACATCAATTGATTTTACTTCCGTAAACGGAAAAATTTCTACGCCCAATGCCTTTGCTGCTTTTGCATATGCCCAGACAACAGCATCGTGTCTTGCATAGCCGCCACTTGTTTGTAAAACACCACCTTCAATATTAGTAGTGAGATTGGGCACGATTTTTTTTATCTCTGCTTTATTTACCACATGGCATTTTACACCTAATTCCTGTTGTCTCTTAACGGTGTTTAGCATAACATCCATTTTTTTTGGGGAAGTTGCCAGAACCAGATAACCGCATTGAGTAAACATAACATTGAATTTTAGTTCAGCAGAGATGGTTTCCCAAAGATTAACTGCTTCCTCATGAAAGCGAATCCATGCATCATGTCCGAATGCAGATCGTATGGATTCGCCATTTCGGCCACTTGCACCACTTCCTAAATAATTTTTTTCAATTACTGCAATTTTAAGATTTGAGATTTTTGAGAGATTATAAGCAAGAGAAAGCCCGTGGCCACCGCCTCCAATTATAACTACATCGTATTTATTATTCATCGTCTTTTCCATTATTTGAATTTGCTATAGCACCAAGGGGAATTGGAACAACCGGAGGGCGAATCGATGGCACTTTGAGTTCTTCAAAAGGCTGGCCACTTTTTTCTGAAAATATTTTTAATACATTCATTCCACAAGTCTTTCCTTGACAAGGACCCATAAAAACACCTGTATATCGCTTAAGGGTTTCAATGTTGTCATACCCCTCATCAATTGAACGAATTAAATCTTCTTTGGTAACATCCTGACAGAAACACACAATTTCTTTATTATTACCCATATGCTTGTTTCCCTTCTTATCTAAATTAAATAAATATAATTTGTGCATCTAATTCGTAGCTAATTCGTAACAGTTCAGGGTTGGTTTAAATTTAAAAGACAACTATATAAGTTTCGATAACTGGGGCACTAGCAGTCAATCATAAAAAAATTATAATTATTTTTTTTAAAACAAAATACAAATATTTTGTCAAGATAAATATCCTATCATATAGATTTTAATTTCCATAATATGGTATATAATATCAAAATGCATTTCTATGCGCTTAAAATAGTGCTCAGTTAAAATATAATTTGATTCTCTAAGAACCTCTGGTGAATTAATTAATGACACCAAAAAGCTATGGTTGGAAACTTATCATTTCAAGTGTCTTGTGGACGATGTGGCCATGGGCTCAAAAGTAGATGATTATCATTTATTTCGTGTACTGAAAAGACAACGAAATATAAATCTTATCGCCAGTTATCGTAAAAATATGGATAAAACCCCATAACGCCTTAAAATGATAGCTTTCATGAAGCAGCCAAATCATAAATTAATTTACAAAGAGCGAGCAGCCAGGTTTGAGCCAATGCCGGGTCTTGTTAAACATATCTTTGAGCTCGATTACTGCTGGATGCAAGGAGATCAAAAAATCAATGGCTTTCTGCTGCTATGGGCCTTACGGTCTAAATTCATTTGTAGCATTAATATTTTCGTAACGAACAGTTTCAGAAAATAGAACATAATTCAAAAAATTTTGAATATTACCATTTTTTTTAAAAATATTAACTTACTCTGTTCAGAAACAATTAGATTAACCTTCTTTTCTACTATTAACTCTAGCTGTAACTTCTACTTCAAGTTTAATTTTTTCATCAAGTAATGCAGCGACAAACATAGTTGCAGCAGGGCGTGCTTTTCCTAAATATTTCTTAAAAATCGACCAACACTTTTCAAAATCTGATTTATTTTGAAAAATATAACGAACACGTACTACCTGATCAAGATTGCTACCTGCCTCAATCAAAGCTTTTTCAATATTTCTAAAACACTGATCAGCTTGCTCAACGGCATCATCAGAAATTGACATTGTTTCGTATTCATAACCTGTGGTACCTGAAACAAAAACATAGTCTCCATCTACTACTGCCCGAGAATATGCAATTTTTGATTCGAATTCTGACCCATTTGTAATTAACTTTCGATTCATAATATTCTCCATATATTTTAAGTTTTTCGTATTTTATGATATATTCATATTCGCAATTATTTTTGTAAGTAAATGTAGGCAATTATATATTGTTGTAACTTCATAAAAATTTTATATCTTAATAGGTTTTTTACATACTTCGGTGAAATTAATCTGCACTCCCATATCCTTCATATTTTTAAGGAAAAGATCTGGATCAAGACACTCTGCGGCAATTACACCACGAGGTGTGTCTTTTAATCGACACATTTTAGCACCTATCACTGCTGGAAGTGATACATAAATGTTAGAAGATCCAAATTTTTCAAATAAATCTAATCTTTGTTCGGATGTAGAGAACATTGTAATTGGATACTCTACCTTGTATTCAACATCTTCTTTTTCATGCGTTCCTGTGACTTCAATCGCAGCTCGACTTATCGCCATAATTGGATTAGCAGCTGTTTCGGAAGTTTCAAGTAAAAATGAATCTCCTGGATTAGGAACCATTTTCATCAATACTTCGAGTGGTGTGACTTTGTTCCCTCTAATTTCTATTGGATTTGTGCTGGCAAAACCTGTTTTGATTAACGTTCCAGCGTTTTTATCAATGGTATATTTAAAGTCGCAGTATTGAACACCCTTATCGATAAAGTGGGGTAATGTAATTGGTTCCTGATGCTGATGATATACTTGAGGAATCATTCCAACTGAATCGCTAAAATTATATTCTTCGTAACCACTGTAGATAGGGAGTTTTTTATATTTACCATTTTCAAATATGGTGGGTTCCACGGCATAACCCCAAAGCGCTCTGAACGGTGACCAGTATGGTGCCCATGCAGAAACAATTTCATTAGAAGCGTTAACAACTTTACGTCCGACTCTTATTCGGATTTCATTAACAAAGGTAAGTTTGTTGGTAAGATACCGCACTATAACATTTGCAACTCCCGGTGAAGCACCACACCCTACAAGAGCAGTAAGCCCAGCATCTTTAAATTCTTTATCAAACTTGATTGGTTCCTTCTTAATAATCTGCGACAGGATGTTCGGACGTTCGCAGATATCCATTAACTCAGGTTCACCAAATGATGTATCTATGTAATTCGACCCACTATTAAGCGCTGCTTTCATAACATTGTCGTTAAATTTAGTAACTGTCATGTTGATGATGGCATCTACATTCTCTGCTGCCAGTTCGATTTCTCGAACATTACTAGCATCAATTTTTTGTCCTGTAATTTTCGGGCTACCAATTTTTTTTATAACCTTATTGACAAGCTCTAAATCAATATCTCCGAGTATGACTTCACTGATATCAAGATCACGAGATAAAACTGAAACACATGGTCCACCCTGAGCCCCCGCGCCAAGTACTAAAACTTTCATTTTAAATACTCCTTTTTTGTTTTTAAATTTCGAAGTTTGTAGATTTAAATCTTCCAGAATTTCAAAGTTTGATTTTTGATTTTAGTATAAACTTGGTTTCAAGTATAATGTCAAGAAATAAATTCCTATGTTATAGAAAAATATTATCACTATATGGAATATAAAATATTTAAACTTAATAAATTACTGAAAATATGAGTTATATAAGTTTTATAAAATTAGAATAATTGAATATGTTGAAATCGGCCTAATCTAAGTCACAGATTATCAGCAAAACTGGTAGTTTGAGGTGGGCCCTTGAAAGAGGCTTTAATGTATCCCGGTTTTAAACTCGAACTTACGCTGTTCAGACTGTTCTTGTTTTTTGATATAGTTCCTTATTTTTTTCATCCAAACCAATTGTATTTAATAATATACCTCTGGCCCTAAAGGATTTACCAACTTTCATGTTCCAAAAATGCTCTCAGTAAATCCTATATCACTTTTCTCTTTCAGAAAAACGATTGCATGAGAGATGCTATACTTGGATTGATCCTTCCCCAATAATATGGAAACGGGGTTAAGCCACTTTTTCCATGTTATACCATTCCTGCTCAAAAAGAGCGGGCGTTTTCCAGCTATTTGAAGAATGCTTCCTTCTTTGGTTATAATAAACTTCAATATATTTAAAGAGCATTCTTTCTGTTTCTTCATAATTCATAAATCGAACATGATGGACCAACTGTGTCTTTAATGTATGAAAAAATGATTCAGCAACTGCGTTATCCCAACAATTGCCTTTTCGGCTCATACTTTGAATAAATCCATGTTTTGTAAGTACACTTCTAAAATCACCGCTTGCATATTGTACACCCCGGTCACTATGGATCATCAACCCTTCTGAAGGCCTGCGCCTCATGATAGCCTTATTCAATGCCCTGATAACAGAGTGCCTTTCAAGTGAATCGCTTAAATCCCAGCCCACTACAGAACGGGAGAACAAATCT
>JAIPEE010000086.1 GCA_021737275.1 Desulfobacterales bacterium
TCTGTTGATGGAGATTTTGTTGGTTTCATAATAAAATTTGCAAGAAAATGTTAGGGTTAGTATCAAAATCCTGCAAAAACCATAGCACATTTCTATTATAATATCCAATTATTTCTAATATTTATATGCTTTTTCAGTAACTTCTCAAAAAGTCAGGGATAAGGGCGCACCTATGCACGGGGACAAGTCATTTGGGTTTTTACAATTTCAGCAAGTGGGGGGTAATTATTCCGACATTCAATTCGATCTTTGAGAAAGCTCCAAAATGAAATATCCAGTTTGCGACAGGTCTTTTTAAGGCTGGTAAATGTATCCCGACACCGTTTTCCAAGGTTGCTACGGGTCGAACCACTTATTTTTCGTTTTTTAACATATTCCCGGATGTCCCCTTCGCTTAAATTGTTGTGTAAGGAAATGTCAGGCCGATCCAAAACAAGGAGCAGTTCGGATTTATTCTGATAAATCCGCTTAAGGGCTTTATCCAGAGAGGCAAATCCGGTTTTGCGGGTGAAAATCTCGTTAAATTGTTCCTCTAAAGTCTCCTTTTGAGATTCATCCGGTTTTAAGCGATATTCTTTAAGATCGTTGTAGTAGTTCCAAATATCCGTTTTTATATTTTCAAGCAGTTCTTTTTGGTGATCATTAAAACCGATGAGGGTTGCGATAGAACGTTCGGCGTGTACCCAGCATAGCGCATGGAGAAATACTTTAAATTGTCCGGCGTCATCGCTGATAATGGCCAGGCCGGGATTAAATCCATGGTGAGTGATACTGCCAATAAGCGCTCCTTCCGTGGCAATTCGTTTATGCCGAGCGCCGGTTATCTTAAAACGCTTTAAAAAATTGAACCATTGCTTTTCGGTTTTAATGATTTTACCTGTGTGGCTCATCAGCTTTAAAAGTTGATAGCCGGGAAGCTTTTGCTCTTTCATGTATGCCAGAGCTTGTTCGTTTAAAACAAAGTCCGTGTGTTCACAACGCAATAGCGATAAAAAGTTTATTCGGCTTTTGCTGTCCGTACTTTTAAACCATGCAAAATATTCGTTGCCAATGTGCGTGCAGTATCCGTTTTTGCCGTCATGGCGAGCGCCGGTATCGTCAACATTGATGTATCCGGATATTTTTAAACCCGTGCTCAAAAGCTGATCCTTTTCATCGTGGAACCGGTCTTTGTCATTAATGATAATATTGTTGATCTGACCTGTAGATATACTTGCACCCATTTCATGCAATTGCTCTTTAATAAGTGGCTGTGTCACATGGCAGCCATAATACTGGTAGAGAATAAAAGCTCTAATTGTCGATCCAAAATGGCTCCCGGAAATATCTTCAGGCAATTGGCCAACAACATAATCACCTGAAGGTTTTTGCCATCGTCCACGGCGATAACAGGTGTTCCAATTGCCGATAATCAGATCCTGGACAATAAATTCCTGATAGCCTTTAAACTTGCTGCCGGATGGAATAGAGTCCGGATGAATCGGGATGGTTTCATGGATTTCCATCTTTTGGGTTTTTGACTTTTTGGTTCGTTTTTTTCTCACCTTCTTTTTGACTTTATTTGAGCGATCGTTGCCTTCGAGACGTGAAGGCTTAATGTTGGGTTTGGGCTTTTGATTTTTTAAACGTGCAATTTCATCTCTTAACAACTGTATCTCTTCCATCTGGAGATGGATGATCTCTATAAGCTCAGCCACTATCGGGGAGACTTCATCTTCAGGTATTTTTGGAATACGATTTATGGGACTCATAAATCGTAGGTATCACAATAAGTTACGAATGTCTAGATTTATTTTTAATTTGCCCTAATTTTTTGAGAAGTTACCTTTTTCAGTATCGACTTTGTTATTTTTAAACCAAAAAATTTGACCCCACCCCATTTCATGACTATTTTCTAAATATGTCGGATGGGCACACTCCGCTTTGCCCATCCTACTTTTCACATATATTTATTCATTATCATATTAGTCTATTAGAAAATCAGGAGGCCACCATGAAAGATAAAATATTCTATAAGTGTCAAATCTGTAACAACAAGTTAGAACTCGAAGCCGGAAATCATAATCACCCTAAATGCTGCAACATTTCGATGAAAGCATTAAACCCGTTACAATATTGTACAAAAGCAACCGTTGCAGAACATTCACGTTTTGATGACATTGATGATCCATGTGATGATTGTCACTGATTTATGAATCAATTATTACAAAGCTAATGAATTAGGGTCTCTTTTTATTTGTCACATAGAACCCATCGCAGAAGTGTAAATCAGGGTTCAGGGCAAGGCGCGAGCCGGTAAAAAAGCGGCGCACACACGGAGTATGTGAGCTTTTTGACGGACTGCAACACAGCCATGGGGCCTTGGACGCATTTATGAAATGGGTTCTGGCTCAATAGGTAAATTTTCCATTCTCATAAACGACAACGCTCTTGCCATTGGTCAAATACGCCGTCACTTTTTTCTTCTCCGTGTTTACGAGATCCCAGTGCAGTGCCGAACTGTTAAAACCAAGCTTCTCTTTTCTCTCTTTGGTCAACTTACTGGTATCACCATCAAACGTATCTGAATAGGATGCGCCGACGGCTACATGGCAATTACCGTTTGCACCGCCAAAGTTTTCATCAAAAAGCGTATTGGCCATAAATTTGTTTATTTTTGAAAACCGCTTATCAGTTAAAGAAAACTCGCCAAGTTTGTTTGCACCTTTATCCATGGCAAGCTGTTTTTTGACAAAATCTTCCCCGGTTTTTGCCGTAATCCCGACAACCGACCCTTTCTTAAAGGTAAGTTTCACATCTTCTACATAGTTACCGGAACGGTATGATGGCTGGTTGGCAAAGTAAACGCCTTCTGTGCCGTGCCAGTCCGGTGAAACAAACAGCTCAAAGCTCGGAATATTATGGCCTGAGATACCGATCCATTTTCTTTTTTCACCCAGTGTAACTTTAAGATCCATGCTTTGAGACTCAACATGATAGTGTTTTACTTTCATGGCATTCAACCACTTCTTTATTGAAATCGCATTTTTAAAAATTGTTTTCCACTCATCAACCGCATTTGTTTTTCCAAGATAGCATGCTTTTACAATCTGATGGGTGTATTCTTTCATGGAAAGTTTTGAATGTTTAGCCTGCTCTTCCGTGGGTAGAGAACACAGTGTCCAGCCGAACTGACCCTTTTCTTCACGTTTTTCCAGAATATCTCTTAACGGCTTGATTGCAACAGCTGTCTTTCCTATTTTTCGTGAATCGACTTTACTTAAATGGGTTATGGATTCAGGCGCATGAAGATAAATGCTGCCATTCAGATTCTTATAAAGTTCTTCATCGCCAGGAGGAATAAAGCCAATTTGTTTGTTACTGGCAATTTCATAAAAATCGAGTTCCATCTTTGGTGTAGGCGTAACACGCTGGACAGGGTTTATTCCCATTTCAAGCAGCTTTTTAAAAAGGATTTCTGCAAGGCGGATGGCCGGCTTGTGATACCGGATGATAACAATATCACCTTTTTTATACTTCTTTGTTCTTGCCGTTTTTAAACCCCAGATAAGAACATCCGCATACCGTTCAAGCTGTTTTTCAGTAAGCATGTGACCTCCTGAATATGATGAAAAGATATTAGTCTGTTTTTTAATTTAACATTATTGTTACTTATTCAAAAAGATGTTGAACGTCAACGATTTTAGTCTGTTGATTCCCCGGCCAAAATTCTTCAGGACGCATCCGGCAGCCAGTCTGAAATACGCCGCCGCCACCCTTCATCAATAAGATGACCGGCCTGTATCTGATATCATATCCTTTCTGAATTTTATAAAAAATCACTCCTGTTTCTTGACAAAAAAAAATAAATTTGTTTGAAGATTAATATGACCCTTTTGGTAAGAACTGTGATGTCAGAAATGCGCATATATAGGAAAAACTAAAATATAAGACAGGAGATCATAATGTTTAAAAAAGCTGCCATTGTTTATTGTTCACCCGGAGGGACAACACGCCATGTGGCCCAAGTAATTGAAAAACAACTGGAAAATGCCGGTATTAGTGTTTTAACGGCTGACCTGGGAAAAGGTAATGACGGTTCTTTTGTTATCGACGAAGTTAAAAAAGGAGAGACCTGTCTGTTCATCGGCTCACCGGTTTATGTGAATCATCCGCTTCCGCCGGTGCAGCAATTTATTTCAAATTTATCTGAAATCACAAACGTCTGTACCGTACCATTTGTTACCTGGGGCGGGGCTACCAGCGGTATTGCTCTTTATGACATGGGAAAAGCCCTGACGGACAAAGGTTTTTCTCTTATCGGAGCGGGGAAGATACTGGCACTTCACTCAATGATGCAGCAATCTGAAAATCCTTTGGGAAGTGGCCATCCTGATAAGGAAGATGACAACCTTATTCAGGATCTTGTAAATTCAGTTTTGAAAAAAATGGCAGAAGAGGCACCCGAAGCTATCGCTCTGTCTGATCTGGCATATCAGCCCGAAAAAGTTCATGCAGAAATGGAAAAAATGACACTTGAGACAGCCAGAGGACACCTGCCGAAAAAAGAAATAAACGAAGCGTTATGTACGGAGTGTCGGGTGTGTTCGGAAACCTGTCCGGTTCAGGCCATTACGCTATCACCTTATCCGGAATTCGGTAAAAATTGTATCTGCTGTTTTCAATGCATGCGCGCCTGCCCCGAAGGAGCGATTGAGGCTGACCTTTCCCCTATGGAAGATCGTATCAAAGGAAAGGCAAAACAGTTTGACGAACACCCGCTTACTCAGATATTTGTTTAAATCAACAACCAACTATAAAAGGAGTTCAAAATGGATAAAAAAGTCGGGGTTATTCTTTCAGGATGCGGTGTATATGATGGTTCTGAAATTCATGAGGCTGTTGCAACACTTGTTGCGCTTGAAAATCATGGATTGGAAGCGGTTTGTCTGGCTCCCGACATTGATCAGATGCATGTTATAAATCATCTGACCGGACAGCCGGTTGAGGGTGAAAAACGTAATGTGCTGGTAGAATCTGCCCGTATTGCACGTGGAAATATCTCTGCACTGTCGGCTGACAAGCTTGATGATCTGGACGCATTAATATTTCCCGGCGGATTTGGTGCCGCCAAAAATCTCTCGGACTATGCTCTATCCGGACCTGATATGAAAGTAAATAATGATGTAATTAATGCCGTTAAAAGCGTACATGAAGCCGGAAAACCAATAGCTGCATTATGTATCGCGCCTGTTATCCTGGCAGCAATATTCAAAGATCAATCACCAAACTTAACGCTTGGAGATGATGGAGATAATGCCAAAAATCTGGAACAAATAGGTGGAAAACATCACATTACCCGATTTGATGAAGTTGTGGTGGATGAAAAACTTAAGCTGATTACCGCTCCCTGCTATATGCTGGACTCCACTATCAGGCAAATATTCAAGGGTGCGGATCTGGTTGTTGAAAAGCTAAAATCATTTCTAAGCTGAAATCCCGAAATATTGAAGTTAAACAGCTTTTTATAAACCCTTTAGTTACGTAAAATGAGCGCACGGAAACCATAGTACAATTACAACTCCGTACTATCTTAATGCCATTTTTTAATTCTTTAATACTACTATTGTATTTACATGATAATTGGGTTTCAAGCAATTTCATCCGACATACTTAAAAAAATAGCTTCAATTAAAAATGAAAAATATTTAAAAACCCGTGTTATAAAAGTGATTATGAAAAAGGATAAAAATATAAAAAAGTTTAGCTCAAGACTGGCCAGTATTAGAAAGGAAAAATGTCTCTCACAACAGCAATTAGCTGGCAAGATTAATGTGAGCAGACGTTTTATTGCCTATTATGAAGCTGAGTCAGATAATCCGCCAAGTAATCTTGTTGTTCTTTTATCAAAAGTATTGAGTGTATCTGCTGATGAGTTTTTAGGAATTAAACCAATAAAAAATAATGGGACAAAACAGACAATAAGTTTTTAGCCTGCGCACTGGAAGCCAAGGCGGATTACATTGTATCAGGAGATAATCATTTTCTTGAGTTAAAACATTTTCACGGTATACAAATTGTAGATGCCGGGATATTTGCCAAAACCCTCACCCAAAAAAGGAAAAAGGCCTGATTATATTCCCGCCCGCCCGGTTCTGTAGTTTATTATACACGGTCCTGTCATGCTTTGTTGCACTGCTACATATTGTGTCGCCTGACACAAATCATGCCAGGCCCTTGGTGCATCCGGTTACATCACAGGTCAAACAACCTCCTGTGCCATATCGCCCTTAAAAACAAAAAGCGGTAAAAAGAATTTTACTTCCTCTAACCGCCTTTTTCATAATTCAAGGTTTGACACTATTCACTTTCTCCCTCTAACCGCTCGTAAGTTAATAAGTTTAGAGCGTCCCTAAAGATCCCCAACACCAGTTTAACCCGTGTTTGTCGGAGCGCAGCGGAGATAAACGTCGGGTTTAAACATTCGTTAGGCATTTGTCCAAAATTTAAAAAATGGTATAGGAATGTCCAATTTTTTATAAACGTATTCCTCAATAAGCCAAATAACAGTATTTGCACAACAAAGTGCATCTTGTGCTTGAGATCCAGGTGTGTCTGAATCTGTGAAATGAGCTACACCTTTGTTTGTAGACAATAGAGTACGTTGACATGATGCTTCAATTTCTTCAGGTCGACCTGTTGGCGCTGAACGAAGATCATTGACAGTCAGTGAAGGCAGACCCAACTTAGTTAAACTAAAATCATCACCTGTACCAGGTTTCTCGATTTGTGCAAGCTGTTGCGTTTTTCTGTTTAGAGATATGCCTAAAAAACCTAGGAATACACGACAGTATAGAAGTCCTGATTCCACCAAAGGATTTGTCAAAAAATACACAGATGAACCTGTATTATTTGTGACTCCGTCGATGATAATACTGACGGGGACAGATGTATTCCCTGATAGCAGCAAGTCACATGCCCAGCAGAGCCCATCAAGGTGCACCATACGATACGGGAGATGTCTTTCAAGTATTTCCTTATGAAATTTTTCCATTTTTTTGCCTAACGCTTGAGATAACCTGCTAAAAAAGCAACGCTTTTTTAGTTAGAGTTTATTGATTTGTTATGCACTGTTTGATTTATCAAATTGCAAAAAAGTTAGATTGAATCCACTAAAATTGGATTTTCTTGCCAAAACAGCTTCTTCTTTCGACAAATAATGACTGAATTCAACTTCTTCAAATGGTTCAATGTAGTTTTTATTATTACTTTTATTTAGGTTTACTTCAGGAAAAAACAATATCTCTTCCTTTGACTCTTTTAAAGTAAAAGCTCCAACAATATTTTTTAGGAAAAACACAGAATTATTTTTTAATTTTCCACTAATAATTACAGCTCCTTCTTTCTCAACAAAATCACATTTTAATACTTGTAAACCTTTATAGATTCTCTCTTCGTCATCTATATTTTGTTTTAAATGAATATTTTTTCCAGTATCTATATTTAATAAATGCCCACAATTACATGCAACGTGTAATTTCCCATACCACTTGTGAATGCGTAAATTAGATTTACATTTTAGACACTTAACGAATATATAGCTATCAGACTCTTGAATTTTTTCTATGCCTTTTAGACGATATTGAATTTTTTTAATAAAATTTATCATAATTATTTATACTGCATAATGCCCCGGTTCACCTGGCGCAGGGGATTCCAGAAACTTAAAAATATCGGAGCATTTCGCTAACCCGAAAACTTCCTAAGCGGCACGGCCCCTGCGATCTGGTGAAACCGGTTGTTGGAAAATTTTTTACTTTCTCGATTTTGTTTTTAAATGGTATAAGTATACATATTCATGCATAAATGACGGCACAATACCCTTCAAGTTTTCCTCAAGGTCTGCCTTGTTTTTTCCACTAGCAACAATTAAGCCTTCAAGTATTCCAAACCATGCGTCACTCAACCCAATTTTCCGTAGCCGCTTACCGTATGAACGGGCATAAGACTTTCCCATTTCTTGGTGGAATACTACTGTTAGAGCATGATTGCCGTGAATTAAATCCTGTATATCTTCCCAGTAATAGTCGCGATTTCGCTCGCTTTTTATAAAGAATTTCAGCTTATCCTCATCAGTTTGCTTGTTAGCTATTGGCTCAAAGGGTAATGATGTGATAATTCCATAAGTTGCCTTGGCTTCATTATAATATTCTTTAAATCCACTACGAATTCCACCCCCAAAACCGATATTATAAGCGCCAATATAGCCATCATAAATAATCTGTCCCTTGAAAGGAAGCAGCACTGTTTCAACCATAACCGGCACATAAGGAAATAAGTCTTTCATGCTGTCTGAAATAGAAAGAACACCGTAAGACTTTGGTGGAGAAGATGAATTAAGAAAGATTGAATATTTTTTCAAGTGGCGAAATAAATAAAAACGATCGCGGATGAAATGTTTCCAAGAGCGTACTATTTCTAATTCCTCAGCAGAAAAGTGAAAAGGGTTATCTTTTAGAAATAAATCTATTAATTCTGTATGTTGATATAGTTGATCTCTGACTTGAACTCTCTCATTTACAGGATGACCCATAAGTTCTTCAGGAGTGGACGCCTGTTTCAAGGTATTTTGATTTGAATTAACATAGACCAACAATGCTGGATAAAGTTTATAAAATAACTGCACTTCTTCTTCTGATAGTCGCATATTAATCCTTTGAGTAAACTTGATGATTATTTCCTATTTCATCATCCTTCCAACTTGTTGATCACACTTCGTGTGTTGCGCGTATTCGCGCGGCACACGATAGTGTGCATCTTTGTGTTGGACCTCTCCATCAATGTCTTCCTGCAGTCAGAATATGGAATGCGATTCCGCATGCCAAAACGATTGTTGCCATGATTGCCACTCCACCCAATTGGAGCCGAAAAGCCAATGACCTTTCTCTCGACAGAAACAGATCGGAGAGGGCAACAGGCAGAGCTACGACAGCAGAAAAGAAAGCTATCAAGCCAGCGACGGCACAGCCGATGAGTGCCAGATATAAACCAAGTGCGTAAAACCCAAAGCAGACGGCACCGAGAACCCAAGCCACAAGATGAATTAGGATCGACTTGGATCTCAGTATTTCTGGCATTTTCATTCTCGGGTCCAACAATGATTAAGCAGAATTAATTCCGTTATTTTAAAAAATGGATAACAGAAATAATTCTGTATAATGCAATATATATTGGTTAATACGGAAATAATTCTGTAATTTAACATATATATTGCATTAAACGGAAATATTGG
>JAIPEE010000033.1 GCA_021737275.1 Desulfobacterales bacterium
CATTTAAAGGGAGCATTAAGACCAAACGGTTTAGTGCGGCGCTTGATGTTGATTATCTGGAGGAAATTATGTTCACCTGATCAAAAACATAACGCAAACATGATAGGGGCTCTATATATTTTACATGCGTTGCCCCTTTATAATGCCCAAATCTGATTGGTATATTACCGAATTTATGCTAAGCAAAAAAACAACTAAAACACAAATATCATATCCCGAATCACAAAATTAAACACAATAATTATTGTTTAAGACGCATTTGTTCAATTTCTTTTTAAGAAGATGTTTAAGCCCTCAATTGTTTATTTAAAATTATAGAACCCATTTCGGGTTTTAACCGTCACATCTTTTAAAGCCTGACCGGTATATATAAGTTCATCAGATAATGGGAGATGAAATAATGAAACAATTGGAAGATATCAGAATGATACTGGTGAGCATTTACGGCGAAGATGGTGGACAAAAAGCTTTGAAAGCCATTGTGCCGCTTATTGAAAGCTTTCCTGTTCAGAAATCTCTAAAATCTTATCAGTTTTCCGAAAAAGATATTGTTTTGATAACCTATGGTGACACAATTGAAAAAGATGGTGAGATGCCCCTGAGCACTTTTTCAAAGTTTGCTGACAAATATCTGAAGGGGGTGTTCTCTGCCATTCATTTTCTGCCGTTTTATCCCTATTCATCAGACGATGGATTTTCCGTTATCGATTTTCATGCAATTAGACCAGATATTGGAGATTGGGATGATGTTGCAAAGATCGGCGAGAATTTTACCCTGATGTTTGATTTTGTTTTGAATCATATTTCTTCAAAAAGCGGATGGTTTAAAAACTATTTGAACGGAGCGGATGGTTTTAAGGATCTTGCAATAGAGGTGGATCCGTCTGTTGATCTTTCAGGTGTGACCCGCCCGAGAACGTGTCCACTCTTAACTGAAATTGAGAAAACCTCAGGTGAACACGTCCATGTCTGGACGACATTCAGTGACGATCAGATTGATATCAATTTTGAAAGTATTGAAATACTGGAAAAAATGATTGAGGTGCTGTTGTTTTATGTGAAAAGAGGTGCGTCTATTTTACGGATGGATGCCATTGCATATCTGTGGAAGGAGATCGGAACAAGCTGTATACATTTGAGGCGGACCCATGACATTATAAAGCTCTTTAGAAAGATACTGGATATTGTAGCCCCCCATGTTCTTCTGATTACGGAAACCAATGTGCCGCATGATGAAAACATCAGTTACTTCGGTAATGGTATTGATGAGGCCCAGATGGTTTACAATTTCACTTTGCCGCCCCTGCTTTTTTATACTTTTTTAAAGGAAGACAGCTCCATCCTGTCTGAATGGGCAAAGGGGCTTAATCTGGATTCTGTCCGGAATACTTTTTTTAATTTCACGGCATCTCATGATGGCATTGGTGTTCGCCCCCTTGAGGGAATATTACCTAAAGAAGATGTAGAACTGCTTGCTGAAAATGTAAAGAAAAACGGCGGACGAACATCCTATAAAAATAATCCGGACGGCACCAGGAGTCCGTATGAACTGAACATTACATATGTTGATGCATTAATTAAAAAAGAGGGTAATGAAACGGATGCATTGCATGTCAAACGGTTTCTTGCATCACAGGTGATACAATATTCTCTTCCGGGTGTGCCGGCAACTTATATCCACAGTCTTCTGGGGTCACATAACTGGGAAGAGGGGATACGGCAGACAGGCCGGGCCCGGAGCATCAATCGTGAAAAACTGAATTTTGATAGACTTGAAAAAGAACTTGAAAGCCCTGAAACGTTCCGTTTCAGAATTTACACCAAATATTCTGAAATGATAAAAATAAGGCGAAAGCAGCCTGCGTTTAATCCCACTGCTTATTTTGAAATAATAATGTCTGATCCAAAGGTTTTTGTTATTAAAAGAGCGTGTGAGGCCCAGACACTTTATTCCATAACCAATATTTCATCAGAAAAGGTTTCAATATCTTTAAAAAAAGAAACCGGCCGGTCAGATATGGAGGATCTTTTTACAGGTAAAAATATGATGACAGATTCCGTTGGGTTGGAGCCTTATCAGTGTATTTGGTTGGTTTGAGTCCAGAAGCGGTGTCAAAACCTCATATTATGCCCAATGGCTTCGTTCTCACATTTTTGAAATCCTCAAAATAGCACACTATTCCTGTGGTTTCAAAAATGCTGCGGCCTCGCCCTTGAACATAATCTAAGGTTTTGACACCGCTTCTAAGTATCGCATTCATAATCTTAATTGGTTTTTATAAAATCAGAGACTATGTTTAAGATAATGGTTGGAGGGCTATTCTATCAAGTTTTTAAGCGTTGCTTAAAAAACAAAAAAAGGCCCCTGAAAAAAATCACTTTATTTATAATGTTGTTTCAGAAAAGCGAGGTTCTGAAACATAAAAAAGCGGGTTTTTCCAGGGGCCTTTAAATATCAGATATTACAACTAATCGTTAATTTTATTCCTTAGTTTGCCGGAGCATTTAAAGGTAATAACCTTTCTTTCCCGAAGCATCAGGTCATCACCGGTGGCCGGGTTTCTGCCCCGTCTTTGCTGTTTGTCTTTTACACAGAACTTACCAAAACCGGAAATAAGAACGTCATCATTTTTTTCAAGAGTATTCTTAATGATTTCCAGAAGAGATTCAATAATATCTACGGATTTTTTCTTTGTAAAGCCGAGTTCATGTACCTTTGTAACTATATCACTTTTGGTTAACGTCATTACGCCTCCTAGAAAACATATTGAGTGAATTCGCTAAGAATTATATTTTTAAATCAGTCTTGATGATATTGTATAAAAATACTGTTATTTCAAATTGTTGTCAAGTATATTTAAGAAGAATCAATTTTTCAAGCAAATTTATCAGGCATCTGGAGAAACTGTAATATTTTCATTCTCTGTGGCTGGCTCTTCCTGTTTTGATGGATAAAGATCTTCAACTTTTTTCATTATATTGTCAACATTATTCATAATCTGTTCAATATCCTGCTGAATTTCAATATCATCAAGCTCTTTCATTGTATACATCTCCTGATATTATCTGTGACCCATTTTATAATCTTTATAAGTAACTAAAATATCAGGACAATGTCTGTATGTCAAGTTTTTGATATGTTTAATATGTTTTATAACATACAATTACTGTCCTTTACCATTCAGGACACTCTGGATTGTTTTAATAATAATCACAGCATCAAGGAAGAGGGAGTATTCCTGAATATAAAAAAGTTCATATTCCAGTTTTCTTAATTGTTCTTCCTTGTTTTCACCATAATCACTTGAGACCTGAGCCCAACCGGTAAGGCCCGGTTTAACAAAAAACCTTAGGTAGTAGAAAGGGAATTCATCTACAAGTTTATCCGCAAAATATTGTCTTATTGGTCTGGGTCCAATAAAACTCATATCCCCCTTCAAAATATTAAATAATTGAGGAAGTTCATCCAGTCTTGTTTTACGCATGAATTTTCCAAGAGGCGTTATTCTGGGATCATCTTTCTGCGCCCATACCGGGCCAGTGGCCTTTTCTGCGTTATGGATCATGGTTCTGAATTTATAAAACATGAAAGGTTTTTTATAGATGCCAAGCCGTTCATGTGAAAAAAAGATAGGTCCTTTGGAGGTTAACCTTATTATAATGGCTAATATCAACATGAGTGGTGCAGACAAGAAAACGCCAATTAGGGATAGGATAATATCTACGATTCTTTTTATCCGCCTTTGAAAGGGTTTCGATAATGTAAATGTTGCAGAAAGATCTATCAGCCATTTGGTGTCAATGTGCGATACAGGAAAATTGCCAGAACTGATAACAGCAAAGTTTAGACTTGAACAGATAGAGACTCCTCTGAATTTACTTTTTACCATAGATATCATGAAGTCGTCCGAAAGCTTTTTAGAAAAAGGGTATATCAAAAGATCGATTTGATTATTATTCCAACAATTTCCATTAAGAGGGTTTGCCAGCAACTCTTGCTCTGTAGCTTCCTGAATATCAAAAAATTGTCGCCTGCTTTCAGTCATAAGACTGTTAACAGCGCTTTCTGCAAGTGCATCTTTTTCGGTGATAAGAATTCTATATGGGTGCCTGCTGAAGAAATATTTAAAAATTAGAAGCCGTGAAAAAAAATGAGTAATACTGATCGAACAAACAAATATTAACCATACATATTTTGTGAAAAGGCCACCAAAAGCGAAATGGTATAATAGATAAAAACCGAAAGAACTGGTTAATGTAGCACCCAGTAAATGCAATAAGACACTTTTTATATTTAAACGGGCATCAATCGAATATAAACCCGTAACATATACGATCGTAATATGAATGACTGAAAACAAGCCGGCAAGGCAAAAAAATAAAATGAGCAGGTTAAAGCAGACCAGCATTGTCTGTAGCAGTGAAAGACTTTCAAAGGGTGCAACGACACTCGCAAGTTTCCCGCGTAGTGCAATTTGCACAGTAAAGCACAATAAAAAAGTGAAGGCGATTCCGATAAAGTCGCCCACCATCAGGAGGTATTTTTTCTTTTTAGCAGGTGTTCTGAAAAATGATTTCATAAAAAATAATATATCTCACAAGCGTGATGAAAAAACAAAAACTAATATATCTCACCGGTTTTCGCTTCTATGAGCGACGGCCCGGCAAGCAGAAGCTACAGGGTCCCAAAAGAAAAGCATTAAAAAAAATTTGACAGTTTATTACAATATACGTACACTAACATGTACAGGAGGTAAAAATCATGGAAGCTATGACATATACATCGGTTCGGCAAAATTTGGCTAAAACAATGGAAAAAGTTTGTAAGGATCATTCCACAATTATTGTTACCCGTAAAAAGAATGATTCTATTATCATAATGTCACTGGAGGATTACCAGGCTCTGGAGGAAACTGCCTATCTTTTACGATCTCCTAAAAATACCCGGCGCCTTATTGAATCCATTGCCCAGCTTGAAACCGGCAAAGGGTCCGAAAGGTGCCTTGTTGAGTGAAACTTATTTTTTCAGATCATGCCTGGAAAGATTATCTTTATTGGCAGCGTATTGACCCCAAAATCCTAAAACGGATCAATAATTTGATTAAAGAAATCAAACAGACCCCTTTTGAAGGGATGGGTAAGCCTGAGTCTCTAAAACATGCTCTTTCCGGTTATTGGTCACGAAGAATAAATGATGAACACAGAATCGTATACAAAGTAACAGGAGATGCCATTCTTATTGCTCAATTGCGTTATCATTATTGAGTTAAATCCCATATCTCTCGAAGAGCTACAGAGCTCAAAGAAAAAAACTTTAAATTTTTGGACCTGATTTGTGGAACAAACGCTGAGCTCACCCTGTCTCGTTGTAGCTCGTGAAAGCGGAGATGGATGTGTCTCGACCGAAGCAGGTGAGAGACAAATGGTGTTGCCGGCATATACATAAGTGGATGTTGCACAAATCAGGTGCTTAATAATGTGATGTCAGCACCCTTCGAGGGTATTCATAAATCCCTGAATATTGCTTTAGATGTAGGTATGGGGATTTTCAAGGGAATATCGCAAACCGATCTGGGCTGCCAGATTGATAACCGTATCAAACGGGTAATTATCAAAGAGGTCTTCAACAATGTTTCGATCAAATAGATCACCCGTAATGTTTTCGAAGTTTGGAAGAGCTTCCAACGCTGATAGGCGGGCTTTTTTCAGATTGATATCATAATAGGAATTAAGATTGTCAATGCCGATGATATGCATGTCTTTTTCAAGAAAATTTTTGCATAAATAATAACCGATAAAGCTTGAGGAACCGGAAATTAAAATCAACATATAATCAATATTCCCTTGTATTTTTTTAAATATAAAAGAAAAAAGTTTTTATATAACGTCAAGAACGCTCAAATACCATAAAGCTCTTAGTGAAAAGAGGGCGAAAAACTTTCCATTTAGAAATAATTTTATCGAAATTGGCGAAAAAATTACTAAAAACCTGATAAGGCTTACCTAAGGGTGCAAGAGGTAGTGCAAGTAGACGGAAACCATCACGGAATTCTAAATTACTAAAGTCGAATTTATCACAGAATTCTTGAAGTTCATTTTTGGAAAAAGGGTGTTCCCAAATAAGATTAGGCCGGGCTACTTTTGTTAAAGATCGCGCAGCAATTAAAAATGGGTTAGTGTTAAGAGGTTCAACAAAGATGGCTTTGCCGCCAGGTTTCAATAACCTGTAGATCTGTTGAGCAAGTACAGGTTTTTGCTCGCGGTCGAAATGGTGAAGTACGCCCCTGCCAATAATGAGATCAAAGGTCGATTCTTTGAAATTGTCGGATAAAATCGTGTCACACACAAGATGAAAATCAGTAGCGTCTAAGGCATCAAACTTTTTATTTAACTTAATAAGTGGAGTAAGCGCAATATCTACACCTAAATATTTCACTTTTCCGACATGTTTGAGAATAAGATCAGTTGCTGGTGTTCCCGAAAAAGTTCCAATTTCAAGTATTGAAATGGTGTCGCCGTTTCTGTTTCGTAATGCAGAGTTAATATATCTATCGAAAAAATCAATCTGTGAACTTTTACCGGCTATTGCATGTGGCAAGCGAACAGCACGCCATATTCGATTAGCTAATGTTTCATTCCTTTGAGGAATCATCGTATCCTTGGCGTTATTATCCTCTTCCTTATTCATTTCTTCATAAAAGTTTTTCTGGGCTCTATCATAATTATTTATTGAATGTTCATTCAATAAAACGGAAACGCCACTAACATCATTCACTAATTGTGGGTCTTTGATCCAATTGTTCAATGTTTCATTGTTTTTCATGTGATCTTCCCCCAATTTAGTGGACAGTTGATTAAGCCGCATTTTGCATATTCATCCATTCAAATTCATACATTGCTGGGGATTTATATCCATTTGTTGAATGGCTTCTGCGACGGTTATAATAAATTTCAATATAATTGAAAAGGGCCTGTTCTACTTCAGTTCGATTTTGAAATTGTCTGTGGTGGATCAATTGGGTTTTTAATGTATGGAAAAATGATTCTGCTACTGAATTGTCCCAGCAATTACCTTTTCGACTCATACTCTGTACAAATTTGAGATTTTTAAGCAAATTTCTAAAATCGGCACAGGCATATTGTATCCCACGATCGCTGTGAACTAAAAGATCCTCGTCCGGCCTCCTTTTCCAAAGATCTTTTTGAAAAGCACGAAGCATTGAGTGGCGCTCAAGGGTATCGCTTAAGTCCCAACCCACAATAATACGAGAAAAAAGATCAATAAATACTGTCAAATAATGCCATTTTTGACCTACCTTGATATAAGTGATGTCGCTAACCCAGTCGGTATTCGGAGATAACACAGAAAACTCCCGGTTTAAATATTTAGTGCAACAGGCTCATTATGCTTGGAATTGATAGTGGCAATAAATTTCTTCGTTGCCTTGCATTTTAATCCCATATCTTTCATCGGGCGGGCAACTCTGTTTTTGCCCACTTGTGCAAACTCCGTCTCAGATCTAAGGTCTGCTGTAGCCATGGGGCTTCCAACCATGCCGTTATGCTCAGCATAAATCTCACGGATTCGTCCCTTAATCCGAATATTTTCATGATGCCGGACAGAACAGGGCTTGTTTTGCTAACGGTAAAATCCGCTCGGAGAAATATCGAACGTACGGCACATCTTCACCACCGAAAACGAGGAGCGGTTGTCCTTTATAAACTTATATCTCATTTCGATGTCCTGCTGAAGATGGCCATGGCTTTTTTTAATATATCTCTCTCAATCTCTGCATCTTTAAGCTTCTTCTCAAGTTCCCGAATCCGCTTTTGATCTTGTGTGAGAGCCATTTTGCCATGTCCTGGAAAGGCGAGCTCCGAATTTTAAAGCTGTCTACGCCATCGGTATATCAAATCACATTTTATACCTAAGTTCTCAGCTACCTCTGAAATAGTTCAGCCCGGTTCTTCGGTTAACCGAACTGCATTTCTTTTAAATTCAGGATCGTATTTTCTTCTGTTTCGAACACTCATGTTATCCTCCTGTCGTTTTTATAACAACGTCTTAATAGAGTGTCCACATTTTTGGGGTTGGATCATGATGAAGTTAAAGCTATATACTGTATTATTAGGCGTGATAAAAAAATCAAATACATAAAGGAATTATTTTGTCAATAATTTCAGATAGTAAATTGCTTAGAGTACTGTGCAAAAAAATTATTTTGTGTAGCCAATGTATCAAGTGGTGATTGATTCCAAAAACCTAATTTAGACGATCTGTGTTGGAGAACGTAGAGTACGCCTAACAAAAACCAGAAATGATCCAAACCAAAAACAGCAGAGCTCATGCCAGCTCCCAAAAAAACAAAAAAAGTAATGAAGCCCGCAATAGAAAATGGGCCACTAATGCGAGTCTTTCGTCTCTTCCAGAAATTGTAAAAAATTAAGAACATAATTAAAGAAAATAATATTGCGCTTGGTAGCCCAAATTGAACAGCTAAAAATAAAAAGTTATTATGAGCAGCTTTCCCCTTTGAAAGGTCATCTCCGAATAAACCTGTATTTTCCATCAATTTGTTGAATGATCCTGCACCAGTTCCAGTTATAGGATGCTCTTTGATTAAACTCAGGGAAGTCAGAAGCATAATTATCCTTTTCTGGTTCTCAATGCTTTCAAGCCTGCTAAATCTTTCTTTTAGTTTATCAGTTACACCACCCATAATTATAAGGCTTACAACCATAACAAAGATTGCGGTCACTGCAATAAATTTTTTACCATACAAATAACCAGCTAAAACAAAAACTGTTATGACCATAACAATAGCCATACGTGAAACAGATGTGAAAATTGTAACTGCACCAACGAATAAACAAAAATATAATAAATTCTTTTTTATACCTGTAAATAGAGGTAATGAAGCAAATAATATTGGAAATGATAAATAAAGATACCTTGAATACATATTGGGGTTCCTGAAGATAGTTCCCTGAAAACCTTCAGCAGTTATAAAAAAAGTTTGGAATTCACGAAGCGCCATAGGTGATCGCAAAAAAAACATACATGCCAAGGCTGTTAAAATTGAAATGATTTGACCAAGTAGTATAAAATTTAATACTTTAAAGAGGTCTTTCTTGTTATTTAAGAACGTGCCACATGAGAGCACAAATAAAAATCCAAGTATAGCTTTCATAGTATCTTTAAGATTATTAAAAAAAGAGACATCATTACCCACAAAGAAATGATAAGAACTAATGCATAAAATCCATGTTAAATATGCTGAAATGAATAGAAAAACATTCGGCATATAATTATTAAATATACCAGTACGTTTACTAATAGAAAAATTAGCGATGGCAATGGAAGTTAATCCAATCATTGCAAGTTCACTTGGAGTTATAACTAAAATTCTTGTATTGTCGAATATTGTAAGAAGAGGAAAGGTATAAAAAATAACTTTGGGTTTGAAAAACAAACCTACTGCAACATACAAATATATTATTATAAAAATTAAATTAATCATCAAATATGAAAATAAAAATTAAATTCGTGTTACATAACCAGTTGCACGTTTATTTGTTAATGCTTGTATAACCCCTATACCTCGAGCAAGATTTAAGACAAAAAAAGAAAGTGCTATTGAACCTAAACGGAATCGAAAAGTACAATTATTTGTAAAGTAGCCCACAATTGATAAAAGGGAAAAGGCCAATAGAATTAACAAAACAATTTGAGATAGAAAACTATCAAAAAATGTAATAGTGGATGAGACGAAAGAACCCAAGAGAAAAAAAGGGCTAAGATGGCGTCCTGTTTTATGAGAGAAGGAAGCGACAGCTATGCCAATAGAACTTTTTGATATTATTGCTGGAATTGAACGTTTAATGATACTGGTAAAACTCCGAGAGGTTTGTCTCACTCGAGTATGAAAGGCTGATTGGGGTGATTCAGAAATAATATCATGCGCGATGGCTTCAGGAACATATTGTATTCGAGAACCTTGAATAGCAAGCATAAGGGTGGCAGCATAATCAATGTCTTCCCATGGGTTCATGGAGCGAAACAAGCTTTTTCGGATTGCAGTACATGCACCAGTACCAAAACATAGAATGCCTAACTGACTTTCGGCAATACGGATAGCTTCTTCCATTTTCCAATAAAGCCCAGCTGATTCACTTATGCCGGTCTTGCCTGCATTGTCATAAAGAATTCTTCCAACAGTACATCCAATTTGTTTATTTGCAAAAGGTTTAACAAGATTTGACAAGCAGTCAGGTTCGAAATTAGTTTCAGCATCTGTAAAAATAATAATTTTATGTTTGCACTTGGGTACAGTGTCATTATGAACCATTGCGCGACCCCTGCTAACGTGATATTTTATGGCTCTGATATTATCCATATTGAAAGAGTCCACAACTTCAGCCGTAGTGTCAGTTGATCCATCTGACCCAACTAAGATTTCTATTTCACCGGGGTAGTCTGAATTAAGTAGGTTAATAATGCGTTGCTTTATAACTTTTTCTTCGTTTCGTGCTGCTATGATAATTGAAATACCTGGCCATTCTTTAAAAGTGTTGTTTTCAATAAATGATGTAGTTTTAAGTCGAGAGATAACAATAATAACAAGAGGATAGATAAGCCAAACATATCCAAGTAAGAGTATACAAAACAGCATAAAAATAATCATAGTTTTATCCATTGACTTTCAAACCAATCTAAAAAAGTATGTCGTGAAAATAAGTGTTTATTTTGTGGTTTAATTAAGCAGTTATATTTTTTTCCAAAAATAAGTTTTTTCAGCATGTTAACTATTTCTTCGACATTTTTTACTGAAACAGAGTAACCAAGCTGTAAATTTTTAACGATATCATTCTTATTTGTTTCAGAAACAAAGGCAACAATCGGTAAATCCAAAGATATATACTCTGGAATTTTTGAAGGTATATTATCTGAAGGTAACGCTTTCTGAGCTTGGAACCAGAGAGCGGCATCTGCTCCAGTTGCCATATTGAATACTTCATTTTGAGGAAGATAAGAGTGAATTTTAACAGAAGATGTTAACCTCTTAGAATTGTGAATAATAGTTAAATCACTATCGATTATATCTCCGAAAAAATCTACTCGAATCGATAGCGGATATTGTTCAAGAACTTTATCCAGTGCTTGTAAAAAAGTAGCAGCTGAATGATCCCCACCATAGAAACGACCAATATGAACAAAGTGTAGTGTTTTGACATCATGTGAATAGGGAGAATAGATTTTGGGGAGAGGTATATTTATCAAATTTTCATTAAACCCCATATTAGGTGCTAATAGCACTTTATTAGAAATTTTAAGACCAAAAGATTTGATAAAAAAATCAATACCCCCTGGTGTTATACCCGGAAAGGTTATAGCTTTTGTAGATGCATTCAGTGCATTGTGCTCAAAATAAAGGTTAAAGCGGCGAACCAATAGAGATGGGTGGAGTGTAGCGTTATTGCTCCATGGATCACGATAGCAAAGAAGCCAGGTAAGATAAGGCAATCGTTTTTTTAGATATAAACCCAAAAGGTGTGCGGAATTTGGCATCGACCAAGTAAATATGTGTGTATATTTTCGTTTTTTTGAAAACGTAAGTATTTTCTTTCTGTTAAAAAGATACCAAAATAAAGAAGGGTCTGGAAATGAGAGAAAAAAATTTGCAATACAACTATGATTAGAAGGGCGCATGCGCTTAATAGAAGATTTATCAGTTTTTTTCTGAAGTAAAAAACGTGAAAAAATTCTTAAGGGATCTTTTAAACTATAGCACTCATCAACAATGTTGTAAATTTCAGATTTAAAACTATTCTGAATATCTGGTTCTTCATCAATGGTTACAATGTCAATATTGTGCCCAAGTTTTTTTAACCTGTAAAGAATATCTAATATTTTTTCACGCCTACCATGGGCTTGTGGTCCAAAGATTCTAGTTATAAAAAGTGTATTTTTTGTTTTGTTAGACATAAACCTATAGTAAAGTTCAATTTAACTTAAATACTTAACTACCTGAGCTGGATTTCCACCGACTATTGTCATTTCAGGGACATTATGCACAACAACGCTTCCAGCAGCAACAATTGATCCTCTTCCAATATTTACGCCTTTTAAAATAATCGAATGCATGCCAATCCAAACGTAATCACCGATTTCGATAGGCTTTTTCTTAGATTTTTCCCATGATATAAGATCACTAGTGTATCTGTGCTCTGCAATTTTGTATCTAGATTCAAAATTAACCGGATGATTATTATTGTCATAAATTGAAACACCATGAGCTATCATTACACCACGGCCAATACGAATAAATTCTGCACATCCAATTCTACTACTTTTATTGATCAATGTGTTTTTCCCAATTTCAATATGCGAATTAGCACAAATAGTTGTATCTGCACCAATATAAGAACTTTGACCAATTACAAGACGACCTTTATTTCCAATAAAGATCTTCGTACCAAACCCGATTTTTGCTTCTGATTGTATCTGAAGTCCAGAAAATTTTTTACACATATAGTAAGTATATAATGCATCTAATAAAATCTTTATATGCTTTTTAAATCTCATTTTCTAAACCTTCCGTGCCACAATAACAAACTGATTTCGAAAAGAAGGAACCACTGAAAATATATTAATTAGAAGACGTTTTAAGTGATTTGATCCATTATATGAATTGAAATAATAGGAATTCTCAATAGAAAAGCCAGCATATTCAAGCATTTCTTTTAATTCATGCATGTTATAGAGTATCACATGACCAAAAAAACCTTCATAAATTTTTGTCAGGTAAGCATTCAGAGGAGATTCATCAATGGTTTTTCCCAAAAGAGCTTTAAATCTATGCACTACATAACTTTTATTTGGTGTTTGAATTAATAGGCGGCCACCTGGTTTTAGGAGTTTCCATGAGTTTTCCAGATATTTTAAGGGATTATTAGCAAGATGCTCAATTACCGCAAAAGAAAGTGCAATATCATATGAATATTGATATTCAACTATAGGTTTTTCAATATCAGCATCTATAATATGCCGATAATACTTGAGGTTAACTTCTGGTATTGATTTAGCAACGATATCGATTGCGTCCAATGTGATATTAGTAGTTTGTAAAAGCCAGCCAAGAGTTCCTGGGTATGCACCCAACTCTACACATATCGCTTGATTATATTTAAGTACTTCCTGTTGTATTATTTTACATAGAAAAGCAAGCCTACGAATTTGTTTATTTCTATAAATTGATCCATTTTCATTATCAAGACGGGATAAATTAAACTTATCAGTCATAATCTTCAAAAAAAATCTTATGGTAGTTTGCTTGCAAACTATAGTTTACAATTATCGGCTATGAAAAGAGATATTTATAAAATAGACATATAGTAAACGCCAAAAACATGATATTTATAAAATGTCTATTATGATGAAAATGAATTAGAGTAAATGATCCTTGTCATGATATTATAGGAATATAGCCTATCATAACGCCATACTTTAATTTAATATAAATTAAAGCGTATACATTCCAGAAAATATAACTAAACATTCCGACAATAGCTGCACCATTTATTCCGTATATAGGTATCACCCAGTAGCCTAAAAGTATAGTAATAACTGCAGTAGTAATTAGAATATTACGAAGCTTCATTTCATCGCCAGTCATGTTCATAAAACAAGCGTTCGAACCGGAAATAACATTTAAAAACTGACCAATTACCAAATAAACCATAGGTAAATATGCAACTGAAAATTCTTTACCATACAAAAAGGTTATAATGAATTTTCCAAAGACAATTAACGTACAAAGAATGGGCATTGTGATCCAAAAAATTAATTTGCTTGATTTCTTGGCAACATGAAAAAGTTCATCCATTTTTCCAGCATTATATAATTCTGAAAATTTTGATCCAGCCATAGAATTTATGCTTTGTAATACAAAAGCAGTTAAGGTTGATAGTTTAACTGCAAGGTCATAGTATCCGACCTCAGCTTCATTTCTGAATATGCCAAGCATGATCACGCCAGTCTGTCCTATGGCAAAAGCCATGGTTGTTGACATGAGCATTGGAAAAGAAATACCAAGGATCTTTTTTACAGTCATGGCATGAACTCTATCTGACAATTTTGAATTATTCTTAAAACTACGATCTATTATCAGAATTCCAATTAATGCTGTTATCATAAATGAGAAAAAAAAAGCATAAACAGGATTATATTGGTTAAAAATTAAATACGTTAGTAAAGTCAAAATTATAAGATTGGATAAGGAAGGTAGCAACTGCATAAAGGCAAAAGTGCGAATAAGACGTAAGCCTCGTATCGCTTGTGTGTTAAAAATCATAAGCGATTTAAAAACAATGAAAACCGAGGACAAGGAAAAAAAAACTGTAAGCTGAGGTTTGGCGAAGACTTTTATTGAAATTAAAGAAGATCCGAAATAAATAATGCATCCCGTGGTGACAGAGATAACAGCTACGAGATATAAAATTTTACGATAAACATTATATGAAGAAGTGATTGAGTATTTAGTAATATGTTCGGGGATAAGTCTCAAAATAGAAGTGTTGGTACCTAATACTGTAAAAATTGTAACAAGCATAAAAAATGAGTTAAGCATGGCAACGACACCCATTACTTCAGCACCATAAACTCTTGCAATAATTATACTTATGATCATCGCTATTCCGGTAGAAATAACACGAGATCCCATGGCCCATACAGTACCGGTTAAAATTTCAGAGAATTTTTTATCAGATATAAGATTATGAAATTTATGCTTTAAAAAGTTTATCATTCAACAAAAAAAGAAAATAATAATAAGTTAAATTCAGTTCAGAGTGATGAGTTTAATAACATTAGTTAGTATCTGAAAAAATCATTAAAATACAATAAGGAGAAAAAAGTTAGGAGTGAGGAGTTGAAAAACACCTCAGTACTAATGAAGTAGCCCATCGCTCGGTATTATTCGATGGCTCACCAACGAATACCCTTAAAAATAACATCCTTTCTAATATTGTCTTTAAACCCGTCAACAATCCGAAACATATCCGTCATAACTTCATCGGTCAGATAGTGGGGTTCGACACCAATATCAATCAGGCCTTGATATGTGGGATTGTAATAATGTTCTTCGGCTTCTTTTCGGGGGTTTTCGATGTGGTCTACTTTTACATCATATCCCAGAGAGACACCAACTTTTTGGACTTTTTCTGCCAGATCATTGGCGCTGAACGTTTCCATGATCTGGTTGAAGATGCGGAGTTCACTTTTTTGTGCGGGTGTCTTTTCTGACATATGGACGCACTGGAGCGTGTCGTTGATATTCAGATAGCCCCGTGTCTGACCGCCTTTGCCGTAGACCGTGAGCGGATAGTCCACAATGGATTGAACAATAAAACGGTTGAGGATGGTTCCGAAAACCTCATCGTAGTTAAATATGGTTCTGAGACGGTTATCAATTTTGGACTCTTCGGTCTCAATGCCGTAAACCGGACCCTGCATGAGGTCCGTTACCCGAAGATCCCACATACGGACGCCAAACCACATCAGGTCCGTATCCATGATTTTGGTCGTGTGATAAATGGAGCCGGCCTGGCGCGGGAAGAGGAACTTGTCTTTTTTACCCTTATGCTCAATCTCCAGCCAACCCTCTTCAATATCAATATTGGGCGTACCGTATTCACCCATGGTGCCGAGTTTGACAATATGTGTATCACGTGAAAAATCCCTGGCAGCAAACATGAGATTGTTGGTTACAATCAGGTTATTGAATATGGTTGTATTGGCATGGTTATAATCAATAAGAGAGTAGGGCGCAGAAGGCTGCTCTGCATAATGGATAACGGTCTCAGGGATTCCGGCAAACTTGTCATCTATGGCCCAGGTATATTCGACTGTTCCATTAAAGAATGATCGCATCACTTCAGGATCTGTCAGATCTCCAACAACCACCTTGATTTTTTTCCCGGTAAGTTCGTGCCATATTTTAGCCCGTTCAACTAATGTCGGAACCGGATAAAGCATGCCGACATCAAGTGCTGCACAGGCATTTCTGCGAAAATAGTTATCCACAACTGTTACGTCATAACCGCGTTCAGAAAAATACATGGCTGTCGGCCAACCGAGGTAGCCGTCGCCGCCGAGTATCAATATTGACATGGGAGAACCTTTTTAGATGGTAGCATTATAATAACGTTTAAGTATTTTTGAAAAAGTGCTGAGTTAAAAGAATAGTTCTAGGCTATGCGTACTGAGTGCTGAGTGAAAAAAAATATATTAAAAGTTGATAAAGGATAAACTTTTATGGTTTTTCGCTCATCGCTCAGTACTTTTTTCCCCATTGGGCCAATACCTCTCTGCTGGATGCTGAAGATCCGTTACATCTTCTGTGAGCAGATCATTATCGTACAGAAAAGCTTTCAGTTCTTCTTTAGACAGTGGTGTTTCATTGGCGGAATTATAGGGGTTGGTTACTGTTTTAGATTTTAGCCCCTTGTAATCAATGGCGTCGTTGGCATATGATCCATTAAGAGCAGGAAGAACCACAAAATATCGTTCAAGTTCCCATGATCTTCTGGTTTCTTCGATGCTCATAAGCTCTTCATACATCTTTTCACCCGGCTTGGTGCCGATAATCTCAATATTGATGTTGTCAGGATTGTGACCATATTGGGGGGCGAGTTCCGTTATCATAATTTCTGCAAGATCTTTTATGCGAATGACGGGCATTTTGGTTACAAAAACCTCTCCGCCCCTGGAAAGTTCTGCTGAATCAATTACAAGCCGGACAGCACCTTTGATACTCATGATGAACCGGGTCATTTCAGGATCGGTCAGCGTGATCGGGCCACCATTTTTAATCTGTTCACGGAAGATGGGAATAACAGACCCCCTTGATCCCAGAACATTGCCAAAACGTGTCGAAGCAAGCATGGGTCCCTCTTCACGGAGATTGCTGAATGCGGCGGTCATCAGGCGCTCGCCCATAAGCTTTGACGTGCCCATTACATTCGTTGGATTTACCGCTTTATCCGAACTGGTAAAGATCACTTTTTCGACATTATTTGCCGCTGCGGCTCTTATGATATTCTGAACACCGATGATATTGGTCTGAACAGCTTCAAATGGAGATCTTTCACAGAGAATAACATGTTTGAAAGCAGCAGTGTGAAAAACCACATTGATATCTTTCATTTTACGGCGCAGCTTTTCATGATCACGTGTATCTGCCAGAAAAAACGAGCTTTGGGAGAACTTTGAATATTTCTGTTCCAGAAAAAACAGATCACTTTCATTATTATCTAGCGCGACCAGCTCCTTAACCTGATGATCTTCGAGAAGCTGCTTCACCAGTTCACGCCCGACAGTGCCGCATGCGCCGGTAACTAAAACTGTTTTTGATTCAAGAAATGAAGGCATTTTTGAAATCCTTTTAAAATCAGAAAGGAGTGAAAAGTTAGGAGTTAGGAGAAAAAACAAAAGCACTGAGCAAGAAAAGTGCTGAGCGATGAGTACTGAGAAAACCTGGTTAGGAGTTAGGAGAAAAAAAGACAAACGCATTTGACCTTCCCCTCACTCCTCACCGGGTTTTCCTCTCCTCACACCTTACCCCTTACACCTCACTGGGTTTCCATACCCTATAGCTCCGCCTCTTGAATTACAGTTTTCAATTTCAAAAGGATAAAACTTATCAGAGTATAACAAAAACTAAATTCGACTATAAAAGAGAAATAATATTTTTTGATGAAATTCCTGTTAAATCTTTAATTTCTGTTCTTATACCAGGATTATCATCGAAAAAAATGACAACACCTGATGCGTTGCAGGTGCTTTTATCAAATTTATTAATATCTGATTTATGTGCTGAAATATTAATATTAATATTTTTGTCTGATATTACAGATGTTATCAGATCTTTAACAATATCCGGACCGTAAAAAACAAAGTTGTCAAAGTGATCTTCACTAAGCGCCAGTAGGCATTCTTCAATTTTAAGGCGTAAAGAGTCATACTCTTTTAGTTTTGATACAACAAAATTAACGGCCAGTCTGGATTTGGCTTCTATTCCCTTGGGTGTAAGAAGATAAACATATTTGGCCTTATTACTGTTTTTGTGGAATTTTTCTAATTTTACCAGCCCTTTTACCATAAGGCTTTTGAGAACGTAGTTCGCCTGCCCGAGACTGATACCCGTTTGTTTGGATAACTGTCTTTGTGTGATGTTTTCTTTAGCGTCGAGCGCTTCAAGAATCAGAAACTCTTTGTTCTGAGGTTCCATGTTATTTGTTAATGCCTGTTCGTTAATAAAATGACAAATCTTTAAAAATACACTGACAGAAACCTTTTTGCATTAAAGAACAAAATGTAAAACGGATTATGAACACGTTGGTTAAGTTAACATCTTGTTAGCTGCTGGATTTATTGTTGATATTAATATTGTGTTCAATTTTGAACAAATAATACCAATTAGGATGTAAAGTCAAGGAATTATATAGAATCAACACATAATAATGGCTTGAATTGACAGGCGCAGATTGATTATCCGACTATTTTGAATTACAAATTTAATTTAATCGTTTGCATTTAAAATACAGTAAAGGGTAACCGGGTAGAAAATTTTATAATATCAACAAATTAATGCTTGCAAGGAATTGTATATTTTTGAAATAATGTAAAACTTTTAATTTTTTAAAACCATATAACTAAAAACAAAAGAATTCGATTATACTTTATGCCGCTGACTTGTAAGGGATTATTCAAAACGAAACTTCTTTTATCCTGCATTATTTATATAGTGGCATTATTCCCTTTCACAGCATTTGCAACAGATGCACCTTTTGACAATCCATCAAACTGGGGGGGGACAGGCCTTCTTGAAATGCCAACTGCGCGGGTTCTTGATGATGGTATTGCACGTATTGGTATAGCGAATGCTGATCCTTATCGTTGGTGGACAGGCTGCATGGGCGTTTTCCCGGGCCTTGAAGTTGGTGGAAGATTTACGGAGTTCACTAACCTTGAGGGCTTAAATGAGGATTACGGTAATGCCACAGATAAAGCATTTGATATAAAATATCAGCTTCTTCCTGAATCCCGTTATATGCCGGCCATTGCAATTGGTTTTCATGATATTGAGGGAACACAGCTTTTTGAATCTCAATATTTGGTATTCAGCAGACAGGTCTATCCGTTTGACCTGACTCTCGGTATCGGAAATAAACGGCTTGGCGGGAATGATAATAACGATTTGCTGTTGTTTGATAATGCGAACTATTTTGGCGGTATTGAATGGGCTGTAAATGATTATCTTCACTTTCTGGCTGAATACAATTCCATTAAATATGAAAATGATTCTAAGGTTGCTGTATTTGACGGCGCTGATTCTCCGATAAATGTCGGCATGAGGGTGAAGGTTCTTCCGGAAGTTCTTTTGGGACTCTCCTGGCAGAGAGGAGATACCATTGCCCTGATGTGTCATCTCCAGGCTGAACTCGGCAAGCCGTTAATGCATAAAAAACCGGACCCGCCTATGTGGTGGAAGGAAGATCAGCGAGCTCTGGATGAGCGTGATGGCCTCGATATGGTAACAAAAATAAAACTGTCTCTTCAGGATGCAGGATTTAGCAATATATCTGTTTATACGGATGGTAAAAGCATTGTTGCTGAATATGAAAATAAAAAATATCCGTCAAACCAGAAGGCTGTTGGGCGCGGTTTACGTATATTGTTATTTAATTCACCAGCGGAGATAGATAATTTAAACGTTATTTTGACCCGCCGCCAAATTCCCTTTTTAAAAGTATCAGTCGCACCGAATATATTTGAAGATTATATTTATAATAAGCTTACCCGGGAAGAATTATCCAAACATATTTCAATTGAGTTGGTGAACAGAGAAAACCATTCAAAAGATAACCTGCTCTTTGAAACAGCTGAAGAGTCAAGTTTTGATTATAAATGGGGCATAAAGCCGGATCTTCAGCTTTTTCTGAATGATCCGACAGGGGTTGTCCAGTTCAAGGTGGGTATACAGCCATATGTTGATGCGGATCTGTGGAAAGGCGGCGCTGCAACTGTAAAATATGACCTGCCGTTTTATTCTGATGTAGGATCCAGCAACATTGTGCCGCCGGGTGCTACCAGAAGTGACGCCTGGAAATATTATGGAAGTGATCCCGCTTTTGACCAATTGATGGTTGATCAGGTTGTCAAATTGAATAAGTTTTCACTTGGACGATTTAGTGCCGGTTGGCTTGAAGAGATGTATGCCGGTGTTGGCGGAGAGCTTCTTGCTTTTCTTGCAGATGGAGATATCGGTATCGGTATAGAAGGGGACTGGGTCAGAAAACGTGATCCTGAAGCGCATTTTGCGTTACTTGATACTGAGCAGCATACGCTTCTTGGGAATCTGTTTTATAATTTTGAGCCGGTTGACATGACCTTTAAATTTCAATACGGGCGGTTTCTGGCCGGCGATGTCGGATGGAAACTTTCGGTAAAGAGAGAATATGATACCGGTGTCTCCCTGGGTGCCTGGTATGCTGATACGGATACCGATGATGTCCCCGGTTTTTATAATCAAGGATATCATGACAAAGGTATCTATATGAGCTTGCCCGTTGGCATATTTAAAAATGATTATACAAGGACAAAATATACTTACAGTATTTCACCCTGGACAAGAGATGTGGGTGCAACGGTTTCACATTATAATGAACTTTTCAGCTTTGGTTCGGATCTGATGCCGTCACAATTTGAGTCTGATCTGGATGAAATTCAGGAATAAAAAAGATTGGTTCTGAGTATTGAGCGATAAGTTCTGAGCGCTAAAAGAAAGAGATGAAGGGGAAAATGAGAAAAAGAGCGGTAGGAAATTAAGAAAGTGATTTGGGTTATGCTTGAAAGTGGGTTAGTATTGTTTCAGATGGTACTCTTGTAAAAAAATAAATATTTTCTATATGTTAAGAAAAAATTTAAATTTAGAGGTTGAGATTTTATGAGACAAGCTGATTTAAAAACAAAAAATAGATATATCAATATTTTGGGAGCCGGTAGTCTTTTAACCCCCCATCTTGTTAAATCCCTTTCCTTGAAAGGATATCATGGTAAGTTCCTGGGAAGAACTCAACGAGCAAACAATACTTTTGACAGTACAAAGTTTTCATGGGAAAGGTTAGATGTAACTCAACAAAGTGAATGGTTTCCAGAGGATAATTCCGTTGCCGTCTCCATTATTCCCCTTTGGCTGCTTCCAGATTTTCTTCCTCATTTAAAACCCTGCCGGCAACTCATTGTTTTCAGTACAACAAGCATTTTCAGCAAAAATAAAAGTTCAGACCCTAAGGAAAGGAACCTTGCACAGAAAATAATTCAGGCAGAAAAACAAATACAAAATTATTGTGCCGGAAATGATCAACCCTGGACAATTCTCAGACCAACATTAATTTACAATTGTCAGCATGACAAGAATATAGCCGCCATAGCTAAATTCATCAGGAAATGGAAGTTTTTTCCTATTGCGCTTCCCGGTAATGGTCTAAGGCAACCGGTTCATGCAGATGATTTGGCAGTAGCAACGTTATCCATTATTGATAATAAAAACGCCTTTAACCGATCATTTAATCTTGGTGGCGGTGAAACGCTGCCCTACCGCAAAATGGTAAAAAGAATTTTTCAATCAATGAGTCAACAACCATTGATCTTGCCTGTTCCTACAATTTTTCCAGAAACAGGGTTGAAAGTTTCGAGACTTTTTTTAAATAGTGATTACAGCCCGGAACTGTTCAAGCGTATGAATCAGGATCTGAATTTTGATATCTCTGATGCTCAAACTGCATTTGGTTATAATCCTATGCCCTTCAATCCCATCTTCCGATAGATCCTGTCCATTCTTATCTTTTAATTAAAAGCATATATAATTTGTATAATAGTGGTAAACGCTTATACATAGGCTACGGCATTGATTCCGCTTACAGCGATGTATTTCAATGCATTTGATTTCTATTTCTTTTTAAATCCGGGTCGTTTCAAAAGTGATAAGAAAAAATTCTTTGATGTTAAAATAAAAAATCTAATATAAATTGCCAGATTAACCAGGCTAATAAAACCGGCAGGATAAAGCCCGGTAAAATGTTTTTTGAAGTAGCGCCTGAAGCCTTTAACTTTATGCCATTCAACAAATCTCTCACTCACCTGACTACTACTTAAGGTATGAATAACCGGTATATGGGGACAGAAAAAAATACGGCCGCCGGCCTTTCTAAACCGCATGCAAAAATCAATATCTTCAACGTGTAAAAAAAAGCCTTCATCCATTCCACCAAGGGAGCGATAAAGAGAAGTTCTGAGTAGCATGCAAGCGCCACTGGTTACCGGAATTTCAGTAACCTCGGTGGGAAGGGGTTGGTTATGCATATTAAAACGTTTGAAGTAGGGATGATTGGGGAAAAGCTTGTAAAGTTTTGTCCCTTCAACAAAGGCTAACCAGGGGGTTAGTATTTCACGGCGGCCACCTTGTTGTTCAGTTTGGTCCGGATTGAGAAGGCGAGGTGCCAGCAGGCAGTCGCCTTCCAGGTTGTTAGCCGTATCTATCAGCGAACAGATGCTGTCATTGTCCGGGATAATACAATCCGGGTTGAGCAGTAACAGAAACTCTCCCTTTACAGATTCTACACCCAGGTTACAGCCTCCGGCAAAACCGATGTTGCCATGTCCGGTCAGTAGTTCGAAACGTGTGTCAGAAGCAAAACATTGAGAGAGTTCGTTAAGTGCAGTATCGGGATTACCGTTATCTACAAGAATAACCTGACATATTTCAGATTGATTCAATACCGAGGAAACGGCTTTAAAAAGGACTGGGCCGGTATGGAAACTAACTAAGACAACAGAAACAGATCTCATAATTCTGAGACCTCTTTTCGGCTACACCGATTTTCATCTGGCCTTATCCGTACGATCCCAAATTTTTCTTTCCACTGATTCATTGGGTTTTCAATTTCTCCTACCCCTATGAGAGGTAATTAGATTTGTGACATCAATATCACTTCTTGTAAATTTCCGCTGTTAGTTAATACAATTACGAACAGGTTAAAAACCTTACTTTGTATTGGTAAAATGACGAAACAATATACAGCGAAAAACAAAAATTAAATGTGCTAACAAATTTTGTTTCCTCACGCCCAACCGCATAAGATTATTCATTCTAAATATTGTTGATTGTTTCTTGTCCCAGAGTCGTAAATAATTTCTTATAAATTCTTTTGAATTCAGCGGTACGGATATATTTTTTTCATCAATTATTTTGTAAAAATCATGAGCTTGAATAATGCTTTTGATAAACCGTTGATTTCCATCCTTCCATAACCGCCATATTTTTCGGGGGACGAACAGACCTTTGATATTCAGGGCCCCGATCTCGTTATGTTCATGCTGACGATAGTAGACCAACGGTTCATCAATATAACTCAATTTGCCACAAACAGCAGTCCAAAGAGCCAGCCACCAGTCGTGCATCAATGCGGACGGCGCAACAGGCACTGCAACTTTTAAAAGTGCATTATTAAATAAAATTGTGCACCCTGTTACATAGTTTTGAATCAACAGGACATTGAGATGGCGGGCAACTTCATGATGAATCGATTGATAAGCCATCATTGAAGCGCTAACGGATTTCAGATTACGGTCAACCACCATGAGGTCTGAATATACAAGTACCGGCGTCCCATCATTTTCACGTTCGGCATTTAACATCACGTCAAGTTGTCTGCCGAGCTTACCTTTTACCCAGACATCATCCTGGTCGGCCAGGGCAACATATCGTGCAGCGTTTTCTTTAGCATATTTGAGGAGAACCGCAAAGTTAGCTGTGGCGCCCAAATTTCCTTTATTATCTAATAAAAGTTCAACTCTATTATCTTTCTGAGAAATAGCGTTGACTATCTCTAACGTGTTATCAGTTGATCCATCATCCCTGATTACCAGACGCCAGTTCTCATAATACTGGGCTTGAATGCTATCTATCTGATCTTCAATATATAAAGAACCATTATAGGTTCCCATGAGTATTAATATTTCGGGATTTTGTCCGGTATTCATCTTTTATCGGTAAAGCTGACGAACTCTTCTTAATATCGGGCCAATAAAACCAAATCGTAATTTGGTACCAAGCCGACTATGGGCGATATGCCGTATTTTGCAAGTCAGATAAGCACCTAAAGTAATGTCTTTTCCTTCAAAAATTGACTCCATTATCCCCGAGGCCAACAAAAGCATAGGCTGTAGCTTAGTGGGGACATATGGAAGATATGCCCGACAAACACGTACATGACCGGCTTTGGGATTAAAATGGAGATTCCGTAGACGTGTCGGCATCTGTCTTGCCCAGTAAAGTGCTTCCGGTATAACTGTGATCTTGCATCCATTTAAAACCGCTCTGGCGAAAAACTCCTGATCATCCATTCCTACAGCATAGTCTTCAGTATTGCCCCCCAGAGCTAAAAAAGTTGATTTGCGTATAAGCGCATTACTGTCACCAAAAGCATTTCGAAAAAAACCGTATGACAGATCATCCCCAACCTGGATGATTCGACGGGAGGCATAAGCGGATGAGTCCGGGTGATCATTGCCTTCAAAAGTGTCCGATAGGGCGGCTATTACATCTGCCTCTAAATGTTCAGCCACTTTGACTAAAACTTCCAGCGCATTGGGCCTGAGTATGTTATCATCATCCAAAAAAAATAAGTATTTGCCATTGGCTGCCATGGCAGCAGTATTACGAGCTGCGCCAAGGTAAAGGTTCTGCTGGCGAATTACCTGCCAGCCTCTTTGAGAAAACCGTTTTTTAATTTCTTCAAGTTTTTTTAATGTATCCTTTTTCAGGCTGCCATCATCCAGGAGAACTACTTCATAAGAACCGTATGTCTGTTTTTCGATCGATGAAAGGGCCTGCTCGACAAGATGCGGTCGTTCAAAATGCATTAGACAGATCGTAACCAGGGGTGTTTCATTGTCCTGATTATGGATAGACAACGGTATAGCCGGCGTTACCCAGGAAGACGGTATGGGCGTCTCTTCCTTTAAATCCGGAACTGTATCCGGATTATCTAACCTGTAAAAAATTTGTTTGGATATGACATCAGGTAATGGTGCACAAGAACAAGTATCAAGGGCGGCATCTTCGAAGAATTCTTCGGCGATATACCGGTCAGCTACCAGTAGCGGTATTCCGGCAGCGGCCAATTCTTTCAATTGATAATAATTAGAATCATCTACCACAGGGAAAATACATAAGGTATCAGGCTCCTTGAGTAATAATTCACTCAGGGCATTACGGCTATTTACGGGCTGAACAATTATTGAATATGGCAAATCAGCGGTAAGCGCATTAATATATTCTGCAAAGTCCTTTTCGGACGCTGAAGGAACTCCAAATTTTACAGAAAGTGAGACGTGTTTCTCAGAAAAGCCCCGCATAAGGGTTTTACAAAAAAGAGCAATTCCACGTCGTGAAGTACCTGGCAGACAAAGAACACGCCGGGCCGGCGGGAAGGTCGCTTCCGGGCTCAGAGTCTTGAATGCGGCTTTGGCGGTCATACGATCAACAGGCCATGGATAATGTTCTATACATCCTGAATTTACTGAAATACCAACATCAAGAAGCCTGCGAAGTGAAGCTTCACATGGCAGAGGAACGGTATCAGCAAGCTCTATACTGGACCGCTCAAGATAAATTCTGGGAAGCAGTTGAATATCGTCGATACTTATGTATTCTCCCAAAATCTTTGGCAGTATACTGTCAACCGAATGAACTACAAATCTGGTACTTAAAAAACCAATACCCTGTTCTTTGGCCCGAAGGCAGAAATAAAGCGTACCATAAAAATCGGGAGCATGAACAACATCAAAACACTGATTTTTCAACCACTCATAAAGCCAGTACGCTTTTTTAGCTGCCTGTCCCAGCGGTCCGCGGACAGCAGGAACTTTGGGAGGGGCTACCTGTCGGTATATAACTGAATTTTCGGGCCAGGATGATTTAATAGCGGCCAGTGTCTCTTTGCGCTGTTTTTCAGCGCTTAAATCAATAAGAGTGGGACGAACGCCGTTTTGTACCAAGGTTGAGATTAGCTCAGCAGTATGGCGGGAGAGAGATTCATATCCGGTAAGTGTCGGCGGACAAACAATCACAACAGCTACGTTACTCTTTTCGATCATATTGCCGACAAAAGGTGTTGTTTCCGAAGGCGGCCAGAGATGCGGTAACGCTTCACAGGTGAAAGGAAACAAAATTCTACGCCGCTGCAGGGCCATCGCTTCCCGGTCTACCCGCTCATTTTTTTTTACTAATTGCATATAATTTATACTTTTCAATGGTCATAATATTATTTATCAAGTAAGCTATCTCAATCTACGTGTTCTTCAGCCCACGCCATTCGATCGATAGTCTTCAGGTGTTCAATTACCGCATCAGGGTTAATAAATCGCTCCACAATATTGTTTGAGTTTCTTTTCACAGTGCTTATGATTATGGGCGCAATATTGGCGTCAACACCAAGAAATTCCATCACCCCGGCAATTTTTTCGATTTTACAAATTTCAGGATACCCAACTTCAATCCACTCACTCGCCGGACGTTTTTTTAGTTGTTTTTTAGCTTCCTTATATCGCTTGGTATGATTTTTTAGAAATCGTTTAAAATGTTTGGGATTGAACGCTACCTTTGCCTGCCTGACTTCCCCACCAACCCTGACTGCACCCTGGCCTGTTGCTTTTGCGATCTGATGAGATGCATACATTGCAAGTAAATTTTCACGAAATAACAGCACTTTTTTTATCCGGGGCTCTTGAATTAACCAGTTCATAGCTTGCTCTGACTGATTGAACATAAGTTTAAAACCAAACAGGAAACCCTTTCCGTCTTTTTCATTAACTGCTTCGAGGTATTCCTTATAATGCGTATCGCGATATTCCACGGACTGGAAGTTTGCAGTCAACAGTTTCAATATTTTTAGGGCCCCACTCATTTTAACATTCTCGCGGCGGAAAAGCTCTCCGTGGCAGCGAACATGAGGATGATTTTCCAGTGCGGAAACCAGCATATTGGAGCCTGTTCTTTGCGACGCTATTATTACAAAATTTATATTCATTATAAATTTTCCTCTTGAGTTTAAGCTATATCTTTTCAACAGACCAATTTTGTCTTCCGGTTGATAAAAGATATTCGGATACCTGTTCTTTATTGGTAAAACGATCTAAAATAGTCGATGTATTCCTTTTTTTTGTTGGTGTTTTCCATGAGAGTGACCGGTTTGCGCCGATAAAGGATAAAACCTTTCTAATACCATCCGGCCGGCAAAGCGCTGCATAGGTAATTCTCAAATACTTACAACCGCTTTCTTTGAGTTCTTTTTCAGCAGTAATATATCGTTTTTCATATTTTTCTAAATAGGATTCAAAATCCGTTGGTATAAATTCAACTTTTGCTGTTTTTACTTTTGCAAATCTTCCTGCACTTCCTTGCCCGGTAACACGGGCAATTTTGTCTGAAGAGTAAACAGCCAAACCATTTTCACGTTTTAATAAAATTTTTTTATAGCCGGGGTCATCAATCAGTCCTCTGCGCACATCTGAATTTTGATTGACCATAAGCTTGAATCCTACAAACTCAAAGTTTTCCGATGCAACCGCGACAGCGTCCAGAAAATCTCGCCACCTGTCTTGCTGAATCTTCTCATCCTGAAAATGTGAATCAAGTTCAGAAATGATTTTTATTGATCCTTTGAGTCTCTTTTTGTTTTTCCTGAACAATTCTCCATAACAGATGACATCGGGATGGGTGCGAAGAGTTGAAACCAGCATGTTAGATCCGGTTCGCTGAGATGCAATTAATACAAAACGATTTTGTGCCATAATTAATTTGCCCGCTATCTGATATCCGTTAAGAAATGTGATATTATATTATTTTCCAGTTAAGTTTGCCAATCGGCGCTTAATTGAATTCATAAATCCGCTATTTAGTTTTGATTTGCCACGAGAAGGTCTGTTTTTTGGTGAAAGTGAATTTTTTGCATTAACTTCGTTTACTTCACCGACAACGATATGTTTTTGTGATGTAATATGTACTATTTCATCACTGCCCCAGATTGCTGTAACTGAACGAATAAAATGATTGGAAGCAGTAGCACAGTCAAATGTAATTAACGACAGCGACTTATTGGGCGGCTGTAAGTTAAAATTCCACTTAGCCATTAAGTAGTCCTTACTTAGGGGTTCAAGTGGTAAATTAACCATCAACAAACCACCTGCTTTAACCAATACCTTACCATCATCGATATCGACTTGGCTTTTCCTCACAATACAGGTAAAGCGTCCGGTCTCAATTTCAAAAATCAACCCCATGCCAATTGAGGACATATCACTTTGATGAGCGGTCTTGAGCACATTAAAACGAAAACCGATCTTTGCTTTAGATTGCTTGAATTTAAAATTTTCTTCAGTTGTCGTACCATAGTTTTCTCCAAGTCGAAGAAATAAACGCTTCATAGAATAGGTCATTGACGCCAGGAAAGGATGGATGCGCATATACTTACCGCTTTCACGGTTATAATGGATATTTTTTGAGGTATTATATGACTCGTATAAAACTCTGGGAAGAACCCATAATTCTTCACCATCCATAACGCAACGAGCTAAAAATTCTGTTTCCACATGTGAAATATGGTAGCTTGGAAGAAATCCTCCCTTATCGAGAATAAGCTGCTTGAGCACAGCAAAGCATGATCCCCCAAGCGCGCCATCATGTAAAAGATGTGCGGCAATATCCCCACCCATGGGTAAATATCGATAGCGGACGATCGTATTTCCCTGATCACTTTCAACGGGATCCTGAATATGATCATAAATTGCGGTTATCATGTGAACATGTGGATGTTGAAAACTTGTTCTAATAGAGTGTGCCATATCCGACTTTGCCAGGTGCTCCCCCGCCCTGAAAAATACGATCGATTCCGAGGAAATGTCCTTCAGGACAGAATTATAACACTCAGCTACACACTGATGTTCCCGTTCCTTAAAAACCACCGTCGGCATGTCATTTTTCAGTCGGTTATAAGACGCTTGATGAGCCACAGAGACCTTACCATCTGTAGTAACGACTATTTCATCAAAGCCCTCTTTGTCTTGGTCCAAAAGTGAACTCAGGGTCATGCGAAGGCCTGATGGTGCATCGTGGTGATATACAACAGCCGCCAATTTCACATTGCCCGTATTTTGCACTTTTCCGACACATGGTTCAATCGGCCGCACCGGACGGGGATCACTCTCAAGAGCAGCAGAATCATAAGATAATTCAGAAATGACTTTTTTAACAGGAACAAGAGCAAGTCTTTGCGAAAGCCATGCGTGGAAATGGCGCCATGTTTTTAAATTTTCTTTGTAATCAAAAGATGCTTTTGCAACGGTTCCACCCGTGTCAAGAATATGCTGTAAGTCTTTGGATAATTTACCTGGATGTGGCTCTGTAAGGGTCTCTTCATGGAACTCGGGGGCGATCAGTTCAGCCGTTCCACCCACGTTAGTTGCCAGAAAAGGTATTTTATGTACCAGGGCCTCATAGACGGTCATCGTTGAATTTTCGATGAGCGAAGGCATTACCGCAATTCTCGGTTTTGCACAAAGAAAACTAATTGCAGCACGCTGATCATAATCAGGTAAAATTTCAACCTTGAAAGGCCAGTTAGCAGCCTTCAGCTTAATATATTCGATATTGGGCGTATATGGATAAGAAGGCATATTTTGTCCCTGCTTACCAAGAAAATAAACTTTTTGGGGCTTTAAACCATCACTATCAGCTAATTGATCAAGAGCATCACAAAATATTTCCAGCCCCTTGCGGGCCTCCAAACGGCCAAAAAATACCAGCTCATCGGATTTAACCTTGTCGCCGTACTCATAGTCCGGTCGGGTTTCTTCGATCTCCAAGTCCTGAAGATCAACCACATTGGGTTGGACATACATTCTACCTTCAGGTAAACGATAACCGACCCGCTCCATAAATGAGAGGAGATGAGCACTGCCGCCAATGACAATATCGGCCCATTCGATAGTTTTTTGTTCAGCAAAAGAGCACGCCAGCATGCTATCGTTTTCTATGGTCCGCATCTGGTAGTGCCGGTTCCAGATATGGGGTGAAGAGGATTTGACCAGAAACAAAGTATCCTGGAATTCCAAGCCAAGTCTTTTGGCTCCCAACGTATAAAACGCACCGCCACGCCATTCCGAGGTATGAACGATATCAAAGGGTTCCTCTTGTTCGGACAGCCAACGGTAAAAAGCATAATAACGCCTTTGCCAGAAAGGAGCGAACCCATACTGGGAAATACTCTCGAATGGAAGTGCAACGAATTTGATTCCTAATTTAGAATACCACTTGACCCAATGCTCGATTGTTTCGTTTTCACAGCGATTCCCCTTTAGAAACAGAACCGTTACATGATGTCCATCATCAGCGAGCATTCGTGCCAGATGGTAATAGGTTGAGGCAATGCCTCCATTTCTGACCGGGCCAACAATCTCTTCAGTGGCAATACAAACTTTCAGGTTGCGGGAAGTGGCGTCGGACTGAAAAGAAGTCAGATCAGGAAAGTAGCGGATTTTAAAATCATCTTTCTGCATAACGGAAATAATCCTTATGTTTTTTATCTTAAAATTCTATATAAATAATTTTTTTAATAAGTTATCAACGTAGATTAAAAACATTACGAATAGTAAAAATTAGCGGCAGCATTTCAGGATCTATAACGTCATTTTCCAGGTAGGGGTCTAACACCCGTATAAAATCAGCTTTCCTGTTCACATGGGCCTGGCGCATGGGATTACCTGCAAGCCTGTAGAAAAAAAGAGATTCAGGAATTACCAAAAGCTTGTATCCGGAAATTACCGCACGGGAAAAAAATTCGTGGTCGTCAAGGCCAATACGATAATGTTCAGTAAAGCCGCCAAGGTCTTTCCAGACAGAACGACGGACAAAACAATTTGAGTCACCAAAACCATTACGCAGCAGACCGTAATAAAGATCAGATCCAAACGGCATGCGGGTTGTGGGCAGTATTGTATCCTGATCGGGCAACCCTTCACCCGTAAACAGATCGCTGAAACAGGTTAGAATGTCTGAGTCAGTAAATTCAGCTACCCGGACAAACGTTTCGATCTCCTCGGGTTTAGCGTAATTATCATCATCAAGAAATAAAAGATACTTTCCTTTTGCGTGTCGTGCGCCGGTATTACGTACTGCGCCAAGGTACCTGTTTTCTTGTCGGACCAGTTGTACTTCAGGGTACCCGGTAAGAACAGCTTTCAGTTCTTTGTAATTTTCATCACTGCTTCCATCATCTACTATGATCACTTCGAAATCCCGAAAAGTTTGAGATCGAAGTGACTCCAATAACATCCAGATAACATCCGGTCGATTGAAGTGGGCTATACAAGCACTGACCATGGGATCTTTATGCGTCCCATTTCTAACTAATTCATGCTGCTGAAAAACAGAGGTTTGATGGCGATATTCCTGAACGGTTTTATGAAGAATCTTGTGCTGATTTATCCACCAACTATCAAAATCACTCTTTATCTCACAAGAGGGGAGGGCGATTCCATGACGAAGAACTTCTCCAAGTCTGTTTGCCCATGCCAGATGATGCGGAGCTACAAAATACTCAGCAAACAGATCTTCCGGCAATAAACGGCGAAGATCAGCCGTCTCGGTAGCAAGAAAGGGACGACCGGCTGCCAGGGCAATATTGGGCAAAATAATATCCGAACTATAAAAAGCAGGAAACACTGCAAGAACTTCAGGGGATTCAATCTTCATCTGAATGGTTTTAGCGGAAGCCGACGGCAGTAATTCAACTGCAAAGGGCCATTTTGCTCTATAATTTGCAAGAAAATCCGCACAGGAAAAACCTTCATCCTGAGAACCCAGAATGCAAACACGCTTGGGACTGATACCTCGACCGGCCAATACCTCAAGCGCATAGACAAAGGTTGTAAATCCTGCACTCTGATTAACAGGGGACGCAAATAGTATCTCTTCGATTTTGGTAATTCCGTTAGCTGATTTAGCAGCCTTCCTTACTGAATGTGATGTCAGGGAGCCTGGCTGAGGCACAAAAAAAGTTTTGGATTCATGAAAAAGATAATTAAGTTTCGTCAATTTATCATGAACAGGCTCACTCCGAACATAAATGCCGTCAGCGTTCTCTATACAATAGCGTTCCATAGTGCATCGTGCCGGAATCGAGTAGTCTTCAACAGCTGTTCGGCCTGTAATAAGCCGATAAAGTAAAGGTTGATAGACATGGACGGCAACTGAGGCCGGATACTGTAACAGTCCTTCTCTTCTGGCAAGAAGATAGTAATAGGCCGGCGCAAAATAATCTTGAAAATGAATAACATCATATTTACGATTTTTCAAAGTTTCATAAGCAAGAAAGGGAACTTCCGCTGCTTGGCCATTATCATCAATATTGGGCATTTTGTCTGGATATGGTTCACAGATAACTCGATGACCGGCATCCCGTATCTGACTTAGTACCAAATGATCATTTTCAGATCTAATGGAGCGTTTTTCAAGATTTCTGGGCGTAATGGTTAAAAAATCAACTTTATGCCCCTCACTCTTTAAATGGTCCGCTATTTGAAGGTAGTAACAAATCTCCAACTGATTTATAACGACCTCGGTCTCCTGAGCCAGTATTATACCTGCAGAATATTTTTCTTGTCGTGGATTCTGATTTTTCTTTAGTTTCAAATTTATTTGTCCTTAAACAATATTCTGGAGATAGGAATATGTTAATTCCTTTTCAATTCTCAATCGATGATAACGAACAATTATTTTTTTGACAAAATCTTTGATAGTGCTTCAAAATTCGATCATTGCCGGGAGCACACTGAACAGCTAATTTGTATGAAGCCGCCGCTTTTTCAATATCACCTCTTTTTTCATTCAACCGTGCGATCAGGAATTGTAATTGCCCATTTCTTTTAACAACTATCTTTTCTAATTCTTCAATGGTTTTAACAGAATTGTCCAGCTCTCCGATTTCTATTTGAGATTCTGCCTTCATAATTAAAACCATTTTTTTGTATTTCCCGCCTAAATCCACTTTGTCTAAATGTTCAAGGCACTGTATCCAGCTTACATCACTCCATGCTTTTCTTGCGAGACAGAAATAAAGTCTGGGATCATCTGGTTTCGAATATAAAAGTTCTTCCGCTTTCTTTGCTGCTTTTATGTATCTTTCACTTTGAAAATCATCAACAAATTCGTTCCATAAACTATCTTGTTCAACGTTATTTACCCGTTTCCCGCCAGACAAATCATTATGGTAGTCAGCCTGATTTTCAAAAGGCATTTGATTGGATTTTTTAATATTATCCTTCTTGAGATATTCGTTTATCATTCTTTCAATGATTACAGAAACCATCTCTGATTTTACATGAATTCGATCAGATTTCCATGCCATTTCAGGATTACTGAGCAAGACGCTCTCATAGCTTGGATAATAATCTACAAAATCATGATCCTGAACAATTTTTTCTGAAACTGTGCGTAGCAATGATTTCGAATAAGAATTCGCAACCGAGACATCTTTCTCGGTAAAAGTCCTTGATAGCGGAACCGGAGAAACCGTTAACACAACCCGTATGCTTTCTTCAGCATATTGCTTTATCAGGCAGAGGCTTTTTTCTAAATAACTTAGCACTTCATTGTAATCCAAAACATGAAGTTCAAAACGGTTTGGGTATTTTCTCATTACCTGTTTATGTGGGGTCACATTCAAATGTTTTTTCGTCAAACGATCCCACCATGACTCGACAAGCCCTAATGTAATCAAGACAACTTTTGCTTTACGAACAGAAGATGTAAGGGTCAAAATAGACTTTCTTGTTTGAATAACATCAGTTTGGGGAGCAATTTTAACTCTATGGGCCAAATGAATATCAACAAACCCATCAGGTTGAATTTCTATTAAATTATTATCAAAATCATAAATATCATTCGAATCAAGTGCCCAGCTAAGTTCATTATATATTGAAGCAACAGAATAAAGATTTAAAAATCCTGGAGCTAATCCTTCTTGAGTCTGAATAAAATCTCTGGTTGGTACATGAATCCCATTTTCAATCAGCCTTGATTCTATGTTCCGAGCGAAACATGATCCCATCGTAAATACATTATCACCCGGTTCAAAGGAAAATCCTTTTTGAATCGAAGGTAATGCATATGGCCATAATCTGTTGTCCGGCTCGTCAAATGATGGCCACTTGTTATACGGATTCTCTTTAAGATTTTTAATGGCATCAGAACAGTCTAAAATTTTAACCGGCATATCATTTCCTATTAAAAAATGAATTCTACTATTTCATTCAGTGCATGATGTTCACTTCTTATTTTCGGTGGAGAACAAGCTTATTATTGAAAGTTTCCCTGAATCTTTCCATTGGTAAATTTTCTCAGCCGTATACTTCTCCGCTCATTGAGGGCTTTATTCCGAACTGTTAAAGCACTTTTAGGTAGTTGTGCAAACAAGACAAACGTCATTGATCTGTTTGGTTAATCATATTTTCCCCTGATTTCTTATGGATAACCGACCGGAAGATATAAAAACAAGGGTTTATATAAATGACATAACCAACTATTTTACCTGTGAAGAGATCGTTATCCTTTCTCAATCCCATCCTTTTGCCGGTCCACCAAATAGGGATTTGCAGTTATCAATTTCTTTCTTGAAAAAATCAGATAAAAAAATCCTTATTGAGAGAGGCATTTCTAACTTTTCGACGTTAGCCTTCTTGTCATAATCAGCATTAATAGAAAAAAATTTTGGATCACCTGATATTTTTAAAAACGCACAAATATCTCGGCGAACCTTTTCAGGGGACTGAGAAATCTCATCAAAGAAAAAAAAACCGATTTTTGACTCTCCGAAAGCCATAGCCCAACGTTGATAAATTACGCTGGGATATGACCTCATGATAATGTTTGGAATTGGATCCTCAATAAGAACTTTACGAATATAAGATTCGGAACATAACTGATCACGGGATATGCTCCCATGCCGCAATCTCATCCTTAATTGCGACCAAACACGGTCAATTGGATTTCTTACAATTAGGATTATACTTGTTTCCGGAATTAATTTGGCAATTCTTTGTACATATTGTTCTGACAAAATCGAATAAGCTGGTGTCACATCGCCAGTTACTGAACGGGATGCTCCTTCAAAAAGAGATAAATACCAATCGATTTCGACTTTTTTTGCTTGATATTCATACCGTTCAATTTTGTGATTATCCAAGCCCAAGTGATTAACGTTTTGCGATCTTAAGGATAAATGCCTTTTTCGTTTTTCTTTTTGCTCATCGGCTTTTGCGGTCAGCATGGCTTTTCGAAAAAACGACAAATCATCTATATCATATAATTCACCTTTTATAATATTTTTCACCAGGTGTCCAAATTTGTTGCGAGTTGCGATGAAATTAAACGCACCGTCAAAAAAATGAAGTTCTTTGACCGGAGGCATCCAAACATCACGATGTGTTCTTAACTGATCATATAGCCAACTTGTTGCTGCTTTCTGCAACCCAATGCAAAGAAAATCAGGATAATTTGGATGTTTATTAATACTCATTATAAACCTGTTCTAAATTAGCGGGTGAAATTGTAAACTTTCTTTTAAACTTTGAAAAACAAATGATTATTAAAATATTTGACTATCTGAGCTATATAATTTTGATTTGTGTTTTTTGTTAAAGCTTGTAAATATTACTTACATCTTATCCGGTCCCAATCTTTCCGAACAGAGGTATAAACAATAGAGCTAACCATTAAAAAAATTAGCAATCAGGAATATGATGTTCATCATATCTGAATCTTTTGAAATCATTTTTATAAAATTTTATAATTTTATTTTTATTGATAGCAAGTTCTTTAGAATAAGACTTTGTATATTGTGTTTTCTTACGTTCAGGCATTTCAAATGATGATATTTCTGACAAAAATCCAAACTTACTAAAACAAAATTCGATATCATTTGTAAAATTTTCCAATCTTCCTATAAAATCATAGCTGATTTTATCAGAAGCAATCACCAGGTGTTGGGGTCTCCAATGCCCATTGGATAAAACGGGATCTTGCGAAGTTACAAAGTCAACAAACGCTGAGAAGCTTACAGGTTGATTGATCTGAGATGGGTCTTTTTGTAAGGCCCTCAAAACTTCAGCTTTTGGTTTTTTCTCCCACAAATCTGTTTTTCCTATCATTCTGTTTATTTTATTTTCATAAGCAGAAATAAGACGAAGGTATGGGTTTCTCACAAATACAAATTTAAAATAAACGTCCCCAGTCAGTATCTCATGAATTAATTTATAGTTCGGAAGCAACTTACGAAGTGCCAGATCTTTTAAAACCCCTGTATTATGTACGCGCAATTTTTCATTTTTTTTTAATGAGGGATAGATTCCCTGGGCTATAACTTGTTTTATAGTAGTAGATGCACACTTTGGATTTGAACACCAAAGAAACTTTTTTTTTCTGAAACAAACAACCGCATATGAGGAAGTGAATTATAAAATTTTTTAAATTTTATTAAATTATTCATTTAAAACAACTCCAACTATATTTTCTCTATACTCAAATAATAAAAGAATGTCAGAAGTCATGGCTTGTTATTCTTAAAATACAAAGTAAATGTATTTTTTGCTTAAAATTTGATTCAGGTTGACGGCAGCACTTTCCATTAAAAAAATAGAGTGCTAAAATAATAAGCTTTTTTAGGTGTCTGAATCAAATGTTTTTCGAAAATCAGATGGCTTTAAGCTTTAGTATAAGAAGAAGATTAAAAATATTCCTAATAATTACGGAACCATATCAGGAAAAAGGCGAAAATAAAGGCGATCTCTTTCCAAAATAAATTTAATATCATCCTCACTGAAATATTTATTCCAGGTCATTTTCCGCTTTCCCCGTCCACCTTTTTGAGGAAGAATTGGTAGTGCGTCCAAAATTGGTCTGGTTTTTTCATCTTTAATTCCATAATGTTGAAGCAGTCCAAAAAGGTCGGAATTTAAATTTTCAGTTTTAAGAAAATGAATATTTTTAAATTTTTGATTGAGAATGTCGTCGTCTATGGTATCAAGTTCACTCAATAACTTTCTGGGATTATCATTGGTCAGGCGTGTCAGTACCCATGAATTGTAACCAATTTTTCGTGTTGTAAGGGCTTTTGCTTTTTTCTCAGGAATAGTGCCCCGCAAAGACCATTTATTGAAAAGATGTAAGAATTCTGAAAAGGTAAGATCTGGGAAATCAGGGTAAATCTTAAGAACCTTATCCATATCAAACATTTTTTTTGAATAAACAGGATCCGCCCACCAGCGAAATGTATAACGTGACACATAGTGTTCAAAAACATTCCGAACATTTGTTACAATCGGAAGATTACGAGATAGAGAAGGAATTTTTTTTATACCGGCATGCTTTAATTCGGGAAGTTCCAGAATATTTATTCCATCATCTCCCAGGGCAATCTTACGCAGCATTTCGGTAACAAAAGTTCCTCCGGTCTTAGGGTGGTGGATATAAACAAAAGCATTATTAAAAACAATCATATCTATTTCCAAAAAAATAAATTTCTGAATTAAAAAAATTCAACCCCGCTGTAATCGAAGCGAGGTATATAAGGGGTAATCAGCTCAGCAAACGCCAGAGAAGCAGCTTTAACAGGTTCAACGTTTATCAGATATTAAATAGAACCTCCCAACAGTTTTTTGAAAAAGGGCGTTACTGTTTTTGGAACCATGCCCATGTTTTCTTAAGCCCTTCAAGCAGATCCGTTTCAGGATTAAAGGCAAAAGCATCACGCGCTTTATCAATTTTGCCCCAGGTGTGGAGGATCTCACCATCACGAAAATCTTTATATTGAACCGATATCTCTCCGGGAGAACATCCTATGGCTAATTCAATCTGTGCTATTAATTCATTTATGCTAGTAGGTTGGCCGCTGCCAAGTTGATATACGCCGTTTACTCCGGTTTCAACAGCATTAACAATGCCTTTTACCAGATCACCAACATAAAGATAATCCCTGTTCTGCGTTCCATCTCCGTAAACAATTAAAGGATCACCATTTAAAATTCGGCGCATAAAAGCAGCAACCACACTGCCTTTATGGAAAGAGCGCGGCCCAAAGATGTTAGTAAAACGCAGTGCTACTGACTTAAGGCCATATGATCCTGCATATGCGGAAAGATAACCCTCCATTGTGAGTTTTGATGCACCGTAAGGTGACAGGGGCCGGGGAACCATGCCTTCGTGGACTGGTGGATCGGCTTCACCGATAATGGCTCCGCCTGTGGAAGCAGCCACAAAGCTTTCTACACCTGCAAGTCGAGCCGCTTCCATAAGCTGAAAAGTTCCGTTTACATTGACATCAAAATTAAAAACCGGATTTTCTATGGAATCCATAACCCTTGTATCGGCTGCCAGATGAATAATTGCATCTTGTCCGGGGATAATGCGGTCCAACAGATCCCGGTCCCGAATATCTCCTTTAATGAAGTTGGTGTCCAAGCCGGCAAGGTGTTCTCGATTGCCTAAAATCTCATTGTCAAGCACAGTGATTTCATGATCACCGGAGAGATTCAAATACTCAATAAGGTTTATACCGATAAATCCGGCACCGCCGGTAATAAAAAATTTCATATAATTGTACCTGATTTCTTAAAAGTTATTCGTCATCTTCGTCATCTTCATCAGCCTGTATTTCTTCAGATATATTCTTTTTGGATAAAGTTGTTTCAATTTCATCCAGATGTTTAAGAAGCCAGTCTGATGTACATAACCCCATCTGTCCATTTGCTGCCGGCAAAATCCATGTATCCTTGTCGTTATCCTTATTGATTCGACCTTTAGGCACATTTACATAACAAACCGCTATGGTGGCGTCTGGAAACTTGCTTACAACCTCTTTGCTGATCTTGTGCCATAATTTAAATTGAAGCAACAGAAGCGTCCCTTTGCTTTTTATATTGTCCTGGGCATATGTTTCAAATGCTGATTCATTATCAAAGAAAACCGTTTTTTCTAAAAGATCCTTTGCTCTGAGGAGTTTATTATTCGACAGACAATAAACAAAAAACCATAAATTTAATGGGGTCAAGGGCGTTTTTGAAAAAATATGATATGTTTTGCCAGATCGAACCTGTATCTTTTGCAAATCACCAACACGAAGGGAGTTTTTTATTTCTGTCGATTTTAATTTATTTCCGGAAGGCAAAAATCCCGGATATCCCAGATAAAGAGGATAACGGAGAATCTTCAGATATAGCCTTGAAAAAAAAGCAAAAGAGGAAAGGATCTTCCCCAGAGAATTACCTGTATGCCGAAGCAGTGCAATAAAAGTAATGACAACAGTCCACTCCCGCTCCCCGGTAAGCGCCCCATATCCGAGTTGTCCCAGAACGGCAAGAAGGGCCACACCGATTATGAGGTTAGTAAGCGTATCGCTTCGTTGTCTGTTAAGAACTCTGTCAGAACGCATCGTTTGAACTTCGTGAAAAAGAGGAAGCTTATTATCAAAATTCAGAATAACCTGTTCATCAGGGGGGATTTTTTGTCTGGCCATTATCTTTGCTTGCGAGATCGCAAGATCTTTGCGTTCTTTTATTAATCCAGGAAGTTTATATTCATTTTCCAGAATTCGGGAATTAAGTAAATAGCTAAAACCTAAACCTGGAATAGCTATTAATGCAACCGTAATAACAGTTAATGGATCAATCAGCACCAGCAAAATGGTCCCATATAAAAACTGAAAAACGGAAGGCACCGATCGCAGTAAAGTACGAGTCGCTCTCGACAAAATATCCGTACCGCCGGTGCTCAAATATATTGTATCCGCTGGAAAAGGCTTTGATCCCATTCCCTTCAGGTCAGGCAGAATAGGAAAAAATTTAGACAGGCATCTTCGTGAGACATCAACACCATGACGGGCTGAAATATCAAGGACCTGCTGAAGTACGATAATGTCAAGCAAACTGCTGAATATAAAAAAAACAGAACCTGCTATCGCAACCGGCCAAAACAGGTCACTTATTGCCATCCCTTCCGGCAAATAAATAAGCCATGACGCCTTGCCTTTCTCAAGCGCTCTCAAATATAAGAATAAAAGTATGAAAACTGAACTGAGAAGCGTTTTTGATAAAAAACTGGCGCTCAACATTATCAGAAGTCGGTGACGTCCAAATTGCCAGAGGTCAAGAAGCAACCAAACTAATACGGCCCAATAACGTTTAAATCGTTCCCTGATAAATATAAAGTTATTGGGCCAATCTGAAAGAAATTTCATGGTATGTATCAGAGTGCCTCGGGAGTCGTTTTGCCCTCGTGATCAGGCTCAATTTCATTATTCCAGCAGGAAGTACAGATTATATAGTTGTCATCACAACGATCTTTATACTTTTCGACAATTTCCATCACCTCGTTCATCAGACCTTTCTTGTTTTCCAACAAAATGGGGTTCAGACCTAATTGAAGAAACTTTTCATTTTTCACCATGAGATTATTTTCTATGGCTTCTTTTCTGGGGTTCTTATAATAACGAATTTCAGCACCTGTCGATTTTGACACCAGTTCAGCCAGGTATTTTACATTATGTGTTTCAGTGGCCTGATTAAAAATATCTACACGATCCCCTCTATTTGGCGGGTTGTCAATGGCCAGTTTAACGCACTGAACGGTATCTTTTATATGGATAAAAGCTCGTGTTTGGCCACCAATGCCATGAACAGTGAGTGGATGGCCAACAACTGCCTGAACAAGGAACCTGTTCAAAACGGTTCCAAAATCACCATCATAATCAAAACGATTAATCAGGACTTCATCAAGGCTGGTCTCATCAGTATTTGTGCCCCAAACAACTCCCTGGTGCAGATCCGTTATACGCAAACCGTCATTTTTGTTATAAAAATAAAAAAACAGAGCATCCTGGGTTTTAGTCATATGGTATATACTGCCGGGGCTTGCAGGATACATGATGTCCAGTTCCTGCTTCCCCTGGTCAGTATCTACGGTAACATTCAGATAACCTTCCGGTATTTTCAATCCGGCAGTCTGATAACCGTAGACGCCCATAGTGCCAAGATGGACCACATGGATATCCAGATTGGCCTCAACTATAGCGGCAAGCAGGTTGTTAGTGGCGTTCAAATTATTGTTTACCGTATAACGTTTTTCGCGGGATGATTTCATTGAGTAGGGCGCAGAACGTTGCTCCGCAAAATGGACGACGGCATCGGGATCAAATTCCTGTAAAAGAGAGAGGAGTCTGTGGTAATTCCGTGAAATATCAAAATTATAATATCTAATTTTATTACCGGTCAGCTCTTCCCAGCGTTCAATTCTTTTATAAATACTGGCAATAGGAGTAAGAGATTTACAACCCATTTTAGTATCAATATCTCTTCGAGCGAGATTATCTACAATAACTATCTCATATCCATGTTTAGAAAGATAAAGAGACGTGGGCCAACCACAAAATCCGTCACCACCGAGAACAATAACTTTTTTACTCATAAAAAGGAATCCTTTGAATTAAGTTTGGTTAAACAATTTTTATTTTTGATTAAAGTAATTATTATAAAGTAATTCATGTAAAACGCATCTGCACTGAAGGCAAGTCAGTTTTTTTAACAGCATTTTCATATCATCTTCAATTGAAAAACTTTCTATGCACTGTTGTCGGGAGAATGAAACGTCAGAAGAAATTTCAGCTATAAAGCCGTAAAGACTCTGATTTGAGAAGGAGCTGTTAACATGCCAGGGGATTTTATTTAAGGGCTTAATGGAAATAATATCCTTTTCTTTGATTTCTAATTCACGTTGTAATATTGTCAATGCGCCAACAGCAGGATCGTGATTTTTTTTATTCCTACCACCCGGGAAATCATAAGTTGTTTTTTTTACACCATGTCTATAAAATGGTTTTGAAAGTATTATCGCGTCTCTATAAAATGGGATAACGATAACAGAGTCATCCTTTTCAATGCGCCAATATTCAATGGTATCACCTTTTTCATCAACGATACTCTCAGCTATGATTTCAAGCCAAAAAGATGATATTTTGACAATCGTTTTAAGCACTTTCCAATCAGGCATGTCAAGTTTCAAAGATAAATCCTTTTCTTTGATTAAACCGTCTTTCTGTGAGTACCTAATAATATATAGCTCCGCTTCTTGGATTATATGGTTTAAAACAATATACCCACTTGAGATGCTATATAAAAAATATTTTCAGGAAAAATTAAATAAAAAACGCAACATCTAGTATCAAATTAAAAATTGATACACAAGAAATAATTATAACCGTATTTGATTCATTCTTGACATGTAAAAGTTTTTTAAATACTAATAACGATTAAGTAAATAACTGACACAAAAACTTTTCATTATTAAAACAATATTCTAAATGTGTATCTTAATAAATTATTGTAAGAAGGTCAATAATTTTATGTTGTTAATGCCTATCTGAGAGGAAAATAGTATCATGGTGGAACTTAATACTCTGCTGCGTATTACCCAGGACAGAAATGCGTCTGACCTTCATTTGACAGACAGTATGCCGCCGATTTTAAGAATACATGGCGAACTTGTCAGACTTGATGAGTTTGGTGTTTTGTACAGGGAGGATCTTGAAGAGCTTATTTATGAGGCTCTTACTGAGATGCAATTACAGAAATTCAGAGCTGAAAAAGAGCTTGATTTTTCTTATGGGATTCAGGGCGGTGACCGGTTCCGTGTTAATATTCATATCCAGCAGGGTAATGTTGAAGCCGCATTCAGGCGAATTCCGAACAGAATTCCACCCATGGATGAACTGAATCTTCCTGATATTGCCTATGAACTTGCCCGAAAACCTCATGGGCTGGTTTTGATTACAGGGCCAACCGGTACCGGCAAAAGTACAACAATGGCCAGTATGATTGATATGATCAATGGTGAAAGAAGCTGCGTGATTATCAGTATTGAAGATCCCATTGAGTACGTTCATACTAACCGGCTGAGCATCATCAAGCAAAGAGAGGTATTTTCGGACACCAATTCTTTTCCCGAAGCGCTGAAGCGGGTTTTACGTCAGGATCCGGATATTATTGTTGTGGGTGAGATGAGAGACCTTGAGACAATTTCAACAGCCCTGACGGCAGCAGAAACAGGACATCTTGTTTTTGCAACACTGCATACACCGGATGCCCCCCAGACAATAGAACGTATTATTGACGTTTTTCCGCCTCATCAGCAGAACCAGGTTCGTCTCCAGCTGGCAAGTTGTCTACAGGGGGTAATATCACAAATACTGATGCCAAAGGCGCGGGGGAATGGTCGTATTCTGGCGACAGAAATTTTTGTTGGAACACCGGCTGTTAGAAACCTGATCAGAGAGAAAGATATTGCCAAAATACCCAATGTAATCCAGACAGGTGCGCAATATGGTATGCGAACAATGGATACCTGTCTGAACCAGCTTGTGACAAAACGATTGATAACTAAAGAAGTGGCTAAGAGTAAGGCTAAGTATCCTCAAAATTTTAATTAAAATGGCGCCATTAAAAGTTCAATCTACTGCGTTGCATTAATTTTTAAGGCACTCGACATACGATATGTATGTTTTCATACCTGAAAAATTAACACACTTTGTATGACGTTATTTTTTTATAAGTTTACAAAATAAGAAAGTTTTAAAACCGGAATAACAAAAAAACGCGTTACAGTTAACCTGTAGCGCGTTTTTTTGTTGATGGTGCCCTCGGCAGGAATCGGACCTGCGGCACATGGATTAGGAATCCAATGCTCTATCCACTGAGCTACGAGGGCAAAAAATTATTCTACATATAATGTCTGCCCGGGGAAAATCAATGATCTTTTTGACAGATTGTTGACGGTCAGAAATCTTGTCAGGGTCATTTTATGTGAAAGGGCAATCGTGTATGGCGTATCTCCGGATCTGACCTTATATGGTTTGAGGCCGTCAATTTTAATATTACCTGATCCGGGCATTTTTAAAACCTGGCCAACCTGAAGTTGAGTGTTTCTAAGGTTGTTCACTTCCTGGATTTTCTTGGTAGTTGTGCCATACCGTTTGGCAATGATCCAAAGCGAATCACCTCGTCTTACCGTATATGTTGAAGGTCGCGGCAAAACAGCATCAGATGAAGATGATGAATAGACATAGCCGCTTCCGGGTATTTTAAGCGTTTTCCCGGCAACGATATAATTGCTTGTTTGTAGATTGTTGGCGCTCATAATACTTTTTATACTGGTGCGATACTTGATCGCAATCGTGGAGAGCGTTTCTCCTGTTCGAACCTTATGATAAATAAAAGCAGGGGTAGGGGTGGAGGCAACCGGTATGCTGCCGAGGCTTGCAATAAGCGTTTCACCCTTGCCCTCAGGCACCCTGAGCGCATATTTGCCGGATGGTACAATATTATGGCGTAGTTCAGGATTAAGGCGTTTTAATGTTGTCTCGGTCTCCCCAATGCTTTTTGCAATATTTTTCAGGTGCATCTGTTTTGAAACCATGATGGTTTCATAAGTGTAAGGCTCATGTCTTTCAACCTTATCAAGGCCGTACTTTTCAGAATTGTTGATGATATGAAGTGTTGCCAGAAAACGGGGTACATACCGAGCGGTTTCACGAGGCAGACGCTGATAAAGATCCCAGAAATTATCCAGGTAATTAACATTCTGGGACCTGATAACTCTGAGGACACGTCCTTCACCGCAATTGTAAGCGGCAAGACATGTCGTCCAGTCCCCAAAAAGCTGATGTAATTCAGACAGATATGCGATGGCGGCATTAGTCGCCTTTTCCGGATCAAGCCGTTCATCAACATAAGTGGTTCTTTTTAATCCAAATTTATAGCCGGTCGAAGGTATGAACTGCCACAAACCCAGAGCCCTGGCACTAGAAAGTGCATTGACCTTGTATCCGCTTTCTATCAAGGGAAGCCATGAAAGCTCCTCAGGAAGACCTGCCTCTTTGAGCGCTTCAGCAAATTGAGGCTGATATATTCCTGATCTTCGGTAAGACTCCAGAAAAAACTTTTTTTCTCTTCCGGTTGTAAAAAGTAAAATCTCTTTATTTACATGCTCATTAAGGTCAATGGGAATGGCTTTGTGGTTGCCATTCAACGCAATCTGGCGTGAGGCATATATTTCAAGAATTCGTTTTGATATAAGGTAGCGAAGATCTTCCTTTTGCTGTGTAAGATCCAGGTTATCTTCAGTATCGATATTTAAAATAAGTGAATAGGCCTGATCAAGAGCTTTTATGGCTTTTTCGAGATCCCCTTTTTGCCACAGTTCCTGTGAGGCTTCACAAAAATCAATTGCCTCATCCAGTGCTGACTGAACGTTAATGGGCACCGTATTTACCGGATCGATATCTTCGTTATTAGCTGATTGAATGGGAATGGGTGCAATGACGTTTTGGTCTGTTATATCGGTATATTCGGCATATAAGGTTTCAGGATAGGGTGATTCTGATTGATTTGGCTGGGGCACGGTTTTTTTTGAAATGAATCCGTTACAACCGGTGATTAACAAAAGTGCTAAAAAGGGCAAAAAGAAAAAATTTAATTTATTCAAAATAAATTCCTTGTAAATGGTTCGTATAAGAATATACAAAGCAATGCTTGTGGTAAATTTAGTTCCGATTACACGAAAAAGCGAAAGCTTGTCAAGGTTTTACTGAATAAGGAAGTGTGTCGTGCAAAAGTCTGATTTTCATTAACTGATTGTAATCATGGATATATTTAATTTTAGCATGTAATAATATGCCATAAATCAGTATTGAATTATAAAGTGATATCTTTAATAAGGTAAATAATAATTTAAATTAATCAAATTATTGTAAATAAATCAATTTTCGAAGAAAAATTGAGATAAACGAAGATAAACAGATTAAAGATATGATAATTAAGTCTAATGTAAAATAATAAGATTTGATTAATGGTAAGGATATCTGTATTTAGAATCGTTTTATAACATTCAGTTAGTTTATGATTGTTTTTTTGGGCCAGAGTAGCTCAGTTGGTAGAGCGCCTCACTTGTAATGAGGATGTCGCGGGTTCGACTCCTGTCTCTGGCTCCAAGTGAAAGATAATGATTGGTGGGGTTCCCGAGCGGCCAAAGGGAACAGACTGTAAATCTGTCGGCAAAGCCTTCGGAGGTTCGAATCCTCCCCCCACCACCACCCTCATCGTGAGCTGTATGTAGGAGATTCCGGTTACCGGAATTGTTTTAACTGCATGGCTGCCTGCATGAGAATACTGCGTACTGCGCGAGTAGGGTAATTGTTTATTGCTAAATATTTTAATTCATATAAAGAATTAAAACGGGCGGGAGTAGCTCAGTGGTAGAGCTCTAGCCTTCCAAGCTGGATGTCGCGAGTTCAAATCTCGTCTCCCGCTCCAACTTATACTGAGCTATTGATTCAGTATACTTGATTTAAGTTGATGCCCACGTAGCTCAGTCGGTAGAGCGCTTCCTTGGTAAGGAAGAGGTTCACCGGTTCGATTCCGGTCGTGGGCTCCAGTTGTTGGCAAGAGATAATTACGATGAGGATTAATAGTAAATTATATAAAATGAATATAATACAGGGAGGACGAGAAGATGGCGAAGGAAAAATTTGAGCGGACAAAGCCGCACGTAAATGTGGGTACGATCGGTCATATTGATCATGGTAAGACAACCCTGACAGCAGCGATCACCAAACTTATGGGATTAAAGGGTATGGC
>JAIPEE010000005.1 GCA_021737275.1 Desulfobacterales bacterium
GATAAAAATCAAATCTAAGAATCTGATGCCCGAAAACGGTACTCCTGAAACAAAAAAGGCTAACACTGATGAGTGCTAACCTATTGCTTTTAAAGTGGCGTCCCCAAGGGGATTCGAACCCCTGTTGCCGGCGTGAAAGGCCGGTGTCCTGGACCAGGCTAGACGATGGGGACGCAAACTTAATTTTTCATGGGCCGTGCTGGGCTCGAACCAGCGACTCTCTGCTTAAAAGGCAGATACTCTACCGACTGAGTTAACGGCCCTCATGAGAAACAGCTATCTAACGATATTTTGAATTCTTGTCAACAAATAATTGTGATTTAATTGAAAATATTTAAAGACCATCGGAAAAGTTTAAGTTACTCCCTAAATTATGGAAAAATAAGGCGATACTTACAAAAATAGTTTTTCAATGGTCTCAACTATTTACGCCAAAACTCCGGTACCAGAAAAATTATAACCGTATAGATTTCAAGCCTACCCAGCAGCATGCACCAAATCAGGAGCCACTTTCCCATCATAGGAATCCGGGCATAGTTTTCGGCCGGTCCAACCATACCAAAACCCGGACCGATATTACCAAGAGATGATGCTACAGCGGCAAAAGCGGTAACAAAGTCTACACCCATCGATGCCAGAATGACCGAACTGAAGGCAAAAATACCCATATATAGGCCAAGGAAACCCAGTACGCTTCTCATGACATCTTCGGAGATCGGTTTACCGGCAATTTTGATCTGTTTGACGGCGCGCGGGTGAATAAGGGAAAAAAGTTCTTTATAACAGTATTTGAAATAGAGCATAACCCGGAGGCATTTCATACCGCCACCGGTAGACCCGGCCGATGCGCCGAGAAACATGCATAGAAGCAGAACAAGCTGAGACATGGATGGCCAGAGTTCATAATCTGCTGTGGCAAACCCTGTTGTTGTTACAATGGAAACAACCTGAAATGCACCATACCGCAATGATTCTCCAATACCCTGATAGACAGATCCATATATGTTTATACTCACAATAATAATAAGGAGAAAAAGTGTGGCAATGTAGAACCGGCACTCGGAATCTTTCCAGAAAGCAAGCGGCTTTCCCTTAAGAAGCTGATAGTGCAATGAAAAATTGATACCGGCAAGAAACATGAAAACAACAATAACCGTATCAATATAGGCACTGTCATAATAGGCGACAGAAGCGTTCTTTGTGGAGAACCCGCCGGTCGGCATGGTTGTGAATGCGTGACAAAGGGCATCAAACAGGCTCATGCCGCCAAATAATAAAAAGACGACCTCGGCACCGGTAATCAGAAGATAGACCTTCCACATAACCTTGGCCGTGTCTCTGATGTGGGGCTTGAGTTTATCCACAACAGGGCTGGGTACTTCAGCTTTATAAAGCTGCATGCCACCAACACCAAGAAACGGCAGAATAGCAACAGAAAGGACAATAATACCCATGCCGCCCAGCCACTGGATAATGCTTCGCCATAAGAGAAGGCCCTTTGACAAACCTTCTATATTGGTCAAAATTGAAGCGCCGGTTGTTGTAAATCCGGATACGGATTCAAAAAAAGCATCTGTAAATGATGTAAACTCGCTACCGAAATAAAAAGGAAGCGCCCCGAACAAGCCAACGGTTGTCCAGCTTATGGCAACAATGGCCATACCTTCCCGCTGGCTGATATAATCAGATTGGGCATTCCTTAACAGCAGGAAAATAACAACACCCGCAAAAATTGAAATACAGGACGATTTCGCAAGGGGAACAATACTCTGGTCTCCATAATATACACCCACGAGCAGGGTAAATACCATGGCCAGGCCCAGGGCAATGGTCAAAATCCCGACAATTTTTAAAAGATATGCCCACCGCATTAAAAATACTCCAGTTTGACGGCCAGAATTTTTTCTATTTTTGGAATGGCCTGCCGGCGTGCAAAAATAATAATTCTGTCTTCAGGCTTTATAACGCTTGAACCGGTGGGAATAATAACATCTTCGTTCCGAAGAATACCGATGACAAGAACGCCTTTGGGAAAGGGAATATCCTTTAATGGTTTCCCGACAATATCAGAAGTTTCCAGAGCAACCGCTTCTAATACTTCAGCCTGCTCCCCCTTAATAGAGGCAGCTGAAAGTACTTTCCCCTTACGAATATGTTGTAAAATACTGTTAATCGCAGACAGTCTCGGACTGACCACCTGTTCAATCCCGATGGTGGTCATAAGTGGAAAATAACTGAATTTACTTATTTTTGTGATCGTTTTACGCGCTCCAAGCTGTTTGGCAAGAAGTGATGCCAGAATATTGGTCTCCTCGTCACCGGTCATGGTAACAACAACATCCATGTCACGAATATTTTCTTCAAGGAGAAGCTCCTGGTCAGATCCGTCGCCGCAAAGAACAACCGCCTTATTCAGCCTTCCTGCAAGCTTTGAACAGCAATCTTTATTTTTTTCGATTATCTTCGCGTAAACGGATTTTTTTTCAAGCAGTTCGGCGAGCCTGAAACCAATACGGCCGCCCCCAATAATCATTACGCGCTTGACCGGTTCAATAAATTTATCGAAAAATTCAAGTGTTTCAAGAAGCTTAGACTCTTCGGAGATAAAATAAACCGTATCACCGGGTAACAGCTTGTCATCCCCGTCCGGGATAATCAGCTCTTCCTTTCTGACAAGTGCGGCAATCAGGGGTGCCGTTTTTCCTGCACGACTTGAAAGTTTTGACAGGCGCACACCGGCCACTTTTGCATCCTTATCAAGCCGAATGCCGATAAACTTTACCCGTCCATCTGCAAATTCACTTATATCAACCGCTCCGGGCACACTCATGAGCCGGTCAATTGTTTTGACAACCTCTATTTCAGGGTTAATGACCGTATCAATAAAGGGTGCGTTTTCACGAAATGTATCATGGTATTTATCAAAATCGGCATGGCGTAATCTTGCCAGCTTTTTTGTTGAAGGCGATATCAGATTTGATACCAGGCAGGCCACAAGGTTGGTCTCATCACTGTCCGTTACAGCAAGCAAAACTTCAGCCGATTTTATTCCGGCTTCATCAAGAATGACGGGACTGCTTCCTGATCCGTTTAAAACCTGTACATCAAGATTATCAGAAACACGTTTCAAAGCAGACTCATTGGTATCAATAACCACCACATCCTTGTTTTCAAGAGCAAGTCGGCTGGCAATATGAAACCCGACTTCACCCGCACCGACAATAATGATTTTCAAGTTAATTACTCCCTGTTGAGACAATAAAATATAGTTGCGTCGTTTTACTACAGACCGTTTGAAGTGTCAAACTTACGTAATTTTATTAGTGTTTTCAGAATATTATCTTTAAAAAATCTCCATATGGAGAGGTGTGCTACAGCTGAGAAATCTTGTATCCCTTTTGCTCCAAAAGGTTGATAACACCCTCCGGGCCAAGCAGATGGCCTGCGCCGACAACGACGATAAAGGTCTTATCCTGGGACAGGTAATTTTCAATTTGTCCAAACCATTTATTATTTCTTGCGATAATCATTTTGTCCAAAAGTTTTGGAAACGCTTCAAAACTTTCCAGCAGCACTGTTCCCAGATTTTCCGCATCACCGACTTCCCAGAAGTTTACGATTTCGGCCATATCTTCTTCCAGAACATTCATATCATTAAGCATCTGGTGAAGCATTCTGTCCTGCTCTTCGTCACTCATATCTGCAAAAAGGCTGACCTGAAATTCGGCTGTCTCGAGGCCGATAACATCTTTTCCGGCCTCTTTTGCTTTTCTGAAAAAATGGTTATCAATCCCATACTGCTGATCAAAGCCCATTTGCTGTAACTTAAGTGTTAGCAGCGAAACCGCAAAGGCCCAGGGCTTAAACCGGTCAAAATTATCGATATTCAATCCCATTTCCGAGGCTTCCGCCTTTGCCAGATCATAAGTTTCTTCTTTCAAATTTTTATGAAGTGACATCCCTTCCGGATAAAATGATGACCCAAGCATCATCCTTTGTACCTCGGGACTGTTAAAACTGTCCATATGAACTTCAAGAACAAGCGTGTCGGATTTATTGAATGCATCTTCAATCACAGCACTTAACGGGTAATTTTCAGGTTTCATAAGGTGAATTGATCCAAGTATATAGACAGTATTAACTTCGGAATCAACCTTCCAGAGAATATGCTTATCCGCTGCTGCAGCATAACCGGCTTGAAGTCCGGAAAGAACAAGGACAAAAAGCACTACCCGGACTGATAAACCTAACAGATACTTCTGCAGACAGGATTTTCTCATGATACACTCCATTTGGTAATATATTAAGGCCGGGAGAGGGTATGAAAGTAAAAAAGCAGGACCGTCAGCTGATGATCTGTAACGGACCTGCTTAAAATGCTAAAAATATAAAAGTTTATTTGACTGTTACAACCGGGCAGTCCGCTTCAAGGATAACATATTGTGCATTTGAACCAAAAAGAAGCTTGCCGACTTTTGATCTTCTTTTTACGCCGATAAAAATCTGGTCGATATTGTTTTCTTTTGCAAACTGGACAATATCTTCACCCGGAGCCATAAAACGAACCAACAGATGTTTTTCAAAAGGAATACCTTCACGCTTACAAAGAGCCAATGCGGCTTCCATATCATCTTCAGCTTCATCCATTTCAGTTTTCGGCATTTCAGGGCCACCAACAAGAGATGAAACCACATGAAGTTTAGCATCAAAAACTTTTGCATATTTTATCGCAAGTTTCAACGCTTCATCTGCGGCTTCTGTTCCGTCATAACCTACCATAAATTTCATTTTTTTTTCCTTTCATACAATAAAAAAGTATTTAACCGGAAATCCGCCTTCAGCGGATGGACAGAAATTCTATCCGGTATGGTGACTCGATTACAATCATAAATAATACATATTACAATGATATCAAGAATGTCAACTATAGCGTAAAAAATATCACAATCTTTTTCCGGATACAACATATACTTTAAAATAGGAACACGGGTAGTGCCGGATATTATAATGCCGCCAGCAGCCGCTCATGAATATTGTCAAATCCGCCATTTGACATTATTAATACATTGTCACCTGAAACAGTATTTTGGCACAAGAAATCGATTATCTGATCTGTGTCGGGAAACAGATGGGTATCCAATCCCCGTGCTTTCAAATCTTCGGCAAATTTTGAAGATGAGAATCTTTCATTCTCCGGTACTTTTTCAAGCATGGACGGTTCACGGATACAAATCAGATCTGCATCATCAAATACTGTCGGGTAAACATCCTGAAATGTTTTTCTCATGCTGGTATTGGTTCTCGGCTCAAATACCGCAATAAGGCGTTTTTCCGGATATGTATTTTTTACAGCCCTGATCGTCTCTTTGACGGCTGTCGGATGGTGAGCGAAATCATCAATAATCGTAATGCCCCTCTTTTCTCCCCTGATCTCCTGACGGCGCTTTGCACCTTTAAACAGTTCAAGCCCTTCTGTAATTTTCTCTTTCGAAATACCAAGCTTATGGGAGATGCCGATGGCGGCCAGCATATTCATCATATTGTGCCGGCCCGGCATCATTGATTTAAAAGAATGAAATGGTTTACCATTCTTTTTTACAGAAAAACAGTTCCATGGAGAGTCAATTGTAATCTGATCAAGTTGCCAGTTATCCGCTGCATTACAGCCGTATTTTTCAAGCTGAAACCGCCCCTTGTTTATCAGTTCAGAAACATTATCATCTTCTGAAAAAGCAAAAAGTGTACTTTCAGCCGGTATCCTGGAAATAAACAGCTCAAATGTATTTTTCACATGATCAAGATCCCTGAAAATATCGGCATGATCAAACTCGACACCGGTCAGAACAGCCATATGCGGCACGTAGTGAAGAAATTTGGCGCCTTTATCAAAAAACGCCGTATCATATTCATCGCCTTCCATAACAATATACACCCCTTTACCGAGACGGTAATTGCTATCGAAATTTTTTACAATTCCGCCTATCATAAAGGACGGATCAAAACCGGCATGGTAAAGCAGCCAGGCGAGTATTGATGAAGTGGTGGTTTTACCATGAGTACCGGTCACCAGAATAATCTTTTTATCTTTTGCCACAAAATGGTTCAGCGCCTGTGGCATCGAACAGAAACATTGCCCGCTTTCTATCACTTTTAAAGCTTCAGGATTTTCCCGCCTGACCGCATTGCCGACAACAACCAGATCAACATCACCGGCAATATGATCCCCGTGAAATCCCTCAAAAATATTTATCCCATTCTCTTCAAGGAAAATGCTCATGGGCGGATAAACGTTCCGGTCAGACCCTGTAACCTCATATCCCAGATCTTTTAGCATGGCAGCCAGGGCAGCCATTGCAGTACCACAAATAGCGATCAGGTGAATTTTTTTTACATTTTCCGGTATCCGGTTGTTTTGCATGTCTGTCATTTATAAATCTCCGGTTTCGCAAGACAGATGAAGATCATTTGAAGGTACGATTTTATTTGTTTTTTTTATTAATCATTTTTTCAAGCCGTTTATCGACTGAAAAAGGTTCAACTTTTTTTGCAATTTTTTTAAAATCCGGGTGCATGGGATTAATTAAATAATTATACTCATAAAACACAATCGCTGACGGTACTTTAAGCATCAGGGAGCTGTTTGAATTTGCCCAATCGGTGCCAATTTCTGCCAGTTTCACCGGTGGAGTCTTATCATTCCAGTTTTTGGGCAATTTTTTCAAACTAATATGCTCAGGTTTTATCTCATCCGGCACAGTTACGGTTAACAGACTTAAGGGAGGCAAAAAAGGATAACCGGCATTCACTGAAAATTCCAGTAGTGCAAGCGCCCTGTTTTCAGATGTGTACAAAATGCCGGTATATTTTTTATTCCACCTGCCACCGAATTGCCATGCACCTTTTCCTGTCAAATCATTACTGTACTTTGTCCATGAAATTCTGAAAAGTTTCATCGTTATGAGTATACCCCATAGGCAATACGGCCGAGAATATCCAGAACATGCTGCATTCCGTACATGGAACTCATTAGCTCCTTAGGTTGTTTTCCTTCCATTGCCTGATTCGGATAATTCATCCAGCCCAGAAACTTTTCACGATCTTCAAAAACCTCGATACCACATGATATCACTTCAGCCATTTTTAAAATGTGTTCAGACACATTTCGTTCGAAGATATCACTGCTTTTTTTACGGTGGACGGTACGCTCTGAAACCGGCAGATAAGCGGCAATCTGATTTGCTGTAAGACCCAGATTTTTTGCAAGGTGAGAAAGGGCATCTTTAGTAATTCCTTTATCACTCAGCTCAATTAAATCAAATGAATTTTGCAGTTTCATATGGAGTACTTTCCGGCCGCCCAAAACATTCATCATGGCAGATAATTCCATTTATCACCTCCGGTAATTTCTGTTGGTTACCTCTAAAATCACCTTTAATGCTCACCGGTAACCGAAACCATTAATTGACATTTGTCTTAAACCTAATGTCATATGTCATTAATGTCAAGATAAATAAAGAGTGTATGGTGCCTGTTATACCTGTAAACATTATGTATTTCTTAATATTTTCAATTACCCTGCCGATAAAAAACATATTGGAAGCACATTAACAAAGCATAAAGATGGCTTAGGAAATTTTTTCCTATTTAAAGGAACTGATTGCCTGCTTGATAGTCAAAGACGATATTATCAAAAATTATACCAATAAATACAGACTATTATAACAGTCATCTTCTGGCATAACGCTTGCTTTAAAAGGGTGTGACAGGTTTGCCCTCAGTAATGGGTAATTTTTTTATATTTAACAGATGGAGACAAAATGGCTGACCCTATAACTTCAACCGGAACTGCCGGTACATTTCAAATGTCCGGCCTGACGTCTGATACCCAGTGGGCCGATGTGGTTGACCAGATGGTGGAAGTTGAGCGTTTCAATATCAACCGCCTTGAATTATGGCAGGCTGAGTGGGAAGAGAAACTAACCGTCATATCCGGTCTGGACACATTGCTCCTGGGCCTTGAAACAGATGCGGAAGACTTGAATACAGCCATCCGGTTCTATTCCAGGTTAGCATCTTCCACAGATGAGGATATTGTTTCGGTAAGTACAACCAGCTCTGCCGTACCGGGCGCCCATACCGTAACCGTCGGAAGTAACATTGAACACCGCATTGCCTCACAGGGCTGGTTGGATAAAGATACAACCGCTATCGGTGACGCAGGCGGGGATTTTATAATATCGGTTGGAAATCAGGGAACTATCACGATTGATGATGCGGACATTACATCTGCAACGACCCTTGAAGATTTACAGAATCTGATCAATAACAATGCCGGAAACACCGGTTCAATGGCGGTAACGGCTTCGATTATTGATGACGGCTCCGACTCAAATCAATACCGTCTTGTTATCACAGCAGATAATGGCGGCCCGGATTATGAAATATCAATAACCGGCAATCCGACACTGTTAAACTTATATGAAAATGATATCGCTCCACCGGATATCTCTAATCTTACGGCAACAAGTACAACCGCAATATCATCATTGGGAAATTTCACCGGCAATAAAAGCGACATAGGAAGTGCCGCATACCGAACCTATACGTTCACAGGACCCTCTTCTGATGAAATCATTGGAAGCGGCTCATGGCATATTGAGTGGTCGGGTGATAATGGCGGCGGCAGCGGCACAATTGAATTGGGAAGCGACTATACACCCGGTGATACCATAGAGATTGAAGACGGCGTTTATATCCGGTTTGATGACGGCATTCTCGAAGGTGGTGATCTTACTTTTGAAGTAAAGGCTTACAGCACCAATATCGACGATGCTCAGTTGGATGACTGGACCGGCACCTCATCCATTACAATGGATGGCAATTATCTGGGGAATACAAACAAGATATTTTCCTTTACGGTGTCAGAAAGTGCCACTGTCGGCAGTGATGATTTTTCGATAATCTGGAAAGATACTGAGGGCAATTATGGAACGATTGATGTAACGGCTGACAACTATACAGACCTTGAGGTTTCTCAGGGAATTACACTCTCATTAAGTACAGGTAGTGTTAGCATTGATGATAAATTTTCTGTCAGGGCAACCAATTCAACTATTCAGGCTGCTGTTTCTGAAGGTCTGGCCCAGGTTGAAATCCAGTCACATTCAGGTTTTATTGATGAAAAAACAACTGCGGTAACTTCCGAGGAAGGAACCTTTTCCTATACATATAATGGTGTGACACGCTCGATAACCATACCGGCTGAATCCACCCTTACGGATCTGCTGATTCAAATTAATATTGATGAAGACAACCCCGGTGTAACCGCATCCATTATTAATGACGGCAGCGGGTTGAATAATGCTTATCATCTTCAGCTTACAGGCAATGACACCGGCGCAGCATACAATATAGAAAACATATCTCATACGCTTGATAATTTCGATATGGGCGGTACAACCGGTTTTGGTTTCAGTGAAACCCAGGCCGCCCGGAACGCCATGATAAAAGTTAATGGTTATCCCGTTGACGCATCTGAATATATTCAACGCTCATCCAATACGGTTGGTGATGTCATTGGCGGCACCACCTTATCTCTGCAGGATGCAGGAACAGTAACGGTTACAATCAACACGGACAATTCTGCTATTATTGAAAAAATCCACGGGTTTGTTGATTCTGTAAATTCCACACTGGATTATATCAAGGCAATGACCGTCCATATTGAACAGGGAAGTGAGCAATATGACGGTCCCATGCAGAGCAACTATACATTCCAGATCATTCAGCAGCGAATCAATGCTGTTCTCAGCGGCTCTGTTCCCGGTCTCTCTGATGGAGTTGACACATATACCCATCTTGCCCAGATTGGCATCACGACTGAAAATGCTCAGATCGCCATTGCAGCTAATGATCTGGAGTGGAGCACCAGTATCAGAAGATGGGAAATTAACGATATTGAATTGATTAACGCATTAAATAACGATGTTGATGCGGTTGCAAATCTTTTTATTCTTAATGACAAAACAGAAGTCGAAGGTATTGCAGAACTGATACGTATCGAAGCCGATACCATTACGGCACCGTATACAGATGAAGATCCGGGTCTTCTGGCCGTATTAACAGAGAATTATAATAACATCGTTGATAATGTTGATTTGAAAATTGAACGGGAAGAGCGAAGACTGCTCCTGGTAGAAAATCGTCTTAACCAAAGATTTACAGCTCTTGAAACACTCCTCGGTGAGCTGAGCTCTCAGGAAAGTGCATTAACATCAATGCTCGATGCCTTAAAACAAGATGATTAATTATATAAATTTTTAAATGATTCAATAACCGGAGGGATCAAAAATGCAAAATTATAACCAGCAGGTTTACAGAGAAACAGAAGTTTCAACAGCTGATCGCGGCAAACTGGTCGTGCTTCTTTATGATGGTGCTGTAAACTTTCTTGAAAAAGCCAAACAAGCTATAAGGGAAAGAAATATTCCTGAAAAAGCAAACAATATCAATCGTGCACAGGATATTATTCAGGAACTTCAATATGCACTCCGAATGGATGTTGGCGGCGAAATAGCAGAAAACCTGAACAGGTTATATCAGTTTATGGTTGTTCATCTCCTGAAAGGAAAGATATCCGCGGACGGCACTCAGAACATTGATGAGGTTATTACGATGCTGCGCCAATTAAATAAAGCATGGCGTGAAATAATTACACGCCCTGAAGTTCAGGCCATCAAGGAAAAAGATCTTCCAGATGCAAACGGAATTTCAAGAGGTATTGCCGTTTAAATTATTCTTTCTTGATGACGTGCTGATTTTTTAAAAAAGGATTATTATTAATGGAAACAATGATTGCCGGTTACCATGAGCAGCTTGGTCTACTGACAAAGCTGACGACAATAAGTGAATCAATCCGTGACCTTGTCAAAATGGACAATATTGATCATGCCGGTGAGCTTATCGAAAAAAGAGATAAAATAATACTCGAGATCAATCTGCTTGACAAAAAGAGTAAAGCGCATCAGCCCGACATTAAATACTCCGGAAAAGTTTTATCATTTAAGCAAGCTTCGGAAATGAAGGCGCTGTCAATCCGGCTCCTCGGTTTAAAGCAGAGAATCATCATACTAGATGACGAGGTTAAAAAAACAATCAACGAAAAGATGAATGATATATCTGATGAACTTAAAAAGACGTCTTCAGGTGCCAGGATAATACAGAAATATTCACCCTTTTCGGAAAATAATCCGAAATGGTTCAGCTGTGCTATTTAAATTTGATACAAATTTAGCTTTATTGACATATCAAATAAAAATTAGATCTTTTATTTTATTTCTGATATTAAAGTTAAACTTAATATTTAAATTTAACTTTAATATTCAATTCAAATTTTGTAAGCTTTGTAAAAAACCCTTCAATGGGTTTGTTTACCAATTGCTATATTAAGGGGGGCTCTAAAAATTTGGAATTCAGTACAAGTTCAAGGCATGTGAAAATTTTAACCACAGGAATAATATAATATATTTTGAGGATTGAAATTTTCACATAACAAAGAAACTGCTGCTGAAAGTCAATTTTTAGAGCCCCCCTTCAGGGGAATTTATGAAAAAAGCTCTGATAACCGGTATCACAGGACAGGACGGCGCATATCTGGCCGAATTTTTATTGAAAAAAGGTTATGAAGTTCATGGCCTCAAAAGAAGATCATCCTCATTCAATACGGCCCGAATTGATCATCTGTACCAGGACCCTCATGTTGAAAAGCGAAACTTTATCCTGCATCATGGTGATCTGACCGACGCCACCAATCTGATCAGAATTGTCCAGGATGTCCAGCCTGATGAAATTTATAACCTGGCGGCACAAAGCCATGTTGCTGTCTCTTTTGAGACACCGGAATATACCGCAAATGCGGATGCCCTTGGTACACTCAGATTGCTTGAAGCCATAAGAATTCTGAATCTTTCTGACAAAACCAGATTTTATCAGGCATCCACATCTGAGCTTTTTGGGAAGGTACACGAATCTCCTCAAAAAGAGACCACACCTTTTTATCCACGCTCTCCATATGGTGTCGCCAAGCTTTATGGTTACTGGATTACCGTAAATTATAGAGAAGCCTACGGCATGTATGCCTGTAATGGTATTTTATTCAACCACGAATCACCCATACGCGGTGAAACCTTTGTTACCCGCAAAATAACCCGTGCTGCAGCACGCATTAACTTAGGCCTCCAAGATAAGCTCTTTGTCGGAAACCTTGATGCAAAACGCGATTGGGGACATGCACGGGATTATGTTGTTGCCCAATGGATGGTCCTCCAGCAACCGGAACCGGAAGATTTTGTTATTGCGACCGGTAAACAATATTCGGTTCGGGAACTATGCACACAAGCGTTTGCCCATGCCGGATATACTCTACGCTTTGAAGGAACCGGCATAGGTGAAAAAGGAATTGATGAAAAAACCGGTAATGTTCTTATTGAAATAGACCCCCGTTATTTCAGACCTACGGAAGTTGAAACGCTTTTAGGCGATGCCTCAAAAGCTGAAGAAAAACTCGGCTGGACACCCAGAATAACATTTGAAGACATGATTCGGGAAATGGTAACGGAAGATATTGAAAGTGCAAAAAAAGATAAGGTTTGCCAGTTGGCGGGATTTAAAACATTCAATGGATATGAATAAGTTGAGTCTATTTAAAAATAACAATAAAAAAATGATTGATACTGTTACTCATATAATTAATAGATGAATGCAAATAACTTCACAAAATGACGATAATTCTACCTTAAAGTGCAAAAACCTCATCGTTGTCCTCGGAATGCACCGCAGCGGCACATCCGTTCTGACAAATATTTTATCTAAAGCAGGTTTTTTTGTTGGGGATAAAGAAGATCTTATCCAGCCTAACAAATATAATAAAGACGGCTTTTTTGAACGCTGGTCCGTTTTAAAGCTAAACGAACAGATTCTCGAACAATGCGGTGGATTCTGTTTTGAACCGCCTGATGAAGATAAAATCAATTCTGTAAATATTGATAGTTCCATAAGAGAAATACTATCTGTTTATAATGGCCATAACCACGCTATCATTAAGGACCCCAGACTCTGCCTCACCTTCCCTGTCTGGAAATCATCATTAGGCCCCAATATTAAAATCATCAGAATATCCAGAAACCCTGAAGCTGTTGCATCATCTATGGTTAAAAGAAACAAATTTTCTACAGAAACAGCACTTCAATTAAACCAAATATATAATGAACGGGCCGATAAATATTCAGAGGGCTATCCTCTCTTCAAGATGCAGTATGAAGATCTTTTCTCTAAAGAACGCCAAAAAATTCTGGATAAGTTGGCTGATTTTCTAAAAATTAATATCAGCCTTGAAACTATTGCAAACAATATAATCGACCCGGCACAATACCATCATAAACCTGCAAGTTCCAACATGAGCAAAAAAAATATCGATCCGATTTATAATAATGCAACCCAACTTTTAAAACAGGGAAAAAATGATGAAGCTTTTGAAATACTTGAAAAAGCATTAAACCCTTTTACAGACCACGCCCTTGCACATAATGATCTTGGTGTTCTTTATTTCCAGAAAGGCTTGTCCGAAAAAGCCATCACCCATATCAAACATGCGCTCTCCCTCGAACCTGATAATCCGATTTTTATTAGAAATCTAAAGGATCTTTCAGCTTCAATAATCAAATCTGAAATACAGAACTCAGCAGTGACAACTCAGAACTCAGAAGCTCTTTCCCTTATCACTCAAAACTCAAGACTCAAAACTCAAAACTCAAAATTTTCCTCCCTTCCCTCCTCACTTAACACAAAATCCTGGTGGGACTACCCCCGCTTCAAAAACAGCACTGTAAAGGTTTTGCTCATCAGTCTCAGACATCTTCTTTTAAGTGAGATAAACGGATCTTTACAACGCATGGGACATGAATGCAGGATTTTTCTGATTGAAGGTGAAGAACTGGATAAAGATACAGTTGAAAAAATGTTTATGAATGCTATCAGAGAATTTAAACCTGACTTTGTTCTTACGATCAATCACCTTGGTTTTGATCGTGAAGGCGTTGTAACGGATCTGATGACCCGAGGGCGAATTCCTTTTGCATCATGGTATGTGGATAGTCCACAGCTGATAATAGAACACTATGCCAATAACAAATCCCCCTATCTTTCTCTGTTCTTATGGGATCTTGATTATATCGATATTGTAAAAAAGCTCGGTTTTGAAAACGCCCATTACCTTCCATTAGGTGTGGATGAAACCCTTTTTAAACCAATCCCATTGGCAGATAACCCACTGAAACATCTCTCTACAGATATAAGTTTTGTGGGTAATTCAATGCAAATTAAAGTGAACTCAATATTAAATCGATTTAATATCAGTGGGCCTCTTTTAAAGAACTTTAATGAAGTTGCATCTGCCTTTGAATACGCTGAACACCTTATCGTTAGAGATTTACTAAAAGATAAATTCCCTGAACTATATCACCATTTTTTAACACTTCAAGAGCCCGCTGCATTTGGTTATGAGGCCGGCGTTATCTGGGCTGCAACAGGAAGTTATCGGCTTAATCTTGTCAAAAAATTGGCACCATACAATCCCTTAATTATAGGTGACCCTGGTTGGAAGGACATTCTTGGAGATGATTTCCGTCTCCACAAAGAACTCAACTATTACCAAGACCTGACGAACTTTTATAATGTCTCAAAAATTACATTCAATGCCACCAGCAGACAAATGAAAACCGGTATAAACCAGAGAGTTTTCGATATGCCGGCTTGTCGTGGAGTCGTCTTAACAGACTGGACGAAACAGTTAGAAAATTTAATGGAACCCGGCAAAGAGCTTCTCGCGTACAAACATGCCGATGAAATACACGAATTAGTTGAGCAGACCCTCAACGATAATTTGTTTTATTCTTCAATATGCCGGCACGGTCATAATCGAGTATTAAATGAACACACCTATTGCCACCGTCTTAAACAATTGATTCAAGTTATGGTAGACAGTTTCAAACAATTCTAACATACGGCAAAAACTTCCACCTTAAGTGTCAAAACCTTACCTTATTACTCATTTATGAAAATTCTTTAAATTTTATATCTATTTGTTTTTATTGCTTTTTTTGATTTTAATTTCAACTGGCACCCTTCTTGCTAAATTTCAAGTTAAAGTTAAAGTTTCATCTTTTAATTCCGATGAAAATAATTAACTGTAAAAAGTATATTACTTAAGATCAGGCAGAGAAACACTTCCAAAATTATTTCAAATTTAAGATGGGATGTAACCCAAAGAGCGGAGCTGTATAATTAATAACCTCTCCTTTATTCGCCAAACCCGGCCTAATTAATAAAAATTACAATTTTCTATGAGAAAAATGAATTATCTTTCAATTAAACAGGTAAGCAAGATTACAGATACTCCTTCACATACATTAAGATTTTGGGAAAAAGAGTTTGAGGGCATTCTGGAGCCAGACAGAACACAAGGTGGCCAAAGGCGATATAGTCAGGAAACTATTTCCATTATTGAAAGAATAAAATTATTTAAAAAACAGGGTCTCAGTCTTTCTATAATCCGGCATAAACTCACTGAAAATAATGAAATCACAGATCAGGATATTAATAGCATTAATCTTCTTGCAGAAAAGGTAAGCGAAATCGTCAGAACCGAAATATATAATTATTTTAATAACCACAATAATATCTCAAAGAATTAATATGAATTCTAATAAACCCACTATCAGAGTTATCCATCAAATGGCGCGATCTGGCGGTACGTTAATCGGCAAATGCCTGGGATGCATGGAAGGTGTTGTACTGCTTAGTGAAATTCATCCTGCCATAATCAATGAGCTGACAGCAATTGAACAAGCACATGCCTGGTTTAACCTTTTAACTACAGAAGATTTAAAATCACTTGTTAAAATGGGTCATATAAAATTTTCTGATGCTATCGCATTGATTCATCAGAGATGCGAAGAAAATGGGAAAATTTTAGTTATCAGGGATTGGACCCATATTGATTTTACAGGCGTTCCTTATGTTAAAAATGTCAGCTATAAATTAACAACAACTAACGTCTTAAGTAACAGGTTTAATGTTATTCCCTTTGCAGTTGTCCGCCACCCTATTGATCAATGGCTAAGTTTAATCGGATTGGCCCATATGCAAGGTGATGTATTAAATCTTGATTCATATTTGTATGGGTATCGAAAATTTGCAGAAGCTTGCCAGCAAACCGGATTTATCCGATATGAAGATTTCACACGTAATCCAGCATATAATATGAAGGAAATGTGTAATCATTTTTCAATAACTTTCGATTCAGGTTTTATATCTAAATGGTCAGGGTATTCAAATATTTCAGGTGATATTTATGGCGCTGGCCGGGGTAATTCTGACATAAAACCACTTCCACGCAGAGAATATAATCAAGATTTAATAAATATGTTTGAAAATAATTTTGACTATCAGCAAGCAATAAATATCTTAAATTATAATACACTAAAGGTATAATATAAAATGTTCTATAATGATATTTTGACTGATAGTTATTATTCAAGCTTTTTAAACTCCGCCAAAACATTATGGGATTCATTTACACCAGCTATCAACGATTTAGAATATAAATACATTTTAGTAGATTTAATGGTTGAATTTGAACCTTATTTGTTGGGGAATCTCTTTATTGCAAAGTACCTCCAGAAAAGAGAAAATGTTAAAATTGCAGGAATCATGAGAGATTCTAATGCTCTTGAACGATGGAAGAATCTTTTATCTACTTTTGGTATTCAAGAAGTCTTTTTTTGTAACAGTGATATTGATTTTGATAAAAATAAATATTCAGAATTCATAGACTGTTTAAAGGATGAAAAAGATATTAAAAAAGTAAGAAATAATATATTACAATTTAATATTAATGGTCTAGTTGTTGGAGACATCCTTTATGATTCATACCTTCGCGATACAGGTTCATCTACTATAAATTATATTGATGATAAATTAATAAATTACATTTTTCAAACGATTAAGTATTATGAAGTTTATCAAAGAATATTTAACAACAAAAGCATCGTTGCAACGATATTAGGGCATACTGTTTATAATATGTATGGAATGTTAGCAAAAGTATCAATAAAAAATAATGTCGTTGTTTTTGGAAGAAAGCCTGGCTCCAGTCCTCTTACTATAAGACAATATTTTACTCCTGATGATCTCAAGGAACATGATCGTGGAATTAATAAGGATACCTTTGAATATATTTATCTTAATCATAAACACAAGGCTATAGATTTTGGAATTAATTATTTTAAAAATAGGCACAAAGGGCAAATGACTTCGAATACGCTTCAATACCTGCCCGGTGGTTATGGAAATGATAAAATAAAATATGATATTCATGAATTATCTACATTATTAGGAATAGATCCTGATAAACCTACTGTTTTTCTGATGTCTCACATATTACCTGACTCAGTACACTGTGACAGGGGAATGTTACATAATGATTATTTTGAATGGCTTGAAGATACACTCGAAATTGTATCACATATCAAGCATGTCAATTGGGTTGTTAAAAGTCACCCTGAAAATAAACATTATCAAGTAAAAGGTGATGTTATTTCCGAGCTTACAAATACCTATTCAAATAAACATCCACATATCGTATTAGCTCCTGAAAATATTAAAACTTCCTGTATTCATGATATCGCGCATGCAATTGTTACAGTTCGTGGAACTGCAGCAATCGAATTTTCAGCTAATGGAATTCCATCTATTACTACAGGAATAAATTCTACATACTCATCTTTAGGCTTTACTATAGAACCAAAATCAAGAGATGAATATATAGTCATATTATCCAATATTGATAGGTTGCAAAAGTTAGATCAAGAGAAGATCGACAGAGCTTTAACTTGCTGTTATTGCTATAATTACCTGAGTTTAGTGGATTGTGTCTTTGTACCTAATGTTTCCAATGTCTGGTGGGTTCAGTTTGATCTCAAATCGTTCTGGGAAAATGCTAGTTCAGCGATTAATAATAACACCATCGAAATGGACCCATTATATCAAAATTTCAATATTCTATGTGACAATAAACTTACACATTTAATGAAATATGATGAATTGCACAGCCGATTAGAAATTGGTGAAAAAGAAGTGCAAGTTGATGATGTTTTCCTTTTAATTGGTCAATCAAATATGGAGGGAATGGGTAATTTAGATGAAGTTGAAATGATATCCCATGATAATGTTTTTATGTTGAGAAATGGAAAATGGATTGTTGCAGAAGAACCAATTCACAATATGCGATCAAATATCACAACAAAATCCGGGATTGGTCTTGGTATGAGTTTCGCTATGGAAATCGCTAAAAACAACCCAAACAAAAAAATTGGGCTCGTTCCATGTGACAGTGGAGGTTCATTTCTTGACAAATGGGAAAGAGGCTCTGATCTTTATAATTATGCACTTAGGATGACAAAGATTGCCATGAAGACTGGAACTTTGAAAGGGATTTTATGGCTTCAGGGAGAAGGTGACTGCACTAAGGAAGAATGGGCTAAATCGTATTACCAACGATTTGTCGGCTTTATCGCCGCATTTAAAAATGACCTTGGCATATCCAGTACACCTATCCTTATTGGGCAATTAGGCGATTTTTTAAATAACCATCAAAACTATAAATTTCTTTCTATTGTCAACAAAGCTCTAAAGTTAGCTTCTCAGAGCATACCAAAATGCGGTTATGTCAGTTCAACAGGGCTTTCTGATAAAGGTGATTCAATACATTTTAATTCAAATTCATTACGTACTCTCGGCATAAGGTATGCCGAAGAATATTTTAGAATTACCTCTAATAATACCTACCAATAATTTTAACTATAATCATTATTATTTAATACTATGCCAAAAATATTAGTTACAGGTGCTGATGGTTTTATTGGCAGTCATCTAACTGAAATGTTGATAGAAAATGGTTTTGACGTAAAAGCATTCGTTTATTACAATTCTTTTAATTCATTCGGATGGTTGGATACACTTCCTATACATTCCATTAAAAACCTTGAAGTTTTTGCTGGTGATATCAGAGACCCCCATGGCGTATCTAAAGCCCTTAAGGATTGTAATATTGTATTACATTTAGCTGCTCTTATTGGAATTCCATATTCATACCATTCACCAAGCACATATATCGACACAAACGTTAAAGGCACACTAAATGTTTTGCAGGCTGCCAGAGATCATAACATAGATAAGGTTGTTGTAACTTCGACCAGTGAAGTATATGGAACGGCTCAATATGTTCCAATTAATGAAAATCATCCACTTCAAGCTCAATCTCCATATGCAGCCTCAAAAGCTTCAGCTGATCATTTGGCATTATCCTACTTTAGATCTTTTGATACGCCTGTCACTGTAATAAGACCTTTCAACACTTATGGCCCAAGACAATCTGCCCGTGCTGTTATTCCAACAATAATAACTCAGCTTTTAAATGGTAAAACTGAAATTGAACTTGGATCGTTGCACCCAACAAGAGATTTTACATTTGTAAAAGATACAGCTCGGGGATTTATAAGTGCTATAAATTCAAATAATAGCTTTGGTGAAGTTATTAATCTTGGCAGTAATTTCGAAATATCAATAGGTGATTTGGCATATACCGTTGCAAATTTATTAAAAATTAATATCAATATTAAATCAGATTCAATTAGAGAAAGACCCGTAAAAAGTGAAGTTGAAAGACTGTTTGCAGATGCATCTAAAGCAAATAATTTATTAAACTGGGAACCTAAGTTTGGTGGTCTTGCAGGTTTGAAAAAAGGTCTGGAAATAACAATAAAGTGGTTTAGTGATTCTAATAACCTCAGTAAATACAAACATGAACAATACAATATCTGATAAAATAACAACTATTCTCAAGGAATTATTTCCTGAGGGTGCTAACTTACATGAACCATCATTTGATGGCAATGAGAAAGAATATTTATGTGATTGTATAAACTCTACTTTTGTTTCTTCGGTCGGCAAATATGTTGATAAATTTGAAGATTTGCTTATTCAGTATACTGGCTCTAAATACGCTATAGCGGTTACAAACGGCACTGCAGCAGTTCATCTTTGCCTTATTGTATGTGGCGTCAAAAGAAACGATGAAGTTCTTATCCCTGCTTTAAATTTTATTGCTGCTGCTAATGCTATTTCATATTGTGGTGCTGTTCCACATTTTATTGACAGCTCTTTTGAAACACTTGGTGTTTGCCCAAACAAGTTATCCGATTATTTGAAATTGATATCAGAGAAAAAAGAAGACGGTTTTACCTACAATAAAAATACAGGAAGAAGAATCAAAGCCTGCGTTCCAATGCATACTTTTGGACATGCTGTAGATGTTGAAAATCTGATGGATTTATGTAGTCGATATAATATTACAATGATAGAAGACGCGGCGGAGTCTATTGGCTCATTTTATAAAGGTCAGCATTTGGGAAATTTTGGCCTTGTTTCTGCTTTAAGTTTTAACGGAAACAAAACGATTACATGCGGTGGAGGTGGTGCAGTTTTAACAAATAATAAAAGTATAGCAGCACTTGCAAAACATATTTCTAGCACCGCAAAAATAACCCACTCATGGAAGTGTTATCACGATATGACCGGATACAATTATAGAATGCCTAACTTAAATGCCGCATTAGGATGTGCTCAAATTGAACAAATTGATATACTAATAAAACAAAAACGGGAACTTGCTAATTTCTATTCTAATTTATTTAAAAATAATGATGATGTTATTTTTTTTACAGAACCTGAAAATTCTAAAAGCAACTATTGGCTAAATGCTATTATTTTAAATATTGAAGATATTAACCTCAGAAATTTAGTTTTAGATAAATCCAAAAATACAAACATTATGATCCGCCCGGTTTGGGATCTTTTAAACAGTTTACCAATGTATAAACACTCTCCATCAATGGATCTTTCAGTAGCTGAAAGCTTAGAGAAAAGATTAATTTGCTTACCCAGTTCTTCTTTTTTGATAAACAAGATAAATGCATCCTATTAAACGAATTTGTATTGTAACAGGTACTCGAGCTGAATATGGCCTTTTATACTGGTTAATAAAGTATATCGAGGAAGATTCTTTTCTGGACCTGCAGTTAATTGTTACCGGTACTCATTTATCTGAACAATATGGCCATACTGTAGACAAGATTATTGAGGATGGTTTTGGTATAAGTGATAAAATAGAGATACCGCTAAGGAATAATTGCGGTACAGATATTTCCAAAGCCGTTTCAAATGTCATTGATCGTATCTCAAATAGTTATAATCAATTAAATCCGGATATAGTTATCTTATTGGGTGATCGGTATGAAATTTTTGGAGCAGCTGTTTCTGCCTTTATAAATAAAATACCGATAGCGCACATTCATGGCGGTGAGGTTACTGAAGGTTCTCTTGATGACGGTTTCCGCCACTCAATATCCAAAATGGCATCTATTCACTTTACTTCTACTGAGACCTATAGACACAGGTTAATTAACATGGGTGAAAATCCAGATAGAGTTTTCAATTTTGGTGCCATAGGGTTGGATAATATCCGTAAATTAAATTTAAAATCCTGCGCTGAATTAGAATCTGATCTTGGGTTTAGTTTTTCAGAAAAAACGGCACTAATAACCTATCATCCGGTTACATTAATTAAGTTGTCTTTTGAAAAGCAAATTGACAATTTATTGACTGCAATTTCCCAATTTAATTTTAACTCAATTTTTACGATGCCAAATGCTGACGAGGGAAGTGATTTAATTCAAAATAAAATTTCCCAATTCACGTCGGTTAATAAAGATACCAGCTTGTTAATAAAATCTATGGGACAATTAAATTATCTTTCAGCCCTAAAGTATATTAATATTATGATCGGAAATTCATCCAGTGGAATCATTGAGTCACCTTTTTTCAATCTGCCTGTTGTTAATATTGGAAATCGACAAAAGGGTCGTATTTGCTGTGAAAATATTTTTAATTGTAATCAAGATGTTAATAGTATCATCTCAGCTATTAGATCTGCTTTAAGTTATAAAAATTCCAATATGAAGAATCCTTATGGTGATGAAGAGGTGAGCAGCAAAATATTCAACCTTCTAAAAACATTAAATATTAATAACTCTTTTCTAAAAAAAGGTTTTTATGACGTCTCAACTTTTCACTCTTTAAGTTAATTATATAAGTTATGAAAAAGCATAGTATTTCAACCTCACCAAATCACGTTTTTATAATTGCCGAAGCCGGTGTAAACCACAATGGTTCAGTCGCATTAGCCAAAAAACTGATTGATATCGCCGCAGAAGCAGGTGCAGATGCCATAAAATTTCAAACTTATAAAACAGAAGAATTATTATCTAAAAATGCACCCAAAGCGGCTTATCAGAATAAAAATACGCCCTTAAATGAATCTCAGTTTGAAATGCTTAAGAATTATGAATTAGATTCAAAAGCACATTATGAATTATTCAAATATTCCCAGAGAAAAAAAATATCGTTTATTTCATCTCCTTTTGATAATGAAAGTATTGATCTACTATCCCAAATTGGTGTTGATTTTATCAAGATTGCTTCTGGAGAAATTATAAATGCGCCTCTTTTATTAAAAGCTTCAAGAACCCATATTCCAATTATATTATCAACCGGAATGGCAACTTTAGGAGAAATAGAATCCGCGTTGTCAATTATAGCATTTGGAAGAATTCATGAATCATCTTACCCAACAGGAACTTCACTTGTAAACACTTACCACTCTTCTGATGCACAAAATATTTTAAAAGAAAACGTCAGTATTCTTCATTGTACAACAGACTATCCGGCATCATTTGAACATACAAACCTACATACCATTCGATCATTATCAGACACTTTTGGATTAAAAACCGGATTTTCTGATCATACAAAAGGTATAGCTATTTCAATAGCGGCAGTAGCATGCGGCGCAAGAATTATAGAAAAACACATAACTACAGATAAAACCTTACCAGGCCCGGACCACTCTGCTTCCATTGAGCCAAATGATCTTAAAAATATGGTTTTAAGCATAAGACAGGTTGAAAAATCATTGGGTTCTATCCAAAAACAAATTTCAACCCCAGAATTAACAAACCGTTTAATTGTCCGTAAAAGTATTATGGCTTCACGTAAAATTAAAAAAGGTGACATTTTCACAGACAAAAATCTATTAATAAAGCGGCCTGGAAACGGAATTTCACCTCTCAAATATTGGGATTTGATTGGGAAAACATCATCTAAAAGCTATAATGTTGATGATTTAATAATTGATTAAACCTTTTCAAGTTCCATATCAATAAAACAAATAAATAATTTAGGTGATGAAATGGTAGAACTTCAATATTTAATTTCAGAAAGCAATATTACAATTAAAGCAGCATGGCGCTTAATCAACAATAATAAAAAAAAAGTATTATTTATTGTTGATAAAGAAAGCAGAATAATTGGTGCAATTTCTGATGGAGATGTAAGAAGATGGATTCTTTCAGGTAAAAGTATTTGTGAGCCGGTAACTGAAATCATGAATGCCAATCCAGTTATTGCTAAATTTTCTGATTCAAAAGAATCGATCAAATTCCTTATGATAAGATGTAACATTGATAGCGTTCCAATAGTAGATGAAAATAATGTTATTCTTGATGTTGTTTCTCTGCATGACCTAATGAAGAATGAGCGTTCAAATGAATTAAAAAAAGAAAATATAGATGTTCCTGTTGTAATTATGGCAGGTGGAATGGGGACAAGATTATCACCCTTTACTAAAGTTTTACCGAAACCTTTGATACCGATACATGACAAACCTATCATTGATATTATTATAGATCGTTTTCTGGCTTACTCTGTTAATACTTTTCATATATCTGTACATTATAAAGCAAATATGATTAAGGCCTATTTTCAGGATAACAACAGGCCTTATAATATTAGCTTTATTGAAGAGGCCACGCCATTAGGCACGGGTGGTGCACTTTATTTATTAAAAGAACAAATTGATTCAACTTTTTTTGTAACAAACTGTGATATTTTGGTTGATTCTAATTATGCCGATATTCTGAATTTTCACAGACAGAATAATAATAAAATTACTTTGGTTTGTTCAATGAAACATATCAAAATTCCTTATGGCGTAGTAAAAACAGAAAATAGTGGTGAACTTAAAAATATTGATGAAAAACCCGAATCTGACTTCTTGATAAATACAGGCATGTATGTTTTGGAACCTGATATTATTGACATGCTCTCTGCTAATCAATTCATTCATATAACTGATATTATTGAAAATGCAAAACAGTCCGGTATGAAAATTGGTGTTTTTCCAATCCCTGATGAAGCGTGGATGGATATTGGACAAATGGAAGAATACCAGACTGTTTTAAGAAAATTTGAAACAAATATCACACAAAAATCGGCTTAATATATTTTTATTATTTATGGACTCAATTGTATTAATAGGCGCTGGCGGGCATTGCAAAGTAGTAGCAGAAGCCCTTCATACAAATAATGCATATAAAATTGCAGGCATCTTCGATAATGAGAATAAAACACATGGACCTTGTAATATTTTAATTATAGGGAAAGATGATGATGCAAAATCATTTTATTCTAATAATATACAAAGAGCTTTCCTGACAATAGTCGGTTTAGGCATTAATGATATAAGAAAACAACTTTTTAAGTATTATTCAGATATTGGTTACTCTTTCCCTATTATTCAGCATTCAAAAGCAATAGTATCCAAAACAACCAAAATTGGTGAAGGTACTTTTATTGCTGCAGGGTCTATTATCGGTCCGGATGTAATAATAGGTAAAAATGCAATTATTAATTCAGGTGCGATTATCGACCATGACTGCAATGTTGGTGATTATTCACATATAGCACCAGGGTCGATATTATGTGGTGATGTATTAATTGGAAACAGCACTCATATCGGATCCGGATCAAATATTATACAGGGTATATCAATAGGTAGTAACACAATTATAGGAGCAGGAAGCGTTGTAGTTAAAAATATACCTGAAAATGTTTTAGCATATGGCAACCCATGTAGAATAATTAAATACCTTTAGCTTTCAAATAATTATTATTGTATCTAACGAATTATCCTATGGAAAAAACTGACTCATATTTGAATAAAATTAAGTGCCCGGAATGTAATGTTTATTCGAATAACAACATTTTTTGCCATAATTGCAGATACCCGCTTAAAGTTCTAAAATTATCTGATTATAAGAATCAAGACTTTGTTAATTTTCTTAACCATCTTCATTGTGTTTTAAAAGTTTTTAATCAAATCGATTTCAAAGATACTTTTTTAGATCAAATATTTCATGAATTGTTTGTAATGGATTGGCTGCGCCCTGAATCTGCAATATTTAATTTTATGCAACTAAAGTCGCTTCATAAATACAGATCATATTTCCATTATCCCACCCTTGACATGGGATGTGGGAATGGTCTTATTTCATCAATTTTCTTTGGTGGAAAGTTAAATTTTGATTTTGACAATTACGGCTCAATAGATCTTTCGAATACAGATGTTTATAATTCTCATACTGGATCGAATATAAATATTTTATCTAAAAAACCATCGCCAATTGGATATGGTATTGACATTAAAGTTAATTCTATAAACAATGCTAAAGATTTAAATGTTTTTGATGACCTTAATGTTGGAGATATACGAAACCTGCCGTTTGAAAACAATTCGGTCAGTACAGTTTTTTCAAATATGATCGATGATATAAAAGATGATGATTTATCTCAAACCTTTAAAGAAATATATCGCGTATTAAGACCAGATCAATATGTAATATTCACCTCTCCTTCTGAAGATTATCGAAATAGTCTATTTTACTATCCGGAAATTATCCGCTTAATCAAAGCCGATAAAGCCGATAAAGCTCAGCAATATAAACAATATGATAGAGGCAGATCTCATTGGTTGCCACGAACAACAACTTTTTGGAAGGATTTTCTTGAAGTGCACTCATTTAAACTTGAAGTTTGCGAATCTTTTTTAGATGACCGACTATTAAAAATATGGGACGTTGGTTTAAGGCCTTTTTTCCCAAAGCTTCTTGAAATAAGAAATGAATTTAACAACAATAATATGTTAAGAGAACTTAAATCTGTAATTGTTGAAATATTTGAAAATTATTTTTTTAATATAGTAAATAAGCCACTTAACAATAAATCCTCATTTTTAATTATAATTGCTAAAAAGATCGGGTAATAAAACTATGTTGGATCACGAAAAAAAAGAATCAATTAAATTTTGGGATAATGCTGCAACTAAATGGCGTAAATTTGCACATGATGAAGATAATAATCGGATGGTATTTCCGACTTCACAAGTCCGCCAGGATATTGTTCTTACAGAAATATCTAAATCATCTGATTTGAATTTGCATATTTTAGATATTGGTTGCGCTGATGGCGGCCTCACTATTGAATTAGTGAGACGTGGTTTTACCAATTCAATTGGTATTGATAATTCTCAGAGAATGATTAATGAAGCAAAGCGGCGTTTCAGTGAAGAGTTCCCATCTTTGGATCCAGACAAACATTTTATTGTAAGTGATGCCGACACACTAAATATGGATCACAGTTTTGATTATATTTCCGCTTTAGGCTTAATTGAATATGTCCAAAATACAGATAATTTCCTTTCAATTATACATAGTTTACTTAGTAACAATGGGATCGCATTTATTGAATCCAGAAATAAACTTTTTAATGTTTTTTCTGCAAACAAGTATACCTTCGAATCAGACATCGAAAAATTAGTTTCCGAATTAGATAAAACTTCAAAGCTAAGCCCATTAAAAGATAATTACGAATCTATAGTGAGGGAAACATTTATTAATATCGGTAACTTTTTACAGCAAAATAAAACACAAAGTGATATCAACAGGCCTGAGTTCGAATCTTATCCTTTCAGCTTGCCTCAATACTCTCCATTAGAATTTGTTGAGTTCTGCAAAAACAATAATCTTATTGTTGAGAATATAATTTTTTATCATTGCCATCCCTTTACACCTGCATTTGAAAAACTTATGCCTCAAACTTATAATACAATCGGACTACTCATGCAGCCTCTTGGCTATACACCCATTGGCAGTACGATTAGCTCCTCATTTATTGGAAAACTATCAAAATAAATCTTAATAATTTTAATTAATGAAAATAATATTCTTCGGACTTGGTTCTATTGGGCAACGGCATGCTCAAATAATTCAGGAAATATTCCCACAATATGAGCTTTTTGCTTTCCGTTCGTTTAATGGCCAATTACATAACAATCTTAAAATCCATGAGATTTCCAGAGAAATTGACATAAAAGCCATTAATCCAAACGTTGCATTTATTACTAATCCCACATACATGCATATACAAACAGCAATAAAATGTGCAAAAAACAACCTAAATTTGTTTATTGAAAAACCGCTGGATTGTTCAAATATCAAACTTGATTTATTATTAGATGAAGTAACCCAAAGAAACCTAACCTCTTATGTTGCATATGTACTTCGATTTCATCCCGTAATCGGTTTTCTTAAAAACAAGTGCGAGATTGAAACAATCACAAATGTTAAAGTGATTTGTAAAACAAATTATTCTTCGTGGCGACCAAATCAAAATCAATTTAAAAACTACTCCGCATTTCAGGCTAAAAGTGGCGGCATTTTATTCGATCTATCTCATGAAATTGATTATATAGATTATGTTTTTGGAAAAATTATAGATATTACGGGATATTCTGAAAAAAAATATGATGTAACAATTGATGCTCATGATCATGCTGTTTTGAAAATTAAAACTGAAAAAATTAATTCGATTAGTCTGCTTTTAGATTACTGTTGTTTGGAACCTGAAAGAACTATAACAGTCGAATATCTAAACAATAATTATTTAGTTGCAGATTTGATAAATAATACGATTAAATATTCAGATAATGTTAAATCAATAACTTTTTCAAATGAAGTCGATTTTATCTTCAAACAACAACTTCAATATTTTTTCCAAAATATTGATAATAATCAAATGATGAACAACATCGTAGAAGCTAGTCACTTATTCAACAAAATTATCCCATTAACTCAATTAATTTAATGACAATTCTAACTACTATCTTAGCACGAGGCGGATCAAAGGGTATCCCCAATAAAAATATTAGGATGATTGCCGGTAAACCTTTAATATGTCATACAATTGACCAAGTAAAAACATGGAATAAGTTTGATTCTTTTATTGTTTCCACTGATTCTATTCAGATCGCTGACGTTGCAAAAGAGCACGGTGCACCAGTACCATTTATAAGACCGCCGCACCTTGCAACAGATACTTCTGGAAAGTTAGATTCCCTGCGCCATGCTTTAATTGAAAGCGAAAAGTACTTTAACAATCGGTTTGATATAATTTTTGATTTAGATGCCACTTCACCGATAAGAAGTATCGATGATATGGATAATATTGTAGCCTTATTTACCGATAAAAATCCAGACTGTGTATTTTCTGTCGTAAAATCAAACAAAAACCCATATTTTAATATGGTTGAAAAAAGGATAGATGGGACTGTTGATATTTGCAAAAAGTTAGAGCATGACATCCTACGTCGTCAGGATACACCTGTAGTTTTTGATATGAATGCTTCAATGTATGTTTACAGCAGGGATTTTTTAGTAAATCCCAAAAACACCCTACCCTATTCTGGTGTTGCATATGCATATGAGATGGATGCGCTTTGTGCCTATGATATTGACAATGAAATAGATTTAGAAATCGTAGAACTGATTATGAAAAAGCTTCAATATTAATAATTCACACTATTACCTTTATAAAATGCAAAAAGCTGTAACAATTATAATGTACCATTATGTCAGGGAAATTAAGCGCTCTCGATTCCCCTCTATTAAAGGTTTAGAATTAGAAGATTTTAAAAGCCAGCTTGAATATCTTCAGCATTATTATCAGATTATCTCTATGGAAGATTTAATTTCTGCTGTAAAATACGATTCTATTTTACCTAAAAACGCTGCTTTATTAACTTTTGACGATGGTTATATTGATCATTTTATAAATGTATTTCCGATATTAGATGATCTTAATATTCAAGGAAGTTTTTTCCCGCCTGCAAAAGCAATCCTTAATCATAATATGCTTGACGTTAATAAAATTCACTATATTCTGGCTTCTGCATCAAACACAGATGTACTTATAGAAAAATTGATTTCGCATATCAACATATATAAAACACAATACCATCTTGAAGATAGCGCATATTATTTCAAACAATATGCATCTCCTAATCGTTTTGATACTAAAGAAGTTGTATTTATAAAAAGTATACTCCAAAAAGTATTACCTGAAGAGTTACGCACAATAATTATCAATCAACTCTTCAATGAATTCGTAACTAATGACGAAGCAGCTTTTGCAATGGAGTTATATATGACACCAGACCAGCTTAAATGTATGTCAAGTCATGGGATGTATATTGGAAGTCATGGTTACGATCACTTTTGGCTCAATACGCTTGATTATGAAGCTCAAAAAAATCAAATCGATTATTCTATCAATTTTCTTAAAAGCATTGACAACTTTAATAAAGATTGGGTTATGTGCTACCCGTATGGCGCTTTTGATGATAAGCTGTTATCTATTCTTAAACAAAAAGACTGTATTATAGGCCTTACGACAGTTGTTGATATTGCAGATCTGAACAATCATAATCTCCTTACGCTTCCACGACTGGACACAAATGATTTCCCAAAGTTTAATATTTCAAAACCAAATAATTGGACAATAAAGCAATTGAACCTTAACACATAAATCATATTTTCATATAAATTATACTATGCCAGATTATAATAATATTTTTTCATTGAAGAATAAAACGGCGGTTATCACAGGTGGTGCCGGCTTAATCGGCAACAAAATTGTACATGCACTAATTGATTTTGGTGCAAAAGTCTTTATTGCCGATACTGATATACAGAAAAGTGATTTTTTTTCATCAAAATTCAAAAAAAATAAATTCAGTTATCATAATATAGATATAACCTCTAAGTCTTCTGTTAACGCATTGATTCAGGAGATGAAGAATAACAATGAAATCATCGATATTTGGATTAATTGTGCATATCCAAAAACAAAAGATTGGGGTAATAAGTTTGAATCAATATCTCATGAATCCTGGAGCGAAAATGTTGATATGCATATGAACGGCTATTTTTTGTGTTGTCAATCAGCCTTAGAGCATATGAAAGACCAGGGTGCCGGTTCCGTAATTAATATGGCATCAATATACGGTATGGTTGGCCCTGACTTTTCAATATATAAAGAAACTGACATGACAATGCCTGCTGCATACGCCGCCATTAAGGGTGGGATAATAAGTATGACTCGCTATCTTGCATCATACTATGGTCCATATAATATCAGAGTGAATTCCATATCACCAGGTGGAATATTTGATAATCAACCGGAAAGTTTTGTTAATAATTATGAAATGAAATGCCCTTTAAAAAGAATGGGTACCACTAACGACTTAATTGGTGGAACTATATTCCTTGCATCAGATGCATCACAATATGTAACCGGACACAACTTAGTTATTGACGGCGGATGGACCTCTATTTAAATTAATTCCTCTTATATTCTTTACATTTATATTCGAAAGTTTTTAATGGAAAAAGATAAAATTGTATATATTGTTCATGCTGTTGATACAGAAGGCCCACTTCACGAGTCTTTGAGTGATACCTTTGACCGTTTAAAAGATACGTTTGATATTATACTTGAGCCAACATACGACACATTGGACAAACTACGAAAAAATCAAATCCCACTTAATGGTAAGGAAAATATTGTTGCAAAGTTTCTTTCGCCGGCCCTTTTAAAATATAATGATTCCTGGGATAAAATAGATAATATGCTTTCAACGCTTTTATCCTCTGATTTTAGGAACAAACTGTTGGATTCGTATGGCGGAGGATGGATATTTAACTGGCATTGCATTGATCATGTTGATTATGATGTAAACCCCAGAAGCAAGTCACTTGGATACCATGCCATTCATGACAGATACGTTGATTTCTTAGATAAATATCATTCTTCAGAAATTGATCCAATTTATTGGCATTTTCACCCAATGTCGACTTACCGTGAGGCGCATCGTTGCGCAACATCATATGTGAATTCTACTCATTTGCACCAGTCGCTTTGCCGAAGAATTATAGAACGTAAATTTTTCCCGTCATCATTCAGGGCTGGTTTTCACACAGAAAGGCCCGATAGTCATTGGTTCCTTGAACAGTGGATTCCTTTTGACTGCTCAAATCTCTCTTTTGAAAATCTCGAAGAGTTTGAAACTCAAAACGATTTTAAAAATGGTCGTTTTTTTGACTGGCGCAGAGCTCCATCTGACTGGTCAGTATATCATCCTGATTATTATGATTATCAGATTCCCGGACAATGCAACCGTTCAATTGGCCGTTTCTTACAAATTAATACAAGAATGGCCAACATTACACAGGAAGAGTCCGACAAAGCATTTAAAAATGCTAATGAAGGAATGGGTATAATTCTTGGTGTCACAAATCATGATTATAGAAATATGATGTCTGAGGTCGATTTGGCCCGGAAATATATTCAAAATTCATCACAAAAATATCCTCAGGTAAAATTTAAATTTTGCAATGTCAATGATGCCTTTAATGCCGTTGTAAATAATGGAGATTATGAAAAATTAGATTTGAATATTGATCTTCAATTATTTGATAAATCTATTTTGTTAAATGTCTCTACAAAACAAAGCACTGTTTTTGGTCCCCAACCTTATCTTGCAGTAAAAACTAAAAGCAAACGGTTTATACATGACAATTTTGCATTTGGTTTAGATGGAAAAAGTTGGTCTTATATATTTGATGAACATTCTATAAGATATGATGATGTGGATGTTATCGGCATCGCAGCTAACAATAAATATGGGAATACCTTTGTTAAAACTTTCAAATTAAATTCAACTATTGAGATTGATTATGGATCGTAAAACATACTGGGATTCGGAATATTTTAAATATTGGAAACAACGTGTTGATGAATTAAAAATTTCAGATTCGGAAAGTAAAGTTGTGAAGGGAGATGTTAAAACCGGAGATGAAGATCTCTTTATCAACACATTAGATAATTTGTTATTTCCTAATGCAAATTTACTTGAGGTAGGTTGTGCATGGGGTAGATGGTTTGACTTATATATTAAACATCATCTAAATATCTATGGCATAGATATTTCGGATGAAATGATTAAACAGGCAAAACTGAGATGGGGAAATGAACGCAATATAAAATCCTTATTACAATCTGAAGCTGAAAAAATTCCATATCCTGATAATTATTTTGATTTTGTTGTTTGTTACGGTGTTTTTGATGCAACTTATCAGGATAATGCTTTATCTGAAATGTTGAGAGTACTAAAGATGAATGGCAAACTCTGTCTTACCGGAAAAAACTATAAATATGATCCAAATGATGAGTTAGCCGAAGTTGCAGAAATTAATGCAAGAAACAAAGAGCATCCAAACTACTTCACAAATACAGATGATATGATTTCTCAGCTGGAACATAAAGGACATAAAATTTCGGAATCTTTTTTTTATCCCACAAGAGAAAGTTTTTCTGATTCATATTATTTAAAATCCAAACCTGAATATTTTTATCTATACTTTTTAATCATTTCTAAAAAGTCATATGATTATAATTTTAAGCCATTTTCATACGAATACTCGTTAAATTGCATGAAATTCTAAGCCCTTGCCCTTGATTAAATGAATATTTTTATAACAGGTTTATATAGATCAGGATCTACATTGTTAACCAGAATTCTGGATAGCCATCCAGATCTTTGGGTAACTTATGATTCAGTCCATTTTTTCCGTTATACTTTTAAAAAGTACGACCCAATTAGTGATCCAGCTAATATGAAACTTGCTGTAAATGAAATTTATGATCGCATTTCATCCAGATGGGAAATGAATTTCGATAAAAATATTGTTCTTGCAAACTTATTAAGCCAGCCATCTATTAATTACAAAGACGTTTATAATGAAGTCATGATAGCATTACTAAATAATTACAAACCAACAGCTAAATCCTGGGGTGAAAAAACGGTATTGGCATGGAGCAAAATTAAGGATTTCTTAAAAATGTTTCCTGATGGTAAAATTATTCATATTTTACGAGACCCTCGAGATGTTTTATGTTCTTTCAAAAAATTAACCACCGCTCCATATCCAGGCTATTTAAATACAGCTTTTGTAGCATTAGATTCTTTTATTTCCTGTATGAATCATCAGCATGAATTTGCCCCTTCAAATTTTACGTGTATACGATATGAAGACTTGGTTAATAAACCCGAAAATACAGTTATAGATATTTGCAATTTTTTAGAAATATCTTTTGACATTAATATGCTTAACACAAATAAGTTTACGGACAAAACTAATAACAGTTGGACTGGGAACTCTGCATTCAATATGGAAACCTGCAGTATAAATAACAACTCTGTAAATAGGTGGACAGATATAGCATCACCAATTGAAATATATTTAATAGAACTCATAAATTCTAAAATGTTATCTGCTTTTGACTATCCCACCTCAGATATTAAATTAAATAAGTCTGACTTAAACCATTTAAAAGGCCTTCTTGATAATGAGTGCCTTAAAGACAAATATTCATGGTGGTTAAAAAGCCAACAAGGTATTGAAGGTTGGTCAACAGATGATAATCTTACTAATTTTTCAAGCACAAAACCTTATATTAATATCGTCCAAACCAAACAAAATTAATAAATGAAATTATCTCTCAGCACATCAAATTTATGTGATTATATTATTAATCAACTAAACCATATTTTTCCTGATCACAAACCGGTTTCTAAGAACGATTTATATAACCCATTAAACCAAAGTCTGGAAAGAGTGGAATTTTGTTTTTCAAAAATCAAATCGTCATATTTCAATAATAATGGGAGCACTTTTTTTAATCATTTGCATTCTGATCAATATGCAATGTTTTTATATTTTTTGTCTAATTCAGCATATGAGCTTGAATGTAAAGAGTCCCTTTGTGAAAAACTATTTTATTTGAACAAGTGTCTGCATGGAATTGATTGTTTTTACACAACGACCTTACCTTCAATTTTTCTCTTCATTCATCCCATAGGAACAATAATAGGCTCTAAATCAATATATTCTGATTATTTTGTTGTAACACAGAATTGCACTATAGGTGATAATTATGATGGTAGATATCCCACATTTAAGCAGGGGGTTATTCTTTATGCAGGTGCTTCAGTTATTGGAGATTGCATAATAGGAAATAATGTTGCCTTATCAGCAAATTCATATACATTCAAAACAAATATCCCAAACAATTCTATGATTTTTGGTCATTATCCCAAATTGGCTATAAAATCAAATAACGAAGACGTTAAAAATAAATTTTTCAACCTGAATTAATTATTACGATTCTATCCACATATATGTAGACAGCTTTCTATATATTTTAATTCAATTCAAATTCAACTAAAGCAATCTTCAAGTTATAATGCGGCAAAAACTTCCACTAAGGTAGCCGATTTTACATCCTTTGATTATATTAATTATCACTTATATGGTTATAACATTCAGTTTTTATTTGTAATTTTTGCCTTGTTATTGGTGGCACCCTTCTTGCTGACTTCAAGTTAAAGTTAAAGTTTCATCTTCAATATCCGCTTGAATCTTTAACCTGTTTTTAAGGTATGATCTCAAATCAACAAACGTTAATTTGAGAACGAATATAATTGGATTTAATCTTAAGTTAGGCGCTATATTTTTACGGTAAATAGATTGTTTATTTTATCACTATATAATTTTAACAAATACACCAAATCAATGAGAAAATGATCTCTCTTTCAATTAAGCAAGTAAGTAAAATCACTGACACACCGCCACACACCTTGAGATTTTGGGAAAAAGAGTTTGATGGCATTCTTATTCCAGACAGGACCAAGGGTGGACAAAGACGATATAATCAGGAGTCCATTTCTTTAATTGAGCGAATAAAATTGTCTAAGAATCAAGGGTTAAGTCTTTCTATGATTCGGCACAAACTCTGTCAGAATCATGAAGATCAAAATGATCATTTTCATACTGTCGATTTTCTTGCTGAAAAGGTTAGCAAAATAGTCAGAGATGAAATTTATAATTTCTTCCAAAATAAACATAATGCCATTAAAAATTGATAATAAAAATGAAATCAAGGGAGCTATTATGCAAAATGTAAAACAAGACACAACTTTTAAGAACTCTGGGCCCGGGAATTTATATAGCTCCGAACATTATTCGCCGGAAAATGAGAAAAACAATTTGTCAGATTGTAATTTAATACCGAATCCATATAAACATTCAATAAACCATGATCTCTTAAAAGGTGCATGGCATATCGCTCAAAAAAGTAATGCAAGTTCACCTGGCAAACCAATTGCATATTATTCTTTGTCTTTATATGCCTTTCATCTGCATGGAGAAAGAAATTGGGATGAAAGATGGACTTATATGAAATGGGCACTTTCCGATGCTTGTGGCGGATCACTACATGGGAAAAAGGTTCTTGAGTTAGGATGTAACTTAGGTTTATTAAGTGTTTTTGCGGCTCGCGAAGGCGCAGTTTGTGATGCTTATGACTCACATAAGGATATTATTGAAGCCGCTGAGTTAGTTTCAAAAGCTTATAACGTTTCGGAACAATGCGCTTTCAGACAAATAAATTTTAATGATGACAAGCAGCTTGATACAATAGGTGATGAATATGATGTCTGTACATGTTTGTCATTATTGAAATGGGTAAAAAAGAAAGAGCAGTTTATCGAAGTTTTATCAAAACAAAAAACACTTATTTATGAAGGGCATGACGACGATGATTCGGAATTAAGATTGTTACGTCATTTGGGATTTGATTATGTATATAAAGTCGCTGTTAGTGATTTAAAAAGATCTATTTTTCTGGCTTCAAAAATTCAACTTAAAATTTCTAAACCAATTTCATGGGATGAAATTGAAAATATATATGGATTGGCCGGGATTCCATTCCATACCCCAAATACCAAACTGGGAGATGGAAGAGTCTATGAACGAACATATATCAATTCAAAAGTCATGAAATTCAGACTTTCTCTTGATAAGAACCCGGCCAAATTTGCCTCGCCTGAAGATGAGGCCGTTTTTCTGGAATATTTACGAAAAGTTCCTAATATCTGCAGACTTATAGAACATATAAAACACAATGATCATACCATTAATGTCTTAGAATACATTCCCAATATCGGCACCCTTGATAAAGTTGTAATCCCTCCTGAATTCAAATCCAAAGTAGAAACTCAAAAGCACACACTGATTAAATCAATTAATGATGCAGGTGTTTTGCATAATGATATTGGCGATATGAATTTTCTTGTTAATTCAGATTATAAACTTTTTTTAATCGACTTTGATCAGGCTCAGTGGGCAGAAGGAAAAAATGACTATGAGCATGGCTTTTGGAAAAAGGCACAAAGAGTAAATCCAAAGCCGGTCAATGAGCTAAAAATGAACAATCTTGAACAAGCATGGAATATAGCTGCTAAAAGCAATGCCAGCTCTCCGGGAAGAGAGATTGCTTATTATTCACTTGATATTAATGGCAGGCATTACCCCGGCGAGAGAGATTGGGATAAACGTTGGAACTATTTGGGTGGCGCCCTGAGAAAAGCCTGTGATGGTAATATGGCCGGCAAAAAGATTCTTGAGCTGGGCTCCAACCTTGGATTATTAAGTATCTGGGCTGCCAGAGAAGGTGCAATCTGCAAAGGTTATGAATATGCCGCTGACATTCAGAAAGGCAGCAAGCTGATTGCAAAGGCCCTGGGTGTTGATGACAGATGTTCATGGCAGCAGGCGGATTTTAATAAACCTGATGTTACTGCTCAGATCGAAGATGGCTATGATGTCTGTACCTGTCTTTCCGTTATGAACTGGGTAAAAGATAAGGATAACCTGATCAACCTTCTTTCAAGACAGAATGTGGTACTTTATGAGGGCCATGACAGTGATGAAGTTGAGATGGGCCGCTTAAGACAGGCCGGGTTCACTAATATTGAAAAGGTTACTGAGAGCGAAAGAAAGCGCGGTGTCTTTCTGGCTAAAAAAGATGAATCTCCTCAACCATTAACTGATAACACTAAGAATGAGTTATTGGAGAAAGCCTGGGATATCGCAGCAAAAAGTAATGCCAGCTTTCCGGGTAAATATATTGCCTACTATTCTTTAAATATTGACGGCAAAACATATTCCGGTGAACGTAAATGGGAAGACCGCTGGAGTTATATCGGCAAATCACTTCAACAGGCCTGCGGCGGCAGCCTTCAGGGGAAACGTGTTCTGGAGCTGGGAAGCAACTTAGGGCTTCTGAGTATCTGGGCAGCCAGAGAAGGCTCTACCTGTATAGGTTATGAATATGAAGCAGATATTCAGGAAGGCAGTAAGCTCATTGCACAAGCATTAGGTGTAACGGACAGATGTTCCTGGCAGCAGGCGGATTTTAACAAACCCGCTGTTACAGATCAGATCCCGAATGGTTATGATGTCTGCACCTGTCTTTCCGTTATGAACTGGGTAAAAGATAAAGAAAATCTCATCAGACTTCTTTCACGACAAAATGTTGTGCTCTATGAAGGACACGACAGAGATGAGATCGAATTGAGCCGTCTGAGACAGGCCGGTTTCACCAATATTGAAAAAGTTACAGAGAGTGAAAGAAAACGCGGTGTCTTTCTGGCCAAAAAGGAAGTTATATAAAAATGGATATTGATAAGCTTTTTCAGGATTCATTTGAGTACCATCAAAAAGGTGATCTTGAAGGTGCAATGGAGGGTTATAAAACAGTTTTAAACAATAATCCTGATCATCCAAGTGCCCTTCATTTATCAGGCTTAATTGAATTTGATAAAAACAAAAATTATGATGAGGCAATAACATTAATTGAAAAATCACTCACTCTGGCACCCAATGAACTGCAGTGGACATTCAATCTGGGAAAAGTTTTTTCAACAGCGGGTAAAATTGATCAGGCGATTTCTACATATAAAAAAGCATTAAGTATGGACCCGGGATCAAGTATTGCAAAAGTCGAATTAGGTGATTTGTATTTTAAACAGAACAGGCTCTCCGATGCACTTTTAGTATATTACAGACTCCTGACTGAAGATATTATGAACGGTGAGCTTGCACAAAAGTACATTAAAACTCTAGTTGCAATGAGCAAATCAAAAGAAGCGGAATACTTTGCGTATCGGTTTAAAAAATCAAATCCGCAGACAACCATTGAGGTTAAATAACAATATGTCGAAAAAAAGGAATAAAAACAAATCTAAAAACAGCGACAATACCTCAAAAGCTAAAAGCAGCAGCCAGACAATTCTTTTTTCAACTGCTGTATCTTTGTTTGAGAAGGGTGATTTAACTGATGCAAAGAAAATTTTTCGTAAAATTTTAAAAAAGCAACCCTCCCATATTGAATCATTAAATTATATGGGATTGATTTATAAAACTGAAAGCAATTTAGATGAATCAATAAACTGTTTTAATCAAATTATTACTTTAGATCCGAAATATGCAAATGCCTATTTCAACATTGGCGGCATATATATTGATCAGGCACAGTACAATGAAGCGCTGGATATGTTTAAAAAAGTTACTGCTCTAGTCCCTGATTATACAAATGCCTGGTTTAATCTTGGTTTAATTTCCACTGCTTTGAATAAAAATGAAGACGCGCTGTCTTATTACAAAAAAACAATTGAACTTGATCCATCCTATTCTCATGCCTATCAGAATATTGCCAGCATATATCAAAACGATAAAAACGTTGATAAAGCAATTGAATATTTTGAAAAGACAATACAAGCTGACCCTAACTATTCTAACGCCTGGTTTAATCTTGGTTTCATTGAAATGAATCGAAATAATAACGAGAAAGCAATTAAATATTTTGAAAAATCATATGAAATCCAACCTGATTCTGTTGAAACAATTGTAAATATTGGCTTTATCAAACAGAAACAGGAGCTTTATGATGAAGCTCAACAATATTATGAAAAAGCAATTTCAATCAACCCGGATTTCAGCGGTGCACATATTAATCTCGGTAATATTTACCAGCATAATGGAGATAATTTAAAAGCATTAGAATGCTACAATAAAGCAGCATCAATTAATCCAAGTATTCTTGTATTTAACAATATTTGCGGTATTCAAAAAGATTTAATGAATTATGATCAAGCAAATGAAGTCTTACTCAAAATGTTAGAATTCCCTGATCTTGATAAATCCGATTTGGCCAGTATCCATGATACATTGATTCAAATATGTGAATGGGACAAGGCGTCTGAAATCATAGATAAACTCAGAGTAGCTGAATTCAATTCTGAAACAAAGGACGTATTCGCAGGGAGCTTGATGGAGTTTTGCGGTAATACGGACCTGACGCTTGATGAAATTTCAGAATTCCATAAACTCTGGAGTAATTTTACAGAAAAACTGGTTGTACCATATAAGCACAACCGAGACTCGAAGCGATTCAAAGACCGGAAAAAGCCCCGGATAGCATATATTTCTCCTGATTTAAGAGAACACTCTGTAGGATATCTGATTAAGGATATTATCACATCTCATAATCATGAAGAGTTAGAAATATATTGTTATGCTAACCATGATCCTAAGAGTAGTGATGCCTTTACACAGGAAATGATAAATAGCTGTAAGTGTTTTAAGTATATAAAGCATATGACAGACAAAGCAGTTGCTGATGAAATATATAATGATGAAATTGATATCCTCATTGATCTTGCCGGGCATACGGCCGGACATCGTCTTCGCTCAATGGCATATAAGCCTGCGCCAATTCAAATGACATATCTCGGTTACCCGAATACAACAGGTATGAGCCGAGTTGATTACAGGATCTCTGATCAATACGCTGAAACAACACATGACAAAGACTACAGATATTCTGAGAATCTTATCAGACTGACAAATTGTTTTCTTACTTTTAAAGGATTTTTGGAAACAACACCGGAGCCTGCAAAAAGCAAAAGTGGTAAGTCTATCATTTTCGGCTGTTTTAATAATATCCAAAAGCTGTCGCCAACAGCTATAAAATTATGGGCAGCTATTTTAAATGACGTAGAAAATAGTGTTCTCCATCTTAAGGCCAAGCAACTTAATACAACGTTTGTATGGAATAATATCGAAGAAGAATTTAAAAAATATGATATTTCATCAGAAAGATTGAAGTGCTTAGGTTATGCGCCCACAAGGCAAGATCATCTTAAATGCTATAATGATATTGATATCGCACTGGATACATTTCCTTATAACGGAACAGTTACTACACTTGAATCTTTGTGGATGAACATACCGGTTGTTACACTTGTGGGTGAAAGCCATGCCCAGCGGGTTGGGTACTCAATTTTGAAAAACCTTGCTCTGGATAAACTTATAACTTTTACAGAAGAGGAATATGTTTCACGAATTGTCGAACTTGCAAAACATCCCGAAATAATTGTTGATTTGAAGACAAAGATGAGAAAACGACTTATTGCCTCATCAATATGCAACCCTGAAGTGTTTACACGCGAACTTGAACTAAAGCTTAAAAAAATATGGCTGGACTATCTGAGGAAAGGAAGTACAGGCCTAAACATGAAAGAAAACATTATTGAACCCACAGATGAGCAGCTTGATGGAGAAATATCGAATGCAAGCCGTTTGAGAATGGCAATGGTAAAACTCAAAGCATGTGACTACGAAAGTGCTATAGAAATATCAAACAGCTTACTGAATTCAAATGGAATTTCTTACTTAGCATGGTATGTTCTTGGCGCATCACACCTTGGTCTTGGTGATAATGAAAAAGCCTTCGATGCAATCAGCAAATCTCTTTCACTTAATGATAATAATGCGGGTGCCTGGAAAATGTTGGGAGAATTAAATATTCTCAATGACGATATAGAAAATGCAAACTTATGCCTTGCAAAGATCTTGGAAATCACCCAGTCTGAACTAAATAAAATGGTTCAAAAGTAGATGCAGACACTTGAAACATATTTTTTAAGCAACAATGCTGCTTTATGCGATAAACGCTTCTCGCATATTGACATTTTGTTTCAGGAGAACAATTCAAAATCTTCCAAGAATAGCCTGAAAAACCAAAAGTATATCACAGTTACAAATAAGCGGAGAGAAAATAATTACATTGAAATAAATTCAATTATCGTTCTTTTGGGTATTGATTCTTTTTATCGCATTTTGAGAAATATCAGATCTGTTTTAATTGAACATGCTATCATTCTTATTGCCGATGATAGTGAATCTTTTAAAAGTATGCTCAATAAATTCGATTTGAGCGATATTTTCAATCGAAAGAATTTTTATATAACAACAGATAATGACATTTCGAATACTGTAAAATATATCTCTCAGATCCAGTTAAAATATTCCGGTAAACCGTTATACTTTTATGAAAACCATGAAACAGCAGATCTTAACATAAAATTTTATAGTGGTGTTATAAACGCTTTTAAAAGAGATACTAAGCAAAACATCTATGACCAATTAAAATATAAAAAATTTGCAGAGGACAAAACAAAAGTATTGTTGCTGTCCGGCCACTATTTTATTACAAAAGAAATAGTAAACACCTTTAATCGGATGGGTATCGACTATAAACCTGTTGATATAAAGCCAGGAAACCGGGCTTCACAAATATTTATTGAAGATATCATTAAGCATATTATTGAATTTAAGCCGGATTTTCTATTGACCATAAACCATCTGGGTCTTGATTGTGAAGGAAAATTAGCACAGTTTCTCGAAAAAATTGAAATGCCACTTGCCTCCTGGTATGTTGATGACCCTAATCTTATCATCCGGTTTCATCATAATAATATTACATCATACAGCACTTTGTTCCTCTGTGATAAAGATCGTGTCCAAAACACGAAAGATATGGGATTTGAACATTCGTATTATCTTCCTCTGGGAGTAGATGAAACTGTTTTTCGCCCTATAAAAACAGATTCGAATCCATTTTCACAATATTCGCCCCAAGTTGGTTTTGTTGGAAACTCAATGGTCAGCAAGGTTAAAGAAAGTTTAAACAGAGCAGATGTCAATGGATCGCTGAAGCCCGCTTTCGAAGAAATTGCCGGTATGTTTATGATAAATAACCATCGCAGCATAGAAGAAACCGTGCTATCTGTTTTTCCTCATATCTCAGCCGAATTCATTTCACTATCCAAAGAAAAGCGAAATAATTTTGAAGCGGCTCTCTACTGGGAAGCTACCCGTCGTTACAGGTTAAAAAGAATCAGCAGGTTACTGCCATCAAATCCCATAATAGCAGGTGATGCCGGTTGGAAAGAGTTAATCGAAGAAAATCAGTTTACACATCTCCCGGAACTTTCATATCATGATCAACTGCCGCTGTTTTACAATGCAATAAAAATAAACTTCAATGCAACCAGTCGCCAGATGAAAGGTGCCGTTAACCAAAGGGCATTTGATGTTCCGGCATGCAACCGTTTTCTATTAACGGATTTTCAGGAACAGATTGCTGAATTGTTTGATATTGGAAATGATATGATATGCTACAACTCACCAGATGAAATTGAGGATCTTGTTCGTTTTTATTTGAACCATGGTACGGAAAGAGACAGAATATCTAAAAACGGATACCAGCGGGTAATTAAGGATCACACATACACAATACGTATTAAAAATATGATAGATATAATGAAAAAACTATACCATTAAGGGGGAATCATGCAAACCTTACCAATATCCAATATCGATAAAAATTCTTTTAGATGCTTTATTGATGGTTCTGAACAAATATTAACCGGGAGTTTTACTAATCTTGAAGATGTTCTGCTTGACATCATGGCCCACCAGATACCTGATACCCATAATATATGGTCAGTTTCTCTAAATGGTGAACACTTCAGTGAAACTGAAACGGTAAAAGCAAAATTGGTTACACTGGATACCATACGGTCACTTGAAATTTCTACAAAAGGTGAAAAAGATATCCTCATGCAGTTTCTGGATAGCAGTAGTGAAACCTGTGATATTTTAATTCAGAGTGCATTTAAAATTGCAGAACTCTTCAAAACAGGGGATGATAAAATAGCCAATGCATATTATCTGGAATTTTTAAATGCATTTCAAAACTTTTGCTCCATGGTACAACATAATCTGACGAATATGGATTCTGATTTGCATAACATTTCATTTAAATACATTTCAATAAAGATAGATGCTGAAGAGCTTGAAAATATTTTTACTGATATGATTGCGGCTCAGGAAAAAATGGATTGGATACTTTTGTCAGATAAACTTGAAAATGATATTGCTCCTTTTTTGAAGGCATATTCTTATATTTTACCTATCATTAAAATGCAGGTAAAAGAATAAGTACTGAGTACTGAGAAAAAAATCAGAAGTACTGAGTGATGAGCGATGAGTTCTGAGGAAAGAGAAAGTTAGGAGAAAAAATAGTTACTGCATTTTTTGCAGTCAAGATTTCCTGTGAAAGCGGGAATTTTTTTTGACCTAAAGTAAAAAGGGGAAGCAAAATGCTTCCCCTTTTTTTATTTTTATACGTACAAGTTCAACTCATGGAACGTATTAGCCACCGATTAACTGGAGCGCCAATCTGTTGATTGAGTTTGCCTGTGCGAGCATTGCTGTTGCAGCCTGTGTCAGAATTGAGTTTCTTGTAAACTCAACCATTTCCATTGCAATATCAGCATCGGAAATACGGGACTCTGCAGCCTGCGTATTTTCAGCCTGGATGGTAAGGTTGGTAATCGTATTTTCCAGACGGTTTGCAATAGCACCAAGGCCGGCACGTTCAGTATCTTTAGTGACAATAGCGGTATCAACCTGAGCAAGTGTTTCCTGTGCATCATGCTGAGTAGCAAAAGATATACCATATCCAGTTACTGCTGCCTGGCTGCTTACTGCTGCCTGAGAGGCTACGGCTGTCTGAGAAGCTACTGATGCCTGAGCTGTTATTGCTGCCGCTGAGAGTACTGCTGCCTGAGAGGCTACTGCTGTACCTGCATTAGCAGAAGCACGAGCTGAGAAAGCTGCTATTGCTGCCTGAGAACCCTGAGAGGCTCTTGAGGCAACTGATGTCTGAGCAGTTACTGCTGCCTGTGAGGCTACTGCTGCCTGTGAGGCTACTGATGCCTGTGAAGCCTGAGAAGCTAAGGAAGCTACAGTACCTACCGCAGCCTGGGAAGATTGAGATGCAAATGATGCCTGAGAGGCGACTGCTGCCTGTGAGGCTACTGCTGCTGCTGAGGCGACTGCTGCCTGAGAGGCGACTGCTGCCTGAGAGGCGACTGATGCCGCTGAGGCTATTGCACCATATGCTACACCGGAGGCAGCTGCTCGTGAGGCTACTGATACCTGAGCAGTTATTGCTGCCGCTGAGGCTACTGCAGCCTGAGATGCTTGTGCTGCCTGTGCGGCTACTGATGTCTGGGAAGCGACTGCTGTCTGATCAGCCCATCCAAGATTAACACCCAGCGCTTCAGCTGTCATATTGCCAATACTGAGATAGTAGTAATCTTCAGCAGAATCATTTCCTGTACCAAAGTGAATCTTCAAACCGTCGGATTGTGATCCATCCAGAAGTTTCTGGCCGTTAAAATCCGTTGCATTGGCAATTCTTGTGATTTCCTTGGCCATTTCATCATACTCAGCGGCCATAATTTCTCGTTGTTCCTGAGTATAAGTACCGGTTGAGGCCTGTTCTGCCAGTTCCTTCATACGAATGAGTTTCTCATCGATAACCTGAAGGGCACCTTCAGCAGTCTGAATCATGGAAATCGCATCACCGGCGTTTCTGATACCCTGGCCGATAACCGCGATATCTGATCTCTGCAGCTCGCGAACCGCGAGACCCGCAGCATCATCTGCCGCTGAGTTAATACGCAGACCGGATGAAAGTCTCTGAACTGAAGTGGACAGTCTGTCATTAACTGTACCGAGGTTTCTTGCGGCATTGATCGCCATCATGTTGTGATTAATGTAAAGAGCCATATTATTTATCCTCCTTGATAAATCGGCATTTAGGAATGCCTGTTCTGATGTGATATTTTCCCGGCATCCGTGCCGGAAATTTAATGCTGATTTGGTTTAAATTCTGTTACAAAATTTTGAACGCCACCTCCTTTTTAAGATATTTATACTTTATGTTAAATAATATATCGGTTATGCCATTAAAAACTTTAGAAAAAAGTGTAACAACTTCATAAAAAATCCAATTGAGCGCAAAGCTTCACTACGTGTCTTCGTTATGCTTCATTTCGCTGTCATTTCAACGTACAACAAGTACGCCTTATGACGCGAAACTCGCAAGCCTTGAACTTAGAGCTTTTATAAAGTTGTTGATGGGTTAAATCTAATTCTTCGGAGACACTAATATATTAAATTTAATCTTATATATCGGTTAGTTAGAGTTCTATTATTAAGCAAAAAACCAGTTTAGTTCAAAAATTTGTTTTTTAATCCGAACAAAATCAATCACAAGCCTGGAACTCGAAACAAAATCTTAATTTTTTGAAATACCCTGAGATGATTTAATATCAAAATATCAATTATTTATAACTTTATTTTCTATATTTCAATAAGTTAAAAGGTTAAATAAATATCATAATTTTTTAGTAATTTGCGCAAAACGAAAATAAAACATTCATATATTATAGTTCGAAGGCTCGGGTTTTGAAATAATTTTCAGATTTTTAATTTTTTTTTAAAAAAATTAAAGTTTTAAGATACTGTTTCCGATTATAATAATAGAGAAATGTTTAGAATAAATGCTATCTGGATTTAAGGCACTGAAAATATTCTAAATATGTAAACTTAAATAAATTCTGACATTATGTCTGAACAATAATGACAATAATAAATCGGACATTATGTCTGATAGTTCATGCCCTTAATGCATGGAAGCAAGGGGGAAGAAACAATATGGAACCTTTAAACTCAATTAAAAGTGTAGAAATTAAAACACCTGAAATTAAGCAGCCTGAATTAGAGCTGCAAAAAATTAAGGTTGTTGTGGATCAGTCTAAAATATCCGCTAACAATCCGGTAGATCTTGTAAAGATTAGTACAGACTCTCTTAATCCCATATCTGAAACATCCTCAAACGATCTTATTGCTGCAAAAAACCCTGGAAAAGATTATGAAATCCATAAAAATGGTGAAGTTGCTGCCGCTAAAACAAGAGAATTTATAAAAGAGACGACAGAAGAGCCCAATAAAAAAATCGAAAAAATGGCTGAAGCCATTAATGATTATCTTATAGCCTCTGACTGGAGTGTCAAAATTATGATTCATGAAGAGACTAATCAGACGATTGTTCAGATTGTTTCAAATGAAGGGAAAGTTTTGAAGCAGCTTCCGCCTGATGAACTTATTAATCTCGCTCAAAAAATGATTGAATTTGCGGGTATGCTTGTGGATAAAAAAGTGTAATTTTGTAACCGTTCTCCTGTTTAATCTCTTCACAAAAAAAAGCAATAGATTTAGGATCTTGAGACAGGTTTGAAACTTCTACCGTATTTTGTTTTTCCCGTAACTTTTTTTGGTTTCCGCCTTACCCCTCACACCTGGCGCCTTACTGCTTTTCACTCATCGATCAGAACTCAGTACTTATAATTCTTAACCAACTGCCTGTGTCGGGCTCTCCTCCGGATCGTACATCCGATGCTGATGTGAATAAGGGCTATTTTGGATAATCAGCTGTACAGCTTCCTGCCTTTTTAAGTTTATTACCAGGGGAGCAATGAGGTTGGCCGTCATGTTTTCCGGTCGTCCATCGGTAGTATTGACAAGCACATAAAGCTCAAGATCATTTGTCGTGTCACCATCCCATGCCATTTCCCTAAGCACCGGTTGAAGATCAACTTTGTAGTCCGGTTTAAACATATAGGGATTTAGAATAACAAATGCCAATCCAGGCGCATCAACACTCTGAAACCAGTAAAACGGCCTGGTTTTAATCCTGTCCAGAAGAATAAATCTGCGCCTCCCGGGAAACCCGAGGATATCTGATGTCAACTTTATAATCTTGTCTTCACCAACCTCAATTGTTCCGAATTGTGTATTTTCAATCCTCATCCTGTTTATTCTCCTTTAATGCTTTTTCTCTCAGGAAGATTGCTGCCCGGGCCAACGCTTCTTCAGCAGCACCCTGTGCCGCCTGAATATTCTGCTCCTGAATACGCTGATAAATCTCGTTCCTGTAAATTCTTATATCATTCGGCGCCTGAATTCCTATTCTTACAGCGCCCTTACTTACCTCTACGACATTGATGATGATATCATCACCAATATTAATTCCTTCTCCGACTTTCCTTGTCAGGACTAGCATGGGGCCCTCCCTGGCTCTTCTGAATATTTCATAAAAGCTATTGATACGAATTAATTGACGAGGTGCTTAGAGTACTAGTAACAACTTAACTGGAACTAATTATTCTTGCTTTTGTTTACCCCACATTCAATTGTCTATCAATACCTTTTACCCTCCGGGCGAGCCATCTTAGCTTCATTCACTTTGTTATAAAATGTTCGCAGTGGACAACCACAGCTTCACAATTTATGCCTTATGCCTGAAGCCAACCCGGCTCGTGAAATATCCATAAATATGCTTAATCAACTCTTTCAGATAATTTTCTCAATTATTGTGTCTGATCCGTTTTTTTAATCCTCGAAATATGTATATCGTCAGCTTACAGTAAAAATTTAATTTAATTACATATAATTCACAAGACTAAGCTGCATAATCTTGGCTGTTGAAGACAGGGCAGCCTGGTATGCCATATCCATGGACTGTAATTGAGTTATGGCATCTACAATATCCGTATCTTCCAATTCTGTTGTTCTTCCGATAAAGGTTGCACGCGTCTCTGAAATAATATTTTCCCTGATTGTCAATCTGTTCTTCTTGGATCCGATTTCGGATATTTCCTGCACCATATGCTTCAGGTGTGATTCCAGTTTATGCATTGCCCTGCCGATACCGATTCTGTCATTTGTTTCCATGGCTTCTTTAAGTTCAATCATGGTATCAAACATGCCCCACTTTACTTCATGATTTCCTGTTGGCGATGCCAGTGAATCCTCCAGTGGGTCAAAACCTAAATCAGTTGCAAGCTGAGAAGCGTCGGACCATAAAATCTGAACCTGCTCCAATTCCGTACCGCCGCCCTCTTCTATTGTGAATCTTTGCGTATCTGAATTATATGACACATTATAATCGATTCCATTCGGGGATGCAGCCCGCATAGCCGTTTCCATATCATCAGCCAGTATCTGAAGCTCTGCGGCTGTTGTATATGTTCCTGCACTTAAAGTAGCCATAACGGTTTGTGCGACACCATCAACAGTTTCAATATACTGAAAGGTATCATTTGTACCGCCGGTTATTGTTACAGGACCTGTCACTGTATTGTCACTGACGATGCCATCCCTTACATCCTCAGTCAGATCAAATCCTATGATCGGAGCCACACTGTAATCGGAATTTGTACCGGTTGCCCAGAGCAGTTCAACATGAGTATTGGCCACTGAACCATCATCCTGTATTGTCACCCTGCCGGTCTCACTATCATAATCAACAGCATAATTGACACGGTTGCCTGAAGCTGCAGATACGGTATTCATGGCATTTTGGATTGCCACGGTCAGTGTTTCAACGGTATAGTCACCATCAGGAATAACGGCTGTGAGCTCTTCAGTCGCAACCCCATTCCGGTACTCAATAAAATCAATCATATTGTTTGATTCATCAATTAAAATTTCATCATCCCAGAAAACAGACTCACCATCGTGCCCGACTGACACTAGCGTTTCCTGTTCAGCTTTAATCGAAAATCCAATATGATTCCCGGCATAATTAACTTCGGTCGGATGAGTCTTGTCATCGGTAACAAATGGCTGCGTATCTGTTTTTGTTCCTGAAAAGACATATTGCCCGTTGACCTTTGAATTGCTCAGCGTAATCATCTGAATAAGAAGACTGTTAACTGTTTTAGCGGCATCTTCACGTTGATCTGCCGTCATGGTATCATTTGACATCTGGAGTGCGAGTGTCTTAGCTTCTGTAAGCTGGTCGCTAATTGTGGAAAGAGCTGTTTCACCTGCATTAAGCCACGCGTTACCCATTGAAATATTCCGGTCAAGTTGATCAAGGCTTGAAATAGTTGACCGAAGATTCATCACCTGGGTGAGGCCCACCGGATCGTCTGAAAGAGAATTGAGCTTTTTACCCGTTGTAATCTGCTCATTTAAAGTGGCCAAATTTGTTGTCAGGTTTCCCAAACGATATTGTGATGCATCAAAAATCATTTTCTGGCCTATACGCATTTTAATTTCTCCTCTGTAATACTTTTGCAATATTCTAAACAAAAGTATCGCTCAGTGATTTATGAGCAGATCACCGACTGCTAAAATTATCTTAAACCTATCAATGTACCCATCATCTCATCTGCTACAGTAATCAACTTGGCTGCAACAGAATATGCGTGCTGATATTTCATGAGGTTAATCATCTCCTCATCAAGATTTACAGAAGATATGGCATCACGCTGTTCCTGAATTTTATTAACCAGCACCTGGCTGAATTCCATACTTCTTGTATTACTGTCCACTCTCACACCAAGAGAACCGATCATTCTTCTGTAGTAACCTTCGATGGTTGAACTGACAACATTAGACTCGGCTTCTTCCATACGGGTAAAAGTCCACTGAGCTGCATCATAAGAAAGGTTCTGAACATCGGCAATGGCAATCGCATTGCTGTTATCGCCCACACCGAAGGTGCCGTCATCCGCATTGATTTTTGCCGCTGCAATATATTTTGCAATGGCCATAACTTCATTAACACCCATACCTCCAGCGTTACTTCCGGTAAAAAAAGTATTAATTCCCAATGCCGCCATCAGGCCTGAATCATTTCCTTCCGTATCTGAAAATCCATACAGGTAACTGGATGAGTCTTGTGAAAAATTCAGCGTATTGTTTACGGTTGTCAGGGAAATGCCGGTCAGACCGGCATCGACCATTGCCCTGTCAAACTGTTCCTTAAAAGAATCAAGGGTCCAGTGATAGTCGGAAAGCGTTTCCAGAGACGGCGAACCACCATCAGATGTTGAGATAGTAAATACATCGCCTTCTATAAAAGTTCCGCTGGTAAAGTTAATCTCCATGCCGTCGAGTTCTGTCGGAACCCTGCCGGTTGACTCAATCGTAAAGGTCCCACTGATAAGCCGGTTTGACCATGACACTTCAATATCATCGGTATCTATTTCTCCACCGGACACAACTGTAAATTTATATGTATCGAGAATACTGTTTCCTGTCCCTGTTACCTGTGCATTCAGATTGTCTGCCGCGCCGGAGGTGTTTGTATTCACAACAAATGTATTGCCGGCTACAAGATCACCGGCTGCTATATCAAATGTAAGGCCATCGGCACTAAATGCTGCATCTGTCTCATCCACAACAATCGTACCGGTTGTGCCGGTTGTATCTCCGTTTACATCAAACTTTTCCCAGGTAATAATACCGTCTGATCCAAACAGCGTGGATGTGGTTGATGAATTATCCGTTACGCCGGTATCTGAATCAAGTAATGTATTTGATGGTCCCGGCAAACCGGTGCCGGTGCCGGTGCTTACAACAAGTGTCGCCAGTGTTCCGCCGCCTGCATTATCATCTGCAAAGTTTGTAATTTCTATGGGTGTCTCATCAGCATCTTTCAAAATTGTGACGGACGTATTATTGTTCGTGACCGTATATCCGGCACCAAGTGCAGCATCAATCCGGGCCTGAAGGGCTGCAGCAAACTCAGCATCCGTATCATCCCCGACACCTACGGTATAAGAAACGCCGGTTCCATCGATATCAAATGATATCTCATCACCGGCATCAAATCCGGTATAAGCACCGCTACCACCAAGCGTTATGATGGATTTACCTGTCGCAGCAGGGGTACCGCCTGCAACACTGAACAACCCGCCTGCAGCACCGGCAATATCTGACTCAATGGTATAATCGGGATCAAGGTAAAGCGTAACGGTGCCGGTTAAAACAGCACTGTCAGTCGCACCACCCTGTGTAAGGACAGTACCTCCAAAAGTAATTGTTCTGTCGGCTTCGACAACTGCTGCAGCAAGTACGTCTTCATTACCACCTTCAGCAATGGACACCGGTGTTATCGCTGCACCATCCAGGGTCGTTGTTCCTGCCTCCTGGATATGAACATCGGCTGTTGCGGAAACGCCACTGTTATCATCCCTCAGATTATTGATTGCCAGGTCGGAACCACCAATTTTGCTGATGGTAACCCTGTTATTGGTTGAATCGAGACGGAAGGAATAACCTGCCGCTGATAATGTATCACTAAGATCGCCAAAAGAAATTGTTCTGGCCCCATCATCCTCCGCAGCGACTAACGCATCCTCATTGCCGCCTTCCGTCAGGGAAACCGGTGTAACCGCACCGCCGTCAAGTGTTGTTTTGCCTGTCTCCTGTATATGGACATCTGCTGTTGCGGCCGTACCACCATTATTGTCTCTGAGATTGTCCACCGCAAAGTCTGCTGCGCCGCTTCGGCTGATGACAACCCTGTCATTTGCCGTATCCAGTCGGAAAGTATACCCTGCAGCCGTCAATGCATCAGCGCTTGTTCCGGCTGTCAATTCAGCATACAGATTTTGTGAATCTTCTGCTGCAGTGTTACCTTTTATAAAATCAACGGTAATACCATTTGTTCCGGCATTATCGTCGGCGAGTTCGAAAGAGACCGTGTCCCCTGCCGCAGTGGCGCCAAAGTTTCCAATTGCGGCTGCTGCATTATCAGTATAATTCACACTTTCAATTGTGATGCTTAAATCTGAAGCACTATCAAGCGATAGCCCGTTTATGGATAAATCCGTATTATCATTAACCGTATTAATATTATCAACAGCATCCTGAAGTGCTGTCTGAAAATTCTGATATGTGCTGAGTTCGGAATCGCCAATCAGAAAGCTGAGTGCCTGTGTCTGCGTTCCGACCCTGAGTGTAAAGCCAACCTCATCACCCTCACTGCCGTCTAAACCGGTCTTTGAAATATTATAAAACGCTTCAGTTTCTCCTGTCAGTTTATTAAAAAGGTTCCGGGCATCTTCTGCTGCAGTGGCGCCTCTGGTAAAATTTACCGTAATACCATTCGTTCCGGCATTGTCATCTGAGAGTTCAAAAAAGACCCTGTCACCTTCTGCACTCCCGCCAAAATTACCAACGGCAATCGTTGCATTATCCTGAAATGAAAAATCTTCAATTCCAATGTTTTGACCACGGGTACTGGTAAGACTCAAAGCCGCTCCTGAACCGGTTATCGAAACATCAGTATCACTGTTTGCAACATTAATTGCATTAACGGCTGTTTCCAGGGCATTTTTAAAATTGTACTGTGTTGAGGTATCATCCGTACCGATCAGAAAACTGACCGTTTGGGCCTCATTTCCTACCTGAACTGTAAACGAAACCTCATCACCTTCATTTGCATTGGCAGTTCCACCATTAAAAGCCGCTTTTGAAATACCGGCGATTTCTACCGTTGTTGATGACGCATATGCGGTAACACCAATCAAGTCATTAAGCGCACGGGCAATATCTGCTGCGGACCGTTCTGCGTCGGCATTGGTATCATCGATTTCAACCGTCTGTGTACCGACTGTGCCACCGGAAACCGTAATTGTCTGAGTTGCTATGGCGCTATCCAGTGCAGAGGAAATATCTGCAGCTGTCCGGACCGACCCCAGGCCAAGGCCATTTGTCTCTGTTATATCGACATCGGCACCTACGGCCTGTCCGGATATAACATTAAATACATATTGATAAATAGCGGTTTCACCATTTGTACCTCCCCAGTTTGAAATATCAGCAGATGAAATACCCATATCAACTGAAACTGAAGAATATGAAGGTGTACTTGCCGTTAAGTCCTGGATCCACATCTCAAAATCTTTTTCGTAATCAATCTTCTCAGCATAATCGAGTGTGGATAAAAGACCACTTGAATCAGTCGTATATGTTCCTGAAAGATCCCTGCTGAAATATTCGAGTCCGACACCCTGAGAATGTTGATAATTAACACCCCATATAAATTCACGCGCCAGAACATCCAGTTCTGTACGATATTTTGCTATATCCTGATCCCTGAACTGCAGCCATCCCCCCAGCTTACCACCATTAATCCGGTCCGTAATATCAACATAGCCCTGTGACCCCTCCCACATCACTCTGCCCTTATCCTGCTGAAGCAGAGAGTTGGTCGTGCCGTTTACCAGCGTAAATCCCTGGGCGGTTGTAATGGTCAGATAGCCATTATCCTGCTCAAACATGTATACATCCATAAATTCAGCAAGCTCTGTTACCAGCCCATTTCGTTGATCTCGCTGATCATTGGCATTATCATTTACTTCAACTTTGGCAATTTCAAAATTGAGTGTTGCGATTTGCTGCGTGATACTGTTGACCTGATCGACGGCACTTTCGATCTCGCCACTGATATCAAGCGCCAACTGATAAAGATCATTATCCAGAGCGTTCATTACTGATGAGATTCGAACACCCTGGTCATATACGGCGGTTCTTTCAGGTGATTCAGTCGGATTATTCGAAAGGTCCTGCCAGGTATTCCAGAACGCTGAAAGCTGATTGCTTATTCCGTTTTCAGAGTTTTCATTAAAAAGGCTTTCCATGATCTGAAGAAACACATCCGACTCTTTATACGCGTTAAGGCCTGACTTTTCAGCTATCAGTCTGTTTTCAAGCAACTGATCACTGCTTCGCTGTATATCCTGAACATCAACACCCCTGCCCAATTGCAAACTGTTAATTGAAAAAGGAAGTGCCGTATCAAAAGGAATTGTTTGTCTGCTGTATTCCGGCGTATTAACATTGGCAATGTTATGACCGGTTACAGCAAGGCCTAACTGCTGAGCAGAAAGCGCAATTTTTGCAATATCAAGTGTAACGCCAATTCCGGCCATTGTTATACCTCTTTATGCAAAAGAAGGTTTGCCTTGCTTTTTTCGGGACCCTGCCAGCCATAATCCGATGTCGGCTGATTCTGCCCGGCATTGGCAATGACGCCAATAAGGTCATCCAATATTTTCAGATACTCTTCAATAAAATTCCGGTTTTCACCGGCCATTGTCTGAACTTCATCTTTGATAATATTCAGACTGACATGAACGCCTCTAAGTCTGTCAGCAGCGTCACCCGGTAAAAGTGACAGCACCCTGGAAGACCTGAATGATGTGATATCCATATCATGATCAACTGCAGTTTCACTTAAGGCATTGAGAATCTCCTTACGTATTTCTTCAATTTTAGCTGCAATTTCCTGTTTGCTGTTAGAAAGTTGCCAAAGAGAATCTACATCCGATGCCATGATATTTTTTCGCTCCTGTTTCAAAACCTCTAAAAGGTCTTGATACAGAAGAATTTTCCGGTGAAATGATTTCTCAATTCTGTCAACTGGTGTTTCCATGACGGCTCTCCCTTTATATGATTCTTAATCAATATTATCGGTATTTATCGGTATTTCCTTAAGCACATCGGTCGCTGTATTTTCTTCCGCCGGAGTGCTGAATTTCTGATCAAAATCTGCTATATGCGTTTTCCATTCCAATGCTTCTTTCATATCTTCATAGAGTGCATCACCAATCCCCATTCCTTTCCCGCTGGAAACTTCATCGGAGAGATTCCGGTAATACATTGATTCCACAATATCTTTCGTCGGATTTTTTTCAAAAAGTCCGCCCTCGGGCACCGTCTTTCTCATGGCTTCAAACATCTGATTTACTAAAATAGCCTCAAAATCCTTACAGGCTTTTTTAAGTTTCCGATCTTCTGTTTCAGAAGTTTTTTGTCTGGCTGCTATTATATTTCCCGAAGCATTAATTTCCAATTTTGCGTGTCCTTTTAAAAATTAGATAATCTCTAACTCTGCCTGCAGTGCACCGGAGGCCCGGATACTCTGAAAAATACTGATCAGATCCCTTGGAGAAACACCTATAGCATTTAACGCTCTGACCAGTTCTCCAATTGTCGAGCCCGACTCAATCACCAGCACACGGCTTCCTTCTTCGGTAACTTCAACTTCCGTTTCCGGTGCCACTACGGTCTGTCCTGCGGCAAATGCCTCCGGTTGATAAACTTCCTGAGATTCTTTAACAGAGACAATAAGATTTCCATGGGTAATGGCAACTGTTGAGATTCTGACATTTTCACCGATAACAACCGTACCGGTTTTCTCATTTACAACAATTTTAGCTACCGTATCCGGCTCTACTTCCAGGGTTTCAATGTCAGCGATAAATTTTGCAACGTTATTTCTGGAACTATCCGGAATATCCAGATTAAGTGTTCCGGAATCAAGGGCACGGGCAACATTTTTACCCATCCTTTGATTGATTGTTTCAGATACACGCTGAACCGTAGTAAAATCAGGATTAAAAAGTGCCATTGTAAGGCTTTCCCTGTTATTAAGTGAAAGGGGTATTTCACGTTCAATTGTTGCTCCCCTGGCTATTGTAGCTGCAAGTAAATGATTTTTAGTTACCCCACCGCCGGCTTCACCTCCTGCACTGAAACCGCCCAATGCAATTCCACCCTGGGCAAGCGCATAAACATTGCCGTCCACACCTCTGAGCGGTGTCATAAGAAGTGTACCGCCCTCAAGGCTTTGTGCATCACCGACAGATGAAATAACGACATCTATTTTACTACCGACACGGCCAAATGGCGGTAACTTTGCTGTAACCACTACTGCAGCAACATTTTTTACTTTTACATTATTCTTATCTACATGAACGCCCATGTGTTCGAGCATATTAACCAGCGACTGAATAGTAAATTCCGTTCCTGATTTATCACCTGTTCCGCTTAAACCTACAACGAGACCATAACCGGAAAGCTGGTTTGTTCTTATCCCTTTTATTGAGGCCAGATCTTTAATTCGCGCAGCATCAACGGAAACAACCGTAAGGCAAATTATTACTGCTGCAAGACAAGGTGCAATCAATTTTCTTAAAATATTTTTTAATGATTTTTCATTTCTTAATTGTGGCATTTTAGTTTTCCCTCGGGTTTAGAACGGCCATACAACATCCAGCATTCGGGCAAGCCATCCCGGCCGCTGTTTGTCTGCAAGATCACCTTCGCCATAATATTCTATTCTTGAATCAGACAGATATGTTGACTTGATTCTGTTGTCCTGGCTGATATCTTTATCTCTTAAAATGCCTGAAACGGTAATAATCTGGACTTCATTATTAACCTTCATTTCCCTTTTGCCAAAAACCATCAGGTTTCCATTTTCAAGGACACCTGTCACACGGGCTGCAATGGAAGCAGTTACTTTTCCGCTTCTGTCCGTATCTGCTTCTCCGCTGTACTCACTTTTGACATTTGCTGATAACAGCTTGTTACTGTAGGAACCTTGCGGGGATGAATTGATATTACTGTTACTTGCTTCAATGGATCTCATAATGCCCATCAGGTATCCGATATCCGCTTCGTATGAATTATCCCTTGTTAACTCTGTATTGGCATCAAGCTTTGAAGATGAGTTTTCAACAATATCTACCGTTATAATATCTCCCACTCTTCTGGCACGATTATCTACAAAGTACATATCACCTGTTTCTTCGGACCAGAGGGATCCTTCTGCCTGTTTTACGGCCGGCAATGTCATTCTGCCTACAGGAGGTGCGGTTTGCTCATCTTCCTTGAGCATATTCATTTCCACTTTTGCGTCTTCTCCCATCTGCCCCATTGTTGCGCATCCAAGCTGTGAACCCCATATCAGGATCACTGCAATTGAATATATAACCGGTGATTTTGTACGCTTCACTTTTTCCTCCTAAAATAATACGGACACCACACCGGGCTCAAGAACCCGGCCAACTACTATTTTCCCAGATGAAATATTTTCAACCTTAATCTGATCCCCCTTTACGCCATCAGCCTTTGCAATTCCGATGGTTATAATTGACAGTAATCCGGACTCTGCTACAAGTTTTACCCTGTCACCTTTTTCTACGAGCGGCGGCTCTTCAAGAATGTTTTCCCGGAGATAAGAACCCGGTGTAAGCTTCTGCCGTAGCTTCATACCAACGGCATCTTCAATCCTGGTTACAAGGTTTGTGTTGACCCGTGTTACATTTATTGATTTAAGTACAAGGTCTTCTTCTGTCAAAATATTATTTTTTGAGATAAATTGCTTTGCACAAACAACATCTTCATACCGGTCTATCCAGCCGGTCACATAAACATGGCCGCTTTCATTTTCATCAACATACACCTTGACTTTTATCCTGATTCGGCCGGCTATTCTTTTATTTAATGGCTCCGAAAGCTCAAGATGCAAGCTTCCTACAGGAAATCTTTCTTCCCCGCGAATTGAAAATTCACTTATTTCCAACCGCGCACGACCGGCTGTCTTAATGACATAATCCTGATAAAGTTCTTCAAGTTTCTGTTTTGAAATTTCCTGATATTTCCTTGAAACTACGATCTGGTCCGGAATTATCATATTATAATTTTCCGGAAGTAATTGTCCGGTTTTAAAAATTGAAGCTATTCTGTCGCCGCTAAATATTTTATCTTTCCCAAGTCCGGGCGCCGGACCAAGATTTATTTCCCGAATCCGGTTTGCAAATCCTTCATCACCGGTAATTTCAACAATATCACCCATACATATTTTTTGACCGGTAACGTTAATATTCTGTTTGAATTGAATACCAAAAGCGTCGTCATCTTTATTGATTTCTGATGATGCCGTAACTGTAAAACATAACATAAGCGCAGCAGTTATTACTAAAAAAATGCATGGATTAGTAATTCTGTTTTTTGATTTTTTTATATATTCCTTCTGATGATGCATATTATTAACCAAACGCTTAATTATTCATTACCTTTTCAAATTATTGGCCATCTGAAGCATACTGTCTGCAGTCTGAATCGTTTTTGAGTTGGCTTCATAGGCACGCTGTCCAACAATCATTTCAACCATCTCTTCAACAACACTGACATTGGACATTTCCAAAAAACCGTTAACGGTTGTACCATAACCAAGATCACCGGGTGTGCCTTCCGTTGCAGTTCCGGAACCTTCCGTCTCCTGAAAAAGATTGTCACCGGCTGCATAGAGACCTGACGGATTGATAAAAGTGTGAATAGTTACAGTTTCCTGAATAGTTATGGCACCTGCACGATCATAACCGGTAATCTGACCATAGGAATCCATATCAATTACTGCTGTTTCTTCGGGAATTGAAATTTCAGGCTGAAGCCGGTCACCAATTGGCGTAGTAATGAAGCCCTCACTGTCCAGTGTGAAATTTCCGGCCCTTGTATAAAATTCATTTCCATTGTGAATGACCTGGAACATCCCGTCTCCCTCTATGGCCATATCAAGCTGATTATCGGTCTGGACATAATCGCCCTGGGTAAATAATTTCTGTACACTGCCTGCCTTTACACCCAGACCAACCTGAATACCGGTAGGAACCTGGCCGCCATCGGGTGTTTCGGCACCAGCAACTTTCATGGTCTGATAGATCAAATCCTGGAAATTACTTCTACTCTTCTTGAAACCAGTGGTGCTCACATTCGCAAGGTTATTTGCCACAACATTAATTTTTAATTCCTGTGCCTGCATACCTGTTGCACCAGACCATAATCCTCTTAACATATCGAGCCTCCGGTATTTTTGTATATTTTAAACATTTAGCTTAACATTCCCACTTCAGTAACAGCCTTTGTGTTTGTTTCATCAATTGACTGGATCACTTTGGTAGCCGCTTCATAAGTTCTCATACTTTCTATCATTTTAACCATTTCAGTTACCGTCTGCACATTTGCGCCTTCTACCGAACCCTGAATTACACTTGCATCACTTGCTGCTGTTTCCCCACCGGCATTTTCATTAATAAAATTTGCCCCATCGGTTTTTGTCAAACCGTTTAAATTCTGAAAAGTAACAATTTCCAACTGTCCGGTACTCTCGCCATCTATAAAAATTTCACCTGTCTGGCTCACCTGAACATCACTACCGTCAATCACAATATTTGCGCCGCCAATGCCCAGAACAGGTGCTCCATTTTGGTTGACAAGATTATTCTGATTATCAAGCGTAAAATTACCGGCCCTTGTATAGCGCACGCCGTTAGCTGTCTGAATCTTGAAAAAACCGTCACCGCCAATTGCCATATCAAGCGGGTTTCCTGTATCCTGCATAGAGCCCTGTGAATGGTTTACAGTAATTTCCGCTTTTAAAATGTTATCAAATGACATTATATCGCCTTTAAAACCCGGGGTGTTTACATTTGCCAGATGATTTGCAACAATTTCAAATTTTCTTTCCTGAAGTAATGCACCTTGAACAGCTTTTGTCATGTCGTGAATCATATGCGCTCCTTAACGTTTTAATCTAACTTTGCAATTACAGTGCCAGAGATCGGACCAAGTTGATACAGTACTGAAAACATTATAATTATGTTCATCTGGTGGGCATACAATACTGTAATTAAAGGGACAAATTATACCTCTACAAATTTTTATTTAATTATATCTGATAATTACATTATCTTATGGCATAGGGTTTTTGACGCATTTGTCAAAAAAACATGCACTTTTTTCTGATTAAACTGAGTTAATCAACTTTGGAGGTATATTTTATGGGGGAATTGGTTATTTTTATTGGAAAAATTAGTCTTTTGAGAATGGAAAATTGTGCCTAGAATGGCTTTTTTTTCCCATTAATTGAATATATGAATGCCAGCAGTTCTGCTACAGCTACGTAAACACTCGCAGGAATTTCATCTTCTATTTCAAGCTTTGAAAGGACTTCAACAAGGTCAGGATCATCTTTTACCGGGATACCATGGGCTCTGGCAATTTCAATAATTTTTTCTGCTATTAATCCAGACCCTTTAGCGGTGACCATGGGCGCTTTATCCGTCTCCGGTTTATAACGAAGGGCAACGGCTATTTTTTGTCTCTCTTTTTTATCAGGGGTATCAGACATTATATGTTCCCAAAAATGATATTAAACCAGCAAACTTAACCGTCCTGCCTCAGCATCAACTAATTGATCAAATAAAGTTGCATTTTCAAGCAGTTCAGGCCGGACAACCTGACAGGTTATTCCGCTAACGGTGAAACCGTGCCGCTCGAGACTCTCAACAAGTGTTGGAATATTTTCTTCGACATAAATTCTTGTATCATTATCTGTTACACCAAAAGCACCAAAAACCATACTGTCGAACATCGAAAGGTCAACCCGTATATCTCCAAGGCTGGACATTTCAAGTAATACTGAAACCTTAATCGGTTTTTTGCCGGATTTACCCTCTTTATCGGAATCTTTACCACAATCTATAAGCATCTGACCAAACTTTACCTGCTCATCAAAAAGAAACGGGATCATTAACAGGTAACGACCTAATGCATCAGATGCAAACCGGTTCAGGACCTGAAGTTTCTCCAGGTTATCTACAATATGAGAGACCTGCTGTTTGACAGTTTTCCCAAGATCGCCACTTTCAAGCAACCTGAGCATCAAGCCCTTGATATCTCTTTCCGTCAGGTCATTCACCTGAACATGTGAAAATGTCTCCTGACTGTTTCCAAATGAAGATTTCTTGCTCTCGGTACCGGCATTACTGCCCTGTATAAATGCTTTCAGCATATTTTTGTCTGCCTTGCCTGTATTCAGCAACACAATTTTTAAAGCATTTTCAAGACTTCGGATTGTCTGAATATTTTTTTCGGATTTCTCACTCTGAAAAAGATCACTCAACAATGTCTGCTTTAAGGGCTTTGTTCCGTCGTCACTTTCCAGAATCCTGAGCAGCAGTGTCTTGATATCCCTTCCTGATGTTTCTCCAACTTGAAAATCGGTTCCAGACTGTTCACTTTTTACAAAAGACAACAGCTTATCTGCCAACCCCTTATCTTTGGCGCCTGCGAGTGATTTAAAATTATTAAGATCAGTCTGATTCAAATTTTGTAATGCACCTTTAAGTACAACTTCAAGTTTTACTGAAGCTTTTGATGATAGGGTTGCCTTGTCACTTTGTGCGACACCGGCACTAATCTGCTGCTTTAAAGGTTTTATAAAATTTTCAGCTCCCAGCAGTTTTGCCATAAGGTTTCCCATGTCCTTATCTGTAATGGGATGGGGTTTTGATCCGGAGGATGTCTGTGCATTGTTTATGGCGGAAGAGACCTTACTTTCCCAAACAAGCCCGCTGTCTTTAATTACTGACCTGAATAAATTAATGTCAGCATTGTCAGATTTTAACGACATGCCGCGCAGTACATCATCAAGTTTGAGAAATATCTGATTTGTCTGTATTGTATTACTACTTTTTTGAGATAAACCATCAGAGGAGAGCAGTTTGGAAAGTGATTCATATGGCCCACCTTTTCCAAGCGATTTAAGGCTGTTAATATACAATTGCCTGATTTCCTGCCCTTTTGAAGCAACAACCCTTAAGACCTGTTGTTCACCGGTCTCTTTTACCTGAAGCTGGAGTTGTTCACCTGCCTTTAACGGGATATGGGTTTTTACAAGAATACGTTTACCCTGGATTTGTAAAAGCGCCTGTCTGTTGGAAAGGGTTTTTAAAACCCTGGCATCCATGAGTTGATTCTTGATTAATCCGCTTAATTCAGATTTCTTACCACGGTTGTTCTCAATAAGGATGTCTGAAGATGAAAGTAAAATTTGAGAAATGAATGGCATGATACGTTTAGGGTGCCTAAAGTAAGCTAAAGTTAAAAAGCGCCTGAAGTTAAGAAAACCTTGTTTAACTTCAGGGCCTGAGTTTTATCACTGCGCCAGCTCCGCAAACTTCTTTTTAAGGTTAATCACAAGTTCCACTTCCCCTGTCGGCATGGACACTTTGTTGCCAATGGCTTCCGCATCAAACCCCTTTTCATAAAGCTGAATGATTTCACTCTGATAATCGTTTGTATATAGCTGCTCCCCGACTTTGATCTTATCAGCCCGCTTCAGATACTCATCAGCCCTGTTTAAAAGAAGATTCAAACTGATAATTCTGCTTTCCAGCTTTTCGTTGAGCTCTTTAATGAGCCGTTTCTTCTCTCTTAACTGAATATCGAATTCTTTTGCTGTTGTGTGGGTCTCTTTTAAAATCGGTTCAAGCATTGATGTAATATGTTTTACAGATACGCCTAAATTTTTTGAGTATGTAGCAGCCTGTAGTGTTCTGAAAAAATACAGTATCATTCCAATAATAATCAGATCAATAACCATCTGACAAATGACCCAGAATTCAATTGAAAAAAAATCCATTTAATTTACCTGTATAAATATTCCGACTCAAAGCCGGATTTGCTAGCCCCAAAGGGTATGGCTTACTTGTAAAAAACTATCAAATTTGCAAATGGCTCTTAATTCATTCTTAATCGTAATCATACTCGTAGTCGTAGTCGGCTTTCAAAAGGGTTAATCGTAATAAAATTAAGATCATGAATCTCAATATGCTGTAAAAAGATCAGGCTACCGTATTCAGCAGGCGCCCCCTGCCTTCAATTTCCTTTTTTTTTGCCGCATCTTCTTTTTTCTTTCGCTCACGTTCCTGACGTTCCTGTTCCCGTTTTTTTAACTGATCAGGATCGAGTTGAGCCTGTTCGGATTCATCAGAAGCCTGGACAACCGTTTGCTTTTGTTCATCTTTGCCCTGCTGGTCCTGTGCGGCAACGGCCTGATTGAAATCATGCCCCTGATGCCTGACATTATGTGCATCGCGGGCTGCGCCACCCTGCTGAACCACAATGTTTACTTCCGATATCGGTGTTACGGACATTTCCCTTACCTGTTAAGGTTTGATAGTTAACGGGCCTTTTTTATAACCATAGAATAAATTCAGTTACTTTGGTCTATATAATATCATAATTTTCGATAAATATATTATTAATAACCTCTTTATCCAGAGAAAGATTCAATGTTTTTTGAATGGCTGACTCGAGGGTAACCTGGTTTATTTGTGACTTGTCCATCGCCCTCAGCGTATTTTGTAACAACTCATATATTATATTTCGGAAAAAAGTTGTATTCTCTTTAATTTGTTGGTGTGTTTTCGGATCCGTCACCTTAACGGCCACATCCATTATCATATATGAAACATCCGACCTTGCCGAAGGCGGCAGAATCACAAAACTGTTCATTGCAATGATGGCGGCATCTCCGGTTACAGGCTGCAGATTGTTATAAGCTGTCTCCGGCAGCACTATCTTGAACGTATTTGAAGCAACCGGCTGTTTTTCATTGAAAAAGCTTTTCACTGTAAAAAAAAGAGGGACAGATATCATCAGTAAAAGAATGGCTGCTGCTGCCGGTTTAAAATATCTGTTTCGATAAAGTGCCTGCAACTTCTTTTTATTATAAAGATTACGAAATTTTGCCAGACTGATAACGTTGCCCAATGAAAATTTTTCTTTTGGACCATACACATCTGCAACTTCATCCGGTGCTTCCAGAATGACCGGCTCTTCAGCAAGCGCTTCGGGCGATTCCGATTCGTCTGCTGCCGCAGCAGTCTCAACAGGTGTTACATCTTCTTCTATGGCCTCGTCATCTTCTTCCAGGGCAAGCAGTGCATCCAGATCAGCCTGAGATACCAGGCTTGACGTCTCATCTTTATCCGGTTCGGGAACAGGCGCCTCTTCGTCTGTAGGTGCTGAAAAAAGGTCATCGAGATCATCCTGAGATATCATCTCGGACCCGGCTTCTTCTACAACAGACTCGCCTGCTTCAGAAGATTCTGCAAGTAATGTATCAAGATCTGACTGCGTCATTATGCCTGTATAGGGCTCTTCTTCAACCGCTTCAGGGACAGACTCTTCCAGTAAGCCATCAAGATCCGACTGGGATATTAACGCTGTACCTTCTGATTGTTTCTCCTTTAGGGAAGATGTAGCTTCATCTGCTGATGCGGCTTCTTCCAGCAAAGCATCAAGATCCGACTGGGTCAGTAAATCGGGTTCTTCGGCTGCAGATTCTGCTTTTGTTTTGGTTTCTGACTTTACTTCACCCGATTCAGGTTCCTCTTCTGTTGCTGCCTCATCAAGCAAGGCATCAAGATCCGACTGAGATAAAAAATCAGCGTTTTCTTCATCCGAAGCAGTTTCCACATTTGATTCTGAGGGGGCAGGCACCTCTTCAACCGGTTTCCCGTCAAGCAGCGCATCCGGATCAGCCTTGGATAAGGTTTCAGATGATTTTATCTTTTCAATCTCTTCGATTGCAGCAGCATTGTCAAAAAGAGCATCAAGATCATCCTGAGAAACCATATCCGAGCCTGGAGCTGATTGAGCCGGCACTTCAGCAATTGGTTCGGTTTTTTCGTCTGCAGCAGATTCATCACCGGTCGGATCATAAGGATCTATATCTTCAAACAATGCATCAAGGTCAGCCTGAGAAACCATATCTGATTCGCTGACTTCTGTAGTAACAACGGGCGCTTTTGTTATCTCTTCAATAAGCTCTTCCTGAGCAACGATATCTTCATCTGTCAGCGTATCTTCATCTGCCAGCGTATCTTCAGTCTTGCCTGAACCGCTATCAGCCTCCTCAAACATTGAATCAAGTTCCGACTGATCAATAAGATCATCGTCTGAACCGGGAATAATCCCACTGTCAGCAAGATCTTCAAACAACTCATCAAGATCTGACTGGCTGATTTGTAAGGCACTGTCTTTATCGTTGTTTTCTGCCATAATTTAAAGCGTCTTATTTTTTTCCGGCAAATATGCTTATTCTGCAAAATAGTGTTTCAGCTTGAGTTTCAATTTAATCAACGCCATTGAATGTATTTGACAAATTCTTGATTCCGTCAGATCAAGTACGTGTCCGATCTCTTTCAGTGTCAATTCATCAAAATAATAAAGGGATATAACGACCTGTTCTTTTTCTGAAAGCCGTTTAATACCCGTGGCAATAACTCTTTTCAGTTCCTCACGGGCAATATTATCAGAAGGATCATCATGGTTGCTGAGTCTGTCTTTATAGGAGCGCCTGGCAGCCCTATCTTTATCTTCTGATTTAATATAGTCATCCAGACTCAGCAGGGCAACACCGTGAATACTGGAAAGCATATGAAAATAAGCTTCCAGCTCAATCCCAAGTTGTTCAGCAACCTCCGTATCCTCTGCCGGCCTTCCAACACGAGCCTCAACTGCGGTTACAGCCTTTTCAATATCCTGTATTTTTTTCCGCATAGGTCGTGAATACCAGTCCAGGCTCCGTAGTTCATCCAGGATGGCGCCTCTTATGCGGTATTCGGCATATGTCTTGATGTCAACATCCCTGCCCGTATCAAACTTATCAATGGCATCAATAAGCCCGACACAACCGGCACTGAGTAATTCTTCAAAAAGTACGCTCGACGGCAGACGCATGGAAATTCTACCGGCAATATACTTTACCAGAGGCGCATATCTAACGATCATTTCATCGCGGGTTTTACGATCAAAACCGGGCTGTTTTTTCCCGTTAACTGTCATTAAATGTCTTCCATGGATATTGTAAATTGCTCTGTCCCGACCTGTAGATAATTTCTTTAAATACCTTAAAATATTATATTTTTAAAAGCATCTGTCAATTACAGAGTAGCGCTCAATTACTTCAGATAATATTTATTTACTGCTGCATTTTGTAATCAACAAAACGCTTCATAAAAAACTTTATATTGCCGTCATATTCTGAACGGCGCGGCCATTTCAGAAAAGTATCGGCTATTTTTTTTATTTGTCCGCTGACAATCGAATCAGGATAAAGAGATATCACTGTCTTTCTTTGCCTTACCGACTCGCGAACACTTTCATCAAATGTAATATAACCGGCATATTCGATGACAATATCATTTAAGAAACGCTCCGTAGCCTGGCAAAGATTCTGATAAACGGACTTTGCTTCAGCAACATCCTTCACCATATTCATAAGCAGCTTAAAATGTTTTGTATCATGCCGGGTAGACATTACCTTGATCATGGCATATGCATCCGTTACAGATGTCGGCTCCGGCGTTGCAACAATAACGCAATCATCTGCCGCAATGTTAAAATACAATACATTGGTTGAAATACCGGCACCGGTATCAATCAGAAAGATATCCACCATATCACCAATTGTTTCAAATTCACTCAAAAGACTGAGTTTCTGTCCTTCGGTCAGATGCGTAAGGTTGACAAATCCTGAACCGGCCGGGATGATATGTATGCCCTTTGATGCTTCAACAATAATTTCCGAAAGCTGTTTTTCCCCGTTTAAAACGTGACCGATATTAAATGTCGGATGAATACCGAAAATGATATCAATATTGGCAAGTCCCAGATCTGCATCCAGAATTAAAACCCGTTTCCCCTGTGAAGCAAAAGCCATGGCAAGGTTGCCGACAATATTTGTTTTTCCAACCCCGCCTTTTCCACTGGAAACGGATATAACCCTGGGACCAAGGCCATTTACATTACCGGTCTGAGTTGAAGAGGGAATGTTTTTTTTAATATCTGAAGATTGTTTATCAACCATTTTTCTCAAACTGCTTGCCTGATCCAAATATAATCTCCCTAAATCATTGAACTTTATTTCATAAGCGAAATGCGCTTTTCAAAGCCGTAAAAATTGTGCCCATATGGGGCATCGTCTGCCAAATTAATCAACATTAATTTAATAATTATATATATTTACACACATATGTCAACGTCTGCTTTTATTTATAAACCCCATCTGTCTTCCTCTTCATAATCATAAACTTAATCTTAATCTTAATCCCAAAATTTAAAAACCTGATTATGATTAAGAGTATTAATATGCATTCTCTTAATCGAAATTATTTTTAAATCCGAGTACGATTAAGATTATGACAAATATATTAATGCCGGTAATGATCTTCCCTTAGCGCATGACCAGTTTCATAATCTCTTTTTGAGTTGCCGGCATTATATCTTCGGGAACACTCTGGCCGTTTGTAATAAAAGATACCGGCAAGTCCCGTTCAGCTATCTGGTCAAGAATAACCCCGCACTGCTGTGTTTCATCTACTTTTGTAAAAACATATGATTCCGGATTGAGTATGCTGAAGTTTTCAGCGGCATCCTTCATATCCTGGCGCTTTGTTGTTGCGCTTAAGACAAGATGAGTGCTGATCTCGGGCTTTCCGGCCATCAGTTGGTCCAGTTCATTCATCCGCGCCATATCCAAATGGCTGTGACCGGCCGTATCAATCAGGATAATTTCCCTGTTTTGCATTTTTTCAAGTGCAATTTCCAGATCCTGTTTTGAAAATGCGGGCAGACATGGAAGTCCCATAATTGATGCATAGGTTTTAAGCTGCTCAACAGCACCGATACGATAGCTGTCTATTGAAATAATGCCGACCTTCTTTTTCTGTTTCAGACTCAGCTCTGCTGCCAGTTTGGCAATGGTTGTTGTCTTGCCGACACCTGTCGGCCCGACAAATGCTGCAATCCGGGTATCCCTTTTTTTCCCGGAAAAGGGATTTTCAACCTTGATGGATGTTAAAATGGCTCGAATTGACTTTTTTGTAATGTCGCGAGATCCGAAGCGATTTTTCGCATCAAAAGCACCGGCCTTTTTTAAAAACATCCGGATACGGTTGGACGACATCCCGTTTTGAACCAGTTTTGTATAAAGCGTAAGGCATGCCGGGTGAATTTTAAGCAGATCGGGCATATTTTCACCCTGATTCATCAGATAAAGCATATCTTTTATGCTGATCAACTCATCCCGAACACCGGCCCACTCATTTACTTCACAGGGTTCTGTAACAGCGCCGGAAAATGTTTGCGGCTTTCCCGCCAACCTTATCGAAGACTGGTTGATATTACTTTTCAAAGGCTTTTCAGGAAAAGAATTTTTGTCTGACGCGCTTATCTCAAAAAGATCCTTCCCATATGGATCAAGAAATCCCTTTGGTATTCGTTTGGTTGAAAGAATCATTGCATCCGGTCCGAAATCCTCTTTGATCTGTGTAATAGCTTCATGAATGCTGTGTGCCTTATACTGTTTAACTGCCATGTTTTAGTTCAACCTTTCCGACTGATTTAACCTGAACATTAGATAATAATTCTGCATGAGAAATAACCATTGCTGCCGGTGCAAACTGCTCTACAATTTTTCTGAGGTGCCGTCTCAAAACCGGCGAACATAAGACGATCGGCTGCTGATTTGTCGTCATCTGCTTTTCTATTTCCACTTTTAAAGAATCCGCTATTGTCTCGAGGATACCAGGATCAACGGACAGATATGTCCCCTGATCGGTCTGTTTGAGCCCTTTTGTCAGGAACTCCTCAACCTCGGCAGATAGTGATATCAGCGACAGGCTGTTATCTGCCTGAACAAACGGCCCGATAAATGTGCGGACCAGTTTATTCCTCACATATTCTGTCAGGAGTTCAGGATCTTTGCTCATTGGTGCATAATCTGCCAGTGTCTCAACAACGGTCAGCAGATCCCTGATGGAAATACGTTCCCGGAGCAAGTTTTGAAGAACCTTCTGTACGCTGCCAAGCGGCAGAAGGCTCGGAACAAGTTCCTCAACAGCCTTCGGTGTTGTCTTGGCCAGGTTATCCAGAAGGTGCTGGACCTCCTGGCGACCCAGCAGATCTGCAGCATTGGTACGAATAACTTCAGTAATGTGGGTTGCAATAACTGTAGAATTATCAACAACGGTATAACCGGCCATCTTGGCTTCATCCTCTTTCCCGGCAGGTATCCATACCGCCGGAAGATTAAATGCCGGTTCTACCGTGGGTATTCCATCAATCTTGCGGATAACCGTACCGGGATCCATGGCCAGAAGATGGTTGATTAGCAGTTCAATTTTGGCCATTTCAACGCCCTTGATCAGGATGCTGTATTGTGAAGGTTTAAGTTTCAGGTTGTCCCTGATGTGAATGGGCGGCACAACAATACCCATTTCTGTTGCAAATTGTCGTCTGATTGCCCTTATCCGCCCGAGAAGCGTACCATCCTGCTCTTTATCTACGAGAGGAATCAGACCATAACCGACCTCTATTTCCATTGTGTCAAGTGCAAGCAGATGCTCAACATCTTCGGGACCCGGCAATTCGGCTGCAGTGTCTGCTTCTATGCTTGCCGCTTCTTCCTCTTCTTCGGCCTGTACGCGCAACCCCAGGACATACACACTTCCACTGAGAAGCAGTGCCAGCCCAATAAAAGGAATTGTCGGCAGTCCGGGAACAAGACCAAACAAAAATACAACACCGGACCCAATATATATGGGTTCAGGGTTCCTGAAAAAGTGACGGCCATATGACTTGCCCATCCGTTCTGCGGCTGCCGAACGGGTAACCAGAATACCGGCCGAACTTGAAATAATCAGCGCAGGAATTTGTGTTACCAGGCCATCACCAACCGTCAGGAGCGTATAGTTCTGGGCAGCTGTGGCCATGTTCATATCCATCTGGAAGACTCCGATTATAAATCCGCCAAGGATATTTATGATCGTTATGATAATACCGGCAACCGCATCACCTCGTACAAATTTACTGGCACCATCCATTGCGCCATGAAATCTGGCCTCATCAGCAATTTCTTCACGGCGTCTGAGCGCTTCATGCTCATCAATGATACCGGCATTCAGATCCGCATCAATAGCCATCTGCTTTCCGGGCATGCCATCAAGCGTAAATCTTGCGGCGACTTCTGCAATACGGGTGGAGCCTTTTGTAATAACAATAAAATTAATCAATACCAGAATGAGAAATACTATAAATCCAATAACATAGTTACCGCCAACAACAAAGCTGCCAAATGATTTAATAACGGAGCCGGCCGCGTCCACACCCTCATTTCCATAAAGAAGAATCAACCGTGTTGATGCAACATTCAGCGATAATCGAAAAAGTGTTAATATTAAAAGCAGCGAAGGAAAAATTGAAAACTCAACAGGAGAAATGGCATACATTGATGTTATCAAAACAATAATGGCAGTAGTTATGTTCAACGCCAGAAGAAAATCAAGCATGAAGGCGGGAATCGGCATAATCATCGCCATAAGAATACCGATAACGCCAATAACCATTCCGATATCGGCTTTATTATTGAATATTCCGCCCGCTAAGCTTTTTTCTTCTGCAGCCATATTGACTCCCTGGTCAGGTTAAAGATTTAAGTCTTTAAGCTTTTTGGTCATTTAATAATTTAAATTTCGAAATATGTTTATTTTTTGACATAAATGCCGGCGGCATGACGCTTTTCTTATCCGGAATTTTAAAAATAAAAAGTCGATCACTATGCTATCTTACTGTTTTTCCTTTAAGTTTGTAGACATAAGCCAGTAATTCCGCCACTGCCTGGTACAACTGCATCGGAATCTCTTCATCTACATCAACTATCTTATACAAGTTCTGCGCCAACGGCTTATCTTCGATGACAGGAATATTATGTTTTTTTGCAATTTCCTTTATTTTTTCTGCAACTACGCCGGCACCCTTTGCAACAATAGTTGGTGCGCCCTGTGAAAGGGGGTCATATTTAATTGCGAGGGCAAGGTGGGTCGGGTTGGTTACAACAACATCTGCGTCAGGTATTTTCTGCATCATTCGTTTTCTGGCTGCCTGCAACTGAAGGGTTCGGATCCTGGATTTTACATGCGGATCACCCTCTGACTGTTTATGCTCTTCCTTGATCTCCTCCTTGGTCATCATCATATCCTTGTTGAATTTCCATTTCTGGAAGGCAAAATCCAAAATTGCAACAAGCAGCATAATCAAAATGGCCCATATAAACATTTTGAACATGGTTTTCATCATATACAGAAAAATATAAGGAACGGATGTGGCAAACAATTTGGGCAGATTATCCATCTCGTTTCTTAAAACAAAAAAAACAACCGTCGCAATGATGCCCAGTTTTAAAAGAGACTTAAGCAGTTCTCCAAATGCTTTAACGGATACAAGCCGTTTGAACCCTTTTATAACATTAAACTTGGAAAGTTTGGGTTCAAGAGGCTTCAGCGTAAACTTCAAACCGATCTGGGCAATATTAGATGCCAGCGCCATAACAAAAATAGCGGCCATGAAAGGGAGCACCAATTTGATAAAGTGCCATGAAACTTTTCCAAGAAGGTTTATTGAATAAAGAACACCCACTTCCGGAATTTTATTAAAGGTAAAACTATGACGCATAAAATCTAAAATGCCAGAATACATCATAAAACCGAAAAGGTAGAGCACCAGCATAGCGATAAAAATAACACTTACTGACGGGAGCTCTGCGCTTTTTGCAACCTGGCCTTCATCTCTGGCTTTTCTGAGCTTCCGGCTGGTCGGTTGTTCGGTTTTACTTTCCTGTTCCGCCATTTAGGTTTCCGTTTTAACAGTTATATTGGGGATTTTCTTAATCGTACGTTTGATCATAATCTTAACCGGATTTCATATTTCATGCGATTACGATCAGGAATACGATTAAAATTATTAAAAATGGTAATATTACCCGCCACTCATCCACACCATCAGTGAATGTAGAAGCGGAGAAAAATTCGACACAAACTGTCTTGTTAAAATCATAAGTGCCTGCAATGAAAGCCCAAAAAAGAGAAGGCCCACCGCAATTTTTACGGGGAAACCAACAATCAGAATGTTCATCTGAGGTAAAAACTTGGCTGTAATACCAAATGCCGCAGATGTAAAAATAAGCGCTGCAATGGCCGGTGCGCCTATCTTTATTGAAAGCGTAAACATGTCTGCCGGAAGGAGCAGCATTTTTGTAACCAGATTGTCACTAAAAGATATAAATCCAATATTTATAATATGGAAGCTGTCTGCAAGAGCAGAAATCATGGCATGATGGCCATTGAGCAGAAGAAATACGAGAAGTGCCACCCAGTAAGCAACCTGCTCCAGAATTGAAACCTGCATACCTGTCTGGGGATCAACAACATTAATCATTCTGAACCCCATCTGAAAACCTATCATCGCACCTGCCAGTTGGGCCGCACCAAAAAACAGATGAACCGTTAACCCGAGTATCATTCCAAGAATCAGTTCGGAAACCATTAAAATCATAAACTGAACCATATTTTCAGGGAAAAGATGGGGCGATACGGAAACAACCGGAAAGAGCAGAAAAGCGATAACAAGACAAAACGCAGCCTTTGCCGTATTGGGAAAAACGGTTGTACTGAATACAGGAAACAGAAAAAGTACAATACTTACCCTGGTGAGGACAAGGAGAAAAATTTTAAACTGGTCCGGTGAAAAATTGAGTATATCCATGCTTCATAAAAACTTGCAATTGTATGATACTTTTCCATTGTCATAATCTTAATCATACGCTTAATCTTAATCGGGTTTGTAAATTTTGGATTATGATTACGAGTACGAGTACAATTATGATTACGAGTATTTCATTTAATATACATCGGTATATTCGTAAAAAGGTTATATGTAAACGTTGTCAGTTTTTCGAGAATCCAGGGTGAAAAATATAAAAGCCCCAATAGCACAGCCAGAATTTTAGGAATAAATGTCAGCGTCATTTCCTGAATAGATGTCACCGCCTGAAAGATACTGACCGCAAGGCCTACAATGAGACCAAGTCCCAGCATGGGCATGGAAACAAGCAGCACCATTATGATTCCCTCTTTGGCTAAGCTGACGACAAATTCAGGTGTCATTTTCTAAAAGACCTTAAAGCTGCTTATTATTGACCCCACCACCAGATTCCATCCATCTACCAGAACAAAAAGAATCAGCTTAAACGGCAGGGAAATCATAACCGGCGGCAGCATCATCATACCCATGGATAACAGAACACTGGCCACCACCATATCGATAATCAAAAACGGGATATACAATACAAAACCGATTATAAAAGCGGTTTTCAGCTCACTGATAACAAAGGCCGGAATAAGTGCCAGCATGGAAATATCATCTTTTGTTTTTGGCCGCTCCGCCTTTGAAACCTTTACAAAAAGTGCAAGATCTGCTTCCCGTGTATTATTGAGCATAAATTTTCTGACAGGCACCTGAGCCTCTTCAAATGCTTTCCGGTATGAAATTTCTTCATCCATGTAAGGCCTCAGGGCATCCTGGTAGACCGCATTCCATATCGGACTCATGATAAAAAAAGTAATAAACAGGGCAAGTCCGGCAAGTACCTGGTTTGGCGGTGTCGATTGTGTTCCGATAGCCTGTCGCAAAAAATGAAATATAATAACTATTCGTGTAAAGGATGTCGTCAATATTAAAATAGCAGGTGCGATGGACAGGATGGTGAGAAGTGCCACAATCTGAAGCACCGTAGAGACCTCTTCCGGCCCGGTTGCATCTTCAACACCGATTTGAAATGACGGCAGCGGTATCGGTGCACTATCAGCACTTCCCGGATTAAAAAAAATAAATATAATGCCGATCAGAAGAGCTGAACGACATAAAAATCCTGCAGTAATTATTTTTGACGCATAAATTTTCAAGAAAGTTCTCTTATTACCGGTTAACGCTTATGGGAGAAACAGCCGCCGATTATGTATCCTTGCAGATAGTCTCAGACGGTGTTGAAGCCATTTTTCCCTTCAGCAGATTTTTAAAAAAGCCATTTGGCACATTACTGTTTGTGATCTCAATTTCCCGGTCGGATTCAATTTTTGCCAGGCAGTTGATATTCTGGGATGTAACGCCTAACAACAGCTTTTCTCCCATCACATCAACTAACATAATTCGTTCTTTTGGTGCTACATAAGAGGTAGCAAGGATTTTTATAAGTCCCCGATCTGTCACACCACCCCGATTCAAAAATATTCTTTTCATGAAATAGAGTGTTGCAATTAGTACGCCAAGAACGACAAACAGCATTGCCATGCTTTTTAAAAGGGATATCCAGAGTTCCGGAGCCGCCACAGTTGCAGGATCAGTCATGGGCGCTCCTTTTTCCGGCCGGCATCGGCAAGGTAAAAATTTGAAAGAGATGTCAAAAAACGAACATTAAAGTGAAATATGTCAATTTTCTTGTATTTGCAAAGGGGCATGATCCGCCCCGGGCGGGTATGTTTAATAAAATTGTAGGGTGCGATATTACGCAAGACTTTTTACCCTCTCCATCGGACTGATAATATCAGTCAGTCTGACACCGAATTTTTCATTCACCACAACAACTTCACCCTTGGCCACCAGCTTTCTGTTTATATAAATTTCAAGCGGTTCGCCGGCGAGTTTGTTCAGCGTAACAATTGATCCCTGCCCAAGTTGCAGCAGATCATAAACCAGCATTTTTGTTTTACCCAGCTCCACTGAAAGCTCCAGGGGGATTTCCAGAATAAAATCAAGATCGCGTTCAGATTGTTCAGCCGCTGCTTCAAGTTCAGCTTCCTCTTTTGATACTTCTGCTTTTTCTGTATTATTATTTTCAGCCATAACCCTTCTCCATATGTAATTTACTTTGCACCCTGAATGCCTGGAAACCACGCTGAACACCGGCAAAGCCCTTGAATTTTTCTACGTTTTCAATACAGGCGATAAGCGGTTTTTCAGCATCCTGATCAAGCTGTATAACATCGCCCACCTTCAAATGCATCAGGCGTTCCCCGCTAATTTCAGTTGACCCGAGCTGGGCCCCGAAAGTTACTGAGGATTCAAGAATAATCTCTTTGACCCGTTTGATCCATGTATAGTCTTTTTCAAGCCGGTCACTCTGAAACCCTGATGAAAGCTTGCTGCGAATAGGTTCTATCATTGCATAGGGAATACAAACCGTAATAGAACCTGCACTCTGATCCAGTTCAACTTCAAACTTGGATACCATAACCAGATCGGTCGGCAATACAATTGTTGCGAACTGTGGATTTACTTCAGACCTTACATAATGTGTCTCAATTTTTTCAACCGGTGCCCAGGCCCTTTGGATATCCTTCAGACATTCAGCCACCACCTTATCGATAATTACATTTTCAATAGCTGTAAATTCCCGACCCTCAATCTTGGCTTGACCGGCACCGGTTCCGCCAAGAAATGTCTCAAGCAGATTAAACACCAGCCGGCTTTCAAGAACCAGCAAGGCATGGCCCCTGAATGGCTCCATACGATAAACATGCAGGCTTGTCGGAACAGGAAGGGATCGCCCGAATTCTGAAAACTTCAATGTATTTACAGATTCCGGACTGATATCCAGTGTTACCCTGAGCATATTGGAAAGGCTCTCTTTCATGCCGCCGGCAATTCGCTGGTTTATCAGTTCAAGTGTCGGCATTCGACCCCTTACAACTCTGTCCTGTGCATCAAAGTTGTAAACGGAGACCTCTTCAGGCTCCTGTTCACTTGTATCAGCCTCTGCCTCTACCTTTCCCGTGCTTAAACCGGAAAGTAAACTGTCAACTTCGTCCTGTGAAAGTATTTCATTCATAATATCAAATTATTGAATAACAAACTCGGTAAAGTAAAGGTTACTAATCTTCCCGCCCCTTATTAGCTGGTTAATTCTGAGAATCAGCTCATTTTTCAGGGCAATTTTATCTTCTATCGTCTGTATCTCGTTGATACTTTTGCTGCTTAAATGAATAAGGACGGCGTCTCTCAATTGGGGCAGGCGCGCCTCAAGCTCAGCCTTGATCTCTTCACCAAAATATTCCATTTCCACCTTGGTTTTAAGGTAGCGTTTTCCACCCGGATCGGCAAGATTTACGACGAAAAAATCAAGGGGATATATCTTACCGTATTCTACCACCTCTTCTTCGGCAGATGCTTCTGCAGTATCTGTTTCAGCTTCGTTATCACCGGACAGCATCGTCCAGCCGACAAACCCGCCGGCACCTAAGAGCACTACCACCAGAATGATGATAATCAGCTTAAGAGGAGATTTTTTAGGTTTTTCGCCTTCTGCTCCTTCTTCTTTTTTTTCTTCTTCAACCATTTGTACTCCTGTTGTCTTATAAAATTAATGAGGCCGTTTTAAAACAAACTCTACTCTTCTGTTTTTTGACCTGTTCCCTTCGGTATCATTCGGAAACCTTGGTAACATATCGCCATAGCCGCCGGCTGCCAGTCGCCCGGGATCAATCCCAAGGCTATCGGTAAAGTAGTAAAGGACGCTGAGCGCACGGTATACTGAAAGATCCCAGTTGGACCCGAAAGGTCCGCCGCGTATGGGAACATTATCAGTATGGCCCATAATCAGAATATCATTGGATGCATATTTAATTAACATTCCCAGTGCATCAAGCGTATGCAGCCGGTCGGGGGTGATAGATGCATTTCCCGGCTGAAACAGATTATCTGCTTCAAGTGATATGACAACCCCCCGCTCATCATCGGTTACGTCAATAATATATTTTAAATTTTCCAGCTCATCCTGCCACTCAAGGCTTTCAATACTTTTTAAAAAATCAATCGCCTCTTCCAGCCTCTGGTTACTGGAGATCATCACCGATCTTGAAAAAGTCTCACTTGCAAAAATATCAGCAAACTTGCCGGAAATATCCCTGTATTCAAGGGGACCGCTTGTCGGCTGTTTCTGTTTAAAGACTTTTTTATACTCCTTTGTATCCATTGATTTCATGGTCAAAAGCAATACGAAAAATGTCAGCAGCAACATAACCAAATCACCGAATGTCACCATCCATGCATTGGGATCGGGTCCAAAATCTTCTTCGCCGCCTTTGTCTTTAGCCATAAATAAATCCGATTAAAAAAATTTGTCTGTACCGTTCAAAAGTGCTTACTCAAAAACCCTGAAGAAAAAGTTCTTAAAGGTAAAACCGCCTTCAGGCTTGCCCATAGACGGTTCAAGGTAGAACACAATATCAATTCTTTTATTATATGCCCGTGTTTCCTGCGTACTGTTGCTGTATTCAGGATGATATTTACCCCAACCATATGCAGTCAAGCGATCTGCCGGTACATTATTTTTTGTTGTCAAATATTTTAATACATTTAATGCACGTATTGATGAAATCTCACGGTTCGTCATATATCGGTTCTCCGGCGGCATATTATCCGTATGACCGACAATCTCAACCGGAAGATCATTATTCAAAATCGTTTTACTCACTCTATCCAGCAATTCATCTGCTCCGGATTTTATTTCGGTATTTTCCCCTTCAAACAATTCACTGGCCGGAATACTGAATATCTTTTTTGTCTTTTCAACAATAATAGCGTAATCAACCGGCTTGACAACCGTACCGGGCCTGTCAAAAAGGACTTCGGACGAGACTCTCAGTACGGTACCCCGCTGACTCGTCTTTATATAAAGATCCTTTGCGCCGGAAGTTTCCTCCTGGTAAAGATCTGTAAAATCAACCATTGAGGTCATCGCCTGTATGGTTGAAAGATCCAGGTTAACGCCATCTCCCTCGAGATTTGAAAATCCGCCGGAGAGGATCCCGAAGCTTTCCAGAAGAGATCCGAGAGCGGAAAGTTTTCTCTCCTCATCAACAACCGCAATGGCATTCAGCAGAATAAAAAACGCAAGAATGATGATGAATAACGAAACAACCAGCATCGCATTCAGATCTACATCCCGTTCTGCGCCACCTCTCTTTTTTTTGCCCACTGCCGGTTTCCTGTATTAGCGTTAAAAACCTGAAAAATTATAAACTCTTTTACATTATATTTTTAGCATCCATACCTGATAACCCATATTAGTCGGATGCCGGACGCTGTTTTGGTGCAACAAAAGAGACCAGCTTCTGTTCAAGGATCCTGGGGTTTTCCCCCTTTGTAAGAGATAAAACGCCCTCGATAATCATCTCCTTGACCAGGGTCTCTTCTTTACTCCTGGTTTTGAGTTTTCCCGCAATAGGCATACAAATCATATTGGCCATTACAGATCCATAAAATGTTGTCAGCAATGCAACCGCCATAGCAGGGCCGATGGAACTGGGATCATCCATGGATTGAAGCATCTGCACGAGGCCGATCAGGGTGCCAATCATACCCAGTGCAGGCGCAAATGTAGCCAGCGTCGTAAAAATATCTGCCCCGAGCTTGTGGCGTTCGCTCAAATAGGTTACTTCCGTATCCATAATATCCTGTATGGCCTGGGGTTCAAGACCGTCAACAGCAAGCTGGATACCTTTCTGAAGAAATGTGTCATCAATTTCCTTTGCATCGGACTCAAGTGCCAGAATACCCTCACGACGTGCCTTGGAACCAAATTCCACGAACTGTTTGATGATATCATCAACAGAAAGGGCTTTGGCAAAGAGCACATTCATACCGACACCAACGGTACCGAGGACCTCCTTAAGAGGATAATTGATCATCGTTACCCCGAGCGTACCACCGACAACAATGGCCAGTGAGGGAATATTGACAAATAACATGATGCTGCCGCCCATCAGGATAGCAGCGAGAACAAGACCGAATGCAGCGATAGTACCGACTAATGTTGCAATATCCATATAAGATCTCTTGTAGTGAAAAGGTTAGACTTAATTCCTGTTAATACTCAAGGCCACATCAAATTGATTAAACTGCTAACCTGTTCCTATAGCATAGAGCAACCTCTGTGCCAAGAGATAAAATAACGCTACAAAGCAATAATAATATTGATAATATTTGTGGTTTGGGTGAATAATTTCAGGCGGAAAAGGTGGAAAAGGTCAATAAAACCCGTCATTGGAGGAAAGAATGTGTCAATTATTTGGCATACATTAAACAAAGGACTTTCGCAAAGCCTCTAAAGTAGAATGGGCAAAACGAAGTGTGCCCATCAAAAGAGATGGTTACTTTTATACAAAATCAAATTTAAAAAGATGGGCTCGCTTTGCTTTGCCAATCCTACAAAAATTGAAAAGAAATGCGATTATGATTAAGACTTTTTACAAAAACAGGGATATGAAAAACTCATATCCCTGCCAAACCACATCACATCAGACTATTTTCTATAAATGCCCGCGCAGTATGAGCACAATAGCGTCAGACACTTTCGTTTATTTTAAACTTTAGCCACTTTCTTTTTAACGTTTCATATTAATAACGTCAGCCAGCATCTGGTCAACAACCGTAATGGTTTTCGAGTTAGCCTGGAAACCACGCTGGGTGGTAATCATTCTTACAAACTCGGCGGCAACATCCACATTGGACTGTTCCAGGGAGTTGGGTGAAATCGTACCGGTACCACCCTCGCCCGGGATATTGGTTGTCGGTTGGCCACTGTCCAGTGTTTCAGCAAAGAGGCTGCCACCCAGTTTTTTCAAACCGTTGTTATTTACAAATTTAGCTAGAGCTACGCGATAAAGCGGTGTAAGCTGACCATTGGAGTAGTTACCGGTAATTATACCGTCTGTACTTACATCCACGCTCTGGAGATCACCAGGTCCGAAACCGTCGGATGACTGGAAGATGGTACTGGAAGATCTGGCAAACTGAGTAGTGGTTAGTGTTTCAGGAACAAACTGTGTACCATCCCAGCGACTTCCTAAATTTAACTCAATGGGTAGAACAGTTGTGCCGCCATCGACACCTTGAAAATCGACCAAAAATTCAAAGTAGCCATTATTAGAAATATCAGAGTTAGTTAACTGGTTCCAGGATGTGGAACCTTCGATATCAAAATCAATCTCTGCCGCATCACCATTATTAATAGCATCTGTAAAGTCATACTGAAACTCAGCAATACCATCTCCATCAAGATCAACACCTATGGATGTATTATCAGCGGCAGCAATCAGAGCAACATTGTCATATACACCATCATCTATTCCCCCTGCTCCTGCCGGAGTCAGCGACCAGCCACCATCCGAGATAGCCCCTGTGCCACCGTCATTGGTCAGAGTAAGGCCGGCAAAGTCCCGTGTCAAGCCAGTATAATCATTAACCGTTAATGTTGAATTATCTATTGCAGCACCATCGTAAGTTGAGTTAACTATTCGCTGATTTTGAACATTTATGGCTGTTGGGTCATTAATATCAAACTCGAAAGTATAACCTGCACTTATAGAATCTGTCAGAGTAACCGTCATGTCTGTCTCAGTATCTCCATTCAGATCAATATCAATACTATTCAAACCACTACCCGTTATTGCTGCTGCTGCGTATGAACCATCAGGGGGATTAGTAAGAGCCCAGGTGGTACCGTTATATGCTAATTCAAATCCATACCCATTTTCAGTAACGGCATCCATATTAGTAACATCAAAATTAGTATTATATACACCTGCACTTCCATTAATATTTCCAACAACTCCGGTAAAAAGGCTCATATCTAGATCATTAACATTACCACTGTCATTAAATGAAACCGTACCACGTGCAAGTAGGCCAGCACCGGATGTATCAGCTACAGTTGTCCTTAAATCCTCTTCCGGGGCTGTCGTAATCATATATTCCCAGTTTGATCCTTCCAGCCGGTCATAATAGATTGTAATATCATGTAGTCCACCTACAGAGTCATAAACCCTTACCGTAGTCTGGTACTCATAGTTTGCTGACTCAATGGGCGTTGTCTCGGTTCCGTCCCAGACATTTGTTACCCATTGTGTTGTGCTCAACACATCTGCATCAAGATTGGAAACGACAGTCAATCTGGACGTTGCTTCCGGATCAGAACTGAAAGAGACCAGTTCAATGTTTCCTACAGCGCCGACATTGTCGCCCGTTTCACCGTCAAGGGCCCACCCCTGTGTAATCAACCCTTCAGGATTGGTAAGGAAACCGTCTTCATCAAACCGGAAGTTACCGGCACGGGTGTAGAAAATATTTTCCACATTGTTCGGGTCTGACACCATAAAGAAACCCTCACCGCCAATGGCAAGATCAGTCGTATTTCCGGTGGTTTCAAATGAACCCTGACCAAATTCAAAGGAGATATCACCCAAAGCCGTACCACGGCCAACCTGTCCGGTTCCGGACTGGGTCGCAATGGACTGGCTCAGCAGATCCTGGAAAGTAAAACTGCTGGCCTTAAAACCGACGGTGTTAACATTGGCAATGTTGTCGCCGATAACCTGCATTGCATTACCCAGGTTGGTCAGACCGCTAATACCTGAAAATAATGAACTTGAAAGTGACATAATATGACTCCTTTTTTATTATTGATGGATACGGTGTGGTTTCCCACCAAATATCTTTTTTTACTTTTTATGCGTCTTCATCTTCTTCCGGCATACGGACTTCAGTTACTGTAGAAGGGTCAACCAGCTTTCCGTCTACAATCAGATATGATTTTCCGCCATTTACAGTTACACCGGATACGGTTCCCGCAAGCGCTGTGTCGACCGGTACGTACCAGCCCTTGTCATTGGCAGCACTGGCGTCGAAATAGTATGAACCGTCACCGACCTGTTCACCGGACATGTTCCGGCCGTTCCAGTTTATCGAATGGCTACCGGCATCAAGTGTTCCGGGATAGATATGGGCAACCGTATTGCCGAAAGAGTCATAAACATTTACTGTAACCTCGGCCGGTTCATCTATTGTTAAAAATCCGCCGGATGCAATACCGTTTTTAACGGAAAAGACACTATCGCTGCTGAAAATCTCCTTACCGATATAATCGATAAGGTTCTCTTCATTACCACCACCCAGCGTCGTATTAATGGCATCGAGTTTGTCATTGATGTTGAACATCTGCTCAAGACTGGAAAACTGTGCAAGCTGGGCTGTAAAGTCAGTACCATCCATGGGGTTAAGCGGATCCTGGTTTTGAAGCTGGGCAACGAGCATGGTTAAAAATGCATCCCGGCCAAAAGGATCCTCTTCTGCAACCTTTTCAACATATCCGCCGCTAATTTTATCAAGACTCGGGTTGTATGTACTTACACTATTTACTGACATGGCTTTATCCTCTTTATTCCTGTTATTGCGTTAAGCGACAAGATGGACCCGTCCGTCATCTGTCTCTGTCTCTTCAGAAACTTCTGCGATCTGATTTGCATCCTGTCCATGCATGGCAAGACCATTTCGTTTACGACCTTTACCGCTTTCCTGACCGTTTTCCCTGGCATTAGCCATGGTTTGATTAAAATCCTGAGAAATCTGAACATCCACCTTTTCAAGACGGATGCCCTGCTCTGCAAATGTATGTTTCAGATCAACCGTATGAGAAAGGATAATCTCTTTTGCGGTCTGATTCTCTGCAAAAATATGAACCTTGAGGGTACCGCCGCTGTTATCCACATTCATCTGAATACGGCCAAGGTGTGGCGGATTAAGCTTAAGACTTATTTCACTTTCCCCTTTCTGCATGGAAAGGAAAAGCTGTCTGCTGACCTGATTCATTACATAGTTCGGAAGCGGCCGTGGTGGTGCCTTTGGTTCGGAAACGCTTTCGGATCTTGCAAATACTTTTGAATGGCTTTCAAAAGAGATAACTTCCGATTCAATACGGCCCGCCTCACCTGACCTTAAGTTTTTCTCTTCTCCGTTTTGGGTACGCTGTCCGCTCATGGCTTTCAGCATTGCCATTTCTCTGGAAGTACCGAATGTGCCGGCATTCGGGTTTTTCGATCCTGCATTTTCACCAAAGGCGTTTTTTGCTTCGCCGTTTACAAACCGGCTGTTCAGTTTTACCATCAGAAGCCTGTCTGAGTTTTTGCCTTCAGGTCCGGAACTGTTTTCAGAAAAAGCTTCCAGGTTTACCGGTTGGGTCTGTTTTGAATTGTTCAGCTGCTGCAAACGGGCAAAAAGTTCACCAACCTTGAACCCGCCGCGATCTTTCTGCTCAAGTGATTCAATAAGATTGGCGATCTGCTTTTCATCATATCCGGCATCTACCAGAAACTGCTGCAGCAGCACTTTGGCATTACCATCCGTCACCTTGCCATCCTGAGAAATACCTTCAGCCATAAGCTGGGCCTTGATCTGGTTTAAAAATGCCTGATGTTTTTCAGATCCGGTGTTTTCAACATTGAAGCCCTCTATAAGATTATCAAAGGCATTGGAAAGTTTAAGCCCTGAAGTAAAGTCGGTCGCTTTGCCCGCTTTAAGCTCATCCAGAGCAGCAATCAGTGTTTCAAGTGTAACAGGCCCTTTGTCATCTGATTTATCTGCCAGGCCCATCCGGTTCATCATCTGGAGGGCATGTTTCAAACCGGCTTCATCCATTGAATTAATCAGATATTCAGGTGATGCCGAAGCAACATTTTTTAAACCATCAATAAGCCGGGTAAGGCTGATGCCCTGGTCCTCAATTGTAGAATTAGAAACAATCTTGCTGATCTCTTCCGGCGGCAGGCCAAGCTGAGATAAAAGTGATTCAACAAATGGAATATTTGAGATAGGAATCAGATCTTCTTCTGAATGTAGTGTTTGGCCCTTGAGCTCTGATATTTTTGAAAAAAGATCCGACATACGGATTTTTCCATCTTTTGCACCGGCTTTCAGATCTTCAAGAAGCTCTTCAACACCGGCCTTTCCAAAACCGGATTTGACCAGAAACTTGCCTAATTTATCCAGGGACTGTTTATCTGTGGAGAGATTTTCAAGCGGCTCACCGTTACCCAGCAACCGTTTCTTTAAATGTTCAAGCGCATCGGAGCCATTTTTAAGATTTAACCGCTCAGCGCCCTTTTCACGTTGAATATTTATCTTCTGTCCGTTATTCATGCCCGGCAACTCTTTTCCCAACCCGGTGGCATTTACTGCCTGGGTGAGAAAATGCCGGAATGTGCCTTTCTGGTTTCCCTGACCCGGGGAGATATTCATTCCTGAGACAGCAGGGAGGTTCAGCATATTGTCTAATTGAATAAATTGGACATTCATTAACGGCTCTTTTGCTCTTTTTTAGATATTAAGTGCATTTTTCCGCATATAAAAAATATATTGCGTTGTAATGACTTTGAGCAATGAACGTGCCGGCTTTTATTTTATATTATTTTATTTAATTATATCAGCATGTTAATTTTAAATAAACAACTAAAGAGTGATAGTTTACAGGTGGAAATAAAATGAAATTTTTGCCTTAAACGGGAATCAGGGTGGAAAATATTTCCTGATTTGAACGGGTAGGTTATTTTCGGCAGGATGATTTAAAAACTTTAGGATTATTTTAATTAAAACATATCGACCTCAATATATCATCCTTGCAGGACTGAAAATGGTATTTTGTTCCCCGCCGGAAAGAACAAAAGGAATAAAAAAATCCCGCTTTCGCGGGAATATTTTCCTGGCTGCAAAAAACACGGTTTTTATTTTCTCTTCACTCTTTTACACCTGACACTTCACTTATCTTTTCCCTCGGTACTCATCGCTCTGCACTCAGTACTTTTCTTTATTTCCCGTTAATCCTTGCAAGCTCTTCACTAATATTGGCGGCTTTGTTTCTTTCTACATATGAAAGAATAGCACCGATCTCTTCACCCTTCATCCGGACAAAGAGTTTTAAAATGACATCCATATCCAGTTTATCAATGAGTTCAGCCGCTGTTTTGGGCTTCATACTGGTATAGACTTTAACCAGGTGTTTGATCTTGGCCTCTTCCGTTTCACGCCTGAGTCTTTCGGCTTCTGTTGCCTGAAGCGCTTTGGTTTTAAGGCCCTCATCAATTCCAATTTGAATGGATGCCAGCTCATCTATCTGTTTACTGATCTCTTTTTTGAGCATCTCAAGCTGCTCTCTCTCTTTTGCAAGCTCAGCTTCTTCTTTTTTAAGACGTCTTTTTTCATCTTCAATTCTGTTAATAACCCGCTGCAGATCTTCAGGTGTAACAATATCCTGCTCATCAAAAGGAGCCTCTTTAATCTGTTCCCCTTCTTCACCTTGTTTTTTATTAGTATTTTCAGTAGTTATTTCCTCAGCAACAGCAACCGCATCATTCATCAAAAAGCCGAAAACATTTACATCACCCGTCAAATAAAGAATCGCAATAATAATTTTGGTGGATAACACCCCAATCAGCAAAATTTTCAGAATTGAGCTCTTTTTTAAACTCATGAAATTAATTTCCTCGCTTCACGCAGTATAATTGTATCGTCTGATTCCTTTTGGAGAAATTTGAGCATTTCATCATAATACTCTTCTTTTTTTCGCTCCTTAAGCTTATCCAGTACTTTTCTGTCTATCGAGCGTTTTACCAGGTCTTTTTGTTTTTTGATAAGTTTATGCTCCAGCCTTTCACGATTTTCCTTTTCTGAAGCCAGACTTGAGGTGACACCTTTTAAGTAGTCTGAGTATGCTTTTAACCGGGTTGCAGAAACACCTTCATCCATTTCATCAACCAGCGCATGGGCCTTTTTTTCCAGTTCACGTTCATGGGCATTTATCCGGCTTTCAGATTCAAGAATCTCCACCCGCACTTTAGCAACCTCAAGTTTTGCCTTTTTTTCGAAAAAAGTCCTCAGCCGCAAAACAGGCTCTATTTTAAACTGGAATCGTTTCATCTGATTATTTAAAAATATCCTTCAACAGGTTAAGTCCCATATTATAGGGTACGCTTTTTTCTATGGCCTGACGCAACAGTTCATTAATTTTCGGCATTACCTTTATTGCGCCATCAACCTTTGGGTCGGAACCGCTGACATAAGCACCGATGGTAATCATATCTTCTGCATCTGCATATGTCGCCATGGCATCAATCGTCTTTTCACGAAGAGCGATGTGTTCCGGTTTGGTTACATCACGCATAACCCTGCTGATACTCTGCAGCACATCAACCGAGGGATAGTGTCCCTTATTTGCCAGTTTTCTTGAAAGTACAATATGCCCGTCGACAATTGAGCGAACGGTATCAGCCACCGGATCATTGAGGTCATCACCTTCCACAAGCACGGTATATATCCCGGTGATACTGCCCTTGCCCTGCACATAACCGGCTCTTTCCAGTAAAACAGGTATCTGTGCAAAAAATGATGGCGTATATCCACGGCTGGTCGGCGGTTCACCTGCAGCAAGGCCCACATCCCTTGAAGACATCGCAAAACGGGTAATGGAATCCATAATCAGTAAAACGTTTTTACCCTGATCCCTGAAATATTCAGCCAGTGCGGTTGAGAGATAGGCGCCACGCATTCTGACCAGTGGCGGAGAATCTGAAGTTGCCGCAACAACCAGTGCTTTTTTCATACCTTCCGGACCAAGATTATGCATGACAAATTCAGCCACCTCGCGGCCACGCTCGCCAATGAGCCCGATTACAGTAACATCTGCCGTTGTATGCCGTGCCATCATACCCATCAAAACACTTTTTCCCACACCGGAACCGGACATAATGGCTACCCGCTGGCCACGGCCCAGGGTTACCATCGTATTGATGCTTGAAATACCGACATCAACCATCTCACGAATAGGTTTTCTCTGCATGGGGTTAATCGGTACGCCATAAAGCGGATACTGGGCTGATGGTTTTATCGGACCCTTTTCATCAAGTGGTCGCCCCATACCATCAATCACCCTGCCCAGGAACGCATCGCCCACAGCCACCTGCGGGCTGCTATCCACCAGTATAATTCGACTGCCCGGCCTTATGCCGCGTGTATCCCCAAACGGCATCAGCAAAACCGTATCATCATGAAACCCGACCGCTTCTGCCATGATGTTTTCACCACGATCATTTTCAATAACACAGTGGCTGCCCACACTCATACTAAGCCCTTTACCCTCAGCAATGAGACCGGTCACCTTTACGATTTTGCCTTCCAGGGTAACCGGAGAGCAATTGTCCAGCGCATCAAAATAATGATCCCATTTTATATCCGGATTAACCATAGTATTTTATAGTTTAATTACTTTCCTCCATGTGCCTCAATAATACTCTGTTTCACAAGCTCCAGTCGTGACGCCAGGCTGGAATCTATTTTGCCTGAAGATGTTTCAACTTTACACCCGCCGCGGCCAACAGCGGGGTCTGATATTACTGAAACCTGTTTCAGGGTTTTTACTTTTTCAAAAAAATCACTTTTCACTGTTTCAATATATTTAAAATCTTCCGGATTAACACGGATGGTAGCCTCTGATGGCTGTGGAATCATGGTAAAAGCATTTAAAATAGCATCTTTAACCATCTCGTCATCAACCGCTGCCTTTCCGCAAACAACCTTTTCAGCAACTTTCAGAACAAGATTTATAATCTCATTTTCATATTTCTTGACTAACTCTGCCCAAAGGCCTTCAATCTGATCCAGAACAGTCTGCATGTTGTTAACAACCTGTTGAGCTTTCTTTTTACCTTCCTGTTCACCCTGGGCAAGGCCCTTGTCGTAAGCCTTTTTCCGTTCAGCTTCCCTTGCCTCGGCCTCCTTTTCTTCAGGAGATTTCAGTTGGGCATTAATCCCTGTGGGCTCAATATATCCTGAAAAAGATTCCCCGGGTTCAGTTTCATGTTCATAAAAAGCTGAAAAAACATTGTCCGTATCCGCTTGTGCCGGTACCTTTTTTTTGCTTTTGACCGCAGGTGCATTGCCAAAGTCCGTTGGTTGCCACTGTTCGCCCTGGTCAGACAAGGGTATCCTCCTTACCGCCGCCCAAAACAATTGTACCCTCGGCTTCAAGCTCTTTTGCCGCCTGTATGAATAACTGCTGTGATGCCTCTACTTCAGAAAGCTTTACAGGTCCCATAACCTCGAGATCCTCAAGAATCATTTCAGCAGCCCTGGATGAAAGGTTGCCAAGAATCTTCTGCTTCATTTCTTCAGTTGCCGTCTTAAGAGACAATACAACCTGCTGACTTTCAACGCGTTTGAGTATCTCTCGCATACCACGATCATCAACCTTGAGCAGATCTTCAAATACAAACATCATCCCACGAACATCATTGGCCAGATCGCCACTTTCCTCATCAAGAAACTCAAGAATCTGCTCTTCACTGGCCCTGTCTATTCCACCGATAATTTTCACCAGTTTTTCAAGACCGCCGAGATCCATCCCGCCGGCAGCACCCATACCCATAATTTCTTCGCGCAGAGTCTTATCAATATCCCGCACAAGATCATCGGGTACTTTCCCAAGACTTCCAATTCTTAAGGCAATATCGCCCTTCTTCTCTTCCGGCAAGGTCGCCAGAACATCGGAAGCAACATCAACCGGAAGATTAGCTAATATTAATGCAACGGTCTGGGGGTGTTCCGCCTGAACAAGAGATCCGAGAGTGCCGGTATCAACATTTCGTGCCCAGGCAAATGGTTTTTCACGGTTTTTTTCCTCAATATGCTTCATCACAGACTCAGCCTGCTCTTTTTTAAGCACCTTGCCGACAATTTTTTTAATAAAGGAACCGCCCTTTACAACGATCTTGGACTCGTCCTGAAATTCTGATGTAAACTCTTCCATAACCACTTTCAGCACATCTGCCGGAATCTGATCGATATCCACCATCTGCATAGCAATCTTCTGGATTTCGGTTTCACTCATTTTACTGAATATCTGGGATGAGTAATCCTCGCCCATGGCAAGAAGAAAGATTGCAGCCTTCTGGGCACCACTCAAACCGGTCGGATCAAGTTTGTTTTTAGCCATATTTATTTATTCCTCATTCAGCCAACCCTTCACAAGGTTAGCGGACTTATCAATATCCTGCTTTGCCAGATTTGAGGCCCTGTCTTTGGGAAGCATCTCGGTTGATTCAGGAATGGTTTCCCGCTGGGTCTGCTCAACCACCATTTTCCGCTCTTCCTCTGCTGCAATAAGCGCCGGCTCAACAACGGCTGTTTTAACCTCTTTAATGGTCTTGATAAGCGGCCTTACCACAAACATGAATATAAGCATAACCAGCAACAGATTCAACGCTATGTTTTTATACTGTTTGGCATAAAGGATCCAGTCAATTCCACTTGCTTCAGGCATCTCCATTTCTGCCGGTGTTGAAAACCGGAAAGATTCCACAGTAACCTGGTCGGCCCGATCAACATCATAACCCATTGCATTTTGTACAATTGTTTTAAACTGATCCAGTTCTGCCGGTGTCCGTTCTACATAGGTGCGTATTATTTTTCCCCCCGCATCAGTTTCTTCCGTATATTTACCATCCAGAACAGCCGCCACCGAAAGTCGGGTGATGGCACCGACCGGGCGTGATGTATGTCTTACGGTCTTGTTGATTTCATAGTTTGTTGTCTCATCCTGACGGCTTTCCTTTTCTGAAGGGCTTGTACCCTCACCGCTCGCAGCGGCCTGCGGATTTACCGTTGACACCTCGCCTTCTCCGGCACCCCCCCTTTGGGAAAGCTCAACAATTTTCTGACTGCTCCGGGCAACCTGCGCATCCGGATCAAAAATTTCCTCGCTGATTTCAACCTTGTTAAAATCCATATCAGCCGTAACACGAACAATAGCCTTACCCTCCCCGACAATTTTCTCAAGCATTGTCTGGACTTGTTTGGCAAGTGTCTGTTCATAGTTGATTTTATAATCAAACTGCGTATTGGCCTGGGAGCCGACCTTTTCCTCATCTCCGCCCCCACGGGAAAGAACCATACCCGTTGTATCTACCACTGTAATTCTTTCTGCCGTCAACCCCTCAATAGAGGAAGCCACCAGGTGTACGACGGCATCCGTTTTTTCTTTTGACAATTTGGAGCGAAGTTTCAGTAACACCGATGCGGAAGGCGGCCTGGAATCTTCTACAAAAACAGACTCCTTTTCCATTACGATCATGACCCGGGCATCTTCTATTTCACGAAACTGTTTAATTGTTCGGGACAGTTCCCCCTGGAGGGCACGCTGGTAATTCATTTTCTGGACAAATTCGGTTGTACCGAAATCCGTTTCATCAAAAATTTCAAACCCTACGGCAGCACCCTTAGGCACCCCCTCTTTTGCCATATCCAGCCTGACATCATAGACCCTGTCTGAAGGAACCATAACAATACTGCCGTTGCCGGTTAACTGGTAAGGGATACGCTGTGCTTTCAGTTTTTGAACAACTTCAGCAGCATCTTCGGGGGTGAGATTTGTATAGGCCGGTTGAAAATCAACCTTGTTTGCCCAGAAAAATATGGCAACAAATCCTGCGACGACCAGCATAAGGACGCCTGCCATACTGAATTTTCTGGATGCCGGTAATGCCTTGTAAATATTAGCTGTCTGCTCTAATACCGGATTCATATTTTTTTGTTCAGCTCCTGTTCAATATGATTTTTAACTCATAATCCTGTTTAATATAAGCTTATGATTTATGGCCCATAAAAGACAACCCGAAACTTTATAATTTCTATGCGTTAGAACGGCATACGGATAATCTCTTTATATGCATCCATCACCTTGTTTCTGACCTGAAGCAGAACTCTCATGGAAATATCAGCTTCGGAAAGAGCCACCATGCCCTCATGTATCCCCAACTCACCTTTAACAACTTGTTCAGTAGCAACTTCTGCGTCAGTTTGAAGCTTATTGACCTGCCCGATGGCATTTTTCATCGCCTCACCAAACCCCTCACCCTTTTTGGGCGCCTTACTGTTCGGCATGAGGTTTTCCGTAAAAATTTTACTGCTTTGATTAATTGTATTCATCCGGCAATTCCTTTTATATATTTATTAGCGTCGGCCTGTTTTATTTACCAATTTCAAGCGCTTTAAGAATCATACTCTTGGTATTCGACATCGCGGTTACATTTGCATCATACGCCCTTCTGGCAACGATCATATCTGCAATTTCCGTCAGGTAACTAATATCCGGCATCTTCACATAGCCGGCCTCATCGGCATCCGGATGGTTGGGCATATAGACAAGCCTGACTGAATCCGATTCAACAACTTCCGCCACATCGACACCACTGTGCTTTGAACTGGCCTTGTTCATTACATCTTTAAAGCTGCTCATGGGTTTTTCTTCATAAACAACCATTTTTCGTTTATAAGGTCCGCCCTCTTCTGTTCGGGTCGTCTCCGTATTGGCCAGGTTTTCGGCAATAATATTTATTTTCTGGCGATGGGCACTAAGCCCTGTCGAACTGATCCGCATGGCCTGCATTAAATCCATTATCGGCCTCCTTCAGTGATGGCATGTTTTACAAGAGCGATTTTCCTGAGCATCATCTCTGAACTGGTTTGAAACCTGATGTTATTTTCAACGAGGTTCGTCATCTCCTGATCAATATCAACTTTTGTATCCTTGCCGGCTGCATCTTTTCTGATACTGCCCTCCATGGCAAAGGTATTGCCAACCTTATAGTGTCTGTCATGGGTGTGTGCAAGCGATCCCGGTTCGTTATCCATGGCCACATTTAGTGCCTTGCGAAAATCGATGTCCCTGGGTTTATAACCCACGGTATCTACATTCGCTACATTTGTTGTAATCAGGCTGTGCCGTTTTGCAGAAATATTCAGTGACTCTTTCAGAACCTTAAAAGCCCTGTTTCCTGACATGATTGAATCTTCCATATGTAATGTCCTTTGTTATAAATTTTATTTCTGAAACATTATAAGCAAATTACATGCCTGATCAGGTATAGTTATACAGGAATTATTTTTTTGAAGTGGTCAAAATAGATTAAAACGGGGGAAACGATTAAACGGTTTTCATGTTTTCTTTATATTCATTTAATTTGTTTCTAAGCGTTCGTACACTGATACCCAACGCCTTGGCCGCATGGGTACGATTGCCCTTTGTACGATCAAGGGTATGAAAGATTATCTTTTTTTCCGCCTCCTTAAGCGGCACATCCATAAGATCATCAGATGCACCCGCCTGTGCGCCTGATACTGTCCCCGGAGAATATAATACACTATCAAGATGAAGATCACATTCTGAGATGGATACACCTGTGGCAAGCAGCACTGCCCGTTCAATTATATTTTCAAGCTCCCTTACATTACCCTTATAATTCAGGGTAGAAAGCCTTTCCAAGGCACCTTTTGTCAAATTTTTGACGTTTCTCCCGTCAATCTCATTATATTTATCAATAAAAAAATGAGTCAGCAATGGTATATCATCCAGGCGTTCCCTTAAAGGCGGAACCTGAATGGGAATAACATGCAGGCGATAGAAAAGATCTTCCCTGAAATGGCCCAGTTCAATGGCTTCCCGAATATCTCTATTTGTCGTTGCAACCACCCTGACATCTACCTGAATGGGGCGCACCCCGCCAACCCGATCGATTTCAGATTCCTGAAGTACACGAAGCAGTTTTGCCTGGAGGTGAATTTGCATTTCTGTAATCTCATCAAGAAGAATGGTACCGCCGGCAGCCAGTTCAAACCGTCCGGGTTTTCTGGCAACCGCACCGGTAAACGCTCCTTTTTCATGACCAAAAAGCTCACTTTCAAGAAGGGATTCAGGTAATGCACCACAGTTGATTGCCACAAAAGGGCCATTTTTCCGACTGCTGTTTTCGTGAATAAACCGGGCAAACAACTCTTTTCCGGTTCCGCTCTCACCCTGAATCAGCACGGATGCTTTACTGTCTGCAACATGTCTGGCCAGATCCAGAAGGCGCGTCATGTTTTGATTTTCCGTAACAATTTTAACGGATGCTTTTCGGGATGATCTGCCAAATACTTCCTGTTCATCCTCGAAAACAGTTTTAACGATATGCAGTAACTGGGATTGATCAACCGGTTTTATGATAAAATCCAGGGCGCCCTCTTTCATCGCCTCCACTGCATTTTCAACCGAGATATGCGCTGACAGGAAAAGGGATTCGATATCCTCGCACTCTGATTTTGCGGTCTTAAGAATTTCAAACGCGCTGATACCGGTTATCTCAAAGCTGATAATAATCAAACGAAATGGAGAGGTTTTGATCTTTTTAACAGCATCGACACCATCAATGGCAGTGGTAACATGATATCCCCAGTTTTCCAGGGCACCACTCAACGTTTCTCTGTCTGTATGGTTGTCCTCAACAAGAAGTATGTGGTTATTCTTCATCATTAACAGCTATTTATCCATTTGAGCTATATGGAACCCTGTTATTCCGAAATTATAGTCATCCAGTGGTCAATGACCTTCGGCAAAACGGTGTCCCGCCAAAAAAAACACGCATGTGCTTTCGTTGGTGAAATTCTGATCTGATTCAAAGCGCCGAATTATCAAACAACCAATAATATATTCTTAATCTTAATCAGATTTAAAAACCTGCAATGATGATTAAGAATCAGTTTCAGAAAAAAATTCCGCCTTCGATGGGTGGAATTAAAAAAATAAGGTTATCTTACGAGTTTTTCAGCTTTTTTTCAATCTCTATTCCATAAAGTTTTTGTTGAGCCAACTTTCCCCAGAACAGATCATCCGTACCCGCCATTGATTTATAAATCTCTTCAGCCTTATCTATTGCAGATCCTTTATGGTACGACTCCGCCAATCTGAAACGAATATCAAGGTGCGGTTTTGATTTCACAGCATATTTCAAAGCTATTAAAAATGTATCCGCCGCTTTGTCATACAGGTGTTGATCATAATAGAGATTACCAAGATCAAAATATGCAAGGGATATGCTGCTCCGGTTATCTTCACGGGAAAGCGACATTACATTAATCGCCTCAAGGGTTAACGATACCGCAAGTTTTGGCTTTCTGAGGCCCTTATATGCAGCCGCTTCTCCCATCAGAATTGCTGACAATTCAGTATCATCTGTTGTCATATTACGCCTTGCCTTCTGATACCTTGCAATGGATATACTGTATTCCCCTCTTTTAAGTAAAATATCGCCGGTCCTGAACAGCGCAATCTTAATATTTTCCCCTTCGGGATAATTCCGGATATATTCGTCAAAATAGTTCAGTGCATCATCAGACTCACCGATTTCATAAAGTGAGGTTGCATAGCCATAAAGCAGTTCAGGTGGCTTTTTCTTTTTTCCATATGTCGCATATGCATTTTCAAAAAGTTTTTCAGCCATAAAATAGAGATTGCTGTCCAGATATGCCTGCCCGGCCAGAAGCGAAACTTCCGCACCACCGTATCGGCTAAGCAGCGCTCTGTCCTTTTCATAAAGCGTCATCAAACCGATGTTATCATCTTTTTCAAGCATATCTCTAAAAAGCGGTACATATGAGGCTTCAATAACCTGCCCGATCTCCCTTGAAAATGCCCTGGGATTTTTCTTGAGCAGATCTCTGATGGTAATGACACTTTTTTCATATTTTCCATCCTTGTTCCATAAATCTGCGAGCCGGATCAGTGCCAGTTTGGCAACCGGATTGTCAGAGTGATTATTTACAAGCAGTTTATAGATCATCTCTTTTTCCTGCTTGTCATCGCTCATGCCGCCGAGCCTGACATAGCTGATGACATATCCGTCTGAACCGGGATAGCGTTTTATAACAAGTTCATATATTTTTTTGGCTTTATCGGGTTGTTTTTCGTCTTTATAGGTATCCCCGATCCGTGATAAAATTATATGATTATTCTCAATATCAGGAAAAAGATTCAGCAGTGATGTCAGCTCGATTCTTGCAATTTCATATCTGGCTGTCTGGTAATAGGCATTTCCCAGATAAAAAAGCATATCCGGCGATTCATATACCATTTCAGGAAATTCGGCTCTGAGCCTATTCAGCAGACGGATTGTTTCTGAAAAGTTATTATCATTATAATACGCCTTTCCAAGCTCAAGAATTGCGACATTCACATACCGGCTGTCGGAATATCTCTCAACAACTTTTTGATAATAGCCAATTGCATCTTTCTGCTTCTTTTTTATCTGTGCCAATCGCCCCTGGTAAATCAGCACCTCAGGCATACCTCGAAAATTTTCATATTTTTTCAGGATAATATTAAAATACCCTATTGCTTCCGTATAGTTTTTAAGTTCCATATTTATGGCACCTAATGTTGCCATGGCGTATGGAATATATTTTGAATCGGGATATGTGTTCAGCAGGTTCTGATACTGGGCAATTGCCTTCAGCATAAGCGCAGCATCATTGGGATCACTCATTTTAAAAAAGCACAGTGCCCTCAAAAATTCAGCAATGGATTTACACTGACCGCCGGTATCTGCACCGATAAACATGCCAAGCGCATGGTACCCTTTTTTCCAATCCTTAATGGTACAATAGTAGACCGCATCCTGGAGAGAGAGCTGTTTGAAACATGGCTCAGTCTGAATTTCTATCAGGATATCATCGATATCACCTGTAAATTTTCTTTTGATAATTTTTTTTTGAGACTTCATCGGTGGCAGACCTGCAACAACAGATCGTGCCAGCGCCGCCATTTTCACTTCCGGCGCTTCCGGTATTATTATCTCTTCCAAAATCGGTATGGGGACGGCAGCATTATCCTCCACAGATTCCTGTTTTACAGGCCTTTCCGCCAACCTGACAAAAAGAACCTTTCCACCTTCCATCCAGGACGATTCAATTTCATGTGCTTCATTAGCGGTTGTGATAAACAAGCCGACGACATTATCAGGAAGACGCTTTACCTCAAGTCCTTTAACCTTGCCCTTCTGATCCACACGTGCAAGAACCGCGTCCGGTAGAAGCACATTATTAAAAGCGATAAGGATTTCACCGGGTTCCAGCTGTACAATTTTATGGGGTACTTTTCCGGACAAAAAGATTTGTACATCATAGGGCAGGTCGTGAACAATATCCTGCACAGAAGCACCGGTCTCAACTTTTACCGCACCTGTCAAAAAATAAACGCTAAAAAGCATCATCAACAAAATTAAAATTGTCTGCACACGACATGTTATCATAATTTTTTATTTATTTAAATCAGTATGTTATAAATAAATTCCATACAACTCGGTTGTTTTAAATAACATGGATCTCTTTATAAAAACTTAATATCACAAGCTACATTAGCAAACAACGTGCCATATATAATAAACAGATCAATCAATGAATTGAACGTCAGGATTTTGACTTTCAAGGTGGAATTAAGGGCATTTCTAAAATTATCGGAACAAAATATCTTCTAAATGTTCCTCTTCGGAAGATGGCGCTTCAATGTTCAGTTTTTTTATTTTCTCTACAAGTGTCGTACGATTCATCTTTAATAGTGTGGAAGCCTTGGCTTTCACCCAGTTTGTCTGATTAAGTGCCTGAATAATCAAATTTTTCTGAAACTGCTCAATAAGATCACTGAAACTTTGTCCATCTTCAAAAGAAATCGTTGCTGACGGTTGACCGGAAATGACTCCCCCCCGAATTCTTTCCGGGAGATCAGACACCTCAACAACACTCTCTTCAACCAGAACAGCCACTCTTTCCATCAGATTTTCAAGTTCCCTGATATTACCGGGCCATTCATACCTGACAAGTTTATTTATGGACTCATCTGAAAAAGATTTCTGGGGTTCGCCAATACGATCGCTCAACCTTTTCTGAAAAAAATCAACAAGCAGGGGGATATCTGATCGTCTTTCTCTGAGTGGCGGTACATGAATGGGAATAACATTTAACCGATAATAAAGATCTTCCCTGAAGCTACCTTCCTTTATGGCATTTCGCAGATTTTTATTTGTTGCTGCAAGGATACGAACATCAACATTCAAAGAGCGGGTTCCGCCAACACGCTCAAAGTTTTGCTCCTGCAAAACTCTGAGCAGCTTTACCTGCAAATCGGAACTCATATCACCAATTTCATCCAGAAAAATGGTGCCACCATCGGCCAGTTCAAAACGGCCAATCCGGGTTCGGTGTGCGCCGGTAAAAGCACCTTTTTCATGGCCAAAAAGTTCGCTTTCCAGCAGTTCTCCGGGAATAGCGCCGCAGTTTATAACAATCATCGGCTTGTTGTGCCTGCCACTGCTGGCATGGATAGCACGGGCAATAAGCTCTTTACCGGTACCGCTTTCCCCTGTAATCAAAACAGTCGTATCGGTCACAGAAACCCTGCCGACAGTTTTAAAAACCTGCTTGATGCCGGAACTCTCTCCGACAATATTGGAAACATTCAGCCGGCTGTTTTGACGGGTTTTGTCTTTGTCTGAAACCTCAACCGCCTGTTTCAGTGCTGCAATAATGTCATCAGGATTGTCTTCATCTGAAATATAATCAAAAGCGCCCTGTTTCATGGCTGTTACAGAATCCCTGACAGAAGATTTATCGGAATAGGCAATATATCTGGTTTCCAGATTATTTTCCAGAAGATATCCCAGGATTGCGGACGCATCACCATTAGATGAGCTGAAATCTGAAATAATAACATCAATCGTCTCATTTCCCATTTTTTCAATTGCCGCGGATATATCGGAAACAGCTTGGACGTGACATTCCATCTCTCTTTCGATCAGGCCGGAAAGAGATTTTACAACATCAGGGTCTTCATGAAAAATAAGCATTGTAAGCAATGTCACCTATAAAGATTCTCCGCTGTAAACAGCAGGATTTTGTTACAGCTTAAAAATGAAAAAAATCCCCGGAGTGTCACCCAGGGAATCTTTTAGTACAAATGTCTGCACTTACCCGGCACATCTGCCGGTAGTGCAAACCGGCAAATGCGACTCTTTGCTTTAAAATAAACCGGATCAATTAAAAATTTTCTCAAGTTTTTCTGTGATTGCTTCTGCAGTAAACGGTTTAACAACATAATTGGAAACACCGGCCTGAACAGCCTCAATAACATTCTGTTTCTGGGCTTCCGCTGTAACCATCAAAAACGGCAGGCCTTTAAGGTCTTCATCTGAACGAACTTTTTTCAGGAGATCAAGGCCGGTCATCTTGGGCATGTTCCAGTCAGAAATAATCATGTCAAACTGACCTTTTTTCAGCTCTTCATATGCCGTTGTTCCATCATCGGCTTCAGTTATATTTGAAAAACCGATCTGTTTTAAAATATTTTTCATGATTCGACGCATTGTGGCAAAGTCGTCTACAATCAATATTTTCATGGACATATCCATAGCCATACTGTATCCTCCCGTAAATAGGTTGTACCTTTGTTCATCATTATTTCATTTTATCAGGCTGACATCCTAAATCGCCTGCTGATGTTCACCATCCCGGTCCCGTTATCAGGACTGTTTTTCGAGACAGACTTCAATAAGAAAATTACCCTCCTCAATGGAAAAGGGAATTGCAATCTGTGGTCCTTTGGTTATATGGGCAATACAGTGGTTTTTTCCGGTAATAACAGATGGAATAGCCGCCTCAAAAACTTTGCCGATACTTTCAAGCTCTCTCCTGGCCTGTCCGGAAATCATGTTTGTCAATTCTCCAACGGCATCTGCCACTTCGCTGTCAAGCTCTTTCATCTCCTCACCAAACATATTGGATACAATTTTGAGGATACTACCCTCTTCAAATGTTACATAAATTGTGCCATTGGCTTCACCTGTAACACCGATAACGCCTGTGACATCACCTCTTGCGACATTATCTTTTTTTAAAAAAGGTTTGCCTGCTTTTGTTGATTTTACAAAGGCCATGGTTTCGAGCACATTCATTGTAGCCTTTATAAAAGGGTTTATCATTTCAGCATCCATTACAAGTCCTCCATCGTAAAGCAGGTTCAGCACCATTTATCCGCAGGAACCCGGAATCGTTATTATCTAAAAATTAGTAAACACTGTCACAATCTTCTGTGTTATATCTTACAATATTTTTCAGGTGGCTATAGCTGTCCAGATCCATTGAATGGAACGTAATTGCAATTCCGGACTCATCAGACCGAACCACACTGCCTTTCATTTCAAGTGCAATCCGCTTTGTTACACCTGAAAGCAAAACTTCAATATCACACTTTGTTCCCTCAACAAGATCTTCATCCATTAAAATAAGAATACCGTTTATACTAAGATCCTTTGAGCTTCCCTTAACATTATATTCTGAGTCTTCTGTTTTAATAACAACATCCGTATCAAAACAAACTCTTACTTTCTGTCTTCTATTATCACTTGTTAAACCAGACATATTCGGTACCTCCAAACCGGTTCAGGATCATTACCGGATTTCTTGAAGGATTAAATAGTTTTTATGATTTTGAAACAGATACATAGTCATCTTGTTTATGAAAGCACCGTCAATTTTGCAAGATTAATTTATTCGCTGGCCCTGGCAAATCGAATTGCCTTTCGCTGCTGGCTAAAGGAGTAGGCAATAAGCCATTCCCGCTCTTCCTCGGTTAAATCAATAAACCTGACACCCAAATCAAAGGCCGGTTTACCAATATCTTCACAAGGAACAATACGAACGACTTCACCGTAAAGGTTTAACTTTCCCATTAATATGCCTGGTATTTTTAAAGCGATTGAGAGGAACCGGCCCTCTTCAACCTTCTCACTGACAATAAGGCCCATACCGGAACCACTGACATCCAATGCCTGGATAACATTCAGATAAACACCATCAGTCTCTTTTTTCTCAAGTAAATTAATGATTTTATCCAGCTTGTTGTCAATCTCCATCAAAAATTCCATTTGATGGGAACTGAACAGGCCTGATGTCTGTCGTCCTTCAAAATCTTCCTCAACAAAGGGGCTGAGCAAGATAGACTTTGTGCCGCGCAGATGATCAATCTCTTCCCGATCAACAACCTTCACCTTGACCTGAGCCGGACTTAAAGCCCTGACAAACTTTCTTTTTTCATCTCCGGTTTTATCAGCCATAATAATATATTCAACGCTATCCGGTAAAAAGTTATATATCTGGTCCCATCAAATACAACATATATTCAGCCGGTATAAAACAACATTGGGACCTGCTGCATCATCAATCATAAAAATAGATTTGAAAATTATGCATTGGGCATATTGAGCGTAATCATTTAAATTCCATACAACAACTCATATGTAAAAGCAAACTGCAAAACGGCTATACTGCCGGACGGCAACAGAGATTACACCCCGGAATTATCGAATATTATTTCACCATTATCAAAAAGTGCCAAAAATGCATCAACAGCATCAGGGTCAAACTGGGTACCCTTTCCATTATTTATATTCTTTAATATCAAATGCTTATCTAATCTTTTGCGGTAAGCGCGGTCTGAGTCCATCGCATCAAAGGCATCCGCCACAGAAAGTATCCGTGCCAGAAGAGGAATTTCTTCTCCCTTAAGGCCTTTCGGATAACCATTTCCACCATATTGTTCATGGTGACAACGTATTATCTTCTTTTCCCGATTCCATAATCCAAGTTTTCCGATAATACTCGCACCGATTTCGGGATGGGTTTTGATTATGGCAAATTCATCATCTGTGAGTGATTCGGGCTTTAATAAAATATCATCCGGTATCCCGATTTTGCCGATATCATGAAGATAACCGGCAAAATTAAGTACATCCAGATCCTCTTTACTGCACCCCATCTTTTTACCAAGTTGTATCGCAACCTCCGTTACCCGCTTTGAGTGCTGTTTGGTATAGGTATCCTTGGCTTCAATGGCTGAGACAAACGCATAAAGGGTGGAAAACAAGTTTTCATAGATATTTTCATAAAGGGCCAGATTTTCAATGGCAAAGGCCGCCTTATTTGTCATAAAAGAGAGATAGTAGAGATCTTTTTCTGTAAACCGCCGTTTCCCATATTTAACGGATGCGGTCAATACACCGAATACCTTCTCCCGGATTTTCAGCGGTACGATCATATAGGAACGTTCGCTTGAGGGCAGTCTTCCGGTACCATTGTTGCTGGAAACCAATAGCGGCACCACATCAGAAGCAACTTCCAAAACAAGTTTTTGAAGTGCTTCAAGACGCTCTGAAGAACGGCCGGATTTTTGACTGAGCTGATCGTGATATTCACCGGAAAAAGAGTGAACCACTTCAAAAGGGTCTTTGACCGCATCATTTATAATGTAAAAAATGGCTTCATCTGCATGTGCAAGTTCTACTGAAAGATCAACCACCCGTTTGAATACATCAACACTGTTTGATACAGACGAAAAGTCACCCATAATTTTGTTCAGAATATTGAGTTCATCCACTTTATAAAGCAGCTCATTGTTCAGTTTTTCCAGTTTTTCCTTGGCCTCAACATCTTTTTTAAGAAACAGGTTCTCTACAAAAAGATTTCTTTCACGCAGTACACGGGTGAGACAAATCTCCATCTGGTTTAAATTGACAGGCTTTATAAGAAAATCAACAACACCATTTTTAAGGGTCCGCAGTGTATTATCAAGGGAGGGAAATCCTGTCATAATAATAACAGGAAGCGTATTGTCATAAACCCTGAGATATTCTGCCAGCTCAAGGCCATCCATTTCCGGCATGTTAATATCAGTAAAACAGCAGTCGATTCTGTTCTGTTTGATAACTTCAATTGCCTCTTTGCCGTGAGAGGCAGTCAGGACATTGAAGCCTTTAAGCTCAAAATACTCGCTGACGATGTCCAGAATACTCTCCTCATCATCAACAACAAGTATTTTACCTACGTTATCTTCAAGATTCATGTATAAACATTCCAAAAAAAAGTGATTCTTAAACAATTATCACAGGTAAAAAATTATATTATCACATTTTATATAAAAAATATACCATATTGTATTTTCGATATTAAATCATCCGATAATGTACGGTATACTTAACAATGACGGAAACTTAACATAAATAAGTCTTGAAGTTTTCACAAACGTTTTCTATCATAGTCTAATGCCCGTATTTGAATACAAAGCGTTCGATATTAATGGGAAAACAGTGCCCGGCATCATTGAGGCCGACAACCCGGTTACCGCCCGGCAGAAGCTCCGTACACAAAAAATTTATCCGGTATCGGTAAATGAAGCATATGGGTCCCGCACCAAAAAAAATTTGCGGACATATGTATCACGGCCATTTTCACGGGTCAGGCCTGATGATATTACAATTATGACAAGACAGCTGTCCACCCTTGTGGGGGCCGGTTTTCCGCTGGTTTCTGCTTTTGATGCGTTAATTCCTCAGACCGGTTCCGATCAGTTAAAAAAGAGTCTTGCCAAAATAAAGGATTCCATTGTTGAAGGAAAGAGTTTTGCCAATGCTCTCTCCCTGTATCCCGGACTTTTCCCGTCATTTTATATAAATATGGTTCAGGCCGGTGAAACGTCCGGTACCCTTGAGATTGTTCTGGATCACCTGGCCGTCATTACCGAAAAACAGCAGGATCTCAAAAACAGAATCAAAGCCGCACTGACCTATCCGATATTTATGGCACTGTTATGTTCCGGCGTTCTTTTTTTTCTGCTAACCTATATTGTACCCACGATTGTTGGAATTTTTACCGATATGGACCAGGTGCTGCCCGCACCAACCCTTCTGCTGGTCGGATTTAGCAGTTTCATAAAGTCTTACTGGTGGGCACTTCTTGTCTTTTTAGGAATCCTGTTAACAGCGATCGGTTATTTTAAGAAGACAGAAACAGGACAACGTTTTATCCACAAAAGCATGTTCACACTGCCTTTCCTGGGACCGCTTATCCGGAAACTTGCCGTAGCAAGGTTTTCAAGAACATTGGGATCTCTGCTTGAAAATGGTGTCTCCATGCTGACCGCTATGGATATTGTAAAAAATATCGTAGGTAATGTGCTGATTTCCAATGCGGTTGAAAAGGCCTCCGGGGAGGTCGGCAAAGGTCAGGGACTTGGCGTTTCCCTGGATGAAGATAAAGTGTTCCCCGATCTTTCCATTCAGATGATACAGGTTGGAGAGCAAAGTGGTGAACTTGAACCCATGCTTTATAAAATTGCTGATGTTTATGAAAAAGAGGCGGCGGCATCCATCTTAAAAATGACTTCCATGCTCGAACCTGTTATGATCCTTGTCATGGGCGGCATCGTGCTTTTCATAGTACTTTCTGTCTGTCTGCCCATATTAAACATGAACCGGATGTTGATGTAATAATAATTTTACCGAACTGACTATGAAAATAAAATCAATGACTGAAAAGTTTTACACAACGCTACTGGTATTTTCATTTCTGGCTATCATAATCTCGCCTTTACTCATTAAAGATATGGCCATCGCCATAGAAGAGACACCAAAAGAACTACCTTTCAAACCTGCTGAAAAACAGCAGGCACCACCATTCAAACCGGGAGAAAAATTGACGTTCCGCCTCAGGTGGGGCTTTATTATTGCCGGTGAAGCATCACTTATGGTTCTGCCAAATAAAAAGATTAACGATATTGAAGCGTATCATTTTGCGCTTACCGCAAAAACAAATCCATTTGCAGATGTTTTCTATAAGGTAAGAGATCGTATTGATGCCTATGCTGACCTGAACATGACCCACTCGCTGCTCTATGAGAAAGAACAACGGGAAGGCTCATCCGAAAGAGATATCACTGTTACATTTGACTGGGATAACAGAACAGCCCAATACACTAACAGAGAGGATGTCCGGAAACCGATCAAAATAAAAACAGGTACTTTTGATCCGTTTTCCATCTTTTACTATGCCCGATTTCAGGAAATTAATGAAAGTATTATCATCACCCGTTCAGTCACGGACGGAAAGAAAAAAGTTATCGGCCAGGCAACCGTTGTCAAAAGAGAAACCATCAACGTGCCTGCCGGGACCTTTGACACTTATCTCATCATACCTGAACTAAAAGACATTGGCGGTGTTTTTGAAAAAAGCCCTGATGCGACTATCAAGATCTGGCTTACAGCCGATGAAAGAAAAATTCCGGTAAAACTTGCCAGTAAAGTTATTGTGGGTAGTTTTGTGGGCGAGCTGGTTTCTTCTGAACAGATGCCGATTGAAACGGAAAAAACAGAGTAAAATATTTTTCCCACACCCGCTCCCGTCACTCGCTTCAGGCACATAGAACGGAAATTCTCCCATTTAATCATATAATAATATTATTTCGAAATATCTTCGATAATTATAACAATAATTTTTGAAAAAACCGGAAGATTAGCCCGGCAAACTTCAAAGGGATCTTAGGAATATTAGGAATATTAGGAATATTAGGAATCATTAGCTAAGGGCATCCCTAAGTTGCCTGGAGGTTGGAAATAAGGTTGGATTTTTATATTTTAAAATTAAAAAAGGGATTTAGAATTTCTCCTAAACCCCTTATATTCGTGGCGGGAGCGACGAGACTTGAACTCGCGACCTCCGGCTTGACAGGCCGGCGTTCTAACCAAAACTGAACTACGCCCCCTAATGTACCGACGAGAAAGTTTGGTAGGCGGAACAGGGCTTGAACCTGTGACCCTCGGCTTGTAAGGCCGATGCTCTCCCAACTGAGCTACCCGCCCGCGTCGGTTGTCTTCATTTGTCGTGAAGATTGGCTTTACTAACAGGTAAAGCGTTCTGTTGTCAAGCAAAAATACTTAAAAATATATATTTTTTAATGGTCTCAAAAAGCCTTTATTATTAACTTTAAACCAGCGGCACCTGTGGATGTTCTGCATTGCCGGACATTACCCCTATATGCGGCATATCATCTCTTTTAAACAGCGTGTCGCCCTCTTCCATGATAAGTGCATGGGCAAGAACCTCATCAATATGCTCTACTGGGATGATCTCAACCTGCTTCAGGATAACGGATGGTATATCTCTCAGATCCTTTTCGTTATCTTTGGGGATAATGATCTTTTTGATACCGCCCCGATGAGCAGCAAGCGCCTTCTCCTTCAGACCGCCAATTGGCAGAACCCGCCCGCGCAGGGTAATTTCACCGGTCATGGCAACATCTCGATGAACAGGTCTTTTGGTCAGGGTTGAAACCAGCGATGTACACATGGCAACACCTGCTGATGGGCCATCTTTTGGAATGGCACCTTCCGGAACATGAATATGGATATCAAATTTCCTGTAAAACTTCTGATCAATCATCAGGGAATCAGAACGAGACCTTACATAGCTCAATGCCGCCTGAGCAGATTCTTTCATAACATCACCCAGTTTCCCGGTGACAGTGAGCGCCCCCTTACCCGGCATCAGTAGCGTTTCGATGCAAAGCAGCTCACCACCAACCTGGGTCCAGGCAAGACCGGTTACCATACCAATCTTGTCTTCATCTTCAAGCTGGCTCTGTCTGAATCTGGGGGGACCCAGATATTTCTGAACTGATGTTGTTGAAATGTCAGCCCCTTTTTTCTCTTTATCCTTCACAATCTCTTTTGCGATCTTTCGACAAACAGCTGAAATTTCACGCTCAAGGTTACGCACACCGGCCTCACGCGTATAACGCTGGATAACCATTAACAGTGCATTTTTTGAAAAGTTTACCTTATACCCTTCAAGACCATTTTGTTTGATCTGTTTTGGTACAAGAAAATCTGTTGCGATTCTGTATTTCTCATATTCCGTATAACCGGACAGCCGAATAATTTCCATCCTGTCCTGAAGTGGCAGGGGGATTTCAGGCAATGTGTTTGCCGTTGTGATAAACAGAATATCCGACAGATCATAGTCCACATCAAGGTAATGATCATTAAAGCTGTAATTCTGTTCCGGGTCCAGAACCTCCAGAAGGGCTGCTGATGGATCACCCCTGAAATCCATGCTCATCTTATCGACTTCATCGAGACAGAATACAGGATTGTTTACACCTGCCTTTTTGAGTGATTGGATAACTTTTCCAGGCATCGCACCGATATAGGTTCTTCTGTGCCCCCTGATTTCAGCTTCATCACGGACTCCGCCAAGAGAAAGTCGGATGAACTCTCTACCGGTTGCCCGTGCAACAGACTTTGCAAGGGAAGTCTTACCGACACCCGGAGGACCCACAAGACATAAGATCGGACCCCGAACCTTTTTGACCAGCGCTTGTACTGCAAGATATTCAACAATACGTTCCTTGGGCTTTTTAAGGCCGTAATGGTCTTCATCCAAAATATTTTCAGCCTGATCAAGATCATCATGGATATCACTGTTTTCGAACCAGGGCAGGCAAAGCATCCAGTCAATATAGTTTCTGACGACAGTTGCTTCAGCAGACATGGGCGACATCATTTTAAGCTTCTTGAGCTCCTGTATCGCCTTTTCTGTGGCCTCCTTGGACATCTTTTTGTTTTCGATGCGCTGTTCAAGTTCCTGAATCTCGTCGACACCGCTATCTTCGGACCCCATCTCTTTTTTAATGGCCTGGATCTGCTCATTGAGATAGTAGTTCCGCTGGGTCTTCTCCATCTGCTCCTTGACGCGACCCTTTATCCGCTGGTCCATCTTGAAAATATCCATTTCAACCTTAATCAGGCTGAGGAGCATGGAGAGACGATCTTCCACCTTTATGGTTTCCAGAAGTTTCTGTTTGTCTTCCAGTTTGAAGGAAAAATGCGTTGCAACCGTATCGGCCAGAAGCGATGCATTCGAAATGGAAGAAACGTTTCTGGTCAGATCTTTTGAAATGCTCTTATTCAGGGTGGCATACTCTTCAAAGCTTTGAACAATAGCCCTTGTCAGGGCCTCACACTCTACGGTGGAGACAGGCGGTTCAACAACAGCATCAACTTCCACCTGAAAAAAATCACCACTCTGCAGATAGCGGCTAATGGTAGCACGCTGCTTCCCTTCGACCAGCGCCTTTACCGTACCGTCAGGAAGCCTGAGTAACTGGAGTACGGTACCGATGGTACCCATTTCATTGATATCATCTTTCTCAGGTATATCAACCGATGCATTTTTCTGGGCGGAAAGAAAAATATTCTTGTCCTTGTTCATGGCCTCGGACAGGGCATTAACGGATTTGGCTCGCCCTACAAAAAGTGGCGCAACCATTTCAGGAAAAACAACTATGTCTCGTAATGGTAATAGTGGGAGTATCAAATCAGATCCTTTTGCGCTGTTACTATCTTTTTGGGAAATATCATTCATTATAAAACTTATTGTCTTTAATACATTGAAAACCGGATACCATCGTCAGGATGCCTGTTTTTTCTTCTGCTCATACAAGAGAATAGGCTCTTCCTTATTGAGGATAAAATCCTCACCGATGACACACTCTTTAACATTATCTATGGAAGGGATATCATACATGATGTCCAGCATACAGTTTTCAAGAATAGCTCGAAGCCCGCGAGCCCCTGTTTTACGCTTTATAGCCTCTTTGGCAACAGCAGAAAGAGCGCTGTCGGTAAACCGCAAATTAACACCTTCCATCTCGAACAGTTTTTTATACTGTTTCAGGAGTGCATTTTTTGGCTCCTGTAAAATCCGGATCAGTGTAGGTTCAGTCAACTCATCAAGAGTTGCAATAACCGGCAACCGGCCAAGAAATTCCGGAATCAGGCCATATTTAATCATGTCCTGAGGTTGAACTTTTTTCAGGACTTCGCCAAGATTATCCTCTTCCTTGTTCCTGATTTTTGCACCAAAGCCTATTGTTTTGGAATTGGTTCGATTATTGATAATATTTTCAAGGCCGTTGAAAGTTCCACCGCAGATAAAAAGAATATTGGAGGTATCCACCTTTACAAAATCCTGCTGGGGATGCTTGCGCCCCCCCTTGGGTGGAACACTGGCGGTTGTCCCTTCGATAATTTTCAGAAGCGCCTGCTGAACGCCTTCACCGGAAACATCACGCGTGATGGAAGGGTTATCAGACTTGGAGGCAATCTTGTCAATTTCATCAATATAAACAATGCCGCGTTTGGCTTTTTCAACATCGTAATTGGCGTTCTGTAGAAGTGACAGAATAATATTTTCAACATCTTCACCGACGTAACCGGCCTCTGTAAGGCTGGTTGCATCTGCAATTGTAAAGGGTACATTCAGGAAACGGGCAAGTGTATGGGCAAGCAGCGTCTTACCCGAACCGGTGGGACCGATCAGGAGAATGTTACTTTTCTGCAGTTCGACATCTCCGGATTTAATGGAGCTGTCGAGGCGCTTGTAGTGATTATAAACGGCGACAGACAAGATTTTTTTGGCCCTGTCCTGTTCAATCACATAATCATCGAGCATCGCCTTGGTCTCTTTAGGCGCGAGAAGATTCTGCATCTCCTGATCTTCCTTCTCGATCTCCTCTTCGATGATTTCACTGCATAAATGAATACATTCATCGCAGATATACACCGCAGGTCCTGCAATCAGCTTCTTAACCTCTTTCTGACTTTTACCGCAGAAGGAACAAAAAAGATTATCCCCTGAATCTTCTTTTTTGGCCATTATTATGCCTCCGTCTTGTTTAATTGATCCAGATCATCCCGCTTACTGATGACATGATCTATTATACCATATTCCTTTGCTTCTGTCCCGGACATAAAAAAATCTCTGTCTGTGTCCGTTTGAACCTGTTTCATTTTTTTACCGGTATGATAAACAAGAATTTCATTGAGCGTATCCTTCATACGAAGAATTTCCTGGGCCTGAATGGCAATATCCGATGCCTGGCCCTGAAACCCGCCCATGGGCTGATGAATCATAATCCTTGAGTTGGGCAGGGTATATCTTTTCGTATTTGCACCGGCAGCCAGCAGTACCGCGCCCATGCTCGCTGCCTGACCGATACAGACAGTTGTAATGTCAGGCTTGATATATTGCATTGTGTCATAAATTGCCAATCCGGCTGTAACAGATCCACCAGGAGAGTTGATATAAAAATTGATATCCTTTTCAGCATCTTCCGACTCCAGAAAAAGGAGTTGAGCGATAAGAAGATTTGCAACCTCATCATTAATTGCGGTACCCAGAAAAATAATCCTGTCTTTCAGAAGCCGGGAATAAATATCATAGGCCCGCTCCCCTCTGCTGCTCTGCTCAACGACCATTGGAATTAACGGCACAAATAGCCTCCTTTTTTATACTATTAATACTTATTTCGGAAAAAACCGGCACCGGTTTGAGAAAAAAATACTCTGATTGATTATCAGCCGGAATCAGCCTTCTCCGGTTTATTCGTTTTTGTCTTCTTCCGATTTTTCTTCGGCCTTTACCTCTTCAATATCGGCACTTTCAAGAATCATTTTAAGCGCCTGTCTTTCAAGAAGAGACTGTTTAAGGTGCTCAAGTTTATTTTTATCCTGTTTATAATGCTTTTTGATCTCTTCAAGAGGGTAATTCATTTTATCGGCCAGGTCTTTCATACCGATCTCAAGCTCTTCATCTGAAACTTCAAGTTTTTCCTGCTCAATCAGCTTGGAAAGCAGCACCTGACGTTTGACCTGATTTTCTGCTGTTTCACGGTATTTTTCTCCGATACTTTCGCGTGTAAGGCCCAGATCTTCCATGGACATATTTCTGTATGCAAAAGATCGTTCAGCTTCAGCCATAATATTATCAAGCTCATACTCGATCATTGCATCCGGAACTTCAAAATCTTTTTCAAGCAGCAGTTTGAAAATCTGTTCATGAACTTCCTGCTCAGTCCTTTTTTCATAACCCTCTTCAAGATTTTTGGTGATCTCTTTTTTAAGATCTTCAATATTTTCAAACTTACCAAAATTCTTGGCAAATTCATCATTGATCTCGGGGAGCACTTCCTCGCGGATTTCATTCAGTTTAACCTTGAAGTTAATTTCAGTATCGGCGAGACTTTTATTGAAATAATCTTCAGGAAATTTAACGATAATTTCTTTTTCTTCTTCCTTTTTCATACCGATGATGCCGTCATCAAGCTCTTTTGAAACACGGCCTTCACCAATTTTCATGGAAAAGTTTTCAGTTTTGGATGTCTCTTCAAACGCTTCTCCGTCTTTATAACCTTCATAATCAACCAGAACATAATCGCCATCTTCAACAGCACGATCTTCTTTAACGGGTTCCTGTTTGGCCAGATTTTTCTGGAGCATCTTAAGCTGAGCGTCCTCTTCTTTAGATGTAACCTTATAAACGGTCTTTTTCAACTTAAGACCTTTAAAATCGACATCTTCAAGCTCCGGTGCGACCTCTATTGTTGCAGAAAATTTATAAGGCGCATTAGCCTCCAGCTCAGGAGGTTCAATACCCGGCCGGCCAATAAGCTTCAGCTCTTTTTCCTGAATTGCTGCAAAAAAAGATTCCTGAATTACCTTTGATATTACATCACCTTCAACATCATTTTTGTAAATACGCTCAAGGACGGAACGGGGTGCTTTGCCGGGCCTGAAACCCTTAACTGTTGCGGTCTTTTTAAGCTTTTTGTAAGCCTTGTCAATTTCGAGCGTAATATTCTCTTCCGGCACTTCGATGTGCAGGAGCTTCTTAACGGCACTAAGATCTTCAATAGTAACTTGCATAATAATCCTCTCTATACATAAAATTCTTCCGTGGATTTAATATTTTGAAGTCCCCTGAATGGTGCGAGAGGAGAGACTCGAACTCTCACACTTTAGCAGTGCTGGATCCTAAGTCCAGTGCGTCTACCAATTCCGCCACTCTCGCAGGTGCCAATAAACAATGCCCATGGGGTAAATGGCCGAATTACCATCTCCTGTGGGCACTGAGAGCTATTTTCGACTTCGGTACAACTGTCGTACAATATTTTTAATCCCGGCAATAATTTAAATTGCCTTGACAATAATGCCAGATAATTTAAATTTCAGCTTAAATATGAATAAAAATAATATCAAACCCGCTAAGTGTCAAGCAAAATTGGGAGAAACATGAATTATGTCAGCATTTTGTAAACACTGCCAATTAAACACTAAAACTTTACTCGGGTTCCTCCTGCCGGTATTTTTTTTTTCAATGGTATGGCCTGTTAACGCCGCCAATCTGTTTAACGAACAAATATCGGTAATTGTAATTGATCCGGGCCACGGTGGAAATGATACCGGTGTTAAAGGTACAGATAATTCCAGGGAAAAAAATATCACCCTGGCAATGGCTCATCTGTTAAAAGATAGACTTTCCGGTAATTTCAAAACGATCCTGACACGGAAAGATGATTATGCCCTTGATATTTATGATCGGGCTGCTGTAGCAAATACCAACAAAGCATCAATTTTTATCAGCCTTCACGTTGGCGGAAGTTTCCAGCACAAGAACAGCGGTATATCGATCTATTATTTTCAGAACCCCTCTTCTGACGAAATTTCTTTAGATCATAAACGCTCAGGCCTGTTATTAGAAGACCGAACAGTCCGCGCCTGGAAGAGTGTTCAGCTTTCTCACATTATAGAAAGTAAAAAACTGGCACAAACAATATATACATCATTATCTGAACAACAGCATCTTGGTGTTAAAAAAAGCCAGGACGTTAACCTTTCCGTACTGGCCGGCGCTGATATGCCGGCTGTTATTATCGAAATCGGATATCTGACAAATCCCTCAGATGAAAGCAAGCTAAATGATTTCAGCATATTAAAAGACCTATCGCATAAGCTCAGCATAGGAATAGAAAAATATTTGACAAAAAATTAAATATTTTCATTAATCATCTTGAATCATTATAAATTTCATGTTAGATCATCCACCCAGTCGGGGCGTAGCGCAGCCTGGTAGCGCGCCTGCTTTGGGAGCAGGATGTCGGGAGTTCAAATCTCTCCGCCCCGACCAGCTTTATAGATAATAAGCAGATTATCCTTACGATAATCTGCTTTTCTTATGATTTTTTTTTAACAGGGAAGAATCAATGATCGCTGCCTTACTGTTATAAATCTGCCCTTCTTAACACATCATTCTTGCGAGGAAAGCCGGTTTATCATCTGCTGTTTTTTTGGCAACAAGGTTTAATATCATGGTTTTTGAAACAGAATTTTCAATATAAATATTGAGCTCATCTCCTTCAAAAACTTCAGCTATATATGCAATCTGGAATGTCTTGACTTTCCGGTCTATCTTTTTTTCTGCATGCAATGCATCAAATATCCATTTAACATACTCCGTATTATTTACATGCCCGTTAACATCAAGAGCGCTATAAGGAACTGTTATTTTTTGGATCCATTTTAGATCACTCGCCGGTTTGAGCCGTTTTATCCCCTCATCAAGAGCCCGATCCCCATTTTTCAGCAGGCCCAAATCCAGTTCAAGCAGATTCAGAGGGCGTCCGGTATCTTTTCCGATAACCATCCACTCAGAAGCTGCTCTGAGGAATTCGATACCCTGAGCATCATAACCTAAAAAATTTCTGGTGGCCTTCAATCGATTAAATCCGCTGGGCCATGTCCGGATAGTAAATTGTGTATTCCAGTCAGGCAAATCCGTTATCTGAATTTTAATATTTGTTAATACCCAGTAGCATGCTTTATTACTCAGATCATCAAAACCAAATCCAAGAGACTGGGCATGTTTTGCAGCAGCATCCTGAAGGTACTGCATCATGGCATAAATATGAATTTTCCCATCCGGCATACACTCATGCGCTCTTACAGTGCCGATTTCTTTCCAAATTTTATTTTCATCATTCATTTGTTTCACTCAATTCCGTTTCCAGCAAATCTAAAAGATCTTCTTTTATAAAGAGCCTTCCCTGACCGATTCCGGGACATTCACGAGTTGTTTTGATCCATCTGTCTTTTGATCGCATATTGTTAAACCAGAAGGGATAGGTTTTACATTGGGTGGGGCGAACAGGATAAATCGTACACCCATTCTCATAAAAAAGGCACCGGCCATCAGGATGTTCCCTGATACTAAAACTGCCCCGAAAGGGGTACAGATATCTTTCGATAAACGCCCAAACTTCAATTTTAAGAAAAGCGGATATGGCTGAAACTTCTTCTGCGGATACAAGAACGCTGCCCGGCTCTCCTGTACAGCATGTACCACATTGTCGGCATTCAAATCGTATACCCGTATCGAAAAAATAAGGTCTGTTCTGAAATTGTTCCATAATTTCCCGCTTTATTAATTGTCTCAAAACAATCTATTAGCCCTTTTAGTTCTTGTCAAATACTGCTATATTTTAAAGAATATAAAAATAATAAATGGAGATAACATGCCAAAAAAAATAAACCGAAAACCGGATAAAGAAGGTTCAGATAAAACCATAAAGCTTGAAATGCTACTCCTTGTATCCTGCATTACTCTTTTCATTGGGTTTCTGGGCGGCGTTGTATTCAGCGCCTATAAAACGACAAAAAGTCCCGCCATAAAGCAGGTATCGCAAATGAGCGGCGGATTTTCAGAACAGGAAAATGCCGTTTCCATGCTTGAAGCCGTAACGGAAAAAAGTCCTGAAAATGCTGACAGCTGGATAAACCTGGGAAATGCCTGTTTTGATTCCGGCCTTTACACCAAAGCCATTGATGCCTACAATAAAGCACTGGCACTTTCCCCCGGGAATGCGGATGTTTTGACGGACCTTGGCGTTATGTACAGAAGAAGCGGCCAACCGGAAAAGGCCGTAGAATCTTTTGGAAAAGCTATTGAGATAAACCCGAAACATGAGATTGCCCGTTTTAACCAGGGTATTGTCTATATTCATGATTTAAAGGATCAGAATGCCGCAATAAAAGCATGGGAAGGCTTGCTCAAGATAAACCCTTTGGCTATGGCACCCAATGGTCAATCTGTTGATGAACTGATCAAACACTACAAAGAACACGAATAGCAAAACAGTCATAAGGTCATCTTTAAAAATTGCCCTTTGATAGCAATTACCGCCTTATATGAAAATTTGAATCCTCGAAATAGATTATCTATTCCGCCGGTTAAAATTTTTACATGCCTTGTAAGCATACCAGATATCTAAGACAGTTGCCGGCCACCGGGGTTAATTGTTTAAAGATGATCTGAAGATTTTAAACCGGCAATTACTGTTGCCATATCCGTCGGTAAAGCGGCTTCGAAGATCATTTTTTCACCACTTTTCGGATGAATAAACTGAATTCTGAAAGCATGAAGCATTTGCCGCTTGGCTGATTTCAATAAATCAACAATCGGTTTTGACCCGGTTAAACCTCTTCCGGCTTTCCTGCCGGCATAAACCGGATCACCCACAACAGGGTGGTGAATGGCGGCACAATGGACACGAATTTGATGCGTCCGACCTGTCTTGATATTGAGATTTAATAGTGTAGCACCATCAAATCGTTCTTTCACAGTCCATAATGTTTCTGCACTGCGGCCCCGTTTGCTGTTGGTTGACATTTTTTTCCTGTCCGTCGGGTGACGGCCGACAGAAAAATCAATTCGCCCTGACTTTGCTTTAACCCGGCCGTAAACCAATGCAAGATACTCTTTTTTAGTTTCCCGTGATTTAAACTGAACTGACAGATGGTTATGCGCCATATCATTTTTGGCAACCACCATCACACCGGACGTATCCTTATCCAGCCGGTGAACAATACCTGGCCTGATTTTACCACCGATTCCTTCAATATCCGGACAGTGATAGAGCAAACCATTAACCAGTGTACCACTGTAATGACCGGGTGCAGGGTGAACAACCAGCCCTGATTGTTTATTCACAACGATAACATCTGAATCCTCATAAAGGATATTAACATCAATGGGTTCGGGTTTGTAATCAACGGTTTCAGGAGGTGGGATTTTACCGGTTATTATTTCACCGGATTTTACACGGTAAGCCGGCTTTTTCTTGTCGCCATTTAACAGAAAATGCCCTTCGCGTATCCGGGCAGCCGCAAAAGATCTGGAGCACTCAGGTACATGTGCTGATATTACTGCATCGAAACGTTTTCCGTCATCAGATTGTTCAATTAGAAATGTCAACGCACTGTTATCGTGCATAGTATCAGGATGCTGAGTCAGGTTCCTCTTTCTCAGATTCCTCTTTTTGGGTAGGAAACAGATCTTCTATCTCTTTAATAACTGCTTTTTCATCCGTATCTTTAGCAGTTGACAGCTCTTTTACAAGCAGTCCCTGAGAAGTGTCATATAGTTTACGTTCTCCAAAAGAGAGGTCTTTAGTGAGTTTTAAAACATGCAGATCCCTGAAAACCTCAGCAACATCGTAAAGAGAACCGGTCTTGATCTTTTCCATGTAATCCCGATAACGCCTGTTCCATGTCTGATTTTCTACAGCAGCATCCTGCTTCTGTTTCATGACCTCATATATTTTAGGTATATCCTTCACACTTATGATATCTCTAAGGCCAACCTGATCCACATTCCATGTCGGAATCATTATGACCATGCTGTTTTCAAGCACCTTCAGCATATAAAAATCATGTGTTTCACCGTTCACAACCCTGGTTTCAATCGCTTCTATCCGACCCACACCATGTGCCGGGTATACAGCCAGATCACCTGCTATAAATTCACGAACCGGTTGAGGCATTTCAGTTTTAGCATTATCCATATTTTCACTACTCATTAAAGCACCGGGCTCTTTTGTTTTTTATTTATAAGAAGTATTATATATCATCTCATACATGAACAATCAATAAAAAAAGGGGATTGGTAACAATTGTTACCAATCCCCACTAAAAAAACCCAAAGGATTTATGATCTTACAGCAACGGCACCAGAAGCAGTGCAACTACGTTCAGAATCTTGATCATCGGGTTAACGGCCGGACCGGCAGTATCCTTGTAAGGATCGCCTACCGTATCACCTGTAACGGCAGCTTTATGAGCATCACTGCCCTTGCCGCCCAGATGGCCGTCTTCGATGTATTTTTTGGCATTATCCCATGCAGCACCACCGGTTGTCATTGAAATGGCAACAAAAACACCGGTAATAATACTACCAATCAGGAGCCCGCCCAATGCTATTGGTCCAAGGGTAAATCCGACAATGATCGGCGCAATAACAGGAAGAATGGCCGGAATCATCATCTCGGAAAGTGCAAACTTGGTAACAATATCAACACAAGCAGCATAATCCGGTTTTGCAGTACCTTCCATGATACCTGGAATTTCACGGAACTGACGTCTTACTTCATTAACAACGGCGTGTCCGGCTTTTCCAACAGCTGTCATTGCCATTGACGCAAAAAGGTATGGAAGCAGACCGCCGATAAACAGGCCGATCAAAACGTTAACATCACTAAGTCTAAAAATAAGATCCCTGCCAAGATGCTCAAATTCCTGTGTATATGCTGAAAAAAGAACAAGTGCCGCCAGAGCAGCAGAACCGATAGCATAGCCCTTTGTAACAGCCTTTGTTGTATTACCAACAGCATCAAGCGGATCAGTTACTGCGCGAACAGACTCATCCATCTCAGCCATTTCTGCAATACCACCGGCATTATCTGTAATCGGACCATATGCATCAATCGCGATAACCATACCGGTCATTGAAAGCATAGATACGGCTGCAGTTGCAATTCCATAAAGACCGGCAAAAGCGTCAGCAGCATAAATAGCGGCACAAATTGCGAGAACCGGAAGTGCAGTAGACTGCATACTTACAGCAAGACCCTGGATAATATTTGTTCCATGACCTGTTGTAGAAGCTTCGGCAATATCTTTAACCGGTTTACGGATACCCGTGTAATATTCAGTAATAAAAACGATTACTACGGTCAGGATAAGACCAACAAGGGCAGAAGCATAGATTGAACCTACAGTAAGGCCTTCAATACCACCCATCATTTTTGCAGTTGCAGGATAGAATGCAACACCTGCAATTATCGCAGCACCAAACATACCTTTGTAGAGTGCACCCATGATATAATCGCTGCCTTCTTTAAGTCTTACAAAGAAAACGGCAATGGCTGATGCACCAATGGAAATAGCGCCCAGTACCAGTGGGAAAATAATAACATTATTGTTATTCGGGAAAAGAAGCGTTGCAAGAACCATTGCAGCAACTGTTGTTACGGCATATGTTTCAAAAAGGTCAGCAGCCATACCGGCACAGTCACCAACATTGTCACCAACGTTATCAGCGATTGTTGCGGGGTTTCTCGGATCATCTTCCGGAATACCGGCTTCAACTTTACCAACAAGGTCTGCACCAACATCAGCACCTTTTGTAAAGATACCGCCGCCAAGACGGGCAAAAATAGAAATCAGACTTCCACCAAAACCAAGTGCAACAAGTGCAACAGATATTTTTTTAGGATCGATATCCTGTGCTGACATCAGGGTATAAAGACCTGCAACTGCGGTAAGCGCCAGAGAAGCAACGATCATACCTGTAACAGAACCGCCCTTGAATGCCATAGTAAGACCGGCATTCAAACCTTTTTTAGAGGCTTCTGCAGTCCTGACATTGGCAATTACGGAAACGCGCATGCCAATGTAACCGGCCAAAAATGATGCAACAGCACCAAGAACAAAACCCAGTGTGGCATAAAAGCCATAACCGGGCACAAAAAGAAGAATGATGGCAATAACAACACCAACAATTGCCATACTTCTCATCTGACGGCTAAGATATGCAATAGCGCCGGCTTTAATCGCGTCAGCGATCTCTGTCATTCTCTCATTACCAGCCGGTGCTTTCTTTACGATGCCGGCCATAACTATAGAAAAAAGTACGCCTGCGATACCTGTAAGCGTACAAATCAATGGAATATTCATGCTTTCCTCCATATTAGTAATAAATTAAAAGTTTAGATTCTCTTGTTATTAAAACTGTTCATACCTTCTTTAGTTCCCTTGCCAAGAACCAGAGTGACCGCCTCAACTGTCTGCTCGATTATATGCTCAAGGACATTCAGCTCATCACCTTCAAATTTACCCAACACATGATCTGAAACACCTGCCCCGAAACCTGACCGCCCGACACCGATACGAAACCGTATAAAATTCCCGCCGCCGAGCGACTCAATCAGCGATCGCACACCATTATGTCCGCCATGTCCTCCTTTCGATTTTATTTTTAATATCCTAAGTTCAAGGTCTATATCGTCATGAATGACCAATATATCCCCTTGTTTAATTTTAAAAAAATTTGCAAACTGCTGCACCGGCTGCCCGCTCAGATTCATATAAGACATCGGTTTTACAAGAATAATATCAGTATCCCCGATACGGCCCCTGCCAAAGTGGGCATCGAACTTTTTCTTGTTTAATTCGATATCGTACTGTTTTGCCAGTGCATCTACCACCATGAAACCCACATTGTGGCGGGTTCGGGCATATTTCCGACCAGGGTTTCCCAAACCGGCAATCAGCTTAGTTTTATCAGGCGGCATACAGTCCGATCCCTAAATATGGTTTTTCAAACTGCCTGCCGCAAATCACTTTGCCGGCTAACCGGAGCCCTCTGTTATGATCAGGACTCGCCTTCTTCGCCCTCAGTTTCTCCGGCAACACCTTCACCTTCTTCACCTTCTTCGCCTTCTTCGCCCTCTTCGAGCTCTTCCTCAACTTCCTCTTCTTCAGCCTTCGGTACAACAACCGTCACAACAGTAAAATTAACATCTGTCGGGATTTCAACACCTTCAGTGAGCTGTAGATCCTCAACATGAACGGAATCTCCAACATCAAGATTCGTGATGTCAATTTCAAATGATTCAGGAATATCAAATGGCAGACAAAGCACTTCCAGTTCACGTCGGATTACTGAAAGATTTCCACCATTTTCAACACCTACGGACGTGCCAACAGTCACGACCGGTACACGGGCAGTAACCTTTCTGTTTTTATCGATTTCATAAAAATCAATGTGAACAAAATCTCTTGAAAGCGGATGTTGCTGCAATTCCTTGATCATGGCTGTTTTAACAACCTTGCCGTCACTTGAAGTAACATTAAAAATTGCATGGGTACTTTTAACGGTCCGCAGTGCAAATTCAACATCACTGACATTAACCGTCAGCATAATAGGCTCAGTATCCGGTCCATAAAGTATTGCCGGAACTTTTCCTTCTCTTCTAAGTGCCCGTGCAGGGCTATTTCCAACCGTTGTTCTAACTTCTGCATTTAAATCTATTATTTTCAAAATATCCCCCTGGAAAACTTATTTTCTTAATTATACAAAAAGCGAATGAACAGAATCACCTTTATGGCTGCGAATAATCGCTTCACCAACCAGATCGGCAATACTGAGAACTTTTATTTTATCACAAGCTGAAGCATTCGGGCTCAGCGGTATAGTATCTGTAACGACAAAGCTGGACAGTGGAGACTCTTTAATACGATCAACTGCCGGCCCTGAAAGAACAGGGTGTGTACAGCATGCGTTAACAGCCTTTGCCCCGTTATCCATTATGGCGCTGGCCGCTTCCGTAAGCGTGCCGGCGGTATCCGCCATATCATCAAGAATAATCGCTTCCTTTCCTTTTACATCACCAATAACAGCCATGGCCTTTGCCTGATTTGGTGCATCCCTTCGTTTATCAACAATGGCAAGATCCGCATCAAGCCGTTTTGCAAATGCCCGTGCTCTTTCAACACCACCGGCATCCGGAGAAACAATAACAAGATCATTATTAAAATTTTCCCTGATATAATCAATAATGACTGGAGCGGCATAGAGGTTATCTACGGGAAGGTTGAAAAAGCCCTGAATCTGGCCGGCATGCAGATCCATGGTAATAACCCTGTTGGCGCCGGCTTTTTCAAGCAGGTCGGCAACAAGTTTGGCACTGATAGGAACCCGGGGTGCAACTTTCTTATCCTGACGCGCATAACCAAAATATGGAAGAACCGCTGTTATCCGGCTGGCTGAAGAGCGTTTGAATGCATCAATCATAAGAAGAAGTTCAACAAGATTGTCATTAACCGGCGCACAGGTGGATTGAATCAGAAAAACATCCTTGGAACGGACATTTTCGTCAATTTCAATCTGGATTTCACCATCACTAAAAGTTTTGACCTTAGCGCCGCCCAGGTCAAGATCAAGATACGAACAGATCTTTTGGGCCAGTACCGGGTTTGAATTACCACAAAAAATACTTGGTGATGCCATTATTAATTACCATTTCCCAATAAAATTTAAAAAATTCTGGCAGGGGCGGGAGGATTCGAACCTCCGAATGCAGGACCCAAAACCCTGTGTCTTACCGCTTGACGACGCCCCTAATCAATATAAAACGCAGCTGTAATTCAATAAAATCAAACGACAATCTGCGTCATGTAAACCTGCCAGCTCTTTTCAGTTGTCAGGCTTTTTTTTGCCGAACATGCTTTTTCTTCATCAGAAAACACGCCAAATACGGACGTACCGCTTCCGCTCATCAACGCACCGTCAGCACCATGTCTGACCAAAGCTGTCCGGGCAGCAAAAACTTCCGGAACCATTGATACTGTTACGTCTTCAAGGTCATTATGCAGATGGCGTTCAGCATCAAAACTAACACTCTTAAATTGTAGTGATTTATTATCTTTTTTTTCTTTTGTCAATGCCAAATTATACCTGCTGTAAACCGCTGCCGTTGATACACTTTTTCCAGGAAAGATAATCAGAAGCGTTTTGGGTACCAGCTTTTCATAGAATTCAAGCTGTTCACCGACTCCGGTTGCGATGGCCGGCTTCTGAAAAATAAAAAAGGGTACATCTGAACCGATAGACAGTGCCATCTTTTTCAGATCACCTTTTGAAAAAGGTCCACCAAAGTGCCGGTTCAACCCAAGCAGAACCGTTGCAGCATTGCTGCTGCCCCCCCCGAGACCGGCACCAACAGGAATGGATTTATCAATTGTAATATTCACACCTTCTTTTTGGCCCAGCACTTCAAAAAAAAGGGCGGCCGCTTTCCATGCCAGGTTGGTGCTACCATCCGGCACATCAGGTGAATTACAGATTACCCGGATCTCATCCCCGCCAAAACGCATGGTGACTTTATCGTGCAGTCCGATACAGGTCATGAGCGTATACAGATCATGGTAGCCGTCGGGTCTTTTCCCGCAAATGTATAAAAAAAGATTAATTTTTGCAGGAGAAATAAGCTCCATGATCCTTAAATCCAGCTACCCCTGATCTGACAGAAAAATACAGATCGGATATTATTTTGTAAGTTTTATGACAATAAATCCGGAATTTGCCCGGCGGATAAACATATTGATCGATTCACCGTCTTTAACTTTATCAATCGCCTCCTGATAGGTCTCAACATTGGTGACATTTTCATGATTTATCTCTTTAATAATATCTCCGGTCATTATACCGGCTTTGGCGCCTTTACTGTCCGGTTGAACCTCCCTGACAATCACCCCTTCTGATTCAGGAATTTTATACTGTTGTGCCATTTCCGGTGTTAACGCTGACACCCGGATACCAAGCTCATCTTTTTCAGTATCATTCCGACCCTTTGAAACAATCTGCCCGTCATCACGCTTGGCAATTTTAACCTTATATGTTTTCAATTTCCCATTGCGGACTATATCAATATCAATTTTTTCACCGACACCGATACCGGCAATAAGAGACGTCAGCTCCCTCGTATCCGAAACTTTTTTTCCATCAATAGAAACAATGATATCTTTTGCCTGAATACCGGCTTTATCCGCCGGGTCGCCCGGGAAAACTTCTGTGACAAGAACACCCTTTTTATCTTCCACACCATAATATTCAGCCAGTTCATCGGTCAGATTCTGGATGGCAACGCCCAGCCATCCACGGGTCACTTCACCATTATCCTTAAGCTGTTCAATAATGTTGCTTGCCATATTTATGGGAATGGCAAAACCAATACCCTGGCCACTTGCAACAATGGCCGTATTAATACCGATAACCTCGCCTTTCATATTGATCAGAGGCCCGCCGCTGTTCCCCGGATTAATGGAGGCATCCGTCTGGATAAAATCATCATACGGACCAGAGCCGATAACACGCCCTTTGGCGCTGACAATTCCGGCTGTTACGGTTTGCTCCAGACCAAACGGGCTGCCAATGGCAACAACCCACTCCCCGACTTTGAGTTTGTCCGAATTACCAATTTTTGCTACAGGCAGATTATCCGGAGATTTTATTTTAATCAGGGCAAGGTCCGTATTGGGATCACGGCCGACGATTTCAGCATCATATTCATTTTCATCTTTAAAGATCACCTTGATCTCATCAGCACCCTCAATGACATGGTTATTCGTTACAATATACCCTTCCTTATCAATAACAAATCCGGAACCGAGGCTGCGCTGCTTAAAATCCTTTTCCTGATTCTGACCAAAGAATTTTTCAAAAAAATCCGGCATAGGACCATTCTGATCAAAAGGAGATCCCTCACCACCGCCGAATTGTCTGAAGACTCTTCCGCCGCCCTTTATAATTTTTACAGTCCGGATATTTACAACAACCGGACCCACCATCTCTGCAAGCCCACTGAAGTTTTCAGGAATCATACGGGCATTTTCAGTTGCTGCAATGCTGCTTGCGGGTATGCAAAAAAATGAAATCAAAAACAGGCATACGGTAAGAAGAGAAATCATATATGCGTTTACCGATTTATATCTATTCTGTATCATAATGGTGCTCCTTTCAAAGTACATATGGGTCAAAATCGACAGATACAAGTCGCCCTAAAAAGCCTGTAAGATCAGTTTCAAAAAACTTACCGGTATTACGGCGTCATATAATCAATGACGGTTAAAAATTTAATTAAAATTTCAGTCTTATGCCAAAATCGGACAAAAGGAGTATTTTGAAACCGGTTATCCGTAATTTATTATTTTCTTTCCTTTACATAGATAATTCTCAGATCATAAAGCATGTTTTTCAATATCTGTGCCTCTTCATCTGTCAGGTTTCCTTTTGTCTTTTCCTCAAGCATATTCATTATTTCTATGGTCTGTTTGGCCAGCGGCAGATTCTTGCTTTTTTCACCTGTTTCGGGATCTGCCAGTGCACCAAGATGAAGCAGCGCCGAGGCATTTAAAGACATAATAAAAGTGGCAAAATTTATCGCGGGAAACGGAAATGTTTCACCACTATCACTACCCGCAGATATCTTTTCTTCAGGGTTCCCGGTATTTTTTTGTTCATCGTCGGAAACTGTTTCCGTATCCTTGATAATAAAATCTTTTTTTTCAGACATGGCACCTCTCCTTTTCAGGTGAAAGTGTTGGTTTGGGGTAACGTTTCAATCAACTTTTATTATATAAAACTATAAGCTTATGGCAGTCGGTTCCTGAAGGCACTGACTGCCATTATATATAAATTTTTTAAAATTCCAGCGGTGTAACCGTATTTACAAGCGGTAACGCTCTTAACTCTTCGAGAATATTTTCTGCCAACGGTGTATCTATCTGGATAAAGATAATATTTCTTTCGCCGTCTTCTTCCTGGCCAACCTGCATGCGTCCGATATTGACACCATGTTTGCCAAGTACTGTTCCGATAGACCCAATCGAACCCGGTTTATCCACATTGTGAATCAGCGCCAGATGTCCCTTGGGAATCAGTTCAAGGCGGAATTTATCGATCTGGACAATCCTGGGATCCTGTTTGCCGAATATTGTTCCGGATACACGAATAGTCTTTTCATCCGATACAGTTCTGATGGTAATAAGGTTTGAATAATCTTCCGATTCAGCAATTACAGTTTCAGTAACTTTAATACCCCTCTCCTTGGCAATAGCCTGGGCATTGACAAAGTTGACATCATCCTTAACAATTGGTGTCAGAAGCCCTTTTAATGCAGCTGTTGTTACCGGAGAAAGATCGAGATCCTGAAAATCTCCGGCATATTCAATAATAACTTCTTTAACAGGACCGGTGGGCATCTGGGCCAGAAGGCATCCGATATTATCACCAAGAGACAGATAAGGACCAAGTTTCTCCAGCAGCTCTCCGGTTACAGAAGGCGCATTCACTGCATTTCTAACCGTATCATTTTTCAGAAAATCAATAATCTGGTCTGCTACTGCAACAGCAACATTAGTCTGAGCCTCTTTGGTTGAAGCGCCTAGATGAGGGGTACAAATAAGTTTGTCCTGTTCCAGAAGTGGATTATCTATCGGCGGTTCTATGTCAAAAACATCAAGCGCTGCCCCGGCAACCTTTCCGGATTTCAATGCTTCCAGAAGATCCGCTTCATCAATGATGCCGCCGCGGGCACAGTTAATCAGCATAACGCCGTCCTTCATTTTGGAAATTTTCTCTTTATTGATAAAGCCAATGGTATCCTTTAGCTTAGGCACATGAACAGTAATATAGTCTGACTGTGCAAGAAGTTCATCAAGGGTTGCACTTTCAAAACCGGTCTTTTCAATCTGCTCCGGTGTTACATAGGGATCAGAAATAATAACCTTCATCTTAAGGCCGCGGGCACGGTCGGCTACTATTGAACCAATTTTACCGAAACCGATAATACCCAGTGTCTTATTGAAAATTTCGCGCCCCTGGAGTTTTTTCTTATCCCAAAGACCCGCCTTTAGCGTAGCAGTACCCTGGGGAATGTTACGGGATAGCGACATCATCATGGATATGGTGTGTTCAGCGGTTGTTACCACATTTCCACCGGGTGTATTCATGACAACAATACCACGTTTTGTTGCAGCAGGAATATCAACATTATCAAGGCCGATACCGGCACGGCCGACAACCTTAAGTTTTGTTGCAGCCTCAAGCAGGTCTTCCGTAACCTTGGTAGCGCTCCGAATAACCAGCCCGTCATATTCACCGATTATGGCTTTAAGTTCTTCCGGGGGTAATCCGGTATTCACATCAACATCAATTCCCTCTTCTTCCTGAAACATCTGAATCCCGATTTCACCTAGATTGTCACTGACCAGAACCTTCATTATTTTTCTCCTAAAACATATGTTAGTGTATTACAATATTCGCACGGTGCGGCCTGACGCTACGGATATTGTCATATTAATTATTAAAAATTAGACTAAGATACGAATTTAGCTGTATTTGTCAAGGACAAAGGTCTTTACCTTGCTGCATATCCGAACGACAGGATCCATATAATTCATTTGTTTTGATGAGATTATGGTGTATTGGGTAGTTTCACAAAAATTTTAACCGATTTTTTAACGATGACTAAACCGACTGACAAAATCTTTAAACTTAAATGGCCCCCATTATATAAAGGAACGCTGATCAAGAGATATAAACGTTTTCTTGCAGATGTAAAACTTGATAATGGCGAAATCATTACAGCGCACTGCGCCAATTCCGGTAGAATGATTGAATGCAGCACACCGGGTATGCCGGTTTATCTATCGCACCATGATAATCCGAAACGGAAACTGAAATTCACCTGGGAACTCATCCGGATGCCGGAATCGATTGTAGGCGTTAACACGCTTGTGCCTAACCGGCTGGCATTTGGCAGTATCATAGCGGAGAATATTCCCGAGCTTTCAGGATATGAGAATGTCCAGCGCGAAAAGAAAATAGGGACAGGGTCACGGCTTGATCTCTTCCTGAGTAACGGCAATGGCATAAACTGTTATGTTGAGATAAAAAACTGCACACTTGTCCAAGAAAAAATCGCCTGTTTCCCTGATGCAGTAACGACAAGAGGCCTGAAACACCTTGTTGAGCTTCAAACGCTTGTCAGGCAGGGCCACAGGGCTGTAATGCTATATGTCATTCAGAGAATGGATGCCAAAATGTTCAAACCGGCTGACCATATTGATCCGGCGTATGGGAGGGGGCTGCGCAAAGCGCTCTCTCATGGTGTTGAGATGATTGTTTATGATACCCGGATAACGCTCAAAGGAATTTCTCTCCGGAATAAGATCCCCTCCTGTTTTTAGACGTAAAATCCAGTTAAATGTTTATAAATATTCAATAATACTATAGTTAAAAAGTTGTCGGAATCACATCACTGAAATAACCCCTTAAGTATCTCATCACCTTTTTTTTCTAACTCTTTTCCAGTCTTTTCAAAACTTTTTTCACCTGAAAGTGTTTTCCCCAGTTCCTTTTTTAAATCATCAGAATCCGGAATATCCACACCGAGATTCTGCTTCAGTATCCCCTTTAAATCCGGGGTGAACTTCGGTTCTGTAAATGTTCCGGTAATCAGCACCGGCACCGTAATACCAGAGTGATCCGTCTTATCGCCCTGACCTTTTATTGTACCTACAAATTTGGGTTCAACCCGCATATCCAGAGTTTCTTTAACAAGATGCGCATCACCTGATACCAGGACACGGATAAACGGAGAAACCATCGTCGTATTTTTGGAATTAAACAGACCTTTTGTAATTGTAAACGGCACATTCAACTTGCCAAAATCGGTTCGAGGCTTTTCTCCTCCAGGTTCACCCGCCCCGAATGTGGCTTTCAGGTTCCGTACCATCCCGGCCAGATCAATGCCTTTAACCGCACCATCCTTAAAAGTAAGCTTTCCTTCGCCATTTAAAGTTCTCTTGATTCGATCAGGATCATCTCCTTTCATATCAAGCGTAATAGTTGCTTTTGTCATACCTTCCAGAATATCTTTTTCGATTACGTCTCTGAGTAATGGTCCGGCCTGAACATTGTCAATTTCAAGCTTTACCTTTGTGGCAGGCGTATTTGCCCGAACATCGGCATTTACTACAGACGCAATGGTGCCGCCATAAATCGTCATTCCAAAGGGATCAATATTAATAAGACCGTTTTTGGCATTTATCTTAAGTGTGACATTTTCCATCCGGGCGCCCATTGCTTTTACTTTTCCGGCTGTTAATGAGCCATCCATAATTACTTTTCTGAGTGGTTTATAGTCAATCGGTTTGGCATCCGCATCAGCCGCAGCTTGTTCTTCTTTTTTATCCGGCTGCTCTATATTTTTCTTTTTTTCAGGCGGCGGCAGATATCGGTCAACATCAATTTCATCCAGATCAAAGGAAAACACCAGGTTCGGTTTATCAAATTCCGTTGCGGTCATCGAAAAGATCATTGTTGAATCATCAAGTAATAAATGCCCATCTGAGATGCTGATCAGGCTGGAGTTACCTTTAATTTTCGAATCAAATGATACCTTTTTCAGAACATCTTTATCAGCCGTTTTCACCGGGAATTTCTGACCCATTGCGGCCACGAGGTTTCTTGGAGAAAAAGGCTCAACCCGAATGGTCATATCAAAGGCCGGATTTGACATAGGTGTTATTATTTTCCCGTTCAGGCTCAGAACAATCTGCTCAAGTGCTTTTAAAGTAATATCAACCAGGATATCTTCCCTACCTGGTTCTTTACCAATCGGCCCAATTTTCCCATCAAGGAAAACAGGCTGTTGATCCAGCTTTGCAGAGAAAATAATCCTGATCGGCCGCTCAAGCGTTACGTCTTCAAGACTGAGGTTAACATCCGTAATTTCTTTCCTGGTTTTTGTTGTATGGTCAATATACAAAACAGTTCCATTGGTTATGGCAAACTCATCCAGAATAAAGTTTTTGACGGGCATTTGTTCAGATGCCTGTTTTTCTGATGCCGGTCTTTCATCAGTTTTCTTTTCTTCCGTTTTGGCTACCTTTTTATCTGTAACCGGAATTTTAAAATCCCAGCTATTTTGTCCATCTTTTCCTTTTTCCAGAACAATATGGGGGCCGTTCAGAACAAATCGAACCTGAGCGGTCCGCTTAGTCAGAAACGGCATAATTTTAACCCGAGCATCAATATTGTCTACACTGATAAAATTTTCTTCCGTCATACCGGAAATATTACCCAATCGAATATCCGCAAGTTTGATGCCGGCCCAAGGAAACAGTGTCAGCCTGGGTGCAGTACCCAGTGAAAACTTACGACCGGTTGCCTTTATGACCTCTGCTTCAATTCGGGGTTGAAATTTTTCAACATTAATAAATTTTGGAATTATGATGATTGCTAAAATAAAAAGTAAAAGCAAACTACCTGCAATAATACTTATCCATTTAATCGCTTTTTTCATGGTGAGTCCCCATATTAACGAATATATATTTTTACTGAGATATTGATAAAATAAAATTTATAAATGGCTTGAAAAGCCCCCTCCCCGGGGAGGGAAGCAAGAGGAGGGGATATAAAGACTATTCTTTTACATTGCCAGTTTATCTATCCCCTCAAATCCACCAACCAACCCCACCCCAAGATCCAGCGACTTCAGGTTCGTTTCCAAAATTTTGCCTGAAAAGCGGAGCTTCAGTGATTTTACTATTGACTTATATTGAACAACCTTTGTCAAACCTAAAACTGAACCCAGAAGACAGGTGCTGCACACAATGGGCAATCCGATCTGATCCATTACTGATTTGTAAATCGGTATCTCATGGTGCCGTGCAGCCAGTTTGCTTTCGATCACAACATATTTAGGATCTGTTATCAAAATGCCACCGGGGCGAATAATAGTTGAGAACTTATTATAAGCAAGTTGCGTTAAACAGACAAGAACATTCGGCTGAGGTACCTTTGGAAAATTTATCTGCTGGTCCGAAATAATCACATCCGACCGGGTAGCTCCGCCCCTGGCTTCAGGTCCATAAGACTGGGACTGAACAGCTTTGATCTTATCAAATAAAACGGCTGCTTCAGCCAGTATTATAGCTGTAGTGATAACACCCTGTCCGCCTGATCCGGAAAAAACCAATCTGCATTTTTCCATCTTTATTTTCCTTTCGCCCGTGCTATAATATTTTTATACTCATCGCAATACTCAGGCAGTTCTTTTTGAACAAAAATGCCCCTTTCAATAAGATCAGGGTTCTCCTGCTTTTTCTTTGATCCGATGGATGTTGTATTGTCTTTATATAATTTCATCATTTCAACGCCATCACCCGCATTATTTTTTCTGCCGAAATAGGTCGGGCACTGAGTTAAAATCTCAACGACTGAAAATCCATGATGCGTAATTGCCTTTTGAAGTATATCGACCATCTGTTGTACATGATAAGTTGTGGTTCGACCCACAAAGGTTGCACCGGCTGCAACAGAAAGCTGCACCACATCAAAGTCATGATCAATATTTGTGTAGGGTGCCGTAGTTGCAGAGGTACCATATCCGGACAGTGGCGAATACTGTCCGCCTGTCATTCCGTAAATCCTGTTATTCATAACAATGGCCGTCATATTGATATTTCGCCGGGCCGCATGAATAAAATGATTACCACCTATGGCAAGGGCATCGCCATCACCCATGGGTACTATCAGATTAAGCTCCGGTCGGCTCATTTTCACACCTGTAGCAAATGCCAGTGCACGGCCGTGTATGGTGTGAAGCGTATGAAAATCAACATAACCGCTTATACGGGCGGAACAGCCGATACCGGAAACCATGACAATATTATTTTTCTTAAGGCCAAGATTTTCTATTGCTCTCAACAGATTATTAAGTATGATTCCATGTCCGCAGCCCGGACACCACATATGAGGGAAAAATCGTTCACGGATATAATCTTTAATAGCCATTGATCAGACCCCCTTTCCCTGGACAACCCGAAGAATGTTTCGGATATCTGTTGGAGAAATAAAAATACCATCAACCTTGTTTGCCAGAAAAACCTTACCCGGGTCATCTACTGAAGATTTAACCATCTCCATTACCTGTCCTGTGTTCATCTCCACCACCAGAATATGTTTCGCATTTCTGCATTTTTCCCGAACGATCTGCTCAGGGAAGGGCCATAGGGTTTGCAGTTCCAGCAAGCCCAGTTTTTCGCCCCTTACTCTTCTGCTTTCCACCACATGAAGCGCTGATCGCGCTGAGGCGCCATAAGAAACCATTATACATTCGGCATCTTCAAGATGATATTCCTTATATCGTGCCAACAGATTTACATTGTTTTGGATCTTGTCAACCAGATGGCGAATCAACCCCTGAACAACGCCCGGATTATCAGAAGGGAATCCCCACATATCATGATAGAGCCCTGTCACATTGAAACGATGGACACCGCCAAAATCCGACATGGGCAACCGGCCGTCTTCTCTCGGCAGATATGGATGATAATCAATTCCTTCACTGCAGGATGTTCTTAACCGTTCTATGAGTGGAATATCACCCGGTGGCGGAACATCAAGCCTTTCCCTGAGATGGCCAACCACTTCATCAAGCAGCAGAATGACCGGTGTCCGGTATGTTTCCGAGATATTAAAGGCATCAACTGTGATATCAAAAACATCCTGATGGGTAGAAGCGGTCATCGCAACAATAGAATGATCGCCATGGGTACCCCAACGTGCCTGCATCACATCACCCTGGCTGATGTGTGTGGGAATACCGGTTGATGGGCCGCCGCGCTGGACATTAACGATAACACATGGAATTTCAGCCATAACAGCATAGCCAAGTGATTCCTGCATGAGTGAAAAACCGGGGCCGCTGGTAGCTGTCATCACTTTGCTGCCGGTCAGGGATGCACCGATAATGGCACACATGGAAGATATTTCATCTTCCATCTGGATAAACTTTCCGCCTTTTTTCGGTAGTCTGAAGGACAATGATTCAGCAATTTCTGTCGATGGTGTAATGGGGTAACCGGCAAAAAAATCAAGGCCGGCATATAAAGCGCCTTCAACACATGCTTCATTCCCCTGAACAAATTTAACGCTTTTTTCCATGATTTTAGTTCTCCGAAGTTCCCTCTTTTTCTTTTTCACACACGACGTCAATAGCAAGGTCAGGGCACCTGAGTTCACACAATTTACAGCAGATACAATCTGATAGTCTTGCAGCCACAGCCTTTTCATGTTCATCAAGTTCAAGAACCTTTGCCGGACAAAACTCCACACAAATTCCGCAGCCCTTGCACCACTCCCGGTTGATTGAATGAGTTTTCAGTTTTGCTTTTGCCATTTGTTTGAACCTTTATTTAATTTGTTTCAAATGCCTTATTTATATAAATCGCCTCATCTGCTTATCTATTATTATGTCCACATTCTCAGGCGTTATTTCGTATTCCCGGCAAATCCGTTCAGCCTTCGCCACCCTTTTAGGAGATCTCATGTGATGCAATCCGGCCATAAATCCCAATCGTCTGCCTACCTGATATACACACTGCCGGTGAGACGGCATCTCAAGAAAGGCCCGGATCACACCAGTCATTTTTTCCTTGTCTTCAGGCAGCCTGCCCTCAACCTCCTGGAAAAGGTTCAGGATGTGGTCACTTTTGACCATACTCTGAATACCATCAAGATTTTCAATAAAAAGAAGTATCTCCCGGGCCATTTCCAGGTCTGTACATTTTTCAAAATGCCCGTTTATATATGCGTCATACAATGTTGCTTTTTTTGGAATTGAAAGAGACCGAAGTCTTATAAAATCAGGATCGATCCGGCTAACCGCATCCGCGGTTTCAAGTGCATGTTCTTCTGAAAACTTTTTCCCGCCAAGACCGGGCATTACATATAAGGACACCTCCATGCCTGCTGCTTTTACCTTTTGGCCTGCCTTTATATGTGCCTCCTTTGTCACCCCTTTTTGTACCTGTTTCAGAACATTATCAGAGCCCGATTCGAGACCGATATGGATTCTATTGAGCCCGGCGATGCTGAATGCCTTGAGATCTTCATCTTTTATTCTGGAAATTGTGTGTGAGCGGGCATACGATGTAACTCTTTCAACCCAGTCAAACTTTTTTCTCAGATATTCAAGAATCTCTCTTAATGCTTCAGGTTTAATAATCAGGCTATTGGCATCCTGAACAAAAATGGCGGTCATACCTGCCGTAAACCAGCTATAGGCCGCATGAAATGCCGCCATGTCATTTTCTTCAACGCCGGCCGGAATATCACCCGTATTATAGCGGGATACGTTTCCATTCTCACCGGCATGTTCCTGGAGCAGTTCAATAAATTGATGAATTTTATCAATATCATGCTTTACATGATCAACCGGGCGGACCGAAAAATGCCTGCCTTTATATACCGGACAAAATGTACACCGGTTCCATGGACAGTTTCTGGTTATTCTGATGAGCAGGCTATTTGCCTCGTTGGGAGGTCTGATGGGACCCTGCTCAAACCCTCTGTATTCCTGTTCCTGCTTGTTTTCTGTCGCCATGTATCCGGTTGTTTTAAATTGCTGAAGTATGGATAAGCCTAATTAATCTATTACTGAATTATAAGCCGGTATTTGCTGTTAATCCAATAATATAATAAATTGGAAACTTCTAAAGAACCTTTAAACACAAGTATAACCGCAGAAAAACATTAATTCAATACTTCTTTGACAATATTGTGTAAAATATTATAAAAGCAGAGATACAATCTTTTTGAAACGATATTTTAAGACAGGAATAACCTGACATTGAAAAAACTTCTTCTGATTTTAACAATTATCGCCATTTTAAGTGTCGCTATTCTTTTCACTTTCTATATCGGACTGTTACGGTATGCCGAACAGCCCACAGACAGTCACAGTGAAAACCACATCGTATTTATCGTTCCCCCCGGTAGTGGTTTTAATACAGTTGCCAAAGAGCTTTTAGATAAAAAACTTATCCACTCTCCTGTAAAATTTCGTTATTATGCATGGGTCAAAGGGTATGAAAAACGCCTCAAGGCCGGAGAATATCTGCTATCTGCCGTCATGACACCCAGGATGATTCTGGATCATCTTTCCAGCGGCAAGGTTATGCTATACAGGGTCACCATTCCGGAAGGCTATAATATAAACCAGGTTTCCCGACGATTTGCCAACAGCGGACTAGATCTGGACACGTCAACCCTGTTGGCCGCATTTTCGGACCCTGATCTTATTAACCATTTCGGCATAAAAGCATCCTCATTTGAAGGATACCTGTTTCCTGATACCTATTTTTTCCCAAAGGGTACATCCATAAAAAATATTATTGGAATGATGGTTTCACATTTTAATACGCAGTTCAGCCCTGAATGGAAGGTTCGTGCTAAAGAATTAAATCTTACCGTTCACGAGGTGGTTACGCTTGCTTCCATTATTGAAAAGGAGACGGGCGCTGCTGAAGAGCGGCCTATTATCTCATCCGTATTCCATAACCGCCTCAAGAGAAAAATGCGCCTTGAAACCGATCCGTCAGTGATTTATGGTATCAAGGATTTTGATGGCAATATTACCCGAAAGCACCTTAAAACGTTGACCCCGTATAATACTTATATGATCAAAGGACTTCCGCCGGGCCCCATCGCCAGCCCCGGTGCCGCTGCACTTGAGGCCGCACTGTATCCGGCTGAAACAAACTTTTTATATTTTGTTTCCAAAAAGGATGGAACGCATCATTTCTCAACTAATTATTCCAGCCATATACAGGCTGTAAAAAAATATCAGTTAAGGAAATAATTAATTGGGCCATTAATCCAAAAAAACCCTGGTAAGGACATCGCCTCTAAAGCCGGGAAATTGGCTTTTTTTTTATTACAGTGTCAATTTGCCCGGCCTTCAGTGCCTTCTATGAACTTATTGAGTGTTAGGTCGCACTGGCGAAAATACAACCGCCTTTTGGGGAACACAGGACGATATTTGGGATACACAGTCTGATATGGCGCCGGCAATGCCGGGTGCAATATGGTTGTTGTCTTTACTTGGAAAATTTCATAACAGATGCCTGTCAGAATTAAAGATCCGTTTTAAACAATAATTCCGACAAAATGTTTATATCAAAGAAGTATTGATCTGAATCATCGGGTCTCCTTGGATCAATCCTTTCATCTTAAAATGAAACAGCCACATCTTCAGTTATTCTCAAGACCGACTCCTGCTGGAATAGTTTTTTGTAGTCTTTTCGAATAGATTCAATCTTGTTATCAGTTTCAGATGTTTGCTTATGCAGCAGAATAACAATCTTCGATGGTTCCTTAACAACATCACCGGATGTCATCATCCACTGCCCATAAGCACCAATCACGGTCAACCCTTCCCTGAATTGGGGTGTAATATTTTCATCGACAAACTGTTGCCATTCAGATTCAGTAATAATGGTGCCATTGGTCTTCGACAAACCAAAGATCAACTCTGTTCTGATAAACCGTTCGCCGGGGAAAGCAATGTCAGGATGCTTCCGGATAACAGAAGAAACGGCACAACCGCACATTAATAAAACAGTAACCAACAAAAGGGATATAACAATTCGTTGTTTCAATTAAAAGCCTTTGTATTACTACTTTCTTGAATTAAGGTAGTCCGCAATAAGACAAATCTGTTCAAACACTATCACCATGGCATTCATTGCGGTAATCTTGCTCGGGTTATCCTTGGTCGGCATCATACAAACCATATCCGCTCCAACCACATTCATGCCTCGCATTCCCTGTAAAACACCGGTTGCCTCTCTCATGGTCATTCCTGTAAACCCCTGCTCTATATTGGAAACACCGGGCGCTATACTTGGATCAAGCACATCCAGATCAAAGGTTATATAAACAGGCGAGTCTCCAATCTTTTCCTGCAATTCCTCTACAACAGCCTTAACACCGATTTCATCAAATTCATCCATTTCAATAATCCGGTATCCGGCCCTGATGCTTTCATCATCATCTTCAAAAGGCTCCCAGTGTCCCCGAATCCCGATCTGGAATACCTTTTTCGGAATCACAAGCCCTTCTTCATTCATAATTCTGGACCACGCTCCGGCCCACTCAACATTTCCCAAAAAATGTCCTTCGTTTCTATACCCGTCGGTGTGCGAGTCAAAATGAACAACAGCAACCGGGCCTTTAGAGATTCCGGAGTTTGTCCCTGCAATGGCACGCAAAATCGGCAGTGTAATGGAATGATCTCCACCAACGGAAACCGGCCGGGCACCTGCCTCATCCAGCCGTTTATAATATGCTTCAATATCTTTTATGGTTTTGTCGTTTACCATGGCATGCGGCAACGGCACATCGCCAAGATCATTAATTCTGCAGATATCCCATGGCGTCAACTTGAATTTTCTGTGAGTTCGCCGGTATCCTGCGGCAACATCACGTAATGCCCGGGGCCCCAGATGCTGGTCTCTTTCCGTAAGGCCGTTCCCGCTGCTGTGCGGAACACCCACCAGCGCAATATCAGAATTACAGGGATCAGGGTCATGGGGGCAACGGAACATTGTTGCTATTCCCCACCATTCACGCAGGTACATATCCTCATTCCCATCATATTCGTAACTCATAAGTATTCTCCTTTGGCATAAGCGCTGTGTAGTGCTTTTGTACAGACTGTCTCAAAACATAAGACAGTCTGTAAATTTGATTTTAAATCCCGCAGTACTTAAAGCTGAATTGCACACATGATTTTCAAGATTTTCCGCCATTATAGTACAGCTCATGATGTATTGTCAGAATGTCAAAATTTCATACCCCGCATCCATGTATTTCTCCATTGAAGGATGTCCCATCAGTTCATCATTGATAGTTAAGCCCTGTGTTTCAGCATCATCAAGTGTGCCCATTTTTGATGAACAGGCCTTGCATACGCTGTCAATTAATCCTTTTTCTTTTATTTCGTTATAAAGTTTGGAGAAAGGTGCTTCAGGGTCAGCAAGATCCTTGATAAGTTTTGTTGCAGTGCCTTCAATAATCAACTTTATATCATAATCCTTTTTATGAAAATCCAGTGCATATAACATAACATGAACAAAACACATTGCTTCTCCGTTGAATGCGAACAGTGCTACTTTTTTCATATTTTACTCCTTTACAAGTTTTATTAAACAACCTCATCAAATTCTTTTTGCTGTTTAGTGATGTCTGAAACATCTTTCATTGCCTTCTCATCATTTAATTACAAAAGAAATATTAGACTGATTTATGAAATTTATCAATAACTATGGAAAGCGCTTAAACCACATGCCGGAAACCGCAAAAAAGAGAATATTTGACACCATTACAATATCGCTATAAATTATAATACAAATTATTCTTCACTTCGGGGGAGCAATTTACAATGGAAACAGGATTACACGGATGGTGCGGGCAGATACTCAAGATAAACCTGTCTGATAAGCGGATAGAGAAACTGGATACCATGCCCTATGCCGACCGTTTTTTAGGTGGTAAGGGAATTGGTACTAAAATTTATTGGGATGAAGTACATCCTGATATCAATTCGTTTGACCCTGAAAACCGGCTTATATTTATGACCGGCCCCCTGGTGGCGACAGGCATCCCGGGCGCTGCCCGGTGTATGGTAATGGGCAAGTCTCCCATGCTCATGCCTGAAGGCTTTTGCTATGGAAACATCGGTAGTTTTTTTGGCGCTTACATTAAAAGAGCAGGATATGATGGAATCGTGATTCACGGCCGCTCGGAAAAACCTGTTTATCTCTTGATTCATGATAAAAATATACGGATTCTCGACTCAACGACCCTCTGGGGTAAAGGTGTGTATGCGACCGGTGATATTTTAAAAGATAAATATGGAAAAACCGTTCGTTATATAACAACCGGTGTCGCAGGTGAAAACATGTGCCGCAGTGCTAATTTAATGACAGAGAATGACGGCAGTGTTACCGGTGGATTCGGCGCAGTGTTTGGATCAAAGAACCTCAAAGCAATTGTGGTAATGGGTCGTCATAACCCTTCAGTTGCAAGCCCGGAAAAGCTTAAAGAACTTAATAAAGAAGTATACCACTTATGCAAAGGCACTTCAGCAACTGATTCTGCTTCTGAAGAAACTGCTCCAGTGGCAAAAACAGCTCATTGTTATCAATGCGGAATCGATTGTGAATTCAGAACAGTTTTAAAAACTGCATCCGGAAAGAATTTAGCCGGGATGTGCCAGGCTGCATATGTATATACTGAATGGATAGAGAAAAAAAAAGATGAGCCTGATGCGGCAGCATATGATGCGACAAAAATATGCAACGATTTGTCAATCTGCACCATGGAAATATATAACATTATCGAATGGCTTGAAGCATGCTTCAAATCGGGATACCTGACTGAACAAGAGACGGGTATTAATATTAGAAATCTTGGGGAATTAGCGTTTTTTGAAAACCTTGCCAACATGATCGCTCATAGAAAGGGTTTTGGCAATATTTTGGCCGAAGGACTTTTACGAACAGGTGAGAAACTGGGTGATGAAGCAAAATCTCATTTTTCCAACCAAGTGGCAGGTGTTGGCAGTGGAGCTGAATATTCCGGCCAGGCCTATTTAACAAATGCCTTGCTATACGTTTTTGAACCGAGACAACCCATTTCAATGCTTCATGAGGTAAGTTTAATGGTCGCAGAATGGGTTATGCATATGGATGATCCCGGATCTTCACCGGTAACTGCAGACATATTCAGAACTGTTGCCAAAATGTTCTGGGGCCATGAAAAAGCATGGGATTTGATGACGTATGAAGGTAAGGCCTGTGCAGCTGCAACTATCATTGACAGAACCATTGCCAAGGACTGTCTCGGTTTATGTGATAATGTCTGGCCACTCAAGTTTTCATGGCATACACCGGGTTATACCGGAAACCCGACACTGGAAAACCAACTCTTTTCAGCAGCTACAGGCGTTAAAATCGATGAGGCCGGCCTGATGCAATATGGTGAACGTATTTTCAATCTTCAACGAGCCATTATGCTTCGTGAAGGATTGGTACCTGCAAAAGATGATTTCCCTGCCGATTTTAATTTCACTGATCCTGTAGAAGAGATTTATTTAAACCCTGATATAATTGTGCCGGGACCCGGAAAAAAAGTAATCAGCCGGAAAGGAATGGTACTGGATCGAAACATTTACAATAAAATGCGTAATGATTTTTATGTAATCAGAGAATGGGATCCCATCTCCGGGCTTCAAAAAACAGCAACTCTTAAACGGCTTGGGTTGACGGATATCGCACAAGAGCTTGAAAAGTCTGGCTTGGCTATAAAATAAAAAATATATCTTTGTTTTTCAATACCCAATAAGTTCCCATCCATTAACTGCACAGATCTATAAAAGTTATTGACCATAATCGATTGCAAGACGGTAAGCCTCATTTCTATGCAGTTTCCAATAAGATGCGCGCAATTTCATGGTTACCGGTCCGGGTAGGCCGTCACCAATCTTTTTACCATCAATTTTTGTTACCGGCATGATTCCGCCTGCAGTACTTGTGATAAAAACCTCATCTGCAGAACGTGCCTCTTCGGCAGCAAGGGGACGTTGCTGCATTTCATGACTGTTTGCGGATACCAGTTCGATGACTGTTTTTCGGGTAATTCCCTCAAGCATGCCCCGGTCAGGTGTTACGATCGTGTTACCTTTTACTACAAAGAAATTGAATCCGGGTCCTTCAACAATATTCCCGGCACCATCAACAACAACAGCTGTCTCGCTTCCCTGATCATAAGCCTGGAACAGCGCCATAACCAGATCAAGCCAGTGATAGTTTTTTATTGTCGGATCAACAGCCAATGGCGATATTCTCTGAATATCACTAATGACAAGGCTCAAACCCTCAGCTTGCTTTTCAGGGCATGCGATCCAAACAAAGGGTATCGCAAATGCGATAAACCGGTTTGTACAGTTTCTTGGATCTCGTGAACCGGGCTTCGGCATTCCCCTTGTGCAGATAATTTCTACATATGCATCACGCAATTTACTTTTTCGCACACAATCGATTAATATGGATTTTACTTCATCCTTGCCATATGAAATAGACAAATGAAATTTATCCATACCATTAAAGAAACGGTCGATATGGTCGTCTAACCTGAAAAAATTCCCTTCCCAAACATGAACGACATCATATGTGGCATCTGAATGGAGAAAGCCCCAATCAAGTACTGAAATTTTTGCTTCAGATACGGGAACGATCTGTCCATCAACATATGCCGTGCCATTCGAAAAGTCGTTATCTTCTGTTGTCATCTTTTATGATTCCTTCCATATTCTGCGAATCATCATTTATTGTATCTTTCTGATATTTACTGCATGTCATCCGGCCAGGGTTGGTAAGCAGCCTTTAAGCGGAGCCACAAACATAAATAAAACCAACACTGCTCCGGATCTCCGCTTTCGCAGGAATGACACTGGCGTTTATTTCCTTAGAAATAACCCTGAGCCTTTAATAATTCAGCTGCCAGTATTGCACCGCCTGCAGCGCCGCGGACGGTATTATGTGAAAGCCCTACAAAACAGTAATCAAAAACATTACAAGGCCTTAAACGTCCTACACTCACTGCCATACCACGCCCCAGATCTCGATCCTTCCGCGGCTGGGGTCTGTCCGGCTCATCACAATAAACAATTGGCGGTGTGGGTGCGGATGGCAATACCAAACGCTGAGGTTCACTGCGAAAATTTTTCCAGATCTCAATAATTTCCGCTATCGAAGGTTTCTTGCCTGCAAACTTCATACTGACACATGCCAGGTGACCGTCAATAACCGGCACACGGTTACAAGAAGCAGAAATTTTCAGGTTACTTTCAGGTACAATAACACCATCTGACATTTTTCCCAGAACCCGAAGTGGTTCCTTTTCAGATTTTTGTTCCTCACCACCAATGAACGGAATAACATTATCGATCAACTGAATTGAACCAGGCCCCGGAAAACCGGCGCCTGAAACAGCCTGAAGTGTTGTTAATATAATGTATTCAACCGGATAACCGGCGTTAATCAATGCATAAATGGGTGTCACATAACTTTGAACACTGCAGTTGGGTTTAACAGCAAGGAGCCCCTTGTTCCAGTTTCTGTTTTTACGCTGAATATTAATCAGCTCAGAATGGTCCCAGTTAACCTCTGGAACAAACATCGGCACATCGGGTGTTGACCGGTGTGCCGAATTATTGGATACCACGGGGAAGCCTGCTGCAGCATAAGCTTCCTCAAGGCTGAGAATCTTGTCCTTTGCAACTTCAACTGCAGAAAAAACCATATCACATTTGCCTTTAGCCAAATCAACATCATTGGCATCTCCGACTACCAGTTCACTAACAGCCTCAGGTATCGGTTCATCCATATGCCAGCGACCTTTTACCGCATCCTTATAGGTTTTACCGGCAGAACCCGGTGATGCCGAAACATAGGTCACCGTAAACCATGGATGGTTATTTAATAATTTTATATAATTCTGTCCCACCATTCCTGTTGCACCGATTACGCCTACATTAATCTTTTCCACTTTATTGCTCTCCTTTTTTTTTGCTTTTTAAAATAAAAAAAGCCCAAACACCTTTTTTGTGTCTGGGCTTGGTTGTTCATTTTTTAGAAGTTTCTTACGGTTTAAATCCTCCCGAACTCAACCATACCAAGCCCATTTGCGCCTTAGTGCGCTTGGTTGTGGTTATTTTTTTCACCGCTGTATTTGAAGAACTTTTAATCATAAATTATAGTCTGATATTTTCCCAAAATTATTTTTGCGCCATTATTCCCAAAAACGAAATTTTGTCAAGAAAAAATTTTACGCTTTTATCAGGACAGACAATTTTTCTTCAACACCAATAAGCGTTTCCAACAGTTTATCAAGCTCACTTTCAAAGCCTGATTTCTTTTCGTACAGATCTTCTTGTTTTTTATAATCCAGGGAACACGCCTCCATTTCCTGCACTATTGTTCTGATCTTATGTTCCACAGAAAGGATAGAGTTCTCAATTTGAATATATTGGTTTTGGAGTTTTCTTTTTTCATTAAAAATATTTTTCCTTATTTCCTTTATCCCAACATTATCTTTTTTATTTTCGGACATATTCTCATGCTTTTTTACAGTACTTTTTTGTTTAACAATCTGTTCTTTATAAACATCATAGTTCCCCTGATAATCGATAAACCGGCCATTTTCGAGAGCTAATACTCTTTGGGCAATCCGATTTATGAAATAGCGATCATGGGAAACAAAAATGATGGTGCCCTGAAAATCTTCCAGTGTTTTCTCGAAAACTTCCCTGGACTCAATATCCAGATGGTTTGTTGGTTCATCCAATATTAAAAGATTGATACTTTTATACATCAGTTGACAAATCTTCAGGCGAACCTTTTCACCCCCTGATAAATCTCCAATACGTTTAAATACATCTTCCTTTTGGAAAAGGAACCTGGACAAATATGACCGGGCTTTCCCCTGTTCAGCTCCAAAGTCAGATTGAAATTCTTCCAGTACAGATCTACTCTCATCCTTAAAATTTAACTCCTGTGCCAGATATCCAATATTAACGTTAGCACCCACCTTAACTTCCCCGCCATCCGGATTGAGCTGCCCCAGTATCATTTTTAACACTGTAGATTTTCCCGTACCGTTTTTTCCTAATATTGCAATACGCTCTTTATATCGAATATGACAATTCAGTGCTTTATACAAAAAAATTTCATTAAATGCTTTTGAAACATGAATAAACTGAACGACATCTTTTCCGGATCGAATATTCTCGTTGGAAATTATTTTCATTTTATTTGATTTTAAGTTTGGTTTATCGAACTTTTTTATTTTCTCAATTCGCTTTTCCATATTCGCAGCTTTTTTAAACATTTTGTCTCCGCTGCTGCCAGGCCTTGATCCCCAATCCTTAAACCTGTTTATAGCTTCCTCCATATTTTTAATTTTCTTTTCCTGAACATTGTATTGATTCAACAGGGCCTGTTGGCGCTCTTCCTTCTCCTCCATGTAATCACTGTAGTTGCCGTGGAAAACTTCCGCCTCTCCATGTTCCAGTTCGATAATTTTTTTCACTGTTTTATCAAGAAAGTATCTATCATGAGAAATAATCATTACGGTGCCTTTGAATTCAAGGATAAAATTTTCCAGCCACTCTACAGACCCCATATCTAAATGGTTTGTCGGTTCATCCAGCAAAAGAAGGTTACAGGACGCCGTCAGGGTTCTTGCCAGAAGTACGATTGTTTTTTCACCACCGCTTAATCTATGAAATTTCTCAAACCTGAGCTGTTTACTTATATTCAGTCCCGAACAGATTTGCGCAATCTTTGTTTCAACCTGATAGCCGTCTTCCTGCTCAAAAACACTTTGAATTTCGCCATATTCACAGATCAGCTTTTCCACCTGATCAGGTGAGTTGTTTGCCATTTTTTCTTCAAGCATCGACATTTTTTTCTTTAACTGATCAAGGTGATCATATGCTCCATATAAAACATCATTTGCCGGAGTGTTATCCTGGTAGTCTGAAAATTGGGTCAGATAGCCAACCTTTGTATCCTTGTCGGTAATACGATATCCGCTGTCCGGTTTGATACAACCGGCTATAATATTAAACAATGTACTTTTTCCTGAACCGTTTCTTCCAACAAGACCCAATCGATCATTCTTGTTAATATCCAGAGAAATATCTTTTAAAATAGGGTTGTCCATGTATGATTTTTCTATATGTGTAAGTTTTATATGGTTCATTATTATTCTCCTGCTAATACCCAAAAAGCCTTTTGGGGAAATACCCAAAAGGCTTTTTATCAAGTAACGCACTGTCGCTAATAAAATAACGCTATGCTATATATCCTTTATGAAAGTCTTCTCCTCCGATGATGTCCGATGCAAGTCTGCACAGGTCTCCCTCCTGCATATGTATCTCCTTTGAATGAGATATTTGCCTTTTTCCTGTTTGTGAGAGACTGGTTCATAATCTATGCCTTAAAATTTTATATGGCATATAGCAATAGACATCTATCCTGTCAATATTTAATAGTTCCGTTTAAACTGTCAGTACAGAGCCAGATTATGGCTTTATCCTTAAGAAAAACGGAGAGGTGTTTAGCTTTAAGAGCTTTGCCGTCAGGGCTGTTTTGTTTCAACCGGGCATCCCCTTTCTATTTATTACATATAGGGATATATCTCCCCGACTCAGAAAAAAATCATGCCTCCGATGGAATCAGTGCTGTCGCGTATCAAACAAACAGAGAAAATAAAAGGCTACTATGTTTAACCAACAATCCTCAAGGCAAAATACGGCACAAGGTTAAAAAGGAATATCCCGACTTTAAAAAGCGCCATGCCTGAGTAGTGAATCGCATCAAATTTTTCATCAGATAACTTAAACCATTTGCCGTGTAAGTTATACATCCAGTCTCGCGCCAGAATGAAAAAAAGAACCCACCATAGCAATAATCCCATATTTATCAATGCACACCATGCAAACGCGCTCCGAATTATTTCAAGCGTCATACGTCCTCCTTTACCGGCATTTGATGATTAATATCCTTATTGACTGTCAGTCTCAAAATTGCCGTATTTTTTTATGACAGTCTCATTATCCGGCTCAATCTGCTTTGAAACTTCTCTAAAAATTAGATGATGAATTTCGATAATTAAAAACTGCCATATCACTTTGTTTCTCATCTGCCTCGCCCTTGCCCGCCTCTGCCACGCACCTGGCCTCCTTTATCGCCACCTTGCCTTCCCCTGCTCCCGCCATATCCGCCCGGGCTGTCACCCTGAATTCCCCTTCCAACACTTGCGCCATCCCGACTGCCACCTGGCCTTTTTCTACTTCCACTCCCCCGTTTTCCGGTACTATGAAGAGCCTCATTCACGTCAAGTGTTGATCCTTTTAGGGCTTTGCCATTCAAACTAGCAATTGCGGCCTGTCCTTCAGTCTCAGAAGCCATCTCCACAAACCCACATCCTTTTAATTTGCCACTTTGTTTATCCCTAACAAACTGAGCGGATTCTACCTTTCCGAATTTTTCAAAAACCATTCGCAAGTTTTTTTCGGTGACTTCCTTTGATATGTTTCCAATATATATTTTCATAATCAACTCCTGTTGTCATAAATAATAACAGATACCACCTGACACACCACCCCGGTTCGAATTTCCAGAAACGCACTAAAATCTTTACTGAAATTTTGTGAAATATTGGGGTACAACCCTTATTCTGTAACTATTAAAGCCCGCCAATTAACTCAAAATATGCTTTGATATTTCGAATAGATTCCATTGTGATCTTAAAAAAGATCCAACTGAGAATAAGAATTCCGATAGTCAGTCCAATTTTCCATGCACGTGACATTTCCGGATGCCACCAAATCAGAGGCAATGCCAGGGGCCCCACACAAAAGATGGCAAAAATAATAAATGATTTTTTAAAATACCATTGTGTTTTTTCTTCTTTAAGCTGCCGGAAAATGGCGTTATCCGGAAATTCACCGCAGTGTTTGCACTTTATTGCTTCATCTTGAATATCTTCAGCACAAAAGGGACACTTTTTCATTATCATCTTTCATTATCAGGCACGATAACGGACGGTCAGGCACTAACAAAAAAGCGCCTGTCTGCCCAATATCATTAGATAATAAACCAAGTTGCAATCGTGTTGTAGTATCTCTAAATAATTTAATGTGTTATAGCTTTTTTAGCATCAATAGTCAACTCCATAAATAGCAGGGTAAACGCATGTAGAAAAGTTTCATAAGCAATTGATATATCAGGGAATAAAAAATCTAGACATTTTGTTTTTTATGAGGTATCTATTGGCAACGAAATCAAGGAGTTGCCAATGCCAAAAAAGAGAACAAGGACAGTTGATTATTATTTTGAAAAAGTTCAGGATCCG
>JAIPEE010000087.1 GCA_021737275.1 Desulfobacterales bacterium
GATGAATTTTAGAAAACTGATTAAGTGGCTGGAGGAGTTTTTTTATTTTTTAAATGTTTCGATAGTGTTTGGGTTAAAAATACCCCGGCTGCCTTCAGAAGTGATGGCAACCGAGGAATAGGTTTTTCAGAATCGACTATTTCAACATAAAATCTTTCAGTTTTGTATAATCCGGAATCTCTTTGCTGCTGCAATTAATACCACCGCCGGCATTACCTGGAACAGTTGCCTCAATTGGAACAATCTCATAATCAGGCAATGCCTTTTGATATGAATCTATGGCTCCCTCATTATATTTTTCAAGCCGCTCATCATCATAAGTACACATTAAAACCTTACCGTTCATCATCAGACTGTTGGCATAAAGTGCCGTATGGGTTTTATCTCCGCCGGGCATGATATTATCAAACCCTTGCGGAGCAGGGACACGAATAACTTCATAACCGGCTTTATCAAAAATTTGTGCCAGCCTGTCCAGATACCTGGATACCGGCGATGGCTTATCATCCTGCCCTACAATTATTTTTTCAGAACTGATAAATTTGAAATGATTAATGTGTCCCAGCAGATCATTGGGTTCTTCTTCAACAATAATGATTCGATCCGCATTGAGCCATGCATCCAGCTTATCCCGAAGATTGGGCAGATTGTAATTGTCTTTTAAAACTCTTTTGGTCAAAACATAAGTACCATTCCCGTCTGTCAGAATAGCACCGCCGTCCAGCAAAATATCATTTCTATAAATTGTATAGCCTTCTTTCCATGCAAAGTTCCTATCGATATCTATCATTTCCTTCAATGTTCGCTGACGATACTCTTCACAAAAAACTGCAAATTTAAATTTGTGTGCCACCGGCTCACCGGAATAGATATTTACGCCGTACAGGGGTGAGTAATCTCTTGACCAGTTATCTCCTAACGGACCGGGTATGGGCTGAACTTTATTCAGATCAACACCGTTTGCTTCAAGCCATGCCAGTGCGGCAGCACCATACCCGCCTTCTCCAACCCTTAAATAGATTTTAACATGACCACACGCTTTAATAATCTCAAGATGCATCGTCCACATGGGAGGCCACAATGTCGGCCAGTTCAGTAAAACGCCTGACATGGGACCCCATTCAGGTACCATTTTAAAACCGGATGGTGGGGTATCCTGCATAATTTCCCCACCCCATTCGACCTGTCCCTTTTTTTCCATTTTTTCAAATGTTGACAGTTTATCAAATTGCCGGGCAACCGCACCGGCATTTACCTTGCCATCTGCATTCATACCGATATCATTCAGATACATAACTGATTCTTCAGGATCCAGTGGTTGTCTATATGCCCACTTATAAGGATAATAATCCAAAACCTTCCGATCATTGCTGCTATCGGCATCTTTTGCAATATCAGAAAAGAAGCCCTGATCCATAGACCAGAATGCATGCGGTACATAGTTTTTGTATTTAATAGAGTTTTTCATTTATTTTGTCCTACAATTGTTTCTACAAATCGAATATTCGAGTAAATTTAATAGCACCTGTATCAAGCATAACCTGTGATGCCGGATTCCCCGGTTTTAGGCTCCCTCCTTTGAAAAAGGATTTTTTTTACACCGCAGGTTGCTGCTGAGTCACACAATGAATTGCCCCGCCCTCTTCTGTAAGCTCAACACACTGAATCCCAATGACCTCTCTACCCGGAAAACAGTCTGCAATTACCTGCTTTGCCTTTTCATCGTTTTCATGGCCAAACACCGGCACCAGCACAACATTGTTCGCGACCAGATAGTTGCTGTATGCGCCATCTGTAAATGTTGTATGCGACCACTCAACAAGCGGAGAAATTCTGTAAACCTTCGGCACAGGCAGTGGAATCAGCGTTAATTTTTCACCTGTCGCTGTTGTCGCCTGTTTAAGTTCCTCATATGTTTTTTTGAAAAGGTTATACCGGGGATCGGTCTCATCATCGGTCCGGTTATATAAAACGGAGGACTCTCCTACAAATCTGGCTACAATATCAATATGAGAATCTGTAACATCTCCCCATTGTTCGGCTTCCTCACCCGCACCTGAAAGCCAGATAAAGTGCTTGATTCCCAGATGCTGTTTAATAATTTCTTCAACTTCTTTCTGGCTTTTGCCGGGATTCCGGTTGTCATTCATTATTGAAGTTCGGCTGGCCATAAACGTACCTTTGCCATTTACCTCAAACCCGCCACCTTCCATGATAAGGGGTGGTGAAAACATGGGCATGGATAATATCTCTGCTATTTTTTCCGGCACTTTCTCATCCAATTCATACGCACTCCGCCCACCCCAGCCGTTAAAGCCCCAGTTGGTTATTGCCTGATTCCCTTTATTATCCACAACAAATATTGGTGCATTATCCCTGGCAAAGGGTTCATTTGTTGGAATAATATGAATATCAATGTTTTTAAAACCGATACCGAAATAAATGAGTTGCTCCCTGACATGGTTTTCCTGCTTTTCATTTTCAACCATAATGTGAACATTTTCATGATCATGAAGCGCATTGACCATTTTGAACCATGTATTTTCCAGCTTCATTTCCCTCATGGGATCAATAAGACCATTCGGCCATTGAAACCAGGTACCTTCGTGTTTTTCCCATTCTGCGGGCATATAATAATCGATTGGATTATGTTCATTAGTCGCCATTAGCTTTCTCCTGAATTTATTTTTTGCGCTACTCTGCCATCCAACGTCATCAGCACATCATACATCTCCGGTCGCCTGTCTCTGAAAAGCGTAAACCAGGTTCTTCGTTTCCGGATTTCTTCAAAATCAAATGATGCCGTCAATACGGTTTCTTCCTCGCGATCAGCCTCAACAACTTTTGTACCTGATTCATTCGTTATAAAAGACCGCCCGAAGAATTTTATATCGCAGGACTCTCCCTTTTCCAGACCAATACGATTGGATGCGCACACCGGCATGACATTGGCGGCCGCATGCCCCATCATCACATGTTGCCAGTTTGGTGAATAATCATCATGCCCGTCTCCGGGATCAGAGCCGATCGCAGTCGGGTACATTAAAATATCTGCCCCCATTAATGCCATGGCCCGGGCACATTCCGGGAACCATTGATCCCAGCAAATGCCGACACCAACATTTCCATATTTTGTCGGCCAGACTTTGAAACCGGTGTCGCCCGGTGAAAAGTAATATTTCTCTTCATATCCGGGTGCATGGGGAATATGTGTTTTCCGGTAAATACCCATTTGAGTGCCATCCGAATCAATCATCATCAAGGAATTAAAAAAAACATTGCCGGCCCGTTCATAAAAACTGATCGGCAGCACGATATTCAGCTCTTTCGCCAGTTTTGACATGTGAGCCAGCACCGGGTGCCCCTCTGCCTCCACAGCGTACTCAAAATATTCAGCTTTTTCATCCTTACAGAAATATGGTGTCGAAAACAGCTCCTGGAGTAAAATAATCTGTGCGCCCTGCCCTACTGCCTGACGAATTAATTTTTCTGCCTTTTCAATATTTTCATTACTATTTTCACTGCATGCCATCTGGGCCACAGCTACAGTCACTTTAGACATCTTACCTTCCTCCTTTTATCCCTACATCTTTAAAGTACGATATTCATCTTTTAGATTACGTTATTTTCTTTTCAAACATCCTTTTAGTCTTTTCTTGCATCAATTATTGTGTTTTTTTAATTTTTGTCAAGATAAAAGTGCGTTATTAAGACTTTATATTACGATAAAAACACTTGCTAAAGTTAAATGTTTCATATAAAAACACAGTAATAACAACTTTATAAGGTTTTATTATGCTGAATAAATTAGATAAAATTGATGCCAAAATTGTTTCCCTCCTCCAGAAAGACGGCAGGATGCCCGTTACGGAAATTTCAAAAAAAGTGGGAATAACCGAAGGTGCCGTCCGAAAAAGGCTGAAAAAGCTGATTGACGGCAAAGCGATTCAGGTTGTTGCCATCGGTAACCTGTTTAACCTGGGTTATGGTGTGTCCGGTTTTTTTATTATCCATACTGACCCAAAAAAAGTTAAACAGATCATCAGCAAGATTAAGAAAATTAAAAATATCTGGTTGATTGCTACTATTATGGGCAGTGAGGGAAATATCAGCGCCGAGGTCTTTGTAGATTCTTTTGAAAAATACAATAAACTGTTAGACCGGATCCATCAGATTGAAGGTATCATAAAGGTTGAAAAACACATTTACACTGAAATGTTCAAGGAAGATTATAGCTGGGGTGCCGTTGTCGATGATGATGAATAGAATGCAACCTGCATATGAACGCACTCAAAAAAATATTCCTGCTGTAGCCCTTTACTTCTTTTACGTTTTTGCGCAGAAAAACACCGGCAGCATGTTCATATCAAACAGCCTTAACAGGTTTTGTGGATGATGCTTGACGTGGATGTACCACTTCAAAAATAATGCTTTTATAAAATATTTTTCTTATCAGGTTGTTTTATAGGCAAGAACTCTGATTATTCCGATCGTCTCACCATCACCTGAAGTACTGGTGTCTGAAACAGACACGACCTTTTCCACATGGTTATCCCGGATAAACGCGTTGACCTGATCATCCAGTTCCCGTAATGCCTTCATGACATACAAGGGTTTCAGAACATTTGTAAATGTTTTTACCCTGACCATAATGCGATCTCCTTTTTCAAACTAACACGCTGTTTATTCTGTTAAATTCCTAATAAAGAAAAAGGGATAAGTGTTGCAACAAAATACCGGACGCCCTAACTGTACATCATTTTTTTTGAAATATTTGTTACTTCGCTTCAAAATACAGTTTTTGAAATGCCTTAACTGATTCATTTAATTTTTCGACATTGACAACATCGGTTGTCTGTTTGCATTTCATGCTGTAAATCAGCATCTGATGCAGTAATCCCAGCTTTTTTTCATAGCGTTTCGTATCCGGCTTAATCCGCTGAGTCATAAAGTACTGAGTAACAATGTCCTGAATTTTACCGGCATGATCTTCTTTATTATTTATCCATCGTATGAGCTGGTTGAAATTCTGCGGCTCACCCTTTTCCAATTCAAGGATTTTGTCCATAGATTTGTGAATAGTGATAATATGCTCTTTAATCATCTCTATCCGCATCTGATCATTGTATATTCCACAAGGAATTTCACAATGTGCTACTGCATTGAACGAATAAAAACCAATAATGAAAATACCAATCAAAAATAACAAACTAACTCTTTTCATAACATCCTCCTTGTTTCGGTTTAATATTAAGTTTTTGTTTGCCGAATGCCGTATCTGCTGATGCCTGCTATAGGAATCAGCATTTTTATGAAACTTAGTACGGATTTGTTGTTTGTTGTATAAGTAGTTTATTTTAATACATTTTGAATATTTATGACAATAATAGCATGTTTATTATTCATTAACAAATTATCGCCCGTTCCAAAGGTTGAAAAGCACGTTTATACTGAAATGTTCAAAGAGGATTAAAGCTGGGATGCGGTAACCGGTAATGAGGATTAACGCTTATAATTGAAAAATCAAACCTTTCCACAGCGGCTGATTTTTGTCTCTTTTCTCGCCTTCTAATATATCGTATCCTATTGTTTTTTCGTTCGATTTTGCTTTCTAAATAAATTAAGAAAACATTTCATCATACAAAATATCGAGTTGACAAAAAAGCATGTATGCAATATATATAACTAAATTAACAGGGAAAAGTGCTAAATGAAAGGATCACTATATATTGTGATTAATCCGACTAATACACACAATGGCAATCTTAAACTTAATTCGCTTTCAAAAAACAAATTCTTATCAATTCAATTCAATTTATCAATTTAAAATGAGGCCAAGGCATTGCTGGAACAGCATGACAAAGCCTTCAGCGATCAGAACCTCGCGGATGAGAGAGAAAGGTAGTATGCGAACATACCGAATTGAAATATGCCTTTGGCTGCTCACTCTGGTGGCAATCACCGCAATGTTGGCAATTCCGGCGAATGCCGAAGAGGACTAGGTGTTTACGGATGAAGCGGCGAAACTGGCCAAGAAACTGGCGAATCCGATCTCCAACCTGATCAGTGTGCCATTACAGTATAACTACGATGAGTACGGCGGATTGAACAATGGCGCTTCGGTCAACCGGCTGAACATTCAACCGGTTATGCCGTTCTCGCTGACCGATAACTGGAACGTGATTACCCGAACCATTGTGCCGCTCATTGACCAGCACGATTTCCCACTTGATGCGATGAAATAGTCGGGGCTTGGAGATATCGTGGCCAGCCAGTTCTTCTCACCGAAAGCACCGGGCGAGCGCGGCTGGATCTGGGGCGTGGGACCTGTCGAATTGCTGCCGTCGGCATCCGATGAAATGCTCGGAGGTGAAAAGTGGGGGATTGGGCCGACGGGAGTGGCGCTGAAACAGGAAGGGCCTTGGACTGTCGGCCTTTTGGCCAACCATATCTGGTCCGTGGCCGGCGATGATGACCGGGCCGATATCAATGCCACCTTCCTGCAGCCCTTTGTAAGCTATATCACGAAGACCAAGACGACCTTCGCGGTGCAAACGGAATCCACCTACGACTGGGAAAACGAAGCCTGGTCCGTGCCGGTGATCGCCCAGGTGTCGCAAATGTTCAAGACCGGACCCCAGATTCTCCAGTTCGCCGCAGGTGCAAAGTATTGGGCAGAATCACCGGATAATGGCCAGGATGGCTGGGGCTTTAGGGCACAGTTGACGTTTTTGTTCCCAAAATAGAATGAAGTCCTTGTTTTTATTTCGGCCAACTGGCTGAACAAAGATTTTTAATGTAAATCAGTAACAACCGGCTACAGCGGTCGGCGCTTTGCGCCGCCGCTGAACCGGAGCGTTAGCTTAATACGTATTTTCTGAGATCACTGGACACTTTTTGTCTTTGATCACATTCATAACTTCATATTGGAGGAAAACCATATGAGACAACGATTTATTTCATTGACAGTCCTGTTGACCGTTGCCGTGTTGGCCTTGCCCTGCCTTGAGGTTGCAAGAGCTGAGGTATCACAGGAATCGCTGAAATCCATTTCGATACCCGACAAAGTCGAGACGTCCTTAGGTACGCTGGAATTTTTCGACGGCGTGCCGACTGACGCCACTATCGAGAAAGTCTACGACAACCTCGACCGGATGCGCGGCATGCAGGTGTTTCTCGACAACGTCGGTGCCGTGTCGATGTACAGCGTGCGCAAGGGGCTGGCCGATGCCGGCGCCAAGGGCGCGAACCGGATCGCCCTTTTTGCGCAGTTGATGAACTCCCAGACCCTCGTGGTCACGGCCAACACCTCGACGCTCTACGCCTATACCTATACCGATCTTGCCAAGGATGGCCCGACGGTGATCGATATCCCCCCGGGGATGCTCGGCTTTCTCAACGACGCCTGGCAGCGGTTTGTCGGCAATATGGGCGTCACGGGGCCGGACAAGGGCAAGGGTGGCAAGTACCTTGTCGTGCCTCCCGACTATACTGGCGACATACCCGACGGGTATTTTCTGCTGAAACCCTCGACCAACCGGAACTTCATGTTCCTGCGTGGCTCGATCGCGAAGGGGCTTGATCCTGCGGTCAAGAACATCACCGCCAACCTCAAGGTCTATCCGCTGAAAGATGCGGCAAGCCCGGCCGAGACCGCATTTCAAAACGTATCGAACAAGGCATTCAATACCGTTTTTCCCAGTGATTACAGCTATTTCGAGATCCTTGACCGGATCATTCAGGAAGAACCGATCGATGCGATAGGCCCTGAAATGCGCGGCACGATCGCGGCTATCGGGATCGTGAAGGGTCAGCCTTTTGCCCCCGATGACCGCATGAAGAAGCTGCTGACGGAGGCTGCCACACTGGCCAATGCAACAGCGCGCGCCGTGACTTACCAACCCCGGATCGCCGGCGTGCGGATCTATCCCGACAACCCGAAGAGCGTTTGGTCAACTGCCTTCGCCAACAAGAACACCAGCTTCGAAGCGGATGGGGCGATGAATCTCGACGCACGGGTACTCTATTACTTCAATGCAGGCGGCGTCACGCCCGCGATGGCCACCAGCAGCCCCGGCCAGGGATCCGATTACGCGCTTGCCCTTCTCGATGCCAATCAACAGGCATTTGACGGTTCGAAGACCTACAAGCTGCATCTGCCCAAGGACGTCCCGGTCAAGGACTTCTGGGCCGTCACGATCTACGACACCCAGACCCGCTCGCAGCTTCAGACCGGGCAGCCATTTCCGACTATCGGCAGCCAGACCAAGGGCATGACCCAGAACGCCGACGGGTCCTATGACGTGTATTTCGCGCCCAAGGCACCGAAAGGCAAGGAGGGCAACTGGCTCCAGACCGTTCCGGGCAAGAGCTGGTTCACGATCCTGCGCATGTATGGCCCGCTCGCGCCCTGGATCAACCAGAGCTGGCGGCCCGGCGAGATCGAGCTGGTGACCGACTGAACCAGGCAAATAAAAAAATTAACTACACAGGAGCCATCATGAAAATCAACCTGACAAAAGTCCTTGCCTGCCTGCTGTTCCTCACCTTCACCTCATCGGTGGCGGTAGCCCAGATCAGCGTCACCCCGGAAGAAGCGCGTGCCATCGCCAAGGAAGCCTACGTCTACGGTTTCCCGATCGTCGACAACTACCGCGTCTCGTACGCTTACTACACCGACAAGAGCGATCCGAACTTCAAGGCACTCTGGAACCAGATTGCCAACATCGCGCGCGTCTTCACCCCGGACGATACGGCCGTGCAGACACCGAACTCCGGCACACCCTATTCCTGGATGGGTATGGACCTGCGTGCCG
>JAIPEE010000088.1 GCA_021737275.1 Desulfobacterales bacterium
GTCCTCCCTCAGCCCCACCGAAAGATTATCCAGCACCCGCACCCGATCTCCCGGGCGCTCTTTAAGGATCTGCTTGATAAGCGAAGTACCAATAAATCCGCAACCCCCTGTTATTAGCCAGCGCCTCTTGTTATTGACATTACTCGCCACTATTACTGTTTCCTCGAATGTACAAACTGTTCGAATTCATTGCCCAACTTATCGAATGGCCCCTGGCTGATGAAGCTGCAAGCAAGGGAAATCCCAGCCAGCACTGCGTCTCAGATACCTCAATCACGAAGTCAGACACCTTTTTCCGACTACAGCGCCGCATTTTCGCTTTCGCCAAACCCCAGCCAAATTCGGAAAAAAAGATCTTGAGCACCCCCTGCCCTCTGCCCTCTGCCCTCCGTCATCCGTCATCCGTCCTTCGCGCCTTCTCATCTCCCCAATATCGTCTATCTGGCTTGAAAGACTCTTGGGTTTCTCCTTCCAGCAACGCGTTTTCATACAGGAATTTTCGCAACTCCTCCTTATCAAAAGGAGGCTCATTTCCAGAATAATAGGGTTTTTTTACCTTTTCATTCACAACTTCAGGATATTGATAGTTGATCTCTCCGTATAATGATAAAAACGCCGGACGCACTACAAAATACCGTGGCAATTCTAAAGCTCTCCCCATCTCCTCCAAGGTCATCAACTCCTCATACTGTTTTTCCCCAGGCTTGGTCCCGATAATCTCGATGTCAATATCCTCTGACCTGTGGCCGTATCTGGGCGCCAGTTCCTGGATCATCACCTCAGCTAAGTCCTGAATACGAATCACCGGCATCTTGGTCACGAAGACCTCACCGCCTTGGGCTAGATGAGCTGAATCCACCACCAATTGAACCGCCTGTTTAATGCTCATAATAAAGCGGGTCATCTCCGGTCCGGTGAGGGTTAGAGGCCCACCTTTAAGGATCTGTTCCCTGAATATTGGGATAACTGATCCTCGGGAACCCAACACATTCCCGAACCGAGTGGAAGCAAATATGGGCCCGCTACCCCGTTTATTACTGTTGGCCGCCGCCATCAAACGCTCACCCATAAGTTTAGATGTGCCCATCACATTGGTGGGGTTCACTGCCTTGTCCGAACTGGTGAAGATGACTCGGCTCACCCCGGCCTCGGCAGCCGCCTCCACCACATTCTGGATACCTAAGATATTGGTTTGTACCGCTTCAAATGGAGAGCGCTCACATAACACCACATGTTTAAAGGCCGCAGTATGAAAAACAATATCTACTCCGGCCATTTTCCGGACCAGTTTGTGGCGGTCGCGAACATCCGCAAGAAAAAAATGTGCTGGATACCTTAAGAAACGCTGTTCTTCAAAGAAGATCTCACTCTCATTGTTGTCAATACCGATCAATTCCCCCACACCATAGTTCACCAGCAGTTGGCGTACCAATTCTCTCCCAATGGTCCCACAAGATCCGGTCACCAATACACATTTTCCCTGCAAAAGGTCCTTCATTCTTTTCTCCTTAACCACGTCCTGACAAACCCAATGCTTATTTTCCTATACATGAAAGCGGGCTTGTGAAACAGGTGAAGGGATGGTTCGGTTTTTCCCGACAGTGCCTGGCCGATTGGGCAAGTTGGCAATAGTCCGAAAACCGAACTTTTCTTGGAAATTGTCCAACATTGTTAGCAAACTTATGTTTCCATAAAATATGGTGATACGCGACCAAACTAGCTGGAAAGTAAAGCTAAAACTACATTTAACAAGGATCATGATACATCCATCATCATTGCTGTCCGGTTTACTTTGTAATAAAATCAGATACTTAAATTTGAGATTGCCCTTCAACTTGTAATCTTGCGCGGTAAGTTTGGCAAGTTCAGATGCAAGCGTTTTGGCATATTTTAAAATTTTATCGCTGTTAATAATCGAATAATTTAAGCTGCATATAGCCATACTCGCCTTTTCGGATTTCCTGACGGGGATTCGGCCGAAAAATTGAAATGAGGGCTTTTTTCTCGAACAAATTGATCTCCAAAAAGTGTAATAACTGGGACAGGCTATTTTGGAGCAAATATCTCTCTTTGATGATGGCCAAAATCAGATAAACGACCATGGCAATCCAGATCTGAGTCTTCACAGCGTTTGGTGAAGTGCCATAGAAACTCTTCACCCTGAGATTTTGTTTGATCCACTTGAAAAACAGCTCTATCTCCCATCGGGACTTGTAAAGCGCAGCGATTGTCTCAGCCGGGAAATCAAAATTGTTGGTCAGGAAAACCAGAGTACGGTTTTGGGACTCATCTCGAAAGGAGACTCTCCGCAAACGTTTTGGATATTTTGCCCTGGATTTTTTGCTCGATAGAAGGATTTCCTGATCACTTCTCAGGCCAAGGGATTTGTCTACGGGATGGGATACAACGCGAGTCCACTTGATAGACTTTTTGAGCCGGGTGACAAAAAATGCACAGATTTCATCAATGGATCTCAGCCAATCGAAGTCGATATAGGCGCGATCGACCACATAGATCCCCTCCGGTTCAATGGGAATTTGAGGGGCAGCCTTGACGTCATGGACCTTACCATCCGTTATGGTCAGAAAGGCCGGGATATTACCTCTCAGGTCGATCATCGCATGCAATTTAATGGCGCCTTTGGTCTTTCGGAATTTAGCCCAGGGAAAAACGGACAATGTCAAATCGACGGTTGATGCATCGAGCGCATAAACTGCATTATCGACGTCAACGGCCAACGGGGTGCCGGCATATTCTCGTCGTGTGCGGCGCATCAACAATTTTGCGAATTCCTCGTAAATGCGATGGTCTCGGCGGTTATTTGCATCGGCCAAAGTAGATCTTGGGCACTGTCTGATTCCAATGTGGTACAATTTCTTCGCATGAGCGTTAAGAGCAATGTCTATATCTCGTAAGCTGTCTTCTTGTCTGATGTGAGCAAAAATCATGCAGGCCATCTGGTTCCAGCATTTAAAGCTTCTTGTGCGGTAATCGCCATTGTACTTTTTCACGATGCTCTGGAATTCGTATCGCGGAAGCAAAGTTAGGAATTGCGAAAAAATGTATTGCCGACCAGACATAACTCTTCTTTGAGAGTGGCGAAATGTTAGGGGTACTGCTGTCCGGTTGAGCATTATAAATAGGATCAAATAGCATTGCAACACCTTGGTACCTGAAAAGGACGATGGACGACCTGAATATTTAACAATTTCGAACTGATAAATGGAAAATCTGTGATTAAAACCGTACTTTATGAAATTCTTTGTCTAAAAAATTGTTTTACACTGTATTATACATTATTTTAATAACTTACACTTATTTATGAAATCTTAACCGGACAGCAATGATCCATCATCTCTTAAGATGACTTGATACTATCTCGCGAAAAAGATAAAAAATAAAGAGGCTATTCGTAACCAAATATCGTCTCCATAATCGCCGAGGTTCCTGATAAAGCCGATATAACCATTCAAGCCCCATCCTCCGCAACCAAACCGGAGGTCTTCTTATATTTCCCGCAAAATAATCAAAAGCCGCACCTACGCCAATCATCACGCCTTTATTCAAGCTGTTTCTCATTTCCCACATCCACCGCTCCTGCTTGGGCGCACCTAAAGCAACCCAAATGACGTCCGGAGAAATTTCGTCGATCATCATTCCGATCTCCCTCTTTTCCTGATGATCAAGCTCTCTGAAAGGAGGACTAAACGTACCGACTATATTCACTTTAGGATAAACTCTTCTTAGTTCAGCCTGTACTTTATTTAGGGTTTCCGGCGTGGAACCATAAAAGAAATGACGAGAATTCCCTAACTCAGAAAAGCAGAGGTCCATTAAACTGTGGCCTGCTACACGCTCTACGTTCCCCGCCTTCAGCACCCTTCTCGCATACCAGCACAAGGGCATTCCATCAGGAAAAACCCAATCTGACTGCCGGATAATCCTTTGGTAGTTGGAATCCTTCAAAACGGTCATTAATACATGTACATTTACAAGACAAACATATGAAGCTCTTTGTTCATAAATGAGCTTCTTCATGACCTCCACCGAACCATTGAGGTCGACCGCAGAGATAGCTGTTCCAAATATTTTGAACCATTCATTCTTATCATTCTTACTTTTTCCGGAAAAAACTTTACTTGTTCTTAACATGGTTTGAAGTGGCTACTATTTTCTGGCCCGTTGTCAGCGTTGATTACTATCGTGTGCAAATCGGATTGATTTTCAAATGTGATCATCCATAGTATCCTCCTAAATGTGTTATTCTTTGTTATCCATGCAAAATATTCATGTATCCGGGTTCCGGGATGGTTTGTCAGGTAAATTTTTCCACCAAGAGCCAAGGACGCACCATCCGAAACATAAGATACAAAAGGATCCTGATTAATTTTGGCAGTCCATTTCATGTTAACCAGCTTAATTGTAGCTGGAAAAGCAACCAAAATCAGCAACGAAAAAACCAAAACAGTCCATAATAACTGAGATAACAAAACATCCTTTAATCCAACAAATACGTTTTTAAAAAATGTTAAATATTCAGTTGAAATACTATCTACATGTAGGCACTTCAATGATTTTTCCACAATAATTTCTTTGTAATCCATATCAACCTCAGAATTTCACTAAAAACAAAACCGCACACATATTTTTAATATATAACACACTTTTTATTTTTTTTTTACCTCGTAAAGCATGCCAAGAACAATCCAATACCCTGCAGCATACATAGGTGATTCCAAAATAACATTAAGCATAGCTATTCCTGTAACGATAAAAAATGCATAGTAAAAAAAGAAAACTTTACTGTAATTGTCGTTTGCCCTATCATTCGCAAATTCTCCAATAATTCTCCAATAAAGAAAAATAAAAGCTATAATACCGAGCACACCACACCTTATAAAAATAGTAATAAACGAGTTATGAGCACCCAGTGTGTATTCTATCCATGGATCCTTATTAGCCACTTTATTCATATTTAGCTTATATAAGAATTGTTTTTTAATCATTGGGGTACCAAATCCTATTCCAAACACATTTTCCGGAAAAAAATCAAAAATAAGATGACTCCACATAAAAAATCGCGTTGTCGAGTTACCATCCATCTGTAAAATAACACTTTCATGAACTGCACTACTCTTTCCTTTCGTCATGAACGTAGTCAAATGAGGCTGTAAATAAAAAAAGAACCAAATCACAAAACCTACAGCAATAAAAAACATAAAAACCTTTGTTTTTTTAAATATAAGAGAAATAAAAAGAAGTAGTATCGCCACGGCTACTGAAGTCGAACCAGAAATAAAAAATCTTATACCAACCAGTCCTAAAACAATGATCAGAAACGAGTAAATTGAAAACCGCTTTGAGTATTTGCATAAATAAATAGGAATCAAAGCAAGATATCCAATTCTATTAATCGGGTAAATTGCACTCATAAAAATAGGGTCGTATTTTCTTGCCTTCGACATTGCGGAGTAAAGCCGTGTCCCGAGAAAAAATGAAAAGGTTGAGTAGAGCAGAACGGTGTTTCTCAAGTATCCATATAGATTATTAAAAAAAAATAATGAAATCAAAGCGTAGAAAAAGAATATTAATATAATAGATATGACATTGTTATAGATATAATCTCCTTTTCTGTAAAACACAGGATCTCTTAAAAAAATAAAAAAACCTATAACCGCCAAAACCTCATTAAAAAACAATTCTCTTTCGAATATAAGTGGCCTATTTGAATACCAAAAAAAACAGATTAAACAAATATAGTAAAATAGGCTATTGGTTCTCAAAAATTTTTTGGGTGGGTGTTTCAATTTGTGGCCGTGTATAATTCAGCTGTTATATACAGTAGACTGTAGAATAGATTTCTTGTATCATGTTAATATTCGAAGATGATAATGTTAAAGAACGTCCCTCCACTACCAACATGTCTCTCAAGAAAATACTTATTCTTTAATAATACTTTTAAAAATTGAAATCATTTTACGTTCATATAATTTTAGAGAAAGTTTTGAATATAAAAGTTGAAAATTATTTGTTACAAGCCATTTGGCCAAGTTCGCATCTCGAATAAGTTCCATTACAGCATCTTCTATTTGTGCCGGTTCACCAAATCCAACAAAAAGTACATTTTTGCGATCTTCGAAAATTTCGGGCAAATTCCCCACTCGCGTTGCGACGATTGGAAGTCCCCACTCCATGGCTTCGATAACAGAAAACGGACTTCCCTCAGCGTACGAGGGGAATACAAAGAGATCTGCTTGTTTCATCAATTTCTCTTTTTCCAAACCCTCTATTCGCCCATAAAATTTAACAAAATGATTTAAACCCTTATCATTAACAAATTTTTTCACATCCATCTCATATTCTTGCAAAAACACAATATTTCTTTCCTTATTAACTATATCTCCAACAAAATGAAATCGAAACCGAGGTTCCTTATCAACAAGATTTGGAATCGCCTTCAAAAGGTCATATGCTCCCTTTGCCTGAGATACCATCGCGAGGAACAAAACATTGATCTCTGATCTTTTTGATATATCCCAATTTTTCTTGGATTTGTTTGCTCGAATTCCTGTCGAAGGTGCGTAAACCCTTTTTACAGCACCACGATATATTCCATCAAACTGCGCTAACTGTCCATCGCCTCTCACGACCACACAATCCACGTGTCTCAACATCAGCTTAATAAACAGACGATAAAATCGCGGTTGACTTTCATAGAATTTATCGAAATGTGATCCGCCGAATCGACTAACTACTTTTCTTTTTAAAAAAATACATGGTAGAAGACTGGTGGCATATTTTAAGAAACCAAAGGCATTTCCGGATAAAGGTAAATTTACCAAATGAGGTCGAGAGATAATTAGGCTAAGAAAAATCTTCCAGACTATTCCTATTGAACTCCGAACGTTTATCCATTTGAAACTACCCCGCGCCTCATTTGTCATCTGTTTGTTACTTATGTCTACATGAATACACTGAAATATCTTAGTTATTTCTGAACTCAGTATAATTGAAGACATTTTTTCCTGACCGGAATATGGCGGGGGTAAGGGCAAAGCCAGCAGAACACGTTTTTTTTCAGTCATCACTCATCTACGATCGACTTGCCTAGTAATAGAAGCTCCAAAACCAAATTTAGCGCATTACTTCCTGAAATTCTACAAAAAAACAAGAAGATTCTTTGCAGGTTTGAAGTCTCGCTGATAATTGTCGTTTTGAACGTTCTTTACTCGGTTAGTTCTTTCGCCTTTGGATTGCGGACCTAGCCCGCGTTAGGGATCTAAAAAGGTAGAAATATAGACTAAGCAAACCAACTCTAAGGTTAGAAGGAAACTTTGAGTATATAACGCCTGTGTGTGCAAGCAAGTATGTATGTTTGTCGGTGCAATGCATCGCTTTCTCAAAATATGGGGAAGCATTGAGGCTATGAATCCGAATAGCTTTTTTTCCCAAATTGAGATGAGCTCTTGCAACTAATTTGCTCATTTCTTCATTTGATATCATGCGCTTATACTTATCCAGCACATAAAACGTATTTTCCGCATTATTCAACTGTTTGGATGCATTAGATTTATGCATTCTGTAAAATACCAGCGGTTCTCGAAGAATCCGTATTTTATTGCCTGTTCTACATGTCAAAGCTAACTGAAAATCAAAATCTTCAACAAACTTGAAATCCTCCCTCTCTTCAAATGTGAATCCGACATTCCTCACTACCAAGGAAGAAAGTGCGGCCGTTCTTCGAAAGAGCAGTCCCCTGAAATTCAGTTCCAAGTCTTTCCTCGCTAGCGCTTGCCTCTCGAATTTCAACTCACCAATTTTTATGATATTTGTTCCAACTCCGATCAAATTCGAATTATTGAAATGAGGTAATTGCACCTCCAGCTTTTCCGCTTTCCAATAGTCATCCGCATCCAAAAAGGCAATAAATTCTCCCCTTGCTCTCCTAATGCCAATATTCCTTGGTCTCGCAGGACCACCCCAGTTTGTTGTCCATATGTACTGAATTTTTGTGCTCTTAAATGATTCAACAACTTTCTCTGTATTATCAGTTGAACCATCATCTACAACAATAATTTCAATACAATCATAAGTTTGCTCCAGTACCGACTCGATGGCTTGCCTTAGCAATCCCGCGCGATTGTATGTCGTTATTATGACGCTCACTAATGGAGCATTTACCTTTTTCATACGGTGATAAGGATTCGCTTGCTTTTCTGCTTCAAACGAAATTGGAGTTTTAAAGTGTTGAGGTAATTTAGTACTGCGAAATCCCCGGTTTCGCACCAGTTTTCAACCCATCTTTTTTCATTTCAACCCAAAAATCCACACCAATTTCCTCGAAAAGCCCCCTCCCAACAATTTTTTTTTGTGGTTTGTGTATTTTTTGCTGGCGTCCACTGAACCTTTCTGATATACGATGGACATGTTGCCCATTACCGTCAGAAAAAGGACCATTACCGAAGAAGATATTCCTGCTATTCAAGCCACCGTTTACAGCCATTGGAACAAGGGCAGGACTCATATTTCGAAAGCCCTTTGTGAGCAATGGGGCTGGCGCCAACCCAATGGCCGACTCAAGGACATGGCTTGCAGGGAGATTCTTCTCACTCTTAAACGGAAGGGATTCATTTCTCTGCCACCGGGCTGTCACAATGGCAACAACAAATTGCGGAACCGATCCATACCCGTTGTTGAAACCGATCAGATACCATTGCACGGAAAACCCTCACAATTCCCTCCCGTTCAACTTCAGCCGGTCCGGAATACCTCCTTTGAACCACTTTAT
>JAIPEE010000089.1 GCA_021737275.1 Desulfobacterales bacterium
CGGATCCTGAACTTTTTCAAAATAATAATCAACTGTCCTTGTTCTCTTTTTTGGCATTGGCAACTCCTTGATTTCGTTGCCAATAGATACCTCATAAAAAACAAAATGTCTAGATTTTTTATTCCCTGATATATCAATTACTTATGAAACTTTTCTACATGCGTTTACCCTGAACTATCTGTTTTAACGTATCTTCAAGCTCAGGGTGTTCAAACTGATACCCATGTTTCAGGATTTTTTCAGGAATCATTCGAACGCTGCTCATCATCGTTTCCGTTACCTCTCCCAATATAATTTTCAACATAAAAACAGGCGCAGGCATAAATGCCGGCCGCTTAAGCACCTTGCCCAACATCTTTGCAAAGTCTTTATACCTGACAGGGTTTGGCGCACTGCAGTTTATGGGGCCTTGCACATCTCCATGGTTAAGTGCATATTTAAAAATACCGGCAAGGTCATCAATATGGATCCATGGAAACCAGTGCAATCCATCTCCCAACGGGCCGCCTAAACCCAATTTAAACGGCAGCAGCATTTTTTCCATGGCACCTCCGTTTTTGCCAAGAATAATGCCAAAGCGGGCAAGAATAACACGTGTGCCTTTTTCTTCAGACTTCAGCGCCTCATTTTCCCAATCAACACAAAGCCCGGCAAGGTAGCTGTCTCCTGAAGATGTTTCTTCGGAAAGCACATCATCTCCCCTGCTCCCATAAAATCCGGACGCAGAGGTGTTAATCAAAATCTTGTTATTGTTTTCAGGTAATGCATCAACAATGTTTCGGGTAGTATAAATACGACTTTCATACATTTGTGTCTTATAATTATCATTCCAGCGTTTAAAAATATTTTTCCCTGCAAGATTAATGATAACATCGCTATCAGTAAGATAATTTTGCCACTCACCTGTTTTTGAAGTATCTGCACTGACATAAGTTAGTCTTTCATGAGATATCTCCCTGAACTCAGGCCTTGTGCCAATTGCGGTAACATCATTTCCTTCATTCAGAAATATTCCGGTTATATATTGACCAACGAAGCCGGTTCCACCTGTAATAAGAATTTTCATATTGCCCCCGGATTTTTTTCAGTAAAAAGATGCTGGCGTTTTTATTATAATTTCGATATCTAATAACCGTTATTGGGAAATGTTATTAAAATATAATAGCAAAAAAATGTCATTATGACACTTATAAAATTTCTACAGGTATAATTTATGTGCGGTATTCATGGAATAGTGTCTCGTTCAATTTCAAAAAACGAACTGTTAAACCAACTGTCCCTGATGGGTGATGTTCAACGACACAGAGGACCGGATGACAAACAGGAGATCGTTTATGATGGCGCCGGTAATCGTAAACTGGGTTTTGGTTTTGTACGCCTTTCGATTATTGATCTTGATACCGGTATGCAGCCCATTCAGTGCCCTTCCGACAAAACCGCTATTATGTGTAACGGACAGGTTTATAATTACATTGAATTAAGATTCGAGGTGCCTGATGCGCCCTTTATCACAAAAGGTGATATTGAAGTAGCACTTCATCTGTATAGATCTAAAGGTTTGAATTTTTTAAATTATTTAAATGGAATGTATGCCGGTGCCATCTATGATCCGCAAAAAAACAAACTGCTGCTCTTTCGGGACAGATTCGGTATAAAGCCCCTTTATTATCTTTGCGATAAAGACAACTTTTATTTTGCATCTGAAATAAAACCGCTCTTTACCGGAAGCGGCATTGAAAAACAGCTGAATGAAAAACATCTCGGCACTTTTTTCACTTACCGCTATGTTCCCGGAAAAGAGACCTTGTTTAAAGGGGTTATGAAACTACCCCCGGGATCATTTCTTGAATATGATCTTAACACCGGTAATTTCAGAACTGAACGTTACTGGGAATATAAACTGGACAAGGAAAATCCGACCATTTCTGAAAATGAGGCGGTTGAACAATTTAACGATCTTTTTACGGATGCCGTCAAAATCCGTCTCAGATCGGATGTAGAGGTCGGAAGCCTGATCAGCAGCGGTATAGACTCTTCAGCAGTCGCCTCTCTGACCGCTACGATCAAACCGGATGTCAGGCTGTTTACCATCGCTTTTGCCGAAGAAAAATATAATGAACTGCCCCAGGTTCAGGAATTTATAAATAATAATAAAACCCGCTTTACCGGAACAAAACACTATACAAAATTATGCTCAAAAGAGACCCTTGATGAGTTGCCCGGCATTGTCAGATCCATTGAAGAACCGATATCTCTTGGCGCCGTTCTTCCTACAGACCAGGTTTGCCGCCTGGCAGGTGATCACCTGAAGGTCGTTTTGACGGGTGAAGGTGCCGATGAAATTTTTGCCGGTTATCGAAAGTTTTTAATTGAAACGGCGGCATTTGAATATAAACAGGCTTCTGTTTCACAAAAAAAAGATCTTGCCGATCTTTATCCGGAACTGTTGCCTTATCTTGCGGTCAGGGCTGATAATCCGACAAGGCGTTATATTCAAAGTGAGGCGCTTTTCACCCGGGAAGAACTGTCCGGTCTTTTAGGATCGGAACAAATATCAACTAAATTTCCTGGAAATGCCACACCGTCACTCTCAGGGATCCGACATCCGCTTAATATGGCACTGGCCATGGAAAGCCGTTCACGTCTGCCGGATTACGTGATATTACGCCTTGATAAATTATCCATGCGTCACTCTCTGGAAACACGTACACCCTTTCTGGATTATCGTCTGGCTGAATTCGCAGCCACTTTGCCCGTGAATTTAAAAACAAATATTGAGACCGGACAGGAAAAATATATTTGCAGAAAGGCCTTTTTAAAATATAATATTCTCGATGACGCCTCTGTAAACAGAAAAAAACAGCCCTTTACCATGCCGCTGGCAGACTGGCTTTCTGATCCCGAATCATTACCGGATTTTCTTCAGGAAATTATATCCGGCGATACAATTAAAAGTCATGGAATTTTAAGTTCTGATTTTGTGAAAAGCATTTCAGGAAGTGTAACAAGTGACGGCGTTGGGCCCGAAACACTTGTATCCGGTGCAGATCGCCTGTTTTCAATTATAATGTTTACCCTGTGGTATGATGAATTTTTCAAGTGAGCTCCCTGTAAACGGAACTCAGGAAAAGATGAATAATAAGTATGAGTAACACCAAAATATTTTCTGAAAAACTGTATTTACATATAAAAAAACTGATTAAACCCGGCAAACGTACTTACGGATATGAGTATGAATTTATATCCGACAGGGTCCTTACACTTGATGATATGGATTCGCTGTTAAAGTTTATAGAATCCTATGGCTATAGCAGGGAAGGCATGATATTTTCCTCTGATAGCGGTATGTATATTACAATTGAACCCGGCGGCCAGATCGAATACTGCAGCCATCCGTTTCTTGCAGAAGATAATGACTTGTTCGACAAATCCATAAAACTGATAAGAGATACAAACAGTGCCGTCAAAGAAGCAATCGGCATAAACTATGTTGGAATCGGCTTTATACCTGATCGTAGTAATGCGCCATTGCTCCTTACTGCTGAGCGCTATAAAAACCTTCATGAACGGATGCCCAGAGTCGGAACACGTGGTCATGACATGATGAAGGGCACAGCCTCCATTCATCTGCATGTTTCAATCAATGATATCAATGAAATGATCCCCCTTTATAAAAAAATGAAGTCTTTGTCCGAATCAGAACAATTCAAAATGTCTGATGAACGGCGAAGCATATGGAACGATACGGATAAGTCACGTTGTGGGATATTTGTAGATGACATAAAGGGTCTCAGGACACCCCGGGAATTAGTTGACAAAATAACTGAATTCACAATGAACGCGGAAGATCTTTATAAAAATGTCCCTTTCAGGGAAATAGAAGACTCAACCTTTGATGAATTTCTTGTTCACCTTACAACCATGTTTACCGATATCAGGCTGAATCTTAAGGGACCAACTGTTGAAATGAGAACGCTTGACAGTGTTCCGGTGTCCGAATTTGAAAAAAAATGGAAATATTTCGTTAATACACTTGATAATTTTTAAAAAGAGATCATATTTTAACATATCTTATAATCTGCAGAAAGGAATCTTTATGAAAAATATTGTTATATATACGTCAAGAACCTGTCCTTATTGTGAAAAAGCCAAAATACTTCTGAAAAAAAAAGGTGCTTCTTTCGAAGAAATACGCGTTGATGAAAAGCCTGAAAAGGTCCGGGAAGCTGTTGAAAGAAGCGGTGGATTAAAAACAGTTCCCCAGATATTTATCGGTGACCATCATATTGGCGGCTGTGATGATCTTTACGCGCTTGAAAAAGAAGGAAAGCTGGATTCACTGCTGGCGGTATAATTTATTGATAAAAGCAAGTTGACAAATCTTGAAGAACAGGCTTTTTTCAAGACTTTCGAGTATATTTATGAATTTTCCCGGCGTACCATAAACTTAAAGAAAAGTTTAAAAGATTAAGCACAAATAAAAAAGCCGGGTCAAAGCATTGTGCCATGACCCGGCTTAAATTATTTTTATATCAGATTATCATCCACAACCGGATGACCCACAACTGCTTCCACAACTGCCGCCGCCAAATTCCATGGCACAGTCAAGTTTAAAGCCATAGTTGACAAAATCAACTTTAACAGGCTGAACTTTTTCAAGAAATTCTTGGTCAATTAGATATTTATAACCTTCGATTTCATAAACTTTATCATTATCTTTTGGCTCATCCAGAGCCATGGCCAGTGAAGGCCCGGCTCAGCCGCCTTCGTTTAAAAAGATTCTGATCGGTTCAGCATCCTTACCTTTAAAATATTCTGCAACCTGTTGTGTTGCAGCATCTGTAACTTCTAACATATATGCCTCCTTAAATAAGTATTATCAAACATCTCCTGTTAAAAGATATTTGATATTTAAATAATAAAATACATCCATTATTAATTTTGTCAATGACATATCTTATGAATATCTCTACTTTACTGCAACAACCTGATTTTCATAATCACCGAAACATTGCGTTTTTACACGAAATATCCTATAAAATTCATATGCAGTTGAATCTGATGAAATCAGCAAAAGCAGCACTTGGTGCTCAATACTTCCTCTATTTCGGCATAATGGGAATCTTCCTGCCCTATTTCAACCTCTACTGTTATCACCTTAATTTTAACGGAATGCAGATTGGAATTCTTTCAGCCATTCGTTCCGGAACACTTGTTATCTTTCCGGTAATCTGGGGAATCCTTGCTGACCGTTTCAGCACACGGCGCCCCATGTATATTGTTTGTAATATTGTCGGCGCAGTTTTATGGTCCCTTTTTCTGTTTACTGACAACTTTAATGCAATGATGATTATTATGCTTGTCCATGGCTTTTTTTATGCGCCCATCATTGCCTTTCTTGAAGCCTCCACAATGGATGTTCTTGAAAGTAAAGAGAAAGGCAGCTATGGTAGTATCCGGGCATGGGGATCTATCAGTTTTATAATAATCGTTATGGTTATGGGAAAAGCGATTGATTTTTTTTCTGTTAAAATCATATTGATTGCTATTTTAATTTTATCTTTAATCTATTCCATTATATCTTTCGGCCTTCCTGAAAAACGTACAATTTATCAGGCCGGCAAACGATATGGTGCCGGTGTAATTTTAAACACCGGAACCATTATATTTCTCATCAGCGCGTTTCTGATGCTGGTCAGCCATGGCGGCTATTATGCTTTTTTTTCTATTCATCTTGAACGCCTTGGTTATGAAAACACTTTTATCGGCCTTACATGGGCGGTTGCATCAACAGCTGAAATCATCGCCATGCTAAAATCTGAAAGTATTTTTAAAAGATGTTCTCTGGAACATGTTATGCTTTTTTCTTTTACAGTTGCTGCATTCAGATGGATTTTACTGATTTTCATCCAATCTCCGGCAGCAATTCTTCTTTCACAGGTTCTCCATGCAATGACGTATGGAACTTTCCATATGGCCAGTGTTATTTATATGGACAGACTAATGCCGGCGGAAGCAAAAAACCTGGGTCAATCTATCAATAATTCATTAACTTATGGGTTTGGATTGATGGTCGGTTTTTTTATCAGCGGATACCTGTTTGAACAATTTGGCATATCCGTTATGTTTATGGCCGGTGCAATCATTGCAGCCACAGGTGGTGCCCTTTTTGGTTTTTATTATTTTGCTGCCAAAACAATGTCATTGACCAATCAGTCAAATTAAACCATCATTTTTTTTCTTTTATCCGACACATTAATATTGTTCTTAAATTAATGTATTATATCATTATTTCATGCTCTTATATTGAATTAAAAAAGATTGACAATTCCAATCATATTATTGTATTAATGACCCCTTAGTCAGAATTAAACATTAATGAGACAATAAAAATGTCACCTAAAATTATTAATAGAGAAAAGCGAACTGCAGAAATCACAAGAGCTGCTCTGGATGTATTTTCCGTGAAAGGTTACTCGGCCGCAAGTGTCGGTCAGATTGCAGCAACTGCTAAAATCGCAAAAGGTACCATATACGAATATTTTGAAACCAAAGAGGACCTGTATATTGCGGCGGTCATGCTGTTCGTCGACGGATTCCAATCATCTTTGAAATCACTTCTGGAAAATATAGATGATCCCCTCACCCGCCTTATAACCTTCACAAAATCAAGCCTTGATATTTGTGATCGAAACGATGCTGAAACAACATACCTCTTCGTTGATATTCTCCAGCAAAGCCTTCTTAAAAATGGTGTTTTTTATAATCGTCGATACCTGGTCAGGGAAATGCTCCTTGGTTTCAGAAAGATCATAACAAATATTCTGCTGGATGGTGTCTCAAAAGGCATTTTCAAACCCGAAATCGCAAAAGATGCTGAAAAAATAGCCACAAACCTTCTTGCATTCCTTGATGGCGCGAGCCTTCATACGAAAATGACGGAAAACTATTTTGATATACCGTCGCAGTTGGATTATTTTATGCAATACCTTACTCAGTCAATTTTGTTAAACCCTGAAAATTATGATTTAAATGCAACTATTGCTGAACAGGCGGGGAATTAAAAATGTATAAAAAATACACATATATCTTATTGATACTGATGATAACCGTATTTTCTTCTACAGCTAACGCTGAGACAGCCCAATTATTGCCGGAAAACAATACATATACGCTGGACCAGCTTTATGACATGGCGCTGGAGCGTTCGGAAGAAGTCGGTATTTCACAAGAACAGCTCTATATTTCTCAACAGACAAGAAAAAAAGCCTTTTCTGTGCTCGTGCCCTCTTTCAACGCTTTTGGTCAACATACACTGTACAGTGAAGAAAAATATTATCAGAACACGCTTCTGCAACCCGACTCCACATCATCGTGGGGCATAACGGCCGGTCAATCTTTTACATTAAACGGTAAGGAGCTGATTGCTTTAAAAATCACTGAGGACACTATTGAAAAGAGCCGGCAGGATCTGAATGCGATTAAAGAGGAATTTCTTTTTGGGGTGGCCGCATCCTATTTTGATGTTTTAAAAGCAATAAAAGCACTTGATATTGCCGATGCAAATGTAAACCGTTTACAAACGCAAAAAAATTCTATTTCAGTAAGGCTGAGTCTCGAAGAGGTATCCAAAACAGATATGTTCAGAGTTGAAGCCGAACTTTCAAAAGCGAAAGCGGAACTCGTCGCTTCAAAAAACATTCTAAAGTTTTCCAGAGCTGTATTGGCTCAATTAACCGGTATTGAGGATTCCTTCACGATTTCTGAAACCAATACTCAAAAAGATCCTACTGATGAGATGGAATTATCCAGCCTGAAAGATATTGCCTATCGTAACCGTTCAGAACTAAAAGCGCTGGACCTTCAGCAAACGATTTCTGAAGATGAAGTAAGATTTTATAAAAGTGACTACTGGCCGACGCTTTCTGTTGAAGGCGCATATGTCGATAATGAGCAGGATCCGTCTTCATCTTATGTTAATGATGACAGCCTTTATGTTGGCCTGAGAATGGATCTGCCATTGTTTGACGGTGGATTGAGGCGGGCGCAGATCAAAGAATCCCTTTCAAGAAAACATCAGGCTGAACTGGCATATAGTTCCCTTAAAAAACAGATCGATATTAATCTGGAACAAGCTTATCTCGCTGTGATTACTGCAAAAGGAATTATGGACTCTCTTGAGGATCAGGTAACATTTGCAAAAGCTAACTATGATGCTGTTTCTCAGCAATTCAACTATGGCCTGGCTAACAGTGTAGATATTACGGATGCCAACACCCTGCTCGTAACTGCAGAAAGGCAACTTTCAGATGCCGGCTACATATATCAACTGTCGATTTTGAGACTTTATCGTGTACAGGGCACGTTTTTAAATCTTATTGGTATAAATTAAAGTTAACATCACTAAATACTATAGTTTAGAGTTTCATAACACATTTGCTCTTTGAAAAATTACAAGAAATGTAAAAAATATTGTAGAAAGTACTTGACATCATAGCGGATTCGCGCGCCGCGCCTTTATTAATTGTTATTAAGGCGCGGCCTC
>JAIPEE010000090.1 GCA_021737275.1 Desulfobacterales bacterium
GTCTTTTCCTTTTTTGGCGGTCTCGTCCATTTTTGACTGGTTCACTGCTCTTTTTCGTGCGGCATACCTTTTGGTCGGAGGAAATTCCGAAATCCGCCCGCGCCAGGTCCTATCAAGGCGCTGTATTAAATTTCCTCAACGATATAAGAATTTTCCTTTAGATTCATGAAAAAACCAAATTCAAATCTGAATCGTTTAACCAACTGAGCGCACTTGGTAAACGGTGCCAGGGAACTGCTCTTAAAATCGGATTATGGGCTCTTTTTGGAAATATGACATTCAATTTTCCGTTCTTTGACATTATTTTGCCCGCTCCCTTGATAAAATGCCGGTATATTTTGGGAGCATCACAGTCTTCAAACCCCCTCAGCTTTTTCGCCAGCATGCTGTAGAGGGTATCGGCAACCATCGTCATAATCACGTCAAAATGGACTTTTACAAGGATCGGCGATGAAAGCGCGTTTAAATTGAAGAATTTGACCGCTTCAGAGATGGCATTTTCAACGCGCCATCTCCTCGAGTAATTGCCTGCAATCAGTTCCACAGGCGAATCGAAATCATTGGAGATGAGGAAAACCGGTTTCTCATGGCCGTTACCGCGCATGATCAACTGCCTTAAGATCCCTTCATAATCCTTGATTTCGATGAGTGACTCATGAACAAGCGGGTTCGGAAATTTCCTTTTTGCATGGGGAATGTTGATGCGTTTCCAAGGACCGAGTTTATCGACGCTTTGGACTAATCTTTTTCCTCGCCGACGAAGCGTTATGAACTTGATCCCTTTTTGGTTCAGAGCAGAAAGATTTGCGTAGGTTGTGAATCGGGAATCGAAAACAAATGTGGGTTTGATACGGCGCTGGATGCCCTGCCAGTATTTCAGAAAACTGAGCACCTGATCATCCGCTTCATTTCTGTGAATATCGGCTGCTGTATAAAGAATCAACTTCGAGGCGGCATCCTGTGCAATAAGCGTGAGGGCGCCCTTCATTCTTTTGTTTCGAGCACCGGCCCAGTGCTTTTGAAGAACAGACTCGTCACCGAAATGCGGGATGGTGTGAAAATCCAGGTTGATCACGCTTTTGTCGATTAAACCGAGTTTGTTCACCTGTTTTACGAAAGTACGCTGCAATTTCAAAAGTTCAGGGGAGTCCAAGCCATAGGAATAGGTGGACATGGCCGTGCATTTGGGAAGGACATTCAGACCTGCAAAAAGTCCGAGTCCGGAATCAAAGGCGTGTTCACCCATATGGGCGTAGCGCTCGGTTCCCACAAGCTTGACTGCAAGAAAAGAGAGGAAATAGCTGAGAGCGGGGATTGTCTTATTTCCAGGCAACCCAGCTTTTTGAACAATCTGGGGTAAGTTCAGCTGTTGAATGAACGGCGCAAAGATGAAGATACCGGCGTCCTGGCAATCATGTTTTCTGTTGTCCCATTCATTCATGCTGATAGCCTGAGATGTTTCAGGGACTTTAGCGCCCTGCACAGTAAGGCCAATTTTCAGGCGGGTTCGCCGCGGAAGTTTCGGATACCCCTCTTCCGCCAGGATTCGTTCGACGGTCCGCACCGAAATCTCAATGCCGTCTTCAGACAATAACTGTGCAATTTCACCAGCTGAAAGCTTATGTTCACGCCAGTTGCATATTTTGTTTCGGGTAACCCTGTCAACTTTACGCTTCCGAGTTTTTTCCTCGGGAACCGGTTCGGCGAAGTCAAACTTGCCGTGGGCAAATTGATGGCGAAGGAGGTTCACATAGCTTGGTGCGTAGCCGAATTTTTCACCGACAACCTTTGCCGGCAGTCTATCTACATAAGACGCTCTCAAGGCTTCGTACCGCCTTTGCCATTCATGGGCAGGATGCAGGAAGTATTTTTCATCGCGCATACCTTTATATACACAATGTCGTTGAAAATGTCAACTAATAAATGTTAAATAGCACATCCTGAGCACATGTTTTTTTGGCCTGGAACATGACAAATAGAAGAAAACCCTTGTATTTATAGGGGGATGGAAATATTTTCAAAAGGCTATGCAATGGGAGAAGCACCTTTCGAGGCAATTTTTAACTTCTGCAATCGATCGTGCAAACCGTCATTTCGTATAATATTTTTCAGCGTTGAAAATTAAGTTGATCTGTCCATATGACTGAAATACTTCATGATTTAGATCGGCCAGTTGAAAATAAGTCCCAATCATTATTTTTCAAATCGCTGCGCGAAAATCGGTGGTTAAGGCAATGGCATTAACTAAGTAGGTGGGTTTTTATCCGAAGTAATAGTTTCCAGGTAATCATTTTTCCTCAGGAATTTCCCATCAGGCCGGAAGGGTCCAAGCGTCTGGAAATAAATTGGCATAGGGCCTTAATGATATCACCACGGCTTCCTTAGACCGTAGGAAAAGGAGTAGAATCATACGCTTCAACTCCAAAAACGCCTCCCTTAATTGATCTGAAAATGGTATTTGTCGTATTTGAAGGCTTCGCGGATATCTTCGAATTCACGATTCCTCAATATTTGCAAATTTGGCAAATCTTTTCCAGTATCGATTTAGTCTCTTTTGTTCGATGCGAGCCCACGGCTCGAGCAGAGACGCATTATATACAACTGGGTCGGCTCCATCTCTCCAAAGCCCCATCCCGCCCAACAATCTTATAGCCCTTTTTCTAGCATAATTCTCGAAAAAATGTAGGCTAAGCTTTGTTCTCAAGTACTTCGGAGGCCTCATCAGGCCATCCTGCTTTTTCGCTTCATAACAAGCAACAGAATTTATTTCTTCGGCCGCAGATAAGATTGCAGGCTTTTCCCTCGGCAAGTCAAACCGTTCTTTAATATAGTCATAATACCCATCTTCAGACGCCATCACAGGCAGTACACCATTCATAGCGCTATCAATTAATTCCATCGCCTCTTCAACTGTATTGGGATGCCAGGCCCAATTGTTGCTTGGTAGATTAAGTTGTTTCAGATTGACGTGATCAGACAATCTCTCTTTAATGATTGAATGGAGGGTAATTACTGGAGTTTCAGAAATAATCGATTCCAGAATTACCGATGAGTTTGGTGCAATAACTATGGCAGCGGAGGACAGGAATTCTCCAATCGAATTTTGCGGCTGATCAATGATTAAATTATTTTCTCCATACTTCTTGAGGAAGTATTTGTATTTTTTAAAATTTTCAAATGGGTGAGGACGACATATCGCTTTAAACCCTTTTTTTACAACCGATTTTTCCAGAATAATCATCATCAATCGAGCATAAGCATACACACTCCAAATAAAATCTTCTGGTTCCCTCGTAATATCATACTTTCGGCCTCTTTTTTCCATTAGACCATCAATTACATTAAAACATGATCGATTATCATGCATATTTATTACAGAGAATCGCCCGGTGAAACCGACATATTTTGTAGCATGATCGGGATCTCGGATCTCTGAGTGTAAAAGATCTGTGCGGACTCCACCTACCACGGATATCTGGTCTTTCGTAAAATAACCTTCCTCCTCACAAATTTGAGCTTGGTACCTTCCCCACATTAAGGCTTTTGTAAACAAACGCGTGTATTGACGGCGCTCCTTTACCGTGGGATTAGTATTCTCCGGGTGAACACAAGCCAATACAGTCGGAAGATCACTTTTCGAATGCAAAAGACCTTCCGTCTGCAATAAAATCAGAGTAGATTTTTTTGCCAAAGCTTCTGCATCTTCAACATTTTTTCCTAGCGCATAAGGATGAGGCAGAACAGTTACGTGTGGAGATACAATCTTATATAGATCTTTATGTGTCCTGCGATTACTAAGGTAAACCGAATTATTTCCTATAGCCTCTAATGTCCGCGCCAACAACATCATAGCCAATCCATCTCTTCGACGATCTTCGACAAGTATTAATATACGCGCTGAATTACCCATTAAATGTACTCCAAAAAGAAAAAATATATTACATCACATACAGCATGATCGACCTAATTTTTTCCGTTCAGTTTTTGCTTTATTGCGGTAAATACGTCGTCAAAAAGAAATGCACCTTTCACTAACTTCGCCGAATAATGCATGTTCATACCTATCATATCTTCCCTTAATCGTTCCTTTTGCATTTCGATCGATAGAGACAAATCATCGGCTTTCCGAAAAACTTGCTCCCAAGGTGCCAACAATTCCAATTCATATCGCGGAGGATACAAGCTCAATTTAGGGGTAATTTGAGGCACAGCACCTAGGTAACCATGAAGCGCCATTTCAGGACCACAAAGGCATTCAATAAGATTGACCTCATCATCAGAAAGTACATTTCGCCAACGATCGATGGCCTCAGTATCAACACCTCTGACTCCACAATCTTTATATGCTGTATTCTGTGTCCAAGCCTTGCCAGAACCATCCACATAAGTTGTGGGATCCAATATTTCTTTGGTTATCGGAAGTTCCAGCATTTTGCACAATTTTGAAACCGTTTCTTCGAAATTCAGGACTAAATCTTCATAATAGATTAATAGATATCGGTGTTTCAATTCGTCTAAATTGCTGTAGTGCCATGCAAGTGCTGCAGACTTACGCCATTGGCGCGCTAAATATATCCAATCATTTTTTTGAGGACGTTGGTTGCGTGAAGCACAAACAGCTCTTGGATCACGAATTATTTGAATAATATATGCCTCAGGATAGGAACGAGCCATAACAGGAATAAATTCGTCAGTAAATATTGATTTAAAACCAGTTAATGGGGCATCTTTTCTACCATATACTGAATCCACTTTCGCCATCAAATCCTCGAACAAAGAGCGAAATGTATCACCGCCAACCAACTTGACAAAAGGAGCTAGTTTTTCGGCATTAGGGAGGGTATAATTATACAAATTTTTTCTTAAACGCTCAATATTAATTTGATTATAACTAAGATCCAGAGTAACTATATTCTGGAGATCATTGAGAATTTTTTGTTGGCCGATATCAAAATAGTAATCATCCAAGGGTGCAGCAGGATCGACCTCAATTTTAAGATAATCCGCACGGGCATTTCTCAATTCCTTAAAAAGAGGTTGAATAAAGTCACTTCCAAAATTAATATCCTTGTGTGCATTCAGAATCCTTCCACTTAGAGTCGTTCCCGATCGAAACATACCTGTCAACATGACTATAGCTTTCATAATTTAATTACTCCTAATTTATTAATAACGTTCAAAAATGTTGGCATGGTGATAACTCGACAGATTTAACAGAGATATCGAAATGACCCAAAATGCCAAGCTTTTTCAGCCAGTACTCTTCCGATTTATTTGGAAATAATGTTTGACCATAATAATTTCGGAGTTTTTGGTAAACCTTTTGTCTGTACGTCCATAGGCCATTTTTCGCGAAAACGATAAACTTTTCGGGACATCCTCTCAAATAACGAAACTATTTTTAGCGTAATGACACTTAGTTTAGCCATATGGAAATCTCTTCAGAATCCTCAAACAACCTCTAGTTAAAGATTCATTTCGTGGATTGTTCTCTTATATTCACTCCACTGCCCCACATCCAGCCAAGCCTTTTCAGACACAGGGAACACCCCAACTTTCAAGCCATTGTTCAAACTTCTCGTTACTAGGTCGTTCATATTGAAGAAAGTATTTTTGGGAATCAAGCGCAAAACTGATGGGTTTACGAGATAAACCCCTGTATTCACCAAAAAATTATAATTCGGTTTCTCCCTGATTTCTTTTAATGCTCCCAAACCATCGATCTCACATACACCGTAAGGGATAGTATACTGTCTCATCGATCCGACTAAAGTCAAATCGTATGCTCCATCTTCATGGAATTCATATATCGATTCGTAGTTACAATGAATAATGACATCGCAGTTAGAAACAAATAAAGAGTTGGCTATTTTTTCCCTAAAGTAACTTAGAGCACCAGCAGTTCCAAGTGGGGTCTCCTCTTTTATGTAAGAAATCTTATAATCTAATCCATAATCATGAAAATAGGCCTGAATCATTCGCGCTTTATCATTCAATGAGACATAGAAATCAGAAATACCAAAACTATTGAATTGATCCATAATCAGTTTTATGACTGGACTGTCTCCTAGCGGTATCAGTGGTTTAGGCAGAACTCTTGTGAAGGGATCTAAACGAATCCCTTTGCCACCGGCCATAATCGCCACTGGCAAACCTGAAATCTTACTCACTTTATTTACTAGCTGAGATTCAGAAAGGTAGTCCTGCCTAAGAACAACTCCCACTAATTTTCCATCATCAAGAACAGGAAGATAATTTACTTTATCACGCTGAAACAAAACATGCGGCTCATCAAAAGAAAAACCCTTTTTAAGAAATAAGAAATCTCTATTCATAATATTTCTTACTTCATTGTTAATATCCAGACCCCTAAATACTGCCCTGCGAAAATCACCATTTGTAAAAACTCCTAAAACACGATCTTTTGTATCAACGACCACAAGAAAATTGTGCCCCTCAACATCCATCTTCTTGACAGCATCTCTGATGGCTCCGGACGCAGCGATCACAAATTTCTCACACAAGTTTTTTAAATCATCACTATTATGACTTACAGTACTCATCAGCTATCTATACAAACCTTTCCGTTCCAAGAGAAATCAATCTATTCAGTGCTAAACATTTTTCATGACTGATTGATTGCTAATCCATTAGTATTTTTTTTATCTATTAATGACACCCGCGATGATTTATTGGTCATTGAGCCATATTCAAATACGTTTCAGCAAATTGCAAATCCACGAGGGAATCGATATCCAAAGAACTTTCCGCGTCCATGACATAAGGTTCCGTATCTTTAGTGAGAAATGTCCGTTCCTTCATAAATTCCCCGTAGCGACTCATAAAAATAGCCCCATTTAGGTGATATCCTTTAGGGAGTTTGTCCTCACGTTCCCAGGTGAGTTCTTTTCCGACATATGGGCGCAATCTATTGTTCTCTATGCGCATTGCTAATCCAGGATTGAACGTATATTCGCAAACACTGACCAGAGAAACTGAACCTGAATGGATCATCAAATCGAATGCTTCTCGGACATGCCTGTCTGTACGAAATGGATTAGTATTCATAAGCATACATACGATTTCAAAATTATGATCCATCGCCTTTAGATGGTGCCTGACTACGTCTTTGGCTCTGATATCATCGTCACACAGTTTTGAATCACGCAGCAATCCAATGGCTCCAGCCTTTTCAGATACCTCTAAAATTTCATTATCGTCGCTACTTACAGCAACCAAAGAAAAACGTTCTGCATCAAGAGCGCTCCGCACTGAGCGGACTACCATCGGGACTCCACCAAGGGAAAGCATATTCTTCCGTGGTAGACGCCGGGAATATCCCTTAGCAGGAATAATACATATACTCTCCATGGCTATTTCAAATCTTTCCAATTAATAGGCTCGTGCAGTGATAATTCACGCCGAACGCTTAGGCCCAAAGCTTCGTCTGCTAATTCAACAGGAATACCTTTGAGTGGACGACCAAATACGATATTGTTGACGTCAAGGCATTCCCCTTTCCTGATAGGCCGCGCAGCATATAGTCCCCGTCGAGTTTTGCGAGCATATGCATCGCTTGAAACTTCTACTCGGCGCTTGCAACCCAAAGCTATCTCGGTGTTGCGAATTTTGGTTATATAGTCAGGTGTTTCTTGCACAAGGAATGAGAAAATGTGTTCAGGAGATGGCAGTGACCTATCTCTTGAGACCGGTTTCTCCATGGCATTGGCCCCCAAAGCAGTTCCAGCAATGACAATATCAAAACCTGGTGTATGGCAAGAAAGGCCCACAGGAATATCGAACAAACTTTTTAATGATGAGATCATGCGCAGATCGGTCTTTTCTAGCGGCGCAGGATAGCCAGTGGGGTTGTGCATGAGTATAAGATCCTTGCAGTCATTACTCTGAAATTCACGGATAGCACGTTCAACTTCTCCGACATATGCGCCACCGGTATCCATAAAAATCGGTAGCCCGCGTCCTGCTAAATCCCGAATCAAAGGCAGGTTAGTTACGTCACTAGAAGCAATCTTGAAAGCGCAAACTCCGATTGATTGCATTATATCAGCATTTTTCGAATTGTGGACAGTGGAAAAAAAAAGAATGCCCTGGGAATCGGCTTCCTTTTTAAGTTCGGCGTAATCATCGTAGGATAATTCGAGACGTTTAAGCATGGAGTAATAATTTTCAGTCTGTTCCCCACCTTGAATGCCATAAGTATGAGTCAGTTTTTTATCAAAAGCAAAATCGTCTGCCTGAAATGACTCAACCTTGACCGCATCAGCGCCGGCAGTTTTTGCTTCGCGGATGAATTCCTTGGCAAGTTTAACATCCTGCTCATGACAAACACCAAGCTCAACAATAATAAAACAGGGGTGCCCTTCTCACACAGGTATGCTGCCAACAGTAACATTTTTGTTAAGATTCATTTAATTAACTCTCTATGCAAAACT
>JAIPEE010000091.1 GCA_021737275.1 Desulfobacterales bacterium
GGGGGGGGGGTGACCGATGTCTATTTCTACAATTAAATATCCCCTATGGGGAAAACGAAAACAATGATAAGTGACATTAAAATAGATACTTATAACTGTACAAACTTGAACTGAAATTGCCAGAAAACAATAATTGTGCATTATTATTGATATTATTCAGTATAAGTTATTGAAAAGGAGTGCCTGAAAGTGAACAGTATCTTATAGGTTTTTAAAAACAAATTCAAAAAAACTATTGACATAATGCTGTCATCTTGACAATATGCTGTCAAGATACTAAATTAATCTATAAAGGGAGAAGGCAGAATGAATTTTAAAAATCATAATGGTTTGAGTGATGTCCACTTGTTTGTACTGGATTCAATGGCTGATTGGGAGCCTGCATTTGCTATCGCACATATTAACAGACCGGCACCAGGTATAGCATCTAAATATTGCGTAAAAACTGTTGGGATAGATCGAAAAATAATTAGATCTATGGGCGGGATAACAATTCAACCTGATATGTCTTTAGATGAACTGGTTCCTGAGCAAAGCTCAATGTTGATACTGCCTGGTTCAGATCTATGGACTGATACAATTACAGATGCTGCACTTGCTAAAGCAAAAGATTTTGTAGATTCCGGAGTTCCAGTTGCTGCAATCTGTGGAGCTGTTTTTGGTCTCGCGAGAGTAGGGCTTTTAGGCGATCGTCGTCACACTGGCAACGATCCAAATTGGCTTGCCTCCAGCGGATATCGTGGTATGGCAAATTATGTTCAACAGCCTGCAGTCGAAGACGATGGTATTATTACTGCCTCTGTGACTTCATCACTCGAATTTGCTAAACTTATCCTCGGCAGGCTTGGAGTCTTTTCGTTAAGTACACTCGAGGCGTGGTATAACTTATACAAAACAGGAAACCCTGAATACTATTTTGAATTTATGGAGGCTTTAAGTCATGAAGAAGCTAAACAGGTCATCAGTTGAAGTAGTAAACGGAATTGTATTAAGCGTATTCAAGTTGAATGGCTATTTTATAAAGGCGGCAGACTGTCTTACCAAAGGGAGTGAATTAACATCTGCACGCTGGCAAGTCCTTGGCACTGTCCTGCATGAGCAACATACAGTAGCAGAAATAGCGAGAAGTATGGGAATAGCGCGTCAAAGCGTTCAGCGTATTGCTGATATACTTGTAACGGAAGGGCTGGCTGAATATCTACCAAATCCTTCCCATAGACGCGCCAAGCTTTTATCATGTACAGAAAAAGGACTAAACACTATAAAAAAAATACGCCCCAAAGTTGTTGCCTGGGCAGAGAAAGTTAATGCTTTAATTGGAGAAGATGAGCTAATTGATGCCGAAAAGGCAATAAATAATCTCCTTTCAAAACTTATGATAGCAGAAGAACAGCTTATTAAACGGCGCTGATTTATATGATAACAAATATAAACGGGTATTCTTATTTTTTGTTTATAGTTCATTAACACTATACTTTTTGGATAAGCATACATTGACTGCGAATAGTTACAGACCTCCACAATGGTCGTCATTTTGGAGTAAATTAACCATGTTAATTTGTAGAAAACGGTAGTTTTCTTAAGAATTTGTAGAGAACCGCGTCAACTAAGGTCTGGCGACCATCCGCAAGGTTTTTGCTCAATAATCTGCCAAAAAATGTAAGAATATTTTAGCCGCGAACAAAACGAACGAACGCGAACTTTTAAAGCAAATTTCTTTAATCTCTTTATTTTGTATTGTTAGCTATTGTCTTGATGAGCCGTAATTTATGAAGGCTATTCGCTGCTCATAATTACCCTCAGCCGAATTATCAGCGATTTAATTGCATTTTTTTCCTGTTCCCTCTATCACCCTTTATTCTGCCCTTACTGTGTGCCCGTATCACGTGATAACATAAAAATGTTATCACGTGATACGGGCACACAGTAAGGGCAGAATAAAGGGTGATAGAGAATATATTGAACAAGCTTATGATTTTCCAGGTTGCTATAACTTGTAATGAGTAGTCAAGAGGTGGTCAAGAAGTGGTACTCGAATGTCACAACATAACACAATATGGCATTATTCTGCGGGATTGATTCTTGTTGTGATTTTCGAGTACCTCTTCTTGACCACTTCTTGACTACTACTTAACTATTTCTATGCTACTTATGAACTTTTTCAAGCCTGGTCGCTGTAACAGCACAATGTCCGGCAATCAAACTTAAGGGGCTTCAATGCTGGCTCTATGATTAACTTGAGTTAACGAATGGTTTGCTTTGCGATGATCAATTCATCAACTTTTATGTACTCAGAATCTTTCCTATCGCGGTAATTACCTGCAACTTCTGAATTAGCAATTTACAGGGAAAACTACACTTTGCGGAATATTTTGAAGTGTCACCAGAAATTAATTCAGCAATAAAAAGGAAAATATTGACAATAAAGTTTTTGTTCATACATTTTAACATAGCTTCATTGATCTAAAATTGAAGGGAGAAGAAGTTTTGAGATATATTCAAAGGTTACTTTGTTATAATTAAAAGAATAACAGCGATATATACTCATATTACCAAAACAGGAATTTAAAAAAGTCCTCTTGATTAATTGTAAGGGGAGAAATGAAGATTTGTGTAAGAACATAGAATGTTAGGTGCATTTTAGAATAGGAGAAAGACTTGATAAATAAACTAAAGCGTAATTTTTATAATAATTTAAGAACATTATTCAATGTATCGTTTGCGATACTATTATTTATGCCAACAGGTTGGAGCATAATAATATCAATATTACTACTTGAAGTTTTATTGTTCTATTTATTTTTTAAGCGAGAATATGGTTTTAAAAAATTACTAAAATACTTAGCAATTTCTAATCTTATAAGTGGAATTGTAGGATTCGCGTTATCAATGTTTCTAAATGGTGGCTGGCTTGGAGTTTTTTGGTTCCCTTGGGTAAGTTCTTATGAAATGGAATTTTTGTCTATCGGTTTTGACGTATATTTTATTAGTGCTTTTTTATTAACTCTAATCGTTGAAATCCCAATCAACATTTTCTTATTTAGAAAAATAGGAATAAAACCATTGAGAACAATAAATACATCCATTTTGGTAAATATCATAACAAACATTGGATGTGCATTTGTTATGTATATTTTTAGTTTTAACTTAATTAATTGATCATTTGTTTTCAGTTTATTGTTGTAAATACAGATGGGTGTTTTGTTAATGATGATAAAATTATTATTAATTCCACTCAACGCAAACAGACTTTTTATGCTTTAGAAAGTATCAACGTAATTGATAAAAAGCAACAAGATCAAATTATTGAGAGAAATCATAAAAGAAGTCTCAATATAAAGGGCATCAATTGTATCTCTTCTATAATTAGTAACAGATATAAATACCAATTATATTATTTTTCAAGAAACCTTGAACATGTTATATTTAATGAACCTAATCCAGAAGATGAATATAAATGCGATAACATAGAAGAATTTTTAATAAATTTAACTGAACCAATTGAGCAATATCTCATAAAATTTTTACCTGATATATCAAAAAATGATTATTGTGGAAAATACCAACAGAGTTGGTCATTTATTGAAAAAGGTACAAATTCTCTTAAAAGATTTACGAATGTTCCACTCTTAATTACTTTTCTAAATGAAATTGTATAATAATGTAGATTGTTTTTGGCAGATGTTTCTCATAAATGTGCTTAACAAACAGCTCAAAGCCAAGCAAGAAGAAAATTAAGAACGTGACAGTGTTATGTGCAAATTTTGCACAACACAGAGCTATCAAAGGAAAATCTTATTGTGGTAAATGCGTGAAAACGACAATGTGATAGTGCATATTGTCATATTTTGTTTTATTTGATAATTAGAGATTCTCTGTTGTCACTGTCTTAAAAAATTGAAAGAGCAACACATAAATTGATGATAAATAAGAACATGTACCAACAGAATTATGTGAATATGAGAATTTTGCCAAAAAGAGTGTTCCTGTTTTTACTGAATTCCATTTTTTACTACTATAAAGGTTAGAAGGTTAGATGGTTAGAAGGTTGGAAAGTTTGAAGGTTTGAGCAGGATTCGTCGTGAATCGATCAGAAAATTGCATTTTCTACAAATTAACACTGTTAATTTACTCCAGATTAGCTTCGCTTCGCTTGCGACTTATGGACAAATTGAGGGGGGGACTTCGTCCAGTTGATAATTGATAATTTTGCAGCCTTTTGCTGCCATGAATTGAGACTCGATATCCGTAACTCGAAATGCGAGACTTGAGAGGGGATGTTCTAAAATAGAAGGTTAGAAGGTTGGAAAGTTAGATAGTTAGAGCAGGCTTCGCTGTGCTAAGTGGTGATCGGTGATCAGTAATCGGTGACGGGTGTTAAAAAAGAAGGTAGAAGGTTGGAAAGTTAGATAGTTAGAGCAGGCTTCGCTGTGCTAAGTGGTGATCGGTGATCAGTAATCGGTGACGGGTGTTAAAAAAGAAGGTAGAAGGTTGGAAGGTTAGAGCAGGATTCGCCGTGAATCATGAGTCGATACTAAATATATTGCAAAATATTTGAGATAAGTAGAATTTACTTGATTAATCAATTTGTATATTTATTATTGTCATATAAAATTAAAATGAGGATTTATGAGCATAAGGTATAAGAGAAATTAAAGAAAAATAATGAGTAAATAATGAAGAAAGAAGAATTGATAACAAAGCTGCAGGACATTGAATGGGAGGATTTTGAGGTAAAGAAAGCTCAAAAGTCAGTACCTAAAAACTGCTGGGAAACTGTAAGCGCTTTTTCTAATACATCAGGTGGCTGGCTGATCTATGGCGTATCTCAATTGAAAGAAGAGTTAATTATTGAAGGTGTTGAAGATGTAGAGAAGATGGAACAGGATTTTACTACGACTCTAAGATCAGGTCAGAAGTTCAATGTTTTGATAAATCCGATTTGTAGAAAATATGAGATAGACGGAAAAAACATCTTAGCATTTTACATTTACGTTGCGGCAGAAAAGCCTGTGTATTTTAATAATATAAAAAACACATTCATCCGCCGAACAAGTGGGGATCAACGGGCGACACAGGCTGAGATTGATGCAATGTATCGGGATCAGGCATTTGGCAGCAAAGATAAAGAGCTGACGCAATTTTGTAAGGATTCTCTAAACATTAAAAGTATTACAAGGTATAGAAATTTCCTCACTAATATGAGTCCAACTCATATTTATAATCGCATTTCCGAGGATGAATTTCTTCAGAAACTGCAGGTGATCAAGGATGGTAAAGTTACTATAGCCGGATTACTTTTTTTTGGTCAATCGGAAAAAATAGAAGAAATAATTCCGGATTTCAGGATTGATTATCTGGAAATACCAGGAGCGACTATATCAGAAGCAATAGCACGGTATAATTTTAGACTGGAACAGCAAGAAAATATTTTTGAATATTATTTTGCTATTTTTCCACGCTTACTACAGCAAATTGATGTTCCTTTCCAGATGACTATTGATGGCATTGCTACAGAGGAACAGCCACATGTGCAGGCAATGCGGGAAGCTTTAGTCAACATGCTTATGCATGCCGATTATTTTAGTGCTTCAAAACCACGAGTGCGGGTATTTACGGATCATATTGAGTTTTATAATCCGGGTGGATTACCCAAAGACCTGGAAACTCTCAGAAATGCAGATATTTCTCTACCTAGGAATCCCATATTAGCTAAAATGTTTCGGGTGATCAAACTGGCAGAAACTGCCGGATATGGTTTTGACAAGATATTTGGGGGCTGGAATACATATAGTGATGATATTCCGTTCTATTATAATGATATTGACTTTGTTACTTTGAGTTTGACTACTAAAAAACCTTCGGTGAAAGGTTCGGTGAAAAGTTCGGTGAAAACTTCGGTGAAAATTATAGAGCTAATGAAAAATAATCCCAATATTACGATTCCAAAGATAGCCGAACAACTGGATAAGTCCACCAGGGCAATTGAGAAACAGATAGCTAAATTGCAGGAACAGGAGAAAATTAGACGAACTGGACCCGACAAAGGTGGATATTGGGAAATAATTATGTAATGATGAATCCTCACTTTGTTCGGCAGTGACCAGTGGTCTATGATCGGAGACGGGTTGTTAAAAAAATAGAAGGTTAGAGGGTTAGAGGGTTGGAGGGTTGGAGGGTTGGAGCAGGCTTCGCTGTGCTAAGTGGTGATCGGTATTCGGTGACGGGTTGTTAAAAAATAGATTGTTATAGGGTTGGAAAGTTGGAAAGTTAGAACAGGCTTCGCCTGAATGTAAAATTATGCAACCTACGGTTGCCGTGACTCGTGATTCGTGATTGGGCTGAAAAGTAAAATATTGGCATATATTCTTTCAAAAATGGGCAAAAATGTAAGGTTTTGTTGTATTATGTTTTATTGCATAGAGTTATGACCTTACATTTTCCTTACATTTCCTTACATTTTTAATTTCTGTAATGCAGCCTACGGCTGATATAAATTCAGCTCAGGGATGAGCTGAGTACGGTATACAGGGCATCTTGCCCTGATTGGTGAGACGGAACTTACTCAGTAATTGATAAAAAAAGTGAAATATTGGCATACATATGCGGATACTCCGAATGTAAAATTGAATGAAAAATGTAAAATTAAATCAGTGATTAGTGACACCCAAAAAAAGCAAAAAATATGGGACATATTTTTTTAGAAACGGGTAAAAATGTAATTTTATGCTGTAAATTATTTTAGTATATATAGTTATGAAATTACATTTAAATTACATTTCCTTACATTTTTAATTTCTGTAATGCAGCCTACGGCTGATATAAATTCAGCTCACGGATGAGCTGAGTACGATGGACTTCGTTCAATTGATAATGGTTGATGGATGATGGATATTCAACTGTACAGAGGAATTGATATCCGACTCTTTTTTGTTGCCAGAAATCGCCAAGAACTATAACTAACATTTTTGATATAATGAGACTCATCTGGTAGATAAAAATGTACCAGTCAGTTTCAAAATGGTGAGGAATATAGAAGAAGAAATATTTCCAAAAGTGATAGTAGATTAATGGGAGAATTAACATGAAGATGAAGGAAGAAGCAGAAATTATAATTTATAATACTTTGGACGGAAAAGCTTCTGTAACACTTTTTGCTAAAGATGGTAATGTATGGATGAATCAAAAACAACTGGCTGAACTTTTTTCCACCTCGATCCCAAATATAAGTATGCATGTCTCTAATATTATGAAAGAAGGGGAATTAGATAAAAATTCAGTTGTTAAGAATTACTTAACAACTGCCATTGATGGTAAGAATTATGAAGTAACATTCTATTCTCTTGATATGATTTTAGCCATAGGGTTTCGAGTCAGAAGCAAAAGAGGAACGCAATTCAGAATCTGGGCAAATAAAAACCTGAAAGAATTTATGATCAAAGGTTTTATTATGGATGACGAACGCTTAAAAAATCCGGATGGCAGACCTGATTATTTTGATGAACTGCTAGAGAGAATCAGAGATATTCGTGCCTCTGAGAAAAGGTTCTACCAAAAAGTGAGAGATCTTTTTAAACTCAGCAGTGATTATGATAAAACAGATAAGGCAACTCAGATGTTTTTCGCTGAAACACAAAACAAACTTATTTATGCTGTTACTAATCAAACTGCAGCCGAATTAATCGTAAATCGTGCTGATGTTGATAAACCAAACATGTCACTCACTTCCTGGAAAGGTTCTATCGTTCGAAAACAAGACATCACAATTGCGAAAAATTATCTTAACGAAGATGAAATTGATGTACTGAATAGATTAGTTGTTATCTTTCTCGAAACCGCAGAACTTAGAGTGAAAAATAGAAATGATATCACTCTGGATTTCTGGAAAGCTAACGTAGATAGGATTCTGGAATTCAATGAAAAACCTGTTCTGAAATTAAAGGGTAAAATCAGCCATGAAGCAATGGAAAATAAAGCCAGAGAGATTTACGATCTCTTTGATAAAAGAAGAAAAAACTATGAAGCAAAAATGGAAGATGAAAATGACCTTCGAGAACTTACCGAATTAGAAAAGAAATTAATTAAAAATGAACAGAAATAATTTATAATATGCCTGATGGCGTCTGACAACACGAGTGTGGTTCAGACCGTGATCGGTATTCTTAAATTTTGAATCTTGAATTCTGAATGATATGCAGTCTGACGACTGCCGTGAATAGTGATCGGAAATCAGTGATCTGTGACGACTTGATTATTAAAAATGCAAAAATATTGGCATATATTTGATCAATTATGAATTTTGAATTATGGTGCGCCACGAAGCGTTGGCGGGCTAGTTGGTGAAAGTCCAACCCGGTTAATTTCCTATACGACCGGAAGCGAAGGAGACGGCTGCAGTCGTAAGACACAGGTCGAAGCTCTCCTTAGCAGCAGG
>JAIPEE010000092.1 GCA_021737275.1 Desulfobacterales bacterium
ATTTAAAGGGAGCATTAAGACCAAACGGTTTAGTGCGGCGCTTGATGTTGATTATCTGGAGGAAATTATGTTCACCTGATCAAAAACATAACGCAAACATGATAGGGGCTCTATATATTTTACATGCGTTGCCCCTTATCAGAATAGGAAACGCCCTTGCTAACATAGTCGGTGGTCATATATACTGTAGCGCTAAAATTTTCTTCAGCAAAAATACCGCCGCCATCGTCTGACATTGCAATTCCGGATACACCGACAACCATAAAAAGTACTGACAGAAATAGAACTAATGCTTTTTTCATCACTTTCCTCCATTAATTTAAGTAAAAAATAAATCATTCTTACCAACTAACTTTTCGGTAATAAAAATACGGACCTGTAACTAAATTTACCTCCTCGGTTTTAAGTTAATAAATAAATCGCCTCTGCCGACTGAATTTTCATTAAAAAACAGATGGTCCTATAACCAATAAAAAGGTTTGGTTATCATCAATTAATAAATAAGGCACCTGTTGTTGAATTGTAATTGTCTTACAATATTTATTCTTCATCCTTTTCCGCTAAACCCGATATTTTCAATGCCGATCACACGATCTATTACAAACAGGCCCGCAGCTACAATTCCGATCATATAAACGGAAATGGCAGATATGCCGGGACTTAATTCATCCCTTATGGCAGTATACAGCTCCACAGGAAGTGTAATGGTAGACGGGCTGTGTAAAAACAGGGCAATGATAAATTCCTGGGTGGAAATTACAAATGCCAGAAACATGGCAGAAATTATACCGGATTTCACCATCGGAATCGTGACTTTCATAAATGCCTGTATGTCGTTTGCACCCAGATCTTTAGCAGCCATAATATAGATGGGATTAAACCGTTCAAATACAGCCACCATTGTAATAAATACCAGTGGTGCTGCCCAGAGCGTATGTCCGATGGCTATTGCAAAATAGGAACCTCTTAAACCGATTCTGCTTAAAAAAATCAGCAGGGCAATACCGATAATAACAGGCGGCATCATGATTGGCCACGTGATAAAAGAGGAGATAAATCCGGCCTCGCCCTTACCTTTATGCTTGCTGAGCGCATAAGCCGCAGGTGTGGCAACAAGCAGTGATATGACAGTTGTCAGGCTTGCCGTGATCAGGCTGTTAATAAATGTTTTTACCCATAGAGGACGATTCAGCACTTCGAAATACCAGCGAAATGTGAGATCAGTAAACGGCCAGCTTAAATGCTCCTTACCTGAAAATGAACTCAGGACAACGATTAAAATAGGAACCAGCAAAATGAACAGCACAACCGTTAAAAAAAAATTAAATGTAAGGCGGTGCCAGTCAAAGTGGCGAAGTATTTTTATTGCCGGGGGTTTATTATTACTCATCTGAATACCTCTTAAATATTATATTTAAGTCCGTTGACTATGGACTTTCGGTGTCAGCCGGCTTTGAATGAACAGTATGACGAGCACAATCACAACCAGAGACATTCCGATAGCCGTACCAAAGGGCCAGTCTCTGATTGAAAGAATCTGTCTTTCCGCATGAATCGCGGGTGTCCAGTGAATGGGTTTTCCTAAAATAGTCGGTGTTGCAAAAGCGCCAAATGACCAGATAAAAGTCAACATGCCGCCTGAAACCACACCCGGCAGGCTGAGCGGCCAGATAATTTGAAAGAATGTTTTGATTTTACCTGCACCCAGATCATAGGCGGCATCGATATATCGTGGATTGACCAGCGTCAGCACACTAAAAAGGATGAGCACATAATAAGGTGCACATTCTGATACCAGTCCGATAACAACTGCCGGTTTTGTATAGATCATTGAAAATCCGCTATCAGTAAATCCAAGATTTTTCAGAATGCCGTTAATGGGGCCCATGGGAGATAGCAGAATCCGCCAGCCATATAGCCTGATTACCAGATTGGTGAACAGGGGTAGTAATATGCAGAAGTAAAGTAACTTCCGTTTCAACCCTTTGGATGTCCACATGGCGTACGCCAGAACATAACCAAATGGAATTGTGATGGCGGTTACCCAGAAACCCAGTACAAAGCTTCTCCATACTACCTTAAGGTAGAATGGATCCGTAAAAAAATTGATATAATTTTCAAATGTAAATGTATTTTCAATTTCACCGTAAAGCAGGGATTTATTGAAGCTGTACTTCACCATTATTACAGAGGGATATACAAAAAAGATAATAAGGAAGAGAAGCATCGGTATGGCCGGCAGCAGGTACTTATAATTTTTTTTAAAAGAAGTAATTGTTCCCATGCTAAAACCTTCCGGATAAGACATTTTAATTGATTCCGTAGCAGAGCGCATATTGTTTTTCCAAACCAACTTTTATACGACTTCCTGCAACGGCAGTAATTGCCATTTCAGTTTCTGTAAAAACATCAACGAAGAAAGGTGTATTATCGTTTGCCGAATGGCAAAACAGGCGGAGGCTAGGCCCGAAATAGGCGACATTATCTACAATAACGTCAAACCGGTTGTCTATCGCATCATCTGATTTTATGACTTTCGTATGTTCAGGGCGAACAATAGCCACAGCCTTACTGCCTTTTTTGAGAGAGTTATCCCTGATGTCCACTTTTAATTTTATGCCTGACGGTGTTTCAAGGATTGGTTCGGGTGATAATTCGCTGATTGTTCCGGGGATTTCGTTGGTCTCTCCGATAAAAGTGGCAACATAGTCATTGACCGGGTTTTTATAGATTTCTTTTGGTGATCCGACCTGCTCAATCTTTCCTTTTTGCATAACAACGAGATTGTCACCCATCGTCATTGCTTCAGTCTGGTCATGGGTAACATATATAAATGTTTTACCAATCTGTTCATGCAGGCGAATCAGTTCAATTCTCATGTTTTGTCTTAACGAGAGATCAAGATTGGATAGCGGTTCATCAAGTAAAAGAATGTCCGGTTCAATCGCGAGAGACCTTGCAATGGCGACTCTTTGCTGCTGACCGCCGCTTAATTCATAGGCCATGCGTTTGTGATAACCCCCCATATGGATCAGTTCCAGCAGTTCAGCTACCTTGGTTTTAATTTTCTGTGCAGGAAATTTGTGCATTTTCATGCCAAATGCGATGTTGTCATAGACATTCATGTGCGGAAAAAGAGCCCACTCCTGGAAAACGGTGGCGGTATTTCTTTTGTTGGCATGGAGCTCAGTCTCATTTTTCCCATTAATAATAACCCTTCCTCTGGTCGGTGCTTCAAGGCCTGAAATAATCTTTAGAAGTGTTGTCTTGCCACAGCCGCTTGGGCCCAAAAGAAAAAAGAAATCTCCTTCTTTGACCTGGAGATTAATATCCGCAAGGGCAACAACCTCTCCATATCTTTTCCCGATATTTTGAAGCTCCAGAGAAAAATTGGGCATCGTGTTCATCCTTTCTTCATAATCTTAAAGGTGGCCGGAAAACGCTTGAAATACTGAACTCAGATACCTGGTATCCGGGATAGTGCTGATCCGAATACCAGGTATTTCATATTTCAAACCGACAGGAACTGCTGTTTATTTTACTTGGCCAGCACTTCCTTGATGAAACGGTCCTCCAGTTCCTTGCGGAGCGGTTCAAGTGCTTCTGCATCAATGAAGCTGATTTTTCGCCAGTCTTCATCTTTCTTAGGATGAATATCACCCATTACAGCAGGAATTTCAGGAACAACTTCTTTATTAACCATCAGGTTGTAATGTTTTTTCAAAAATGCGGTCTGACCTTTTGTGCTTACCAGATAGTTAATAAAGGCTTCCGCCAGATCTCTTTTCTTTGTTCCCCTGACAACACAGAAGTGGTCCAGGTATGCAACGGCACCTTCTTCAGGCAGCACCATCGCAAATCTATCCGGATCCTCCAGAACCTTTACGGTACCCGTGCCGTTCCAGTAATTGCCGACTGTAATCTCTCCGGAATCCATGGCTGCCCAGAATTCAGCACCCTTGCTGTAACAGAAGAACCAGCGGTCACTCAAATTTTTCATCTGATCAAAAATCGCTTCACGGCCTTCAGGGGAATAGATGGCCTTTTTGGGCGGGTCGTAGTCTGTCAGGTAGCTGCCGATATAAACCCAGTAGGGAAACCAGCGTTCAATGGCAATTTTGCCTTTGTACTCATCGGCAAATAAATCTTTCCAGGATGCAGGCGGGGTTTTGACCAGGTCCTTGCGGTACATAAGCACATGGATGCCGACATCAAACGGAACGCCATATTCTGTAGTTGGAGACATTTCATCTTTGATTATATCGAAGATTTTATCAGCATTGGGCACATTCTCATACCTGATTGGAAGCCATAATTTTCTTTTAACACCCAGTAAATAATCTGAATCAGCGGTAATGGTTACATCCAGGGGCGGGTCATTTTCAGGAGCAGCGATGATTTCGGGCGTAAAATCCCAAGAATATTTATGTAACAGTTTGGCACCGGTCATCTCTTCAAAAGGTTTGGAAAAAGCCTCTTCAAAATTTTTGGCATATGGGCCGGACCAAGTCCCAACTATAAGTGTCTGGCCTTCAAATGGTCTGTCGGCAGCAAAAGCACCTGCAACCAGCACTGCACTGACAACCAGCACGCTAATCAGAATTGCCGAAATTTGACTTGTACGGTTTACTTTCATCTGAATACCCTCCTCATGCGTTTAAAATATGATATAAATCTTTAAGTGTTTCTTAAACAGAGATTAATAACTTGAAATAAAGCAGCCGTTAGAATTCTTTGTTTTTTGTTCCAACACTAAATGACAGCAAACTGACTATTTATAACTTTACAGGCATGAACAATGTCGTACCTTCTAATATTTCAGATTCAGTAAAAAACTTCAGGTCCTTTTTAAAATTGAGGCCCGGGAATTTCAGCGCAGGGTATGTGTTTGAAATAACGGTTATCATTGATTTATGATGTTGAATCCCCTCTGTCTCCCTTAAATAATGAATTCTAATTCCATCAAAACAGGAAAGTGGATCTTTAATGATAAATCGAAATTACCTTATAATTTTAACAATGTAAATCGTCCAAAAGACGATTTTTTGAAGGTAATAGGATTATTTTATGAGTTAAAGAAAATCAGCACGTTGAATAAAGAAACCTGTCGGCTGTTTTAAATGCAAAGAAAAACTTTTTTATTAAAGCGATTAACCATTTTTAATGAAAGCGGTTAATCGCTTTATTATGAAATGAATTAAGCTTCTTCAAAACCGCTCAAAAGATTTACCGTATTAATACCGATTTCATCCACCGCATACCCGCCTTCCATAACAAAAAGGGTCGGCAGGGAAAGTGATTCGATCATGTTGCCCATTTCCAGATAATTTTCACTTTTCAGTTTGAATTTTGAAATCGGATCCTTTTCAAAAGTATCGACACCTGTAGAAACAACCAGGGCATCAGGTTTGAAATTTTGAATACTGTCTATCCCCTGATCAAGCGCATCTTTGTAAACCGGCCACAATGTACCCCAGGGCATGGGGAAATTTTTGTTGAAACCCTCTCCCTTGCCTGTGCCGATCTCCTCTTTATATCCCAAAAAATACGGGTATTCCTGGTCAGGATCGCCATGCAGGGAAACAAACAGAACATCTGAACGGTCATAAAAGATTGCCTGTGTGCCGTTGCCGTGATGATAATCAATATCCAGAATGGCAACGCGTTCAGCGCCTTTGTCAATAAAAGCCTGGGTGGCAATTGCAGCATTATTGAAAAAACAGTAACCGGCATAAAGATCCTTTGCAGCATGATGGCCGGGTGGGCGGCAAAGGGAGAATACAGCGCGTTGGCCCTCTTTTATTAAATCAACACCGGTAAGGGCAACATTTACAGCAGATGTAATAGCCTGCCATGTAGTGGATGTGATGGGTGTGGCGGCATCAAATGAATAGTAGCCGAGTTTGCCGTTGATGCCTTTGGGCACGACCTGGCGCAGATGCCGGGTGGGCCAGGTAATCGGCATGGCATCTTTTTCTCCGCCATGCAGTTCATACCACTCATCATAAGCCGTTCTCAAAAAGTTTATGAAATCCTCAGTGTGAACCCTCAGTATCGGATCCAGCCCATATTCATTCGGAGGCTTTATTTCACCGAAATTTTTCTCCTTAAGGCGGGAAATAATGATGTCCAGCCGGGTCGGATTTTCAAATGGCGGAACAAATCCGCCTGCAATCAGTTCGTACTGCCCATGATGTAAACGGTGGTCTTCGGAATAGATAGTGATCATATGTTATGCCTCCTTGATTTGAATGCATGAGAATAAGAACAAGGCACGAAAACGTGATATTAAGCGTTTTGTATTTTAAAAGGTTATGAATGACAAGAATTATTTTTTATGGCGATGCGAAATTGATATTTGATGCTCAGTAGCCGCTTTATAGATTATTTTTTGTTTAGGATGCGATGTGAAGAAAGGGCAGGGACTATTTTATTTAATACATAGTCCCTGCCGGATGCGAGAACAATTATGCAGATTTGACAGCGATTTTACGGGGCGCGGCCTTTTCCTCTTTAGGCAGAGTCAACCTTAATACCCCGTCTTCAAAATTGGCTTCGATTTTGCCCTGATCGATTTTATCCGATAAAGTGAACTGGCGATGGTATTTCCCAATCTCAAATTCAACAAGAATGTCTGATTCATCAGCCCCCTCAAAAGGTTTTACATCTCCAGCAACCGTAAGTATATTTTCCCGGAGATCAATTTCAATATCGTCAGCTGCAACGCCCGGCATATCTGCGAGAAGTGTAATATTACGATCGGTTTCAAAAATATCGACATCAGGTGTAAAAATAATTCCCGGTTTGGTTTGTTCAGCGGGTGAAGCCACTTCTTGTTTTTCTTTTACCTGGAGTTCTTGTGCTGCAGTCATTTTGACCCCTCCTTTCTTAAATATCAACTGATTGTAATTTGTTTCGGTTTTGCCGCTTCAGCTTTTGGAACCGTAATCGTAAGAATGCCGTTTGACATTTTAGCATCAACTTTATCGACGTTGACATCACCGGGTAAAGTAAAAGCTCTTGAAAAAGTTCCGGCTTCACGTTCTCTCCGATGATATTGGACATTTTCATCTTCTTCAGAAAATTTTCGTTCTCCGGAAAGCTTGAGAACCTTCCCCTCAACCTGGATATCCAAATTACCAGCCTTGATGCCGGGAAGCTCAGCACGGATAAAGTAATTATCAACGTCTTCCGTCATATTTATCGAGGGGAAGACGCCGGACTGAGAAAGACTTCGAAACGGAGAACTGTAGGCACTGCCTTGTGTCAGATGATCCAGAAACCGTCTCATTCGATTCAATTCATCAAACGGGCTTTTAAAACTTTGTGTCGGAATGTTGAAAAATCTTGTAGTTAACATGTGACATACCTCCTTTCAAAAATAAGCAAAAATTTTCAAGCTGATTTTACTTTAATCTTTTTTGATTCTGAATCCTTCAGTTTTTTCAGTTTGATTGTAAGGATACCCTTTCTGAAGAATGCATCCACTTTTTCCGGATCGACATCAGCCGGCAGGACGGCCGTTCTGTTAAAAGAGCCGTATAGCCGTTCAACCCGGTAGTAATTTTCTCCACTATTTTCATTTTCATGCCGCTTTTCACCTTTAATGATCAGTTGTCTGCCTTCAAGAGAAATATTGATATCTTTATTCTCTATACCGGGAAGTTCTGCCGTGACGACAATATCTTTTTTTCCTTCACTGATGTCGATGCTCGGATACCAAAGGTCCTCCCTGAAAAATCCTGAAGAGGGTAAAAAATCATTATCAATAAGCCGACTGATCATATTATCGATACTTTTTTTATCCGAAACGCTGTGCTTGTTTTTTTTCTTCCAGGGTATAAGGTTGAACATATGACCACCTCCTTCAGAAAATATAAAAATATTAATTTTCAGGCGAATACAACCATCTGAAAAAATCCGTAAAAAATATGGATCATAAAATATGAAAACCGGTCTGGTTATCCAAAAGAAGTAGGATCGAATTTTAAGTCACACATAATTACACCTCCCGTTTCAATTTTTATAATCATAGCAAAGGCAAAAAAATGATATTTAGAATTCAATAGTTTTGATTTTGGTAAAAAAATAATATCCCGTCAGAGTGTTGTCAAGGTATGATGAAATGTTTTGGACGCTAAAATAGCGATCCTCTTCCATCGCCGGCACGGTCAGCACGATCGGCTCGGCACGCAGGTCCATACCCATCCAGGAATAGGGTGTGCCGGAGTTCGGTGTCTGCACGGCCGTATCGTCCGGGGTGAAGACGC
>JAIPEE010000093.1 GCA_021737275.1 Desulfobacterales bacterium
GAACGGTTAGCACATGTTTTTCCCCTGCCTCATTGTTGCCGACTGTCTTTATCTGTTTGAAAAAATGACCTTATCAGGTTTTGAATTCTAATGGTATCCCAAAATAAATGACCCTGGAAATTGTTATCCATGGGATAATGATACTTGAACAATATTTACTGTGAATCGTATTTTTGAAGAGAATCCGAAGGCTTGCGTCCTTTAAAATTTGCTGTTTAATAAAAAACACTATAGAGCGGCATCGAGAATTTAGATCACATATCCACTCCGATATATTTCATTGCTGATTTTGTGTTTGTATTCTCCATTGGCAATATCGTGAATATCGTTCCATAGACTTTAAAGCGAAACGAATCGAATGCACCCTGATAAACTTCCCAATATATTTTACCGGATGAATTTTCTCAAAAGGGTTATGATGATTTCGATCTTTTAGATTGACCGACCAGATAGATCATTCCAAAATAAGGTGTATCAATAACAATAAAGTCGTTTTCTTAAAAGACAGATATGAGCCAAGGCCTGATATGAAATATTAAAGAGACCACGGGGCGCTGTCTGCCAAAAAATTTCATTATCAGCATTTATGTTAAAGAACCGGTCAACCCTCTTAATTCTTTCATGGTTTATTGCGGTTGAGCCTGTCTGGGCATGGTCGTTATTATATTTCTTGAAAAAGATACCTTAAAAGGACCTCGTCATTTCCATTATCGGAATATTTTTGGGCAAAATTCCATAACGATTTTTTCATAGGAGTTGTTCTCAATTCTTTGTTTGGTTTATGGTTATGCCAGTCATGCAAAATTGATATTCAAGTTCAAAAACAGGAGAATGTATATAATTTTGCATCCTGCTTAAGTATTCCTTTTTTGAAAGAAGGTCCAAGGCGGTAGTCACCTCTCCGTATTCTTCATCAAAACCAAAACTCGACCGAATACCCCCTATATCAGTCAGTAAAAATCGATCATGATATTTTTCTTTGCCGGGCAACCTTGACCAACCTTTGATATTCAAAACTAATTTTTCAGGTAGGATAGGTTCGATTTTTTTTCTGAATTGTTTTTCAATATGTTTCTGTGTCGCCCCTAAATTATCAATAGAAAAGTGTATTTCAAATGTCTGTTTGGATAGATCTTTATTGTGACTTAAAAGGGTTTTCAGTATCAATCTGAACAGGCTAATATTTTTTTGAAGTCTGAAATAAGGATCAATCCAATAGATTTTATTGCAGGAATATAATAAAGGTGTAATCAGTTCAATGATGCTTTGGGCCTGTTTTTTGACCCTAATGCTGTCGTCGGCATCCCAATATTTAGCGGGCCATCCTCCAATGGCCTCATTCAAAAGAATTTTACTTTTCTGTCGTGGGTTTTTTTGAGAGATAATGGCCCGAAATGGCATTTTTTGAGCATCTTCAAGTTCAGCATTTTCTAACCAACTTTTTTGACCATCATAATAGTAATTTTGTCTCTTGATAGTTTTTTCAGTAAGGCATGAAAAAAGTTCAGCCAACCGTTTTTTTGCATGGTCATCATTTTCTGGCTGATTTGTGTATTCCAGATATTGCTTTCTAATTTTTTTCAATTTGGGAAATTCTGACATCAATCTTGGTTTTCCCAATCCAAAATTATCGTTTATATAACTTGCAACAATCTGATTCTGTGCCCATTCAACAAGAAGTTCCGGTTCTATGGCATATTCGTATATCATGAAAACAATTCCTTAGCTCTTTCCGGAAAAAAACCATTAGGCCATGGAAGTAAGAACTCTCCGTCTTCCGTTATAGGAATGTGAATGGCATCAGTGATATTATCATCTTTCACCAGGTAATAAACTGCAATATCATCTGGATGGATTGGGTACTCACAATTTCCTTCATTTTCTTTGGTGTTCCGGATGCGCCTTAATATTCGTAGCATCAAATGCTCGGAATGGGTTTCGACAACAAAAGCGGACCTTTCTTCTCTTAGTTCAAGATCTGCGCATTGTTCAATAAACAAATCTGCCATTACCGCCTGTAATGCCGGGTGAATATGCAATTCCGGCTGTTCGATACACAGAAACTTCATTTTTAAGTAGATTGACCCAACAATGATGGGTAGAATTTGCGAAATTCCAGTTCCGACATCCTGCATCGACAGGGGAATACCTTGAGAAATATCTCTGATTTGAAAAAATACTTTTTCCGGCAAATCTTTAATAGCCTCTTTAATGTCTTTAGTCGTATTGACAAAATCATCACCGCTTTCCAATACTTTAAATAAATGAGATTCAGTATCAAGCTGTTTGAAACATTTAATTTCAACTTTGTAACCTGTGTTAAAATGAGCCTTTGATGAAAGCCATTTGTTGGTAGCCTGAATGATTTTCAAGGACGTGTGTTTGTGTAACAATGCATCATATGCAGCTATTCCTGATACCCAACGAGGAAAATTTGAAGGGGCTTGCGGCAAATGATTCCGTGTCGGCAATTCTCTAATAGGGCCGATATGTTTTGAGCCTTCAAAAATCTGTGTTAAAGTCCGTATTGGTGTTGTAAGAAACATTGAAATCATTTGCCTGTAAAATGAAATATTTTTAACATTCTCTTTATAATCATCAAAGTGGTAATTCAGATATTTCGAGGAAGTAGGGATATTAAGAGGTACGTCTGGATCTGGCAAAATTGAAGGTTGTATAATATTTTCGACAAATAATAATTCAACATTAGGAAAATTTTCACCAAGATTTCTTTCGCATTTACCGCAGTTGTATTCATCATACTCTAAACTTACATTTTTTTTGGTATTTAATTTTGATATTTCAGCATTTCTCTTGTGAACATAATCAAAGAAATATTGTGGGAGGATGGTATTTTTAAATACGAACAATTTGACTGCAACACTAATTTTTTCATGCCGGTATATCTGAAAAAGCAACTCACCATTTGCAGACATTTGATAAAGTTCAATATATGGTGAGTTAAATTTATGATTCCATCGAATAATTAATTTAATCTTTACCTTTTTTATATCTTTTCCCAAAAGGTAAAGATCAGGTAACACATATACAGAACTTCCAGAAATCGAATTAATGCTAGATTCGAGATCCATATCACTTTTCATATAGTTTCGATATGTTTCACTATCCAAATCAGGGTCACCGCTACTGTGTTCGGCCCATTTATCAATATTTTTAGATATCCACTCTTCGAAAGGATTTTCCTTTGAATACGATAATTGAAATTCAAAAATTATCGGCAAATCAAGATTTTGATTATGGACAATATTTTTAAACCCTCCCAAATCCACCCGATGTTCTTTTATGTTATTCTTGTCAGGATTAATTTCTCCATCCACGAATATTTGACGAGCATAGTTTATAGCCTGAATGATAGAAGATTTGCCGATACTGTTTTGACCAAACAAAAGGGTGATCGGCTTAAATTTTATGGAAATCGGATTTTTGATTCCTTTAAAATTTTCGATAGTTATTTTTTCCAATATCATCTTATCAACCCTTTTATTGAATTTTTTTATAACATATTTTCGGTATATTTTTATAGTCAACTAATTATTTGTCTTTTCTTAACTTTGAACAAATAACGAATCTTTTAGTTAAAATAAATAGAAATCGTCTTTAAAATCATGATTTCATGAATTGTCTATTCAATTTTTTTTCAAATTTAAGCCCTATTTGTGAGTTTGTTGTCGTCCTTATTATGAATACAATCAACCATATGGTAATGATAGGTAGAACGACTGAGTTGATAACAAATAAAATAATCAAATTTAAAATATTTTCAATGATTGTAGAAGACTTGTTTATCATCATTTCTAAAAATTCTGAAATTTGTTTTTTGGTTGCTTTTGCCTTGTCATAAAAATATTTCCCCCCATCGACAATTTTTGACGATATTTCTTTCAGTCCGGACCAATATCCTTTTTTCTCTTGAGCATTTACTTGAAGCTGAGAGAGATTTTTTTCAGTCAAATCTTCAATGAGACCATTTTCATTCAGCTCTTGCTTTGTAGAATCTAAAGTTGCCATGGATTCTTCATAAGTTGAACTCAAGGTTTGCTCATAAACCCAATTTGAAATAAAGACTTCTGCCGGAATTATCAATCGAAGAGTCATTACGAGAACGATTAATTTCTTTCCCAATACTGAAAAATCGAATCGATTCAGTGGGTTAGTCCATATACCAATCAACCACAAAAGCAAACCAGGCAATAAAATGAAAGTAACTATCGAATTTGAAAAAAACCTAATTAAAAATTCTTGTATGCCAATTGATATGATTGACAAAAGTAATATCCATGAAAATCTTTCGACAAGGTCATTTAGGGGATCTAATACTTCGAAGGGTTTTACATTAAATTGACCTTCTACTAAAACAGCACCACCACTCATTCCTATTTCCATCTCTTGTGCAAAAGAAACAATAGCATTAAAGCCGCGGCATATGACATATGCGCTTAAAGCTCTTTTAAAGGAACTGTCTAGATATTCAATGCTAGCCTTATCAACTCTCCGAGCAGCCTCATGATCAAATGTAATTTCTCGCAATGGTTGAAATGAAATACATAAACCAATAGCAATTAATACAAGTGATTTTAAAATTTTTAAGTAATGGCGTTTAATCCAATTCAAAAAATGAATTTTCATAAAATATTCCTTATATAGATTTTCAATGTCTCAGCAATAACGTATTTCCTTTTCATTGTAATTAACTCATCAAAATATCTATCAAACCCCACCCCCAAAGTCAAAACGATTTGGCCCATCAAGAGCCGACGGACGTCGGATTGGATGGCGACTGGGAGATTGAAAATTTTTCAGGCTTTTCAATGAATTTCCTGACCGCTTTTTAATGCGTTTTTTGTAAATTTGTCTTTTTCATTGGCAATTTCTCGCCTGGAGCATTTCAAATAACAGTTCTTTTAGTTCTTTGACCTATATGCCGTTTTTTCTGGCGGAGTACTGCAAGGTTCTCTGGGGCTTGGCATCATGAATCAACAATTGAGGGTAGATGAACAGCAGGCCCGCCACTATCTCATCTAATGGAACCATTAAGAAAATTGGTACTTCTGATTCATCATCAAAATTCCTGAGTATGATTTCATCGATTTTCAATTTGCCCGGGGTATCGGAAGAGGACATGATAATATCAGGAATTGTCACATTTTTGCTGATCAAAGCAACCTTCATTTAACCCAGTTCGCATTTGGATTGTTTGGTGCAAAATAAGATCTAATCAAATTTCCATCCAGGCTGTAAACACGAATCTGGCCTTTTTGGGTTTTTATGAATATTTCATCAGACTGGACCTGAAGCTGTTCATTCTGTTTGTTGGATGCCCCGAGCAACATTTTCTTTTTATTGCCGTGATCGTCATATATCCACACTTCACCATCAGAATGTAATTTCACCATATCAGCAAAACATGTTCGATTAATACCAATGAACATCGCGACCAAAGTAAGCAGGGTGATAACAACTATTTTCCTTTTCATGATAATTTCCTCTTTGGATTAAAAATTTCCAAACCTGTCTGATGAAACCGCACACATTAAGATAAGTCAATGAATTTCGACAAAAAATGTGAAAAATCCCTTATTTATATATGAAAAATTTGAATATGAAAAAATTGGATGTTGATTCATCGATTTTGAAAAAAATCCATGCATATTTTTGAGCACATCAAAACCTGTTATTATAAAATTCCTCACTGAGTTTGATGGCGTTCAGAATCTTCTTGTGTTTTGAGTCGTCTTTTGGAATTATCTTCTAAGATCTTTCTTTTGAGCTTACCAAAGTTCAACCATCTTGCCATCATTTCTAAACAAATCGACCACATCAGGTTTTGTATTTTAATGGTTATGAAATTAAATGATCCTTGACAGTTTTAGCCATGGGGTAAAATCATTAAGTAGGGGGAAAAGGTAACAATAAGCTCAGCGGTTCGGTTTTGCGGAGCGCAGCGGAGCAAAAACGAACCGCTGAAGCGCAGGGTTATGCTAGTTTTTACCTTCCTTTATTATTTTGAGTTACATCAATAAAATCATCTTTTTCACTTTCTGATTCTTTTTTTTTTGATGAATAACGTAGCGATAGCAACTTGAATATTATATACAATATAGAGCCGATGACTATGATTACAACAATAAGTTTTAGTACATTTTGAGCAGCCATAAGCACAAGTTGAGTAGAATTTTCTAATAGCACTGAAATATTCTCAAAACCTCCCATAAGATACGTGGCAAGTGGTACAAAAATTAAAATAGGTATTCCAAACAACAAAAGCAATGAGAGATTGACCTTAATCCATTGCCTCAAACCCCCTTTAGGGGAAATGGAATATTCGATAGAAAGAAGGTTATACCGTAAAGCTTCGGTAACTCTTTCGATAGCGGGAAGATTATTGAAATCATTGTCAATGTTAGGCTTGTTTAATGGTTTAGAAATTGCAGGGAAATATGAAGATATAGTCTTTGATACTGCGGTGCTGTTTGACTTCGACTTTAGAGCTATTTTTGATTCATCTTTACTCTTAGTCATCAGATTTGCCCTCATTCATTATTGATTGTTTATTTGCATCCTTTCGGGCTCTTGAACCCATAGCGACGCCTATTATAAGGACAACGATAGCGAAGGCTATACTTATACCTATGAGTGAATTTAAATTACTATTTGCTTTTGCGGCATCTTGTTGTGCTTTTGCGGCATCTTGTTGTGCTTTTTCTTTCATCTGTTGTTCAATTTGAATTTGATGTTCGAGTTCATTGATTTTTTGTTCTTTATCATCTCCACAAGAAATCAGGAAAAACACACAGATTGAAGTAGACATAAAAAAAATTAGCACTCTCTTCATTCATTCCTCCTTTTCATATTATTCAGACGGTTGATATGTTTTTTTATTCATTAGTAACATTGATCACAAACCAATATTGACCAAAATCGGTTCTTCATGAATGTATCCACGTCATTTCTGTTCATATGTGATTCACACCACCACTGTTGATTCCCTTGAGAGCCTGTAGGTCCACAACCACAAGGTTGCATTCCTTTTTGGGTTGAAATATGTTTGCAACCGTCTTTATGAAGAGTCAAGGTTCTATTCGGTTTGTTTGCACTATAAATCGCCATAGTCTTCTCCTTTTGCTAAGTTTAAGATGGGCATAACGGTCCGGGTCATTCGCGATAGTCGGATGGAACCGGATTGTTCCCGCCCAAGAGGCAACCGCATAAGGGCAACTGACCCGGGCCGTTCCCGCCGCGTAGCAAGTTGATGTGTGGCTCCGTCCATTTTGTAAATCTGAATGTTATCTGATAACACAATCCAAAAATTTGGATTGTAATGGTCTCAAGGTTTTTGATTTTCAAAAATACAACCATCTTGCAACAAGTCTTAACGCCCTAAAAACTCAACCATAGTTTCGTTATCATGAATGCCATATCAATGAAATGCCCGCATGTCAATTGTTTTGGCCCAGGACAATCACATACCGGCTGATCACCCCCAGGATGTTTCTTTTCTGCATGGCTGAAACCACTCCGGCGCTGAAGCGCTGGGATGACATGGGGGCCTGGATGATATGGGTGTGATACCATCCCGTTTTGTTCAGGATCTCCAGGTAATCGTCGATGAGGATGCCGCCCTTGTGTGTTTCATCCATTGCCGGGGTGTTCTGAAAATCCCGCCAGTCCGCATTGGTGAACGCCAGCCGTGCTTTTCAGCCACCTGGGCCACGGTGAACCCACGAGCCAAATCGGCATTTATTAGATTTGGCAATGTTGCCATTTTTAATAAATGGTTGTGGATGGATGCCTGATTTATCCCCGATGTTTTCGGCAAACAGGCTTACCCGCCTGTGATCGACTGCTTTTCTGGGAGATAGATGGTCTCATCCAGAATGATGGATGAAACGGGGATTTGTAGGGATCGCTGGCCCCGAGGAAATAGGCGTGCCGGACAAAGAAAGCCTCTTCCCTGAAAGCGGTCCGGCAAATTAAACTGGATCAGAAAATCTGGCGCATGAACCGGCTGGGAATCCCTCAGGAAAGAATAGCATTGCGCTTGGGAGCGACCAGGGATATTATCCGAA
>JAIPEE010000094.1 GCA_021737275.1 Desulfobacterales bacterium
AAGGGATAACTCAGTGCGGTAGACTGCTGTCTGCTCGGGGCCTGGTAGTTTTGTTTTGATTACTACCAGGCCCTACCTCTGTCATCAATAGGTAAAATAACCTGACACATTTTTGGGATCAGACCGCGACAATCCACAGTAAATCCGCCAAGGGACAAATGGCATCCATCCTTAACATGGGATCTAATCGCATCTTTCAGATTTGTAACTTTTGTATAACCGGTATTCAAAGGATGCTCTCTATGCTTTTTTTATAATAGGTTTTTACTAAATCGATACATTTTTTATGAGCAGGGCTTAGATATCTATTTTTATCTTTAAAAAGCCCGAAATCGATAGATAGCTCGACGTCAAGTTCTTTAATCGCTATTCCGGTGGGTTTTAAAAGTTTCAAAATGTAATCAGGTACAATTGAAACACCAAAATTCAATTGTACATATTTGATAATTGTTTCGCTGTATTGGGCATTGAGCACTTTATTTATATTTTCGGTTGGCAAATAGTTTTCGAGAAGGTTTATAATGACTGAATTCGTAGAGTAACTTATATAGGGCAGCTCAAGTATATCTTCTATTTTTATGACATCAGTTTCTGCCATGATGTTGTTCTCTGAGCAAATCACCTTGAATTTACTGGTAAACAGTTTTTCAAATTCTATTGTGCTACCTTTTAAAATCGTTTTAAATCCGGTTCCAAAATCAATGGTATCATTGGATATTAACCCATTCATTTCATTTGAACCGCATTCAAATATTGAAATGTCATTGTTTGGATAGGTGGCTAAAAATTTTTTTATAATTTCAGGAAAAATTATTCGTGCCGCAAGAGACCCGCATCCCACAATGATTTTTTCAAAATTGGTGCCATCGATATTCTTTAGATCATCCTCCAATTCATCAAAAAGTGATAATATCTCACCGGATTTATCAAATAAAATGCTGCCAGCGGTTGTGAGCTGAAATGAATTATTCCTTTTAGCAAATAATTTATTGCCAACCTCCTCTTCAAGAAGCTTTATCTGTTTTGTGACAGCAGGCTGGGTAACAAAAAGCTTTAAGGCAGCAGCCGAAACACCCTTGCATTTTACTGTTTGATTAAAATATCTTAATTGAGTCAGATTCATGTCTTCTCACATTTGTTAAGTGGGTTGCTTTCCAGAGAAAATTTATACCAGGAAGCAAGACAGGGATTCCCATCTGAAAAATATAATAAATTGTCACCACAGGTGTAAATAACGCCTGATATTGTGGATAATGTGTCTTGTTCAATATGTCTGCATATCCCTACCTCATCATCTCCCCCATGACTTCTCTCGAGGTCAATGGCTTTTTCCAAACTGAACTTCTGATGGACATCTTTTATTCTACTTTTTATAAATCGGAGACGATCCATTGAGTTTTTTATATTTGACTGCCTACCTGATATTATATTACTTGAATTCAATTGATCAGAATCGAAATGGTTTGTTTTTACCAGCCAAGATGGTTGGGTTTGAATATCGACACTGGTATGGCCCAATTCCACAATTGTGATATTTCCATATTTGTCTCCCAATGTAAGGGAACCCCCTCCGGCGTGAGGTAGGTCTGTAATCATTTTAAGGGCATCGTCTGTACTCTTGCAGGTTACCAGTAAAAATGGCATTAAAAAATACCTGCAGATCCCCGGTCCATGGTCTGATGTCAAAATGTTTGTATCTGCCAGACAAAATCCATGGGCGTTGATGCCGCTTGAGTAAGCGCAAGGTGCCCCAAGGCTCCCGACAGATAGGATTTTATTCTGTTGCCATGCCGGATCTTGATGGATGAATACCCGTTGCAGTGCGTGACTACCAGCCGCCTGATCCCTGTTTTTCCCAACAACAGCTCCCTCTCCTGAAAGTGAAACTGCCCAAGTGGTACATCCATCTATATCCCTTATGATCCGAAGATGATAAAATTTAAACAAATCATCAATTCCCAATTCAAATCCTTTGGCAATCCCTTTAATTTCATCAAAAATGTCAGGAACATACTTTTGAGTTAAATTGGTCTGCGCTTTCAGGTAAGCTTTGTTTCTATCAGATTTGAGCAAATCTTTATATTTGTTCACTTGCGACAGTATATTTTCTCTTACTGAATCGATCATTTCAGGACAGAGTTCTGCCTGAAGCACACCCCGTTCAAAAGAAGATCCTTTGAGGATGATAGGTTTTCCTGTTTTAAATTTGTTCATAGCTCAAGTATATCTCCAAAAAAACACATTACAACAAATGACAGGAAACCTGATGACCTGGAATATATTCTTTTAATTCAGGCACTTCAGTACTGCATTTGCCCATTGCCCTGGGACAGCGTGTATGAAGCTTGCAGCCAGCAGGAGGATTCAGAGGTGATGGAATGTCACCTTTCAAGAGCACTCTTTTATGAACCCCAATCTGTTCCACCTGGGGAATGGCATCCAAAAGAACCTTAGTATACGGGTGCATTGGATTTTCAAGCAATTCCTTGACATCCGCAACCTCCACCAGCTGTCCGAGATACATGACTGCAATACGATCACTCAAATAGGCGACGACCGAAATATCATGTGAAATAAAAAGGATTGTCAGAGAAAAATCCTCTTTCAATTTTGCCATTAATTGAATTATCTGGGCCTGAATTGAAACATCTAAAGCGGATACCGGTTCATCACAGACGACAAATTCAGGTTTCAGGATCAAAGCCCGGGCGATTCCAATTCTTTGACGTTGGCCACCGGAGAACTGATGAGGGTAACGTTTCAAATGCTGAGGTTTAAGGCCGACCCGTTCAGTGATATCAAGAACTCTTTTGTCCATCTCTTTTCTACTTAGTGACTCATGGATTTTTAAAGGCAGTTTGATAATCTCTTCAATGGATTTTCTGGGATTTAGAGAGGCATATGGATCTTGGAAAATAATTTGCATTTTCCGTTTGATCCCTTTTAATTGTTTTGGTGTCATGGCAGTAATTTCTTCAGAATCAAAAAATACTTTTCCATGAGTTGGTTCATACAAGCGCAGTATTGCTCTTCCAAGAGTACTTTTCCCACAACCACTTTCGCCGATTAAGCCGAGAGTTTCCCCATTATTGATGGACAAACTTATATCTGAGACAGCCTTAACCGTATTTCGCTTCTTAAAGATGTGTTTATCAATAAAACTGCTTTTTAATTCAAAATGCTTACTCATATTCTGAATTTTTAGAAGAGGCGTATTATTCATTTCAATCCCATTGATGTGCTAAAAATATTGTTATTTGCTGTTATTCATCAATCAATTTACAACGTACCTCACCATGGCCATCCAACTTCCTGATCTCGATATTTTTCTTACAAGCTGCTGTTCGGTATGAGCATCGGGAGAAAAAACGACATTGAGCTGGAAGATTGACGAGATCACATACCTGTCCCGGAATGGGATGGATTTTTTTTCTCAAATCAGAAAGACGTGGAATCGATTTTAATAAACCCTTGGTATAAGGATGCTGAGGATTCAATATCACATCTCTGGTCAATCCGTTCTCGACGATCTGTCCTGCATACATGACCACTGTTCTATCAGTATACTCAGATACAACCCCCAGATTATGAGTAATAATAATTACACTCATATCCAATTCTTTCCTGATCTCAGAAATTAAATTTAAAACTTGTGCCTGAATGGTCACATCAAGGGCGGTTGTCGGCTCGTCGGCAATCAATAATTTCGGTTTGCATGACAAGGCGATGGCAATCATAATCCGTTGTCTCATACCACCGGAAAACTGGTGCGGGTAATCTTTCAGTCTATTTTTTGCATCAGGTATACCCACCAGAGTCATCATTTCGATCGCTCGCTTTTTGATGGCTTTTTTCCCCTGCGATTTTATTTCACTATCATGTTCTTTTAATACTTCTGAAATCTGATCAATAATTTTTATAGAGGGATTTAAGGCAGTTAAGGCATCCTGAAGGGTCATGGCAATTTTTTTACCACGAATATTTCTATACTGGCGCTGGGTGAAACGGGCAAGATCCTTACCCTGGAATTCAATGCTGCCCGATACTATCTTTCCGGGTTTTTTAATAAGCCCCATTACACTTGTAAACGTAACACTCTTACCGGAGCCTGATTCTCCCACGACACCCAGGCATTCCCCTGGGTAAAGGTCTATGTTGACACCATCAACGGCTTTAACAATTCCGCCATGAGTATCAAAATAAGTACAAAGATTATTAATTTTCAATAATGGGGATTGATGATTCATATCTTCCTTTTTCATTAGGCTTCACTAAATCTTGGGTCAAATGCATCTCTTAAACCGAGACTTGCAAGATTCATAGATAATACTAATATCAAAATGGCAATTCCTGAAAAAGTACTTACCCACCAGGCTTCGAGCATAAATTCGCGGCCATCGGCTACCATATTACCCCAGGAAGCCGTGGGGGGCTGAATTCCCAATCCCAGAAAAGAAAGGCTGGATTCCAGGATGATAACCGTTGCCATTCTTGTTGTTGCTACAACAATCACCGGGGAAAGAATGTTCGGTAAAATTTCTTTGAGCATGATATGAAATTTCGAGGCGCCTATGGCTTGTGCCGCCTCTACATATTCTATCTCCTTGACCACTAGCGTTTCACCTCGGACAACCCTACAGGGTATTACCCACTCTTTATAAACAAGCGCCAGAATGATATTCATAAACCCCGGACCCATGGCTGCCATCAATGCAATCGCAAAAATCAGGTAGGGAAATCCCAATAAAATATCAACGACGGTTGAAATAACAAGATCAAATTTTCCCCTCAAATATCCTGCAAGCAGGCCGGTGAATATCCCAATTCCCGTTGCAATAAAAATTACAGAAAAGCCAACAGAGATTGAGACCCTGGTTCCAAATATTATTCTGGATAAAATATCCCGACCAAGATGATCAGCACCAAGTGGATGACTCCACTCTCCCCCTTCCATCCATGCAGGGGGCTGCAGTCTGATAAATAAATCGGTCTTATTGGGGTCATGCATTGCAAAAAACGGACTGAAAATGGAAACTATGATGGCAAAAATAACAATAAGTGATGCTACAACTGCCAGACGGTTGCTCAAAAAATTATGAATGCTAATGGAAAAAAGTGAAACAGTTTTTTCTTCGTGCTGGTCCAAATTATCACTATTACTTTCTAAAATAGTATCGGACGGACCAGTGTTTGTAGTATTCATAGACGTACCCTTGGATTAAACACAGTATATAAAATATCCGCAGTAAAATTCATAATGACATAAACAAGAACATAAATTAGGACTGCGGCCTGTACCAGAGGATAGTTACGGTTGAAAATCGCCTGCACGACAAGACTTCCGACACCGGGCCAACCGAATATCGTCTCAATAATCATATTACCGCCCAGTAATTGTCCGGTCTGAATAGCAGCGACGGTTATTGTAGGTATCAGGGCATTTTTTAATGCGTGCAAAAATGTCACCCGAAACCATTTCAATCCTTTGGCCTCGGCAAAGAGAATATAGTCTTGCTTTAACACTTCCATCATGGATGCACGGGTAACCTGCATGAGTGTCGCACCCATAGCCATTCCAAGGGTAATCGTCGGTAATATCAAATGTTTTGCAGCATCAAAAAAACTATCTATTTCCCCTGCCAGCAATGTATCGATCAATAACATCCCAGTTACTGACGGGACACTCATGGAAAAGGTAGAACGTCCTGACACCGGTAGCCATTGCAGGTTAATAGAAAATAAAATAATCAAAATTATGCCAAACCAAAATCCAGGCATGGATACGCCAATCATGGCAGTTACAACGGAAGATCTGTCATAGACAGTTCCTTTTTTCACCGCAGCAAGAACACCCAATGGAATTGAGATAAAAATTGCCATCAACATGGAACAGAGAGTTAATTCAATTGTCGCAGGCAGCCGCTCAAGGATAACATCCATGACCGGTCGTCGATGAAAAAAGCTCCTGCCAAAGTTACCGTGAGCTGCATTGTAAAGGAATCGACCAAACCGTTGGTAAATCGGAAGATCCAGCCCCATATCCTCACGGAGTGTCTGTTCCATCTCCTGAGTTACAAATTGATCACCTAACATAATTTGCACAGGGTCTCCAGGTGTCAAATTGATCATTAAAAATACGATCAGACTTATACCGATGAGAACGGGAATCAATCTTAATAATCTTTTTAAAAAATTTTCCATTTATTCAACACCTGATTAATAATTTATCAAACACATTTTACTTGATATATGCATCATGTAAATTGATCTGATTGTCAGCCTTCGGCTGCCATCCGGCAAGTCTGTTGCTTACACCGTATACTTCTTTGGGCAGCCAGAGAAATACAACAGGAATCTGTTTGTTCAGGATGGTTTCTACTTCCTGATAATATGAGGCACGTTTTGCACGATCAATTTCAACCATGGCTTTATCTATCAACGCATCAACTTCAGGATTTGAATAACCGGAATAGTTACCCCTTCCAGCTGTGCGCATTGTAGGTGTCATAATACCCACAGGATCCAGAGAGCCATTGCCCCAGCTGGTAAAGAAAATATCTCTGGTCTTAACAGGTTTTTTCCACTCCGGCCCGATGACAGATTTTTCCCAAACTTTTACCATGGCCTTAATACCAACATCTGACAGGTTTGCCGAAAAGGCTTCTGCAAGATCTTTCAAATTACTGGTAACATCAAGTGTAACACTGATACCATCGGCGTATCCTGCTTCAGCCAGTAGTTTTTTTGCTTTTTGGGGGTTGTATTCGTATTCAGGTAAATTCGTTTTGTGACCAAAAGCATCAGGACTGAGTATACTACTTATCCGGGTAGCATTGCCATTCAAAATTTTCTCGATAATCAGATCAATATTAATCGCATGATAGAATGCTTGTCTAACCTTGATATTATCAAAAGGAGGCCTGGTATTATTCAGAGCAAGAAAATAACTGCGGGTCCCATTAACCGTCATGATTTTTGTATTTGCGTTTTTTTCTATCTGTTTAATGCTGTGAGTCGGTACATCATTGATAATATCGACTTCACCCGATAGTAAAGCCGCAACACGAGACGCATTCTCCGGAATTATTTTCCAGATCACACGTTTCACTTTTGCTTTTCCAACAGGTTTTATACTGGCAGCACCACCATAGTAATCATCGAAACGTTCCATAACAATTCTATTGCCTCGAATCCATTCAACCAACTTAAAGGGTCCAGTACCATTCACGTTGGTTGACATGCCTTCATTTCCAACACTGGATGCAAAATTCTTGGAAACCACCTCCTGCCAGGGAAGAAAGGCCGGAAAAACAGGCCAGGGTTCTCCCAGAATAAAGCGCACTTTGTGTGAATCCAATATTTTTATCTCTTTCAAAGAACCCAGAAGACTTTTACGCGGGCTTGTCTGACCGTCAATCGCTCCGTCTGTTATAATACGATCAAAGGTAAACTTTATATCTTCGGCCGTCAACAAATCGCCATTATGAAATTTTATGCCTTTTCGCAGTGTAAAATCATAGGTTAAGGTATCAATCTGTTTCCAGCTCTCAGCAAGCTGTGGTACCACTTCCATCTTACTGTTTCTTACGACCAATCCATCATACATATTCCGCAATATTGTTTCTGTTGTCCGTTCCCTATGGTTGGCAGGATCCATGGATATCGCATCACTCGTATATCCGATTAATATTTCATCATCCCCCGCGGCATACAAATTAGTGCTAAAAAAGAATAATGACCAAAACACTAAACCCATTAAAACTGACTTTTTCATACCATTCCTCCAAGAATGTTTTTAAATAATTGCAGGATACTACTCCCACTAAAATTTAGTTTATCAAATTGGCACCACTATATCTAAGAGCGGTGGATATTGCTGACACCCAAAGATATCCCCTTCGCCCGGACTGCCGCTTGGAACTTCACGCTGAATAGTAAATTTGATAGCAAATGCAGGATCATATTCAACAAAATCACATATTT
>JAIPEE010000034.1 GCA_021737275.1 Desulfobacterales bacterium
ATTCAAACCGCCAAATGAGCCATTTTGTACCTGACTGTAGTAAAGGGTGCACCGTTAATTGTAAAAGAGCAAATTGTTAAAAATCATCCACCTATAAAATGAGATGCCAGGTGGAGCTGTAACTCTAAACTTTAGTTATTATTACTTACTATAAAAAAGTATCAAGCGTTGACAGGCTTATTCTTAGGACAGAATACGGCAGCCCGGACTGCGAGCATCCACCCGGTGCACGGGAATTGTTTTATTTCAGCCACAGTTAAATAACTGCAAAGGGTGAGATGTTGCCTGCCATTTCACCCTTATGCATTGCAACTGCATCCATGATGTCTAAATCACCTGGTTTTTCTGATGTGAAATGTCAGTCAGTATCTTTTCAAGTGTCATGACGGCTTTCTTTTCAATCTCTGATGAATCCTTTTTGTTTTTTGTGACTATGGTGAACATGGTATCGAAAACTTTTCGGGCATCATCCGGAAAATCAGAAACCATCCCCTGTTTTGAACAGCCTGAATTCACAACTTTATTTGAGGGCTCTCTCCTGCCATGGGCCCAGTTGATCACATGGGAATAATAGAGCAGGATTCTGTCAAGAAGCACATACATAAACTGAATATTTCGACACGGGCCTGTTGAGATTTTCCGCTTTCCTATTTTAAAACCGGCAACCCGGGTTCTGATCATTTTATTTTTATTTATATAGGCATACCCGGCTCCTGAAGCACCTCCGATTACGGTAAAAAGGCCAAAGGTTATCCCATGTGCGGCTATGTCTGCCGCGGCACCAACCATGCTGCCGGTAACACCGCCGGCAATGGCAATCTGGTTTGGTTTCAGCCCCAGGACCCTTATAGATTCTTCATCAAAAAGATCGGCGTGAAGGATTGATGCGGGAGGGAGATCGTAATCAAAGATATTGTGCCGAAAACGTTTTTTAATCGTTCGGCAGATCTCTTTTTCAAATGCAGTGATTCTGTTTTTATAGTTTTCAAGCTGCCTGCTTTTTAATTTCGAGAGTTCTTTGTCATTTGATGATTCTGTCGTTTCTTTATAGGTAATTGCCTTGACGAGCATTTCAACCGCAGCTGAGGCAACTGCCCTGTTTCTATTTGCCCAGTCCTGTCTGAATGAGTCAATCACATGTGATAAAGGCACTTCCCAGTCCTGAAATATAGCCCTTAAAGCGTCAAGAAGTTCAATTCTTTCAATGTAGGTGGCTGTGTGTCCATTAAAAATTCTTACTGAATTGAAATATTTTAAAAATTCTCTTTTCCAGTCGCGTATAAATTCATTGTTCAGATCCTTGCTGTTGATAACGGCAATTCGCGGTTGGCCGGTAAGCCTTAATATTTCCATTTCAATCGTATCGGTTTTTCCTACCGGTCTTGAACCGTCTACAATATAGATGATGCCGGCACCTTTTGAGACAGGCTCGAGCAATCTGCATTCGTCGCTTAAGTCATTTTCTGAACGATTTTCTCTGATAAAAGCATTTATAATATCTTCATTATTTCCGGCATATTTCCGGAACCAGGCCAGAGCCTTTCTGGGGTTTTGAAAACCAGGTGTATCAATAAAACGGATGATTCCCCTGTCATCAATTTTTACAGGGAAGGCCATACATTCGACCGTCTCACCCGGTATCGGGCTGATTCTTACCCTATCATTTTCTGCAAGAGTTGAAACAATGGTTGACTTCCCCTCATTGGGATGTCCTATGATTGCAAATGCCGGAATCGAAAACTGATCATTCATAAATACAGCCTTTTACTGTCAGTATCGGGTTAATGAGATCTTTTCATCACCCAGCCCTTTGATTTTATCCTGCCAGACTTTAAAATCACTGTCCGAAACGTCTGAAAATTCCCGACCGCCGGATGAAGGTTTGCCTATGAGTCCGACAATAATGACGGTGCTTTTACCTGCGAGTTTCCCAAGCTTTTTCAGATAGTCAAGGGTCTCTTTTATCGGCGGCATCCATGCTTCACACACGAGAATCCATCCTCCCGGCAGCTTATTGTCCTGGTTGCCGGTCAAATGTTTCAGCATGTCTGAATCATTATCAAAATCCCCGGAAATCTTTATTGTTTCTCCCGATTTGAACAATTCCTTTAAATTTGCTGCATCATAAATATCCTCAGGAATCAATGCTGCTGAATGGCTGTAAGAAGGAACAGCACCGATGACTGAGACTGAGTCGCCGTTTTTATTATCCTGCTGCCGCCTTTGGACTGAGTTGTCATAGTCAAATGTCATGTGAGGGCTTGTGAGTAGGGAGACTATTCTGTCCACAGCATGACTGGCATTCAGAATGTTCCGTCTTTCACGGGCTTCAAGGTATACCCCTATAAAATAAAGAATAAGACGCGGAAGAATAGTGTAAAAAAAGACAGTAAGACATAAGAATGCCCACCATGAGGCCAAATCGGTAGATAGAAGATTTTCAATGCCGTCTTTTAAAATAATCCTGCTTCCTTCAACCTGGGTTAATGAGGGCGCCGAAAAATGATCCGGAATGATCCACGCCCAAGGCCTGGAAAGTGTGTGTACGATTTCAAATATTGTGGCAGGCGCTGTCCGCAGGGTTGTCTGCCAACCGAATGCAAGGTCTGTAGTAATGACTTTGAAGACTGTCGCTAAAAGTACACCTGTGCTGAACATCAGACCTGTTACCTGAAAAAGCTTAAAAAAAGTCTGAAAATAAAGCCGGCTATATTTTTCCCTGTTTATTTTCATGATGCCAAGTGCCGCCTCAAACTGAAGCCTTCTTTTGCCGGTAACTTTTGCGGCAATACGCATGGCTGACTTGCGGATCATATATGAGGCAAAGGTGTAGGGCACCTGAAAAAAGTCAGGAAGAATTTTCAGACGAAATGCAATTAGACTGATCAGACTGACGCCGGTAAGAAGCAGTGGCACAAAAACAAAAAAGGCGATATAGACAGCTATATTGACCGGCTTTGACCCGGAATAAGTCAGGTATGAGAAAGTAATGCCGGTACCGGTGATGAATCCTGAAATGATGAAAACAGAAAAAATAAGGGTACATGCCGTATTGAATATCCGGCCTGGCGTCAACCCGTTATGCGCTTTCCTTTTTGCTTTAACCCAAAGAGATATTACTTTTTCTCTGTGATATTTTTCATTCTCTTTTATTTGCGGCTGTATCTGCTCAATGTATAATAATCGTTCTTCATCCTCACCGCTGCCATTATCCATCCCGGATGTAAAATAGTGTGCATCAATGATTGAAGCTGTTGAAATTGTTTTATAAGCCACTCTTTTTATTAGTTCCTTTTAAAATTATTATTGAATTGAACTGAATATTGATAAGAACTTGATTTTTGAAAACAAATTGGATTGAAATTTAATGCTGTTTTTATTAGCCGGATCAATCTCAATATATAGTATCCCTTTCATTTAGCGTTTTTTTAATCAATTAAGGCAATTATATCGCACACATGTTTTTTTTGTCAACTCGGCCTTTTTAACTGAAAATCTCGGTAGGTGGTGCATTTGCCACGGTTTCAGACATAATTTATCGTCACCTCTGAGACTTGGAGGAAAACGGGCTGGTTTTTTCTGAAATAGTATTATAACCGTGACCTGCTCTGATTAGATAAGGATATCAAAGAAATCACCACAACACAATTACCGGCTTGATTTATAAATATGGCTAAGTACTTTGAATAATTTCAGATAAAAGACTATCAGATTGTCAGCTTTTTCCATTTCAACAGATGGGCAATTATGATTCCCGTGATAAATGCTGCCGCCAGATTGGCCGCCAGTGTGATACCCAGAATCATAAGCACTATAAAATAGTCTTTTCGATTATCCAGTCCGATAATGGTCAGGGATAACTGGATACCGGCAAAGACAAGGAGAACGCCCAGTATGGAAAAAGGAAGCAGGTTCAGCACAGTTACTATTTGATTGCCAAAAAGAATGGCCAGAACCATAAAAATGATGCCGATCATGACATTTGATCCTGCTGTTCTTGCCCCGAATCGATAGTGAGCAGCCAGGCCGCCTGCGCCGTGGCATAACGGCATACCACCCAACAAGAAGCTGAAAAAATTTGCTATCGCCATACTCAGACAGGCCTTTCCGGCAGTAACCCGGGATGCTTTTTCTCCGAAATATTCTTTTGATAAATCCGCATATGCAATAACCGCATTACCCAACGTCATGGGAAGTTGCGGCAAAACAAGAACGATCAATGCAAAGGATAGATCAGGAACCCCCGGAAGCGGAAACGGAAGTATCTTCGGCCAGTTAAAGCCTATTTCGATATACTTCAATCCGATATTCCTGCCAAGTATCAAACTAATCATCACGCCGAATAAAATAATGGCAAGACCCGCCGGTACTTTTTTATTGTTCAGTAAAAGCAATGTCACCAACCCGCCAACAGTTCCAATCAAAATACCGATCGGCAGCGGGCCTATCTGCTGAATAGCCAGATAGGGTTCAACGGTATTATGAATAGTCTGAAGAGTTGATGTACCGATTATAAATTTAACACCACCGGCAACCAGCAGCATACCGGTCGACAGTTGAACACCCCTGATCACAGCAACAGGCGTATATTTTCTGATTAAATCAATGGCTCCCGTCAGGCCAATGATCAGAAGGAAAACGCCCATCAGCAAGGAAGATGAAAGAATCTGAGGAACACTCATGGATGTGGCAATCGCATAAGCACCGATAACCTTCATCGGTTGAACCGGCACGGTCACACCGAAATATACGCCGGAAAGCAGATAAAATAAACCAATACTAAAAAACAGGCCGATGGGGTTCATGCCATTAACAAGTATCATGGCAATTGCAATAGGCAAAAGTGTTCCCAGGTCACCAAATGAGCCGGCCAGTTCCATCCGATTAAATTTAAAACGTTCCGACATATTTTACGCCTGATCAGATTTTAGGAGTACCACCATTGTTGATCGAAAAACATTTCCATTTTTTTGAGCGCGAAACAAATTATCAGTTAAAGCTAATACCATAATCCATTGAATTAAGCTACGATCAAAAAAGATATCATTATAATTGTTTGACACATTTCAAATATCACTGATATTAATTGTAAAAAATCATCAATCGAAATGGGCGTACTTAATGAGAAGTATTTTATTTGCAAACGGCAGTATCAGCAACCCTGAGATAATCACAGCCACTATACGGACGGACGATTTTGTTATTGCAGCCGATGGCGGTGCCCGGCACTGCCTTACGATGGATATTACACCGGATGTGATTATCGGTGATTTTGATTCCCTGACGGAAAAGGAGCTGAACCGACTTAATATTCCTGAAGAAAATCTGATCCGCTATCCTGCTGCAAAAGACAAAACCGATTTACAGTTAGCTATTGAGCTTGCTGTTGATCGTGGTGCAAATGAAATAATACTGTTCGGTGCATTGGGCGGCCGCTGGGACATGAGCCTGGCTAATATTTTACTAATGGCATCACTTGAGAAAAAAAATACCGCCATAAGTATTATTGATGGCAAAGAAGAAATCCGGATTCTTAAGGGAAGGAATCAAATAACTTTATCGGGAAAAACAGGCAATATCCTTTCACTGATTCCTATAGGTGGAGATGCAACAGGCGTTACACTTTCAGGGCTTATCTATTCATTGGAAGACGGCACACTCAAATTTGGTGACTCCCGGGGTATTAGTAATAAATTTGCAGAAGACAAAGTCACCATTCAGTTAAAGCAGGGCCTATTGATCTGCATCCATACCCATAAATAAAGAGGATACTTCTCAAAGGCCTCAACTCACAGGAATACGGAAAGGAGATCCCTTCTTGCATCAACATGCTGCACCGTAACCCGGAGAATGCTCTCCGGCTTGAGTGTGATTCCGGATGATACATGCAATTTGCACTCCAGCATATATTCTGTCAACATAACCTGGTAGTAATCCCGCTGCTTTCTCAGGACAATAGCCTCTTCCTTTGCGCCGATACACCCTTCCAGATAACTTAGTAACCAATATCTGTTTCGCTTTGTCTGGATCCGCATCAGCTTTCCAAGCGGCTGTTCAAGTGCTTGCGATATCCTGATTATCTCATCTTCCGTATAGGGTTCTTCCAATCCAAGTACCGCACGAATCTGGCGCTGGGTTACAAGATCCATATATTTCCTTATTGGTGATGTCGCAGTAAGGTAGGCATCATGGCCCAAACCGGAATGACTCTCCGCCTTTGTCCCTAAAACAAAACGGCAGAGGAGTTTACGCTGCATAAGATTCTGATAAAATGTACCGGTATCTTTTTTATAGAGCCGTTCCTTGGGTTCGGGCTGTGACCTGAAAATAGCCGGCATGTCTTTTTCTGATAAAAATTTTGCCATCAGCCAGTTAGCCATAATCATGTGCTCGGATATCAGCATCCGACCGGGGCTTTCTCTGTTAACCCTGTTTACGCACGGTGTATTGTTTTCATCAATCCAGATATTGATTTCCGGCAGATTTATCTGTACCGCCCCGTTTGACAGCCTCTTCTCACGAAGCTTTCCGGCAATATCATGTAAAACCCGAATCTCCCTGTTTGTATCTACCATATTGTTCGCGGCATAATAGGTAAGCTGATTGTCTACCATTATCCAGCTCGGAAAAATCTCATAATCACCCACTTCCGCATTTTTATCCATGTGAACCATTATGCTGATTGCCGGACGAAGTTCGCCTTCCCTGAGGCTGCAATAATTTTCAGCCAGAACCGGCGGTATCATGGGAATTCTCTGGTCGGGCATATAAATTGAGCTTCCCCTGGCCATCGCCGCTCTGTCTATCGCATCACCTTTTTTCACAAAATGTCCTACATCCGCAATATGAATCCCGACTTTATAATGATCATCAAAAACCTCAAGACTGACTGCATCATCAAAATCCTGTGTGCCCTGCCCGTCAATTGTGATCAGTGAAAGATGCGTCAAATCCCGGCGCGTATCATCTTTTGCCAATAAGGCTGTTTCATCAAATCCCTCCGCACACGCGATAACATCATCAGAAAAAACTGTTGGAATTTCATAACTGAGAAGTAATGTGTTTTCATGCTCACCCCAGACCCCCAGTTTAACTAAAAATTTAAAAACAGCATCCGTATTATCTGCGCCTAGGCCGGTACCGTTGAGAATTGCCTTACCACTTTGATAATGGGGACTGTCCTTGGCAAACAGGTAATAAGATTTAAGTATGTTAATGATTTCCAGTTTGTCTTCTGAAAATTCCGAAGGCTGTTTTTTAATGGTTTGCTGCATCCAGCAGATGGCGGTTTCTATCAGTGTCCGTTTTCGTTTGGCAGCCTTTTTCTGTTCAATATTTCTTTCTATCCGGGCCATTGTAAACGGCTGAAACCGATCCACCTTAAACTTGAAATAATGTCTGTCATTAAAAAAAGCTCTTACCACTGCAGACTCGTGATTGTCACTTTTCTCACCGGGAAAACACAAACCGGCTATCTCCTCAATACCAATCCAGGCCTGTTTCCCCTTATACTTCTCCCACAGGTCTTTTACATTTATCTGTTTTACAATCTGAGCTCTTTTAAGGGCAATCTTTCTTATTGCCTCAACAAGGTTTTCTTTGCCAATCGAAAGGTCGAGCATATATTCCGACTGATGGGAAAGACGGTTTTCAGGATGGTTAACTTCGCGATTATCCTCTGTAAGTATGATCAGGCGGTTGCCTCTGATTTCAAGCACAACACCGCAAATAATTTTCTGATTATCAATATATTCAACTACGTATCCAGTTTTCATGAAAACTTAATATCAGGGGCATTTTTTAAAGTCAACGCATTGGATAACCGAAAGAAGCCTTATAATCAGGGTATTTACACATTCAATTATAAAATTACGGGTTTGACGAACAACACAATCTGTTATAAAATCAAAAAACATGCTGAACGTTACTGCCTTTCACAATAACGTTTCATCAATTGTTTTTTGGCTGTTAATTAACTCATACTTGATCGAAACCATTGAAATCCACTTATCTGATAAAGCCATACATATGGAATAACCGCTTTCGAATTCTCATCGGACTGGCTGCACTTATTGTGGTTGATTTCTTTCAACTCCTCATACCACGGGTAATCAAGCTGGCGGTTGACGACCTGACCATAATGGATTCGGACAGCAGCCGTCTTCTTAAGTATGCGCTTTATCTGGTTTTCCTGGCATTTTTGATTGCATCCTTCAGGTATATCTGGCGCCATTTCCTTATCGGTTTTTCACGCCATGTAGAAGAGGGCCTCCGCAACAAACTGTTTTTTCATCTCCAGATCCTTTCCGCATCATACTACAACCGGGTTACAACCGGTGACATCATGGCTCATGCGACAAACGATATCATGCATATCAGAATGGCGCTGGGCATGGGCATTGTAGCGCTGACCGATGCAGTCGTACTGGGTATTGCCGCCATCGGCTTTATGGCCTATATAAATATTAAGCTGACTCTCTTTGCACTGATCCCGACACCTTTCATTATTTTAGGAACAAAGTTTTTCAGCAAAAAAATGCACAGATTATATGGTGATGTACAGGCGTCATTTTCAGATTTAACCGAGGCAGTCCGGGAACAGTTTGCAGGTATTCGAATTGTAAAGGCTTATAATCTCGAAGAAACAGAACTGGCCGGTTTCAAAAAAACATCCGGAGACTATATTAAAAAAAATATTGCGCTGGTTAAGATTACAGGCTCTTTTTTCCCGTTGATGGTATTTTTTACAAACCTGAGCCTGGCATTTGTGATCTATCTTGGCGGCCGCCAGGCAGTTTTGAATATTATTACACCGGGTGATCTGGTTGCCGTCATCAGCTATCTGGGGCTTTTGACATGGCCGATGATGGCCATGGGCTGGGTGGCTAATCTTATCCAGCGCGGTGCGGCTTCTCTTGACCGTCTTGACAAAATTTTTCAGACCCGGTCTGATATCACAGATGCAGCAGATGCCGTCTCAATAGAAAAAATTACAAAAGATATCACCTTTCATAATGTCAACTTCTCATACAGTTCGCATAACCGGTCTGCGCTCGAACAGGTCAGTTTTTCTGCCGGTGCAGGAAAAACCGTTGGCATTGTCGGACCGCCCGGAAGTGGAAAAACAACCTTGCTGGGCCTGATCCCCAGAATATTTGATACTACCGGCGGCACCATAACAGCAGACGACATAGATATTTGTCAGATTAAAACAGATGACCTTCGAAAAAACATATCATCAATGGCACAGGAGCCATATCTTTTTGCCGGCACAATCCGTGAGAATATTACCTTTGGAAATCCTGATATCGACAATGATGCCCTTGACCGCGCCATTTCGGGTGCTTCGCTTAAAAATACGATAGACTCATTTCCAAAAGGGCTGGAAACGGTTGTCGGAGAAAAAGGTGTCATTCTTTCAGGTGGCCAGAAACAGCGGATCGCCCTTGCACGGGCCATACTTCGGGACGCTTCCATCATGCTACTTGATGATCCCATAAGCCAGGTTGATGCAGCTACAGGCACAACCATTATCAATACGCTTCATGACATGTCCGGCAGCCGGATTATCATCATTGTGTCTCACAGACTCTCTGCGGTAAGTCGTGCAGATAACATCATCGCCCTGGACGACGGCCGGATTATCGAATCAGGTACCCATGATCAGCTTATGGCTTTTGACGGATATTATGCAAAAACCTACCGGCTGCAGGAACTGGAAGAGGAATTAGATGTATAAGGATTTCGGATATGCCGAAGAAAATATGCTCGGCAAACCATATGATATAAAGCTGATGAAAAAGCTTTATCCTTTTACAAAACCATACCGCCTGACACTGATTTTTGCCGTTTTTATGGTTATTCTGCTGACATTGCTGGACCTTTCAATACCCTATGTAACAAAGGTCACCATTGACCGGTATATTGTGCCTGCATTGAACGGCAGCAACCAGCAGGAACATGGTCAGAAAATCCGTCATCTGCCTATAAATACTACTGATAAAAAAGCACTTGAAATTATTCAAAAGAACCCTGATCTTTTTGAATTTTCAGGCAACACGGCTACTGTCAGCATTGAAAGACTTTCTGAATTATCAAAAAAGGATCTTACATATCTGCGTGGCGATGATTTAAGGGGTGTCTCAACCATGGCAGTCTTGTTGCTTACCATCGTTATACTGCATATGGTGATCAACTTTACGCATGTTATGATGATGGAGCTTGCCGGTCAGAAAATTATGCATGATCTGAGGATCAGGCTTTTTGCTCATATCCAGTCGCTTTCTGTATCTTTTTTTACAAAAAACCCAACCGGCCGCCTTGTTACACGCGTCACCAGCGACATACAGAATATGCATGAACTCTTCACATCGGTTATCGCCCTTATATTCAGGGATTTTTTCATCCTGATCGGCATCGCCCTTGTTCTGATTATCATGAACTGGAAACTTGCACTGGTAACGTTTACAGTGCTGCCCTTTGTCATATATGCATCCCTTACCTTTTCCGGGCGCATCCGTGAGGTGTTCAGGATCCAGCGTGTCAAGATAGCAGAGATCAATACCAAGCTTTCAGAGACCATTGGCGGTATGCGGGTTATACAGCTTTTCAGGCAGGAAAAGGCAAACTATAAAAAGTTTTCATCTCTTAACCATGAAAATTATCAGGCAGGTATGCGGCAAATTCATATTATGGCCGTATTCATGCCGATCATTGAATTATTGAGCATTATTGCTGTTGCGCTTGTCATATTTTATGGCGGCGGCAATGTGATTAGTGGCTATATTACACTTGGAGAGCTGGTTGCATATATCTCATATATGCGCATGTTCTTCAGGCCTATCCGGGATCTTGCGGAAAAGTACAATGTCATGCAAAATGCCATGGCTTCTGCAGAACGAATTTTTCAGTTACTTGAGGTCACCGACCGGATCCCGCAACCTGAAACCGACACCTGGCCCCGTGATGAAAAGATAAAAGATATTGCCCTAGAAAAGGTTTCATTCAGTTATGTGCCGGAAGAACCTGTATTGAAAGAAATTTCTCTTAAAATAAAGGCTGGAGATTCCATTGCCATTGTCGGTCCCACCGGTTCCGGAAAGACTTCTCTCGTTAATCTGATCATGCGGTTTTATGATCCGGACAGTGGTTGCATTACCATAAATGGTGAAAACATAAAGACGGTGCCGATTTCAAGACTGCGGAATAAAATGGCGTTGGTCATGCAGGATCCGTTTCTGTTTACCGGTACAATCCGGGATAATATCCGGCATGGCAACCTTTCTATTTCCGATGATGAAACAGAAAAAATCATTCATGCTTCCAATTGCCATCTGCTGGCAAAAAAACTTAAAAACGGCATCGATACCATGCTGGCAGAGGGCGGTTCATCGATTTCAAGCGGAGAGCGTCAACTCATTTCAATAGCACGGGCCTTTGCCCATAATCCGGAATTGATCATCATGGATGAAGCCACCTCATATGTTGATTCGGAAACAGAACAGCATATTCAGAATGCACTTTCTAACCTCATGCAAAACAGGACGGCCATTATTATTGCCCACCGGCTTTCAACTGCCCGGGCTGTGGATAAAATAGTTGTGCTGAAAAAGGGCCGGATTATCGAATCCGGTACTCATGAAGCACTGATGCGGGAAAAAGGCTTTTACTTTAGACTGAACAGCCTTTATTCCTGATTTGTGCAAAGCATTTATCTGTTCAGTTTTCACTCTGACTTTTTAACGCTATTTCTATTGATGTTTCAGATATCACAACATACCGGCGTCTCCTTTTTGAAAAAAATCCTAAGTTATCGAATTTCGTTCACATTTCGTCAAGGTTATGACGATATCTGAAATCATTAGACATTTTTCATAAAGTTCTTGTCATAATTATTAACTTTTGATAGAGGGGATAATTTAATTATCTATTTGTTATTGGATTTTAAAAAATGAAATCAGGGTGAGAGACCCAATCCAATATTTTATTAACCATTAAAAAGGAGAGCAAGAGAGATGGCTTACAATGCAGTAGAAATGGCTGACTGGCAGATTTCCGAAGCAGCGGAAAAAAACATGCCTTTGCCGGAAGATTGGAGAGTAAAGCTGGGACTCGAAAAAGACGAGATCCTTCCTATGGGAAGACTTGCCAAACTCGACTTCCTTAAAATTAACGAACGTCTTAAAGATAAACCCGATGGAAAATACATCGAGGTTACAGCTATTACACCGACCCCTCTGGGCGAAGGTAAAAGCACAACTTCTGTAGGTCTGATGGAAGGCCTTGGCGCCCGCGGTAAAAATGTTGGCGGCGCTCTTCGTCAGCCTTCAGGCGGACCTACAATGAACGTTAAGGGTACTGCAGCAGGCGGTGGTAACTCTCTACTGATCCCGATGACCGAGTTTTCTCTGGGTCTGACCGGTGATATCAATGACATCATGAACGCCCATAACCTCGCTATGGTTGCACTGACATCCCGTATGCAGCATGAAAGAAATTATAATGATGAACAGCTCGCACGCCTTACCGGTATGCGCCGTCTGGATCTTGACCCGACCCGTATTGAAATGGGCTGGATCATTGATTTCTGTGCACAGGCACTGAGAAACATCATTATTGGTATCGGCGGACGTACTGACGGCTTTACCATGCAGTCCAAGTTCGGTATTGCTGTTGGTTCAGAATGTATGGCTATTCTGGCTGTAGCAAAAGATCTGAAAGATCTGAAAGAAAGACTGAACAACATTACAGTTGGTTTTGATAAGAGTGGCAAACCGGTAACAACCGGTGATCTTGAAGTTGGTAATGCAATGGCCGCCTTCATGAGAAACACGATCAATCCCACACTTATGTGTACTGCTGAATATCAGCCATGTATGGTTCACGCCGGACCGTTTGCTAACATCGCTGTTGGCCAGTCTTCAATTATTGCAGATCGTGTTGGTCTGAAACTGTTTGACTACCATGTAACAGAGTCCGGTTTTGCTGCTGACATCGGCTTTGAAAAATTCTGGAACGTTAAATCACGCTTCAGCGGTCTGAAACCTCACGTTTCCGTTCTGACCACAACCATCCGCGCCCTGAAAATGCATGGTGGCGGACCCAAGGTTGTAGCCGGTAAACCACTGGCAGATGAATACACAAAAGAAGATATCGGTCTGGTCGAAAAAGGCTGCGAGAACATGGTTCATATGATCAATGTTATTCGTAAAGCCGGCATCAATCCGGTTGTTTGTGTAAACCGTTTCTACACAGATACGGATGAAGAGGTAAAAGTTGTTAAACGTATTGCCGAAGCAGCCGGTGCCCGTTGTGCAGAATCCAAACATTGGGAACTTGGCGGCGAAGGCGCACTTGAATTTGCTGATGCTGTTGTTGATGCCTGTGAAGAAGAGAACGATTTCAAATTCCTCTATCCGCTGGAAATGAAACTTCGTGACCGTGTTGACACAATTGCCAGAGAAGTTTACGGCGCCGATGGTGTTTCATGGAGTCCTGAAGCTGAGGCAAAAGCCAAGATGCTGGAAGATGATCCTAAATATGCTGATTTCGCCACAATGATGGTTAAGACTCACCTGAGTCTGTCACACGAACCGACGCTCAAGGGTGTTCCCAAGGGATGGACGCTTCCGATTCGTGACGTTTTGATTTACTCCGGTGCAAAGTTCCTCTGCCCATGTGCCGGTACAATCAGCCTGATGCCTGGAACAAGCTCCAACCCGGCATTCAGAAGAGTTGATGTTGATCCTGATTCAGGTAAAGTTAGCGGCCTGTTCTAATCACATCCGCATAAATAATGTACTTAAAAGGGCTGGAGTTTTTATCCGGCCCTTTTTTTATTTAACATTAAGTTACGGATATGTGATTGAAACCCAAAAGCGGCCGTGCCTTGAGTTGGGTGATAAGCTGTTTTCCGGCTGAAAGAACAGTTACCCGTTCAGCCGCGCTAAAGATAATCTAAAGCGGGTATTTTCTTTGCCTTTCTTCACTTTACAAAATCAACCCACGATGTTAGATTGAATTATTAATCAGCACTGTTTTCTGTCTTTCAATTTAATAGCAGGAGCCACATATGGATTATATTAAAATTCGTTTTGGCAATGGCATTGACTTTCCCGAATCCATTGAAGATGTTTTCCGTACGATCAGCCCTATGTTCAGTCCCCATGAACGCAGCTGGAAACCCCAGATGGATATCTATGAAACATGTCATGAAGTTATTATTCTTGCCGAATTAGCCGGTGTGGAAAAAGATGACCTTGAAGTGGAAATTAATCAGAAAGCGGTTCGTATTTTTGGAAAGCGTCTGGAGTTTCCCCGTATTGAAAAGGCCACATATCGACTTGCTGAAATTCAGTATGGCAAGTTTGAACGCATTCTTTTTCTGCCCGCCCCCATTGATACGGACAAGGTGACGGCATCTCATCTTAACGGGTTTCTTCAGATTCGCCTGGCCAAGTTACCGAAGGATAAGGTGCACAGAATCGAAATTTCCGACGAATAAACATTGGGAAAGCTGTTTTATACTGTTAGTTTTGCAATAAATGTGAAACCCGTTATTTTTGGAGGAACACATGGATATACAACATCCCGACCCAGGGCTTGATACTGAAAATTTTCCGGATATTCTGCCGATACTTCCTTTATTTGATTCAACTCTTTTTCCAAAGATGGTCCTGCCGCTTGTTGTCATGCAGCAAGATTCCATTCAGCTCGTGGATGAAGCCATGTCAAAGGATCGCATAATCGGCCTGATCGCCTCAAAAAACTCATCTACCGAGCGACCTGATCCCCAAAAAGATCTTTATAAAATCGGAACCAGTGCACTGATTCTGAAGATGGCAAAATCTGAAGATAATAAGGCTCAACTGCTTGTTCAGGGACTTGGCCGGTTTAAAGTCAAATCATATATCAAAGAAAAACCCTATCTTCAGGCCAAGGTCGAGCGGTTGATGGATATTGAAAAAAAGGGACCGGCTGCAAAAGAAGCCAACGCTCTTATGTCAAATATTCTAGGTCTTTTTATCAAGGTCGTTGATCTCTCTCCAGGGCTGCCCCATGAAATAGCATCAATGGCAAAATCAATTCAGGATCCCGGCGTGCTTGCCGATATGGTAGCATCAACAATCAATATATCTCCTGAAGAAAAACAGGGCGTTCTGGAAATTATGGACGTTTCAAAACGACTAAAGGAAACTAACCGCCTTTTGAATTATCAGCATGAAATTCTCGAGCTGGGCAACAAGATCCAGTCTCAGGTTAAGGGAGATATGGATCAACGGCAGAAGGAATACTATCTGCGGCAGCAACTTAAGGCCATACAGGAAGAGTTGGGCGAAAAAGATGATACATCAATTGAAATTGATGAGTATCGTGAAAAAATTGAAAGCAAAAATCTCCCGGAGGAAGCAAAGCAGGAGGCCGAAAGAGAACTTAACCGGCTTTCAAAAATGCATCCCTCATCCTCAGAATATACCGTATCAACTACCTATCTGGACTGGATAACAACGCTTCCCTGGAATGATAGTACAAAGGATAACCTTGACATTAAAAAAGCTCGCAAAATACTGGATGATGATCATTATGGACTGGAGAAAGAAAAAAAACGTATCATTGAGTTCCTTTCTGTAAGGAAACTGAAACCCGAATCCAAGGGCCCGATCCTCTGCTTTGCAGGCCCTCCCGGAACAGGTAAAACCTCTTTGGGCCAATCAATTGCACGGGCTCTGGGCAGAAAGTTTATCCGAATATCTCTTGGTGGCGTCAGGGACGAAGCAGAAATCAGGGGCCATCGCCGTACCTATGTCGGCGCCTTACCGGGAAGAATTATTCAGGGCCTTCGTCGGGCTGAGTCCAATAATCCCGTTTTTATGCTGGATGAAATTGACAAGGTCGGTAGTGATTTCCGGGGAGATCCTTCTTCTGCACTCCTGGAGGTGCTTGACCCGGAACAGAATTTTTCTTTCTCAGACCATTACCTGGATGTCGCGTTCGACTTGTCAAAAGTCATGTTTATCACAACAGCCAATCTCCTGGATCCCATTCCGCCGGCATTAAGAGATAGAATGGAAGTCCTTCAGTTGCTTGGATATACTGACGATGAAAAAGTCAAGATTGCAAACCGCTTCCTGATACCGCGCCAGCGTGAAGAGCACGGCCTAAAAGCCAGCCAGCTTTCTATTTCAAAGGGTGCCACTAGAAAAATCATCTCAGGATATACACGTGAAGCAGGTTTACGTAACCTCGAACGTGAGATAGCAAATATCTGCAGGGGTGTTGCAAGTAAAATAGCTCAGGAGGAAATTAAGTCTGCTTCCATTATTGTAAAAAGCCTTACCGGTTATCTTGGTCCACCACGTCTTTCACCGGAGGTCAAGCCCCGGGCTTCGACGCCTGGCGTTGCCATAGGTCTGGCCTGGACACAGACCGGTGGTGAAGTTTTGTTTGTCGAAGCCACAGCCATGAAGGGAAACAAAGGGCTTACGCTGACCGGGCAGCTTGGCGATGTCATGAAAGAGTCCGCTATAACATCCTTAAGTTTTATACGCTCAAATGCAAAAGCATTTTCGCTGGCGGAAAATTTTTATGATCCCTTGGATATTCACATTCATGTTCCTGCAGGCGCCATACCAAAGGACGGCCCGTCTGCCGGCGTCACCATGCTGACAGCGCTTGTCTCGCTGCTAACCAATACGCCTGTTCAAAAAAATCTGGCCATGACAGGCGAGATTACGTTAAGGGGCCAGGTTTTACCGGTGGGCGGTGTAAAAGAAAAAGTACTGGCAGCACATCGTGCAGGAATAAAAACCGTTATTCTGCCAAAGTGGAACAATAAGGACTTGACGGATATACCCAAAAAAGCTCAAAAAGAGTTACAATTTCATTTTGTAGAAAAAATGATGGATGTGGTTAAAATTGCCTTAGCCCGGTAAATCTTTCAGCACATTGATATTAATATTTTTGCAGGAAAAACATTGATGATAATAAAAGCCCCTTCTTTAAACTGTAAAAAAAGAGACTTTTTATATTTATTTTTTATCCTGATCTTTACCGCCGGTCTGTTTACCGGCTGTGCTACTTCTCCACCACCACAACGACCATCAAAAGATTATCCAAAACCTTACCAGGTTTTCGGGAAATGGTATCAGCCGCTTCCTGATGCAAATGACTTCAGGGAAAAGGGGACGGCATCATGGTATGGGGAACCATTTCACGGCAGGAAAACCGCTAATGGTGAAACCTATAATATGTATGAAATGACAGCTGCCCATAAAACCCTGCCCCTTGGCACACTGGTCAGCGTTCGGAATCTTAATAACAATATTAAAATTGAAGTACGGATAAATGATCGTGGCCCATTTGTCGGCACCCGGATTATCGACCTTTCATATGCGGCGGCAAAAAAAATTAATATGGTTGATGCCGGAACAGCCAAAGTTGAAGTTATTGCTATGGGAACCCCCACTGCATCAGCCTCAAGTCAATATATCCCGGTGGACCTCAACTCCGAAAACCTTACCATCCAGGTTGGGGCGTTCAAAGAAAAGGATAATGCCATCCGTTTTAAGGAACAACTGGAAAACAAGTATAAAAATGTGCATGTTACCGCCTATGATAGCAGAAGACTGGATATGAAGCTATATGGTGTTCGTATCGGAAAGTGTTCATCTCTGAAACAGGCTCATGAATATAAAGCAATATTAATTGAAAACGGTTATCAGGGCGCATTTACAATTGCAGACTGATGATCAGAAATTTTTTATGGCTGGAAACTTGCTTCAAAAGATTGTTTTTCTTGACCGGGATGGTGTGATTAACCGCGATTCACCCTACTATATAAAAAGCTGGGCGGAGTTCGAATTTCTGCCGGGGAGCCTTGATGCCATAAAACGGCTTACCCAAAACGGATTTACAATTATCATCATTACAAACCAGTCTGTTGTTAACCGAAAAATGGTTTCTCCTGATGATCTGCAATATATCTTTGAAAAAATGTGTGAATCCATATCTATGGATGGCGGCGTCATAAAAGATATTTTTTTCTGCCCGCACACGCCTGATGACGACTGCAACTGCAGAAAGCCGGAACCCGGACTTATCAACAAGGCCTGCCAGAAATACGATATCGACCCTTCCGACTCAGTAATGGTGGGAGACAGTGTAAAAGATATTCAGTGTGCCAGAAATGCAGGATGTGGGAAAGCTATACTTGTCAAAACCGGAAATGGTATTGAGTCTGAAAATATCCTCGCCCATATCCAGAGCGCGCCGGACTTTGTTGCCAATAATCTGTCTGACGCGGCGGACTGGATTATAAAAAACCACCCTGCCAATTAGTCATTTATCATGCCCTCTGAATCCCAACACCTTAAAATAACACTTGAAGGCAAAATTGAACATGTCACTTATCATAATGATGAAAATCATTATACAATCGCCCGGCTGAAGGTTTCCAAAACAGGTAATCGTGTTACCATTGTGGGATATATGCCGCCCATGAACAGGGGAACAGCCATCAGCGTTACCGGTGAGTGGACAACTCACCCCAAATTTGGCCAGCAGTTAAAGTTCAGCTCATTTGAAACCCTTTTACCTGATTCCGTTGAAGGAATAAAAAAATATCTGACATCCGGTATGATCAAAGGAATCGGGCCATCCATGGCCAAAAAGATTATAGCTCACTTCGGAGAAGAAGCTCTTGAGGTTATTGAAAAAGAGCCCGGGCGCCTTTTGGAAGTTGACGGCATCGGGAAAACAAAAGCAGCAATAATAGAGACAGCATGGCAGGCGCATCATGCCGTAAGATCTTTGATGCAGCTGCTTCAGGAGATAAATATCAGTGCTGTTTTTTGCTCAAAACTTTATAAGCTATACGGTACAAATGCGGTTAACATTATCAAAACCGATCCTTACAGAATAGCTGATGATATGCCCGGCAGCGGCTTTTTTATCGCTGATGCCGCTGCACAGAAATTCGGATTAGCTGAAAATGATCTGTTAAGGGTCAGAGCCTGTATTTTCCATCTGCTCTCCAGAGAATCTAATGATGGCCACATGTTTGCCTACAGACAAAAATTGACTGAAAGCTGCGCTTCTCTTTTTAATATTGCTCACGAACAGTTTGAACACGCACTGGATACCATGCAGGAAGATGAGAGAATTGTCATTGAAGCCGATCCGGAATCGGTGAACGATGCAGCCGTCTATCTCAAACCTTATCACCATGCAGAAAAGGGTATTGCGGACCGCTTAAAAGCCATGTTTTCGATCCCGGTTATTAAACCGGATATTGATACGGATGAAATTGCCGATGAGATATTGAACCGGCTCGCCATAAAACTATCTGATGAACAGCTTGAAATTCTGACACAACTCATCCATCACAGGGTTTCGATTATTACCGGCGGACCCGGTACAGGCAAAACAACGCTTCTGCGCTCTATTTCAGCTATATTTTCAGCATTAGGTAAAAGGGTTCTGCTTGCGGCGCCAACCGGTCGTGCAGCCCGTCGCCTTTCTGATGTTACCAGGCGGCCGGCAAAAACAATCCATAAACTTCTGGGCTACAATCTTGAAGCGGGTCGTTTTGAAAAAAATCCTGATAACCCGCTGGATGCCGATGTTGTCATCATTGATGAAGCATCCATGATCGATACAAATCTCATGTTTCATCTGATCAGCGCCATCCCTGTTATGTCAAGCCTGGTCATGGTGGGTGATATCTCCCAGCTGCCGTCTGTTGGCGCGGGTAATGTCCTTTCCGACCTGATCGGATCCGACAGAATTCCGGTATTTTATCTCAAGAAAATATTCCGGCAGGCGCAGGAGAGCCTGATTGTAACCAATGCACATAAGATAAAGGATGGAGAGTTTCCTGAGCATTGTTCAACCGGCGATCATGAGGACCTGTCGGAATTTTATTTCATCTATCAGCAAAGCCCGGAACAGGTAGCATCCACCATTGTCGACCTTTGCAGAATTCATATTCCCGACAAATTTAATCTTGACCCCTATGCAGACATCCAGGTGTTAACCCCCATGCACAAGGGGGTTGCCGGCACCATCAACCTTAATCAGATGCTGCAAAAAGCGCTGAATAACAGTACCGATGCAATTGGCAATACGGGTAATGTTTTCAAGGTGGGAGATAAAGTCATGCACCTGAGAAATAATTACCAAAAAGAGGTTTTTAACGGAGACATAGGTATTATCAGTGATATCGATAAAAAAGCGGATATTGTCACCGTGGACTATGACAGCCGCCCGGTTGAATATATTTCGGATGAACGGGACGAACTGACTCTGGCATATGCCATCTCTGTCCACAAGTCACAGGGATCTGAATATCCTGCGGTGGTGATCCCCATTATCACCCATCATTACACAATGCTCCAGCGTAACCTTCTGTATACCGCTGTAACCAGGGGAGAGAAACTGGTTATCCTGGTTGGCACCAAAAAAGCCCTTGCCATTGCCTTAAAAAATAACAACCCCTGCCGGCGATTGTCAGGTTTAGCCCGAAAACTACAATAAAAAGCCGGATCTCGCAGCCCGGCATCATGATCTGTTTGTTTTTGTGAAATAGTGTAAAAGTTCTTTTAATTATCTTTCTTTTTTTCCGGATCTGCCGGCTTTAAAGATGGAACTTTAAAAAAATTAACGCCCTCTTTTTTCAGAATTTTTTCTTCTTCTCCGGTGCTTATCCCCTTTATGTTCCGGGGTTCAGATGAGCCATAATGAATTTTCAGTGCTTCAGAATAAAAGTTGGTACCCACATCATCAAAATTTTTATCCATATATTCATTAATTTTTTTGGCCGCCTTAAGTATCTCAAGTTGCTGCCGGTTAAAGGTTTTTGCCGTTGAAACAGGTGCTGCTGCCGGTTTTGATGATTTTATGGCAACAGGTGACAGGATTTTCTCAACGTTAGTTGTGCTGCATACCGGGCATTCAATCATGCCTTTATTGAGCTGCCGTTTATAAGCCCTGTGGTCTTTAAACCACCCTTCGAATGTATGTCCATTTTCACATTGTAAATCAAATGCTATCATAAAAACTTTTCGCCCCATCTTATCAAAAGATTCCTTAATAGAATATAATGAGCGGGTTAAACTTTGTAAACCCGTATCTCTCTATTTCAGGAACCGGAAATTCAACATAATTTTTATAAAATTATCATAACTGCCGGCAATATTAAAGTTAATTGTTGAAAGAATACTTTATTTTTTCAAGAAAATGTATTAAATATATGCAGTTAGCATAACCTGAGCCTTGTTTTTGGAAACTGACGGCAAGTTGACTCATAATGCAAATGGCCTGTTTATAGGAGATATGACTGATGAAACGGATAGTTATGGTGGTTTTATGCCTGACAATTTTTGCGTCACCGGCCCTGGCAGAACGCAGATATATTAAGTACCATATTGATACGATTACCTTCAGATCCGGACCGGGTACGGAATATAAGATTTTAAAAAAGATTGAAGTCGGCCGTCCAGTCGAACTACTGAAGGTTGAGGGTGACTGGAGCATGGTCAAAACTTCTGACGGTGAAGAGGGTTATGTCCTTTCACAGTTCCTCTCTTCTGAAGTTTCCAATGAGATTGCGCTTGAATCATTAAAAAAAAAATATGACTCGCTTTCTGAAAAATATACGGCGTTAAAGGAAACATCAACAACCTTAAAAGATGAGAATACCGTACTGTCCAAAAATCTCTCCGAGGCAGAGGCTCAACTTTCCAATACAAGCAAATCATATGAAGCGCTCAAATCCGAATCTGCTGATTTTATAAAGCTTAAATCAGACTATGAAAGGACAAGCGCTAAACTTGCTTCACAAGCAGAAACTCTTGAGGCGTGTGAAGTCGAGCTGGGCAGACTCCAGATGAATCAGAATCTCTGGCTCTTTTTTGGCGGTGCAGGCATACTTCTTGTCGGTATTATCATTGGGATGAGTGCCAGACGCCAGAAGCGGAGATCTCTTATTTAAGGTTTAATAAAATGAATATCAATACGGATTTTCTGGTAATCGGCACCGGAGCAGCAGGTCTCAAATTTGCCCTGGATGTTGCCGGTCAGGGCACAGTTGCCATCGTTACCAAAAAAGATATTATGGAAAGTAACACCCGGTTTGCACAGGGTGGCGTCTCTTCAGTTTTTGATAAAACGGACTCATTTGAAAATCATATAGCGGATACCCTTGCTTCCGGTGATGGTATTTGTGACAAAGATGTTGTGGAGATGATTGTTAAACGGGCACCTGACGCCATAAAAGACCTCACCAGGCTGGGTGTCAAATTTGATCTTAAAACATCAGATAAAGAAAAAACGCTTGATCCGTTTGATTATGAACTTGGACGTGAAGGCGGACACTCACACAACAGGATTGTTCATGTAAAGGATCTGACCGGTCGTGCCATTGAAGAAGCTCTTGCAAAACAGGTTGAGGCAAACAAGAATATTACTGTTTATGAAAACCATATAGCCATTGACCTGATCACCTATTCCATGCACATGAAACGCGGTTTTATTACAACCAACCGCGAAGCAAACTGCTGCGGTGCATATGTACTGGATAAAAACAGTAATCAGATCAAAACCTTCACATCACACGTAACCGTTCTTGCAACAGGTGGAACCGGAAAGGTTTATCTATACACCAGTAACCCGGATGTGGCTGCAGGTGATGGTATTGCCATGGGTTATCGAGCAGGCGCATCGGTTGCCGATCTTGAATTTGTCCAGTTTCACCCCACATGCCTGTACCATCCGGATGCCAAAAATTTTCTGATTTCCGAAGCGGTCCGGGGTGAAGGCGGTATTCTGATCAATGCCGATGGCAACCCTTTTATGGAAAAATATTCACCATTGAAGGATCTGGCCTGCCGTGATGTGGTCGCTCGTGCCATTGATACCGAGCTAAAGCAAAGCGGTAATGATTCCGTTTTTCTTGATATCACACACAAGGATTCAAGCTTTGTCAAAACCCGTTTCCCCCATCTTTATGAAAGATGTCTTTCCTTCGGTATTGACATGACGACTGACCCCATACCGGTCGTTCCTGCGGCTCATTATATGTGCGGGGGGGTCGTTACGGATATGTGCGGTCGGACCGATGTTAAACAACTCTACGCTATTGGTGAAACAGCTTGTACCGGACTGCACGGGGCAAACCGCCTGGCAAGTAATTCACTGCTGGAAGCCGTTGTTTACGGAGATAATGCGGCAAAACAGGCAATTGAAGATATTAAATCAAAAAATTATAAAGATCTGCCGAAAGTACCTCCGTGGGATGAGGCCGAAACGACTGACAGTGATGAAGCCATTATGGTCACCCACAACTGGGATGAAATCAGACGCTGTATGTGGAACTATGTGGGCATCGTTCGTTCCCGAAAACGTTTGGACAGGGCCCGGCGACGCATTGAAAACATTCAGAATGAGATCAGGGAATACTACTGGGATTTTAAGGTTTCTGCTGATTTGATTGAACTCAGAAACCTGGCACAGGTTGCAGAACTGATCATTATGTGTGCGCTTCGCAGAAAAGAAAGCCGGGGCCTGCACTATAATATTGAGTATCCTGAAAAAGATGACCTGCGCTGGAAAAAAAGTTCTGTTATCAGGCGCCCATTTCTTTAAAAGTATTCCCTCTGCCCAAACACAGGGAGACATTTTATATTATACCGGTTATAGGTATCTTTTCAGAAATTATATCAAAAAATCTTTGCAAAGGCACCCTTCAGATCATCAATTAAATCTTCTGTTTCTTCGAGACCGATATTTAATCTTATAATTGTTTTATCTGAATACTTGCTGTCAAAACGGCGTTTGCATTTACCGGCAGTGATCAAACTTTTAAAGCCTCCCCAGCTAAAACCAATGCCAAACAAATTAAGTGAATTAACAAAGACCGCCATCTCTTTGTCGGAATAGTCTTGCTTAAATATAAATGCAAACAACCCGGAGGCGCCTGAAAAATCGCGCTTCCATAGATGATGCGCCGAATGGCTTGCCAGAGCAGGATGAATGACTTCACCGACAATGCACTCTGATTCAAGCCATTGTGCAATTTCAAATGCAGATTTTTCATGCTGCTTTAATCTTACCGGCAGTGTCTTGAGGCCACGAAGTGCCAGGTAACAGTCATCTTGCGATGCATATATTTCCATGACGTTATAAAATTTATCGAACTCCGCCGCATACTTTTCATTCACAGTCACCGTGCCGAGCAGAATATCCGAATGTCCGGCAATATATTTGGTTATGGATTGAATCGATACATCCACACCCAGGTCAAAAGGTCTGAGATAAAGCGGTGTGGCCCAGGTATTATCCAGTACAGTAAGAATATTCCGATTTTTGGCAATGGCCGTGATTGCCGGAATATCCTGTATCTCAAATGTATTTGAGCCAGGGGACTCCAGAAATATCAACCGGGTATTTTCCTTTATATGCTTGTCAATATCAGCACCGATATCAGGCGGTACATAGTTTAATTCTACACCATACCGGGTAAGAATTTTATTACAGAAATGCGATGTGGGTCCATACACATTATCACAGACAAGAATATGATCCCCACTTTTGGTAAATGCCATCAGCGTGTTTATAATAGCACTGATACCCGACTGAAATGCCCGGGTCAGATAACCGCCTTCAAAAACCCTGATTGCGTCTTCAAAAGCTCTTTGTGTCGGCAAACCGGCAGTGCCGTATGCCACCCCTTCATATTGTCCTGAATTGGCTTTTAGCAAATCTTCATACTTTTCAAAAAGCACCGTTGACCCACGGTATATCGGGGGGTTTACCGTTCTTACCGGTTTTCCATTTACGACCTGATAATCGTCTTCATAGTTAATCAGTCGGGTTTTCTGTTTCATATTCTCTATATCCTTTAATTAGATGGCTCAAAAATATAGCGACTATTTTTAATTTCTACATTTGGTGGATTATAGCCGTTTTTATCAAAAAACAAATAGCCTTCTTTGCGTTTTTCCAAAAATCAATCCATTGGGACTTACTATTCTTTTTTATTTATTACCATATCTATTTGAAAATATGAAATATTTTACATTATCGGGCGATATAAAATTAAAACGAAGCGCAGTTTAAAGGAAGGGGTAAAAATCTCAAAGGGTTTTGTTTTAAATAGGCAAGATGCGCTTCGCCTTGATTTTTTGCATTCATCAGTTCCGAAGTGGGGAAATCGGAAACCTGACAGATCTTTTTAACAAACTCAATACTTCGAAAACCTTGGCATTTTTTCGAAGTTTCCCTCTCCCGAAGGAGAGGGAATATGAGTATTAGCGCTGCTTCATCGCAGGAGGGTTTGCAATTCACAATATCAACAGCAGCGCATTATAAAGAAATTATGTCTAAACTACATACACTTATAAATTTAATAACAAATTAATTGCTTCAAACTCATGAATTAAAAGTTAATTAAATTTCAATTAAAATGTTTTTTTTAAGTTTATCTATCTGTCGTGCTATTGATGAAGAAAAGGCAGGTATCTCCAACAGGCCGGCATTATCAGAATAAGTCCATAGCCGGGCTTTTCAGATCATACTATTTTTAGTGCAGGTATAAGCTCAGTGATACCTCTTGCCAATATCATAAATGCAAGAGACATCAAAATAATACCGCCGATCCTGACCATTATATCGGTGCCGTGGGATCCAAGCTTTTTGGTCATCGGGCCGGCAAAAATAAATGTCAGTGAGACAAAAAAACATGAAATACAGAGAAGACCTGTCAGTATCAGCCGTTCATAGTTATCACCAGCCTGTGCAAAATATGTGATGACATATGAGATCATTGCTGCCCCGATTCCTATTGGAAATGTGAGGGGAACAATGATAATTGAACGCCATTTTTCACTGTTGTCTTCTTTATCAACATTCTCCTGTCGGGATACATTTCCCTGCATCGTCATGGGAATGCTGGTCAGCAACAAAATAAAACCGCCGGTTGTCGTTAAGGCAGGAAGTGTGATACCAAGTAATGTCAGAAAATACTGGCCGCCCCATCCGGATATTAATAAGACCATAAAAACATTAAAGCTTACCCGCCACGCAATCTTATGCTGTGTTCGGGGAGGATAGCTGCTTACAAATCCACCAAAGGGTCCAATAATGCCGAAAGGGCTGAAGATTGCAATAAACCCGACAACAAACAAAAACATTTCACTTACAGTTAGCGGCATAACCTATCTCCGACACCATGATCCGGTTATAAATTCAGTTCATACCGGAATATATATTAAATGGGTGTATCGTAGCGTTTTAACCACGAAGCCAATCCGCCTAACCCGGGACAAATATAGCCGGATAATAACATCAGAATAAGCATAAAACCATTAAAATTTAAGCTTTTAAATAAAATATTTGATCTCAGGGAAACAAAATAATATAAAAGATTTCATGGACACAAATCAGCTTAATAATTTGCTCGAACAGATATCGGAAAGTGCGTTGGGCGCGATCAGGGAAATGGTTTCCGGCAAACAGAGCCTGTCTGTCGATTCACTGCTTAAACATCTGAATACAGACCAAAAGCTCATAGCTCAAATTGCTGAATTTTCAGATCAGGAAACCAATGATCATGAGGCATCATCTCAGATTTCTATTGAGGCTGAGGATCTTAAAGCCAAACTTTTAATTTTCAAAAATCAGAAAGATTCGCTCCTTAAGGATCATGATACACTGGAAAGAAAACTGGGTGATACCGAAGAATTTTATCAGCGTTCACTTCTGTTTTTGATAGGTATGTTTGGGAGCGAAGAGAATCAGCCGCTGCAGGATAGCATTGGTCAGATAAAAAATCTGATCAAGGAAGGCACCAGCTCAACACAGCTGGCAGATGTCTTTCAGCGGTTTAAAGATACAGCTTTGAGAGAAAAAATTAAGGTTGATGCCGGAGAAATCAAAAAATCCAATCCTTTTTCATTTTTTTCAAAACTACTTAAAAGCGATCTCCCGGATATTGATGAGAAAGATTTCAACAAAAAATACCTTACGCACCTGAAAGATTCTTACCGGAATATTACAGAAGAGTTAAAATTAAACCTGGGGAATAAATATTCCAAAAAACTTGATCGGATTGAAACGCTCATTAGTGAAAGCAATAATATTGAAGAACTTCATGATATTCGGGGAACCATTCTATCCCTTATTACCGAATATATTGACCGAATTGGCATGGAACGCCGCCAAGCCGTTGAAGTTTTACAAGAAATCGGAAAACGCCTGTTAAACATAGAAGAGACAATTCTGAAATCTTTAGCTGATACCGAGGCAGACTATCGGTCAAACACGCATTTTATTGACATCCTGGGAAAAAATATCACTGAACTTAAGGGCAAAGTCAATTTCAGTAAAACACTTGAGGAGGTTAAGGCCGTCTTCACTGAAAAACTGACTGATATTGAAGAAGCAATCCATGTAAAAAGCGAAACAGACAACAAAAATAGAAGTACTATAAAAAAGAATATTGAAAATCTTAAGAGCAATCTCCAGGAAATGAGAAAAGACTTTAATGCGGCACTTGAACACTCACAGCAGCTTGAGCAGGAGATGCTGACAGATCCGCTTACCGGCGCATATAATCGCCGGGCTTACGACCGGCGTGTAAAAGAGGAGATGGAAAGATACCAGCGGTATAAACAGCCCCTCTCCATGCTTCTACTGGATATCGACCACTTTAAGCAGGTTAATGACACTTATGGTCATGCAATTGGAGATAAATGCCTTATTGAGATTGTCCAGAAAGTAAAAGCCAATATCAGAAATTGTGATTTTCTGGGAAGATATGGCGGTGAGGAATTTGCGGTTATTCTCCCTGAAACCAATAGTGAATCGGCCCGCCTTGTAGCGGAAAAATTACGTATGGCTGTCGAAAAAACAACCTTTCTCCATAAAGATGAAACTGTCAAAATAACAATCAGTACGGGCGTGACCGGAGCAACGCCTTCAGATAAAGACCATAGTACTCTTTTTGACAGGATGGATAAGGCCATGTATGAGGCAAAAGCATCCGGAAGGAACAAGGTGGTTGTCAGATAGTTATATTGCCTGTTTCAAATTTACTATTTCTGTTCCGGCGGGTATGCGTCATATGTCGGCAGTTTTAACGGATCTTTATACCATCCGGCTCTAGATGCCCAGAAAATATTGCAGTCCGGTTTCACATCCGGTTCTTCATCCAGCGTACCGGCCGGTATAATCATATGTTTCTCAGGATGATATTCATAAGGCACAGATGAACCACAAATCTTACAGAAGCAATTTGAAAATGTTTCGTCTTCATCAATATCATATCTGACCAGAAGGTCTTCACCTGATATCCAGTCAAATTGATCTGACGGAAGATACAGGCTCGACACATGCGCACTTCCGGTAATTTTTCGGCATCGTGAACAGTGACATAAATAAAATTCATAATTCTTGATTTCCGCTTCATAACTAACTTGCCCGCAGAGACAACTTCCTTTACATTTTTTAGAACTCATCTTTTTTCCTCCGATTAAAAAACCTCTTCTACTATTAACTCATTTAACATCACCTGAACCGTCAAGCATTGAAATAATCTCTGGCGATATTTTTAACGACTGCCCGTATGCCGGCGCTGTCATACCTTCCTTGTTTTTAAGCTGAGCATCTGCACCAAGATCAAGCATTAACCGGACAAGCTGTGGCCGATCATTAACAACAGCCATCATGAGCACGGTATAACCATATTTATCCATGCTGTCCACATCGGCACCGGCGTTGATGAGCTGCCTGATAATACGCTCAGCTTTTGTACGATCATCACTTTCAATATAAAGTTGTGCCGCCATATGGAGGGGTGTCTCTTTTCCCCCTTTTTCTGCTATCATATTAACGTCCGCACCATGATTAATCAAAACTTTAATAATACCTTCCGCCTCAGGCTGAAATATAGCATGATGAATGGCCGCCTTACCGTAATCATTTTTAAGGTTTGGGTCTGCATCATAGTCGAGCAATAGTAAAACAATCTCCGCAGTTTCTGCCGCTTCCAGTGGTAACACGCCTGTTTCAGATGGTTTTTTGTTAGGGTCCGCCCCACTTTCAAGTAACTCATGTACATGCTGTGAGTCTCTGTTGCCAATTGCCTGAAAAAGTGAAAGTTCCAGGCTGGGCCTGATATCTTCAGGATATATGATCTCAATATCCGGCATGCTCTCTCGTTGATTAAAAATTGGATCGGTTGTACCAAAAACTGCAGCATCAGGTGACTTGTATTTTTCGGTGAGTACCTGTTCCGGAGTCAATATAATTACGTTCTGAGAATCTTCTGCAATCGGGGCTGCTTCCATTGGAAGCATATCACCCTTTTCACTCTCCCCGCATGCCGGTAAAACAAGGACAATAGATACAATTACAACCATACTGATTCGATTGAAAAACATATAAAATATCTCCAGGCTTCATTATTTTATTAATTCAGACTGATGCTGAAATTTGTATTTTAAAACATACATAATTTCAAGCATTGCAACAACAGATAACAGGGCATCATCATGTTCCTGATGCGGATTTTTTTATTGCACTACGACCTTTCATATATTATTAACGCCCCTCACCTGAAAATTGCGGATGCTATACAGGAGTTTCGAAAAATGGAAAAATTCATTAACGGACAACGCTGGATCAGTGAAATGGAACCGGAGCTCGGTCTTGGCACCATTACCGATACAGAATACAGAAGTGTTCATGTCCGTTTTTATGGAAGTGGTTGTGAACGTCGATATGCAATAACATCCGCACCTTTAAAAAGAGTCCGTTTCAAAGCCGGAGATGTTATAAGTTCACGTGATAACATCAAAATAAGTGTTGAAAAATTTATTGAAGCTGAAGGTCTGATTTCCTATTATGGTGATGGTCATGAAATTCATGAGCAAGATCTCAGTGACACCATCAGTTTTTCAACACCCGGAGATCGGCTGACGAACGGCCTGGTAGATTCAAACAGCCTGTTCAATCTCCGGTGTGACACACTCACTTTCCAGGCAAAAATACGAGAATCTGCCGTTCGTGGCTTTTCAGGTGGCCGTGTTGATCTGATACCCCATCAGTTTTACCTTGCCGGTGAAATAGCATCCAGACACATTCCCCGTGTTCTTCTTTCTGATGAAGTCGGGCTTGGAAAGACCATTGAAGCCTGTCTGGTTCTACACCGTCTTTTGATATGTGAAAGAATAAGCCGAATTCTCATTATTGTTCCAAACTCTCTTGTTCACCAGTGGTTTGTGGAACTTTACAGACGTTTCAACCTTGTTTTTCGGATATTTGATGAGGAACTCTGTTTGTCTGCCGAGCAGCAGGAACCCGGCATCAATCCATTTATGGATTATCAGCTGGGCATCTGCAGTATTGATTTTTTAAATAATGATAAGCGAAAAGCCCAGACTATTGAGGTGGGTTGGGATATGCTGATTGTTGATGAAGCCCATCATATTATTGAAGAGAGCCCTGAATATCTTTTTCTGGAAGACCTGGGGCAAAACACACGAGGTCTGATGCTTTTAACGGCGACACCCGATCAGCTTGGCGAACGCAGTCACTTTGCCCATCTTCGGCTTCTTGATCCGGCCCGTTATTATGATTTTGAGGATTTTCAGAAAAGCGCCGAAGATTATCATAAAACCGCTGAAATTATTGACAGAATTATCAATAAACGAATTAATGGTGAAGAGGTTGAGTCATCTGCAATACGGCTGGGTTATAAATCAAATGAAAATATTGTCCGTTTTAAAGACTTGATTAATGGAGGTGTTGACGATCAAAAACAGCTCATTGATGAGATTCTCGACCGGCACGGTGCAGGACGCATTATATTCCGGAATACTCGTGCGGCCATCAAAGGCTTTCCAAAACGTTTTGTAAAGTTATATCCTCTTAATGGAAGCGATAAAGATATCCACCAGGCAAACCTGGAATTAAATGCTGAAATCAATGGAAAGAATGAAAAAACTTGTAATTATACTGATGACCCCCGAATATCATTTCTTGTTGATCTTCTTAAGCGTCACAAAAAAGAGAAGGTTCTGCTTATTTGCAGATCATTAAAGCGGTCTGCGGCAATTGAAACAGCCATAAAAAAGTTAATAAATATTAAGATTGCACTTTTTAATGAAAAAATGACGCTGATTCAGCGAGACAGAAGCGCTGCATGGTTTTCAGAAAAAAATGGCGCACAGATTATGATCTGTTCCGAGATAGGAAGTGAGGGGCGAAATTTTCAGTTTGCCCATCACCTGGTCCTGTTTGATCTCCCGTTGAATCCGGAACTACTTGAGCAGCGGATCGGCAGGCTCGACAGAATCGGTCAGACCAGTGATATAATCATTCATGTACCTTATATACGGAATAGTGCTTGGGAAATTCTGATAACTTGGCATCAGGCTGGTCTTGATATTTTTGAGCATAATGTAAATGGCGCTCATCATATTTTTAAAAAATTTGGACCGGATGTTATAAAACTGATCAGAAAACAGATCAACGAAACTGAACTTCCGAAATCCGCATTGAGCAATCTTATTAAAAAAACGGTCAACTTTAGAATAGAACTGGCCAAAAAACTCGAAAGCGGCCGGGACCGTCTGCTTGAACTCAACTCTTTCAGACCTGAAAAAGCCAAACAGCTTACGGATGAAATTGAACGCAATGATGAAACCAGGGACCTGGATAACCTCATGCTCAGGATATTTGAACAATACGGTATCATGACTGACCCAATGGGTAAACGCACCTGGCGATTAAAATTCAGCGATCTGGTCAGCCCTGAATTTCCGGTTCCGACGATACGGAAAAACGGTATGGTTGTTACCTTTGACAGAAAGACCGCGCTGAGCAGGGAAGAAATTGATTTTATCAGCCGGGACAATCCCATGGTGACAGGATCAATGGAACTGCTGCTGGGTACGGAAAAGGGTAATTCTACCTTAGCCATATGGCATGATGCCGATAAGCCCGGAATATTATTAGAAACTTTTTTTGTTCCGGAATGTATAGCGCTTCCTGAACTTCAGATAGACCGTTTTCTATCGGCCTCACCGGTTCGCATTGTTGTAAATAATGCCGGAGAAGATGTCAGCACCGAATATCCCTTTGAACTGTTTGAAAAAAACCTTGAAGATCTTTCCGGATCATGGCTTTCGGAAAACCCTGAGATACCAAACAAGCTTCTGCCTGAAATGTTTAATAAAGCCGGTAATATTGCTGAAAAGATACTACCCCGCATCATCAAGTCAGGTGTTTTAAAAATGGAATCCGTTATGGAAACTGAAATCCGGCGTTTAAAAGAGTTAAGAAAGGTTAATCCGGAAATAAGAGAAGAAGAGATTGACTTCATGGCATTTGAAATGGGCGCTATCAGAAAATATATGGAAACGACACGCTTCAGGCTGGATGCAGCCAGAGCTATATATATGTTATAAAAATTTATCCCGGTCAGGAGCTGCAAGGTAATCATGATCCGGGATTGTTGTGCCGCAGAGAATGCCTGTGCGGAACCTGTAACATATTAAACTTATTTAGAGGGAATGCTGATCTTTCTTTTTTCCGGATCCTTTTGCTGACGATAAAAGATAACCATGTGACCGATCATCCCTACCATCTCGGCGCCGGTCTCTTTCTCAACCACCCCGGCCAGTTCCTGTTTCTGCGCTTTCTCCTTGAACTCAATAAATTTAACTTTGATAAGTTCATGGGTATCCAGCGCCTCATCAAGTGCCTTGATTACCGTAGGCGAAACAGCATTCTGACCGATAAAAACCTGGGGCTTTACACTATGAACAAGTCCCCTCAAATATTTTTTCTGAAAACCTTTCAGTTTTTCCACGTTTACCTCCGCTTCAGAATTCTGCAATATAATATTTAAAATATCTTCTACGCTATGTTTATAGCATGAGTCAAATTAAAGGCGCACCGATAATAGTTATTCACTGATTGGGTTACCAGGCTCACCGGTTCCTTTTTGGGAAGGTAACATACAAACCTGATTTTTACCTGAATGTTTTGCCTGATACAAAGCCTTGTCTGCACAACCGATTACTGTCTCCAGACAATCACCATAATCGGGATACGCTGACAATCCAAGGCTCATGGTTATTCGAACATCCAACTCATCAAGGTGTCCTTTGAACCGTTTCATTTCAATTGCTGAACGTATTCGTTCAGCAGTCATATATCCGTTCCGGATATTTGTGTTGGGCAGCATTACGAGAAACTCTTCCCCGCCATACCGGGCAGCCATGTCAATTTTTTCACGGATATTATAAGTAATTATAGTTGAAATTTCTTTCAGTAGCTCATCACCCCTGGGGTGTCCATAGGCATCATTATAATGTTTAAAATTATCAATATCCATCATAATGATTGAGAGTGGCATTTTGTATCTCAATGATTTGACCAACTCTTCATTCAGCCTTTTGTCCATATATCTGCGATTATATAAACCGGTTAATCCATCTATGGTTGCCTGGTGAGAAAGTTTTTCATAAAGTCTGGCCATTTCAATAGAACTGCCTGCTTTCTCGATAAAAAGTTCTAACAGGCGAACAGAGTCTTTGGTTGGACGCTGTTTATCAACCGGGTCATAAGCCTCTATGTAGCCGAGAAGTTGGCCTTTTCGACCCATCATCGGAACCAGCAGCATATCTCCGGTCTGCCATTCACCGGCTTCACGCGGGCCAAGTTCATCACAGATAAAACATGCATGTTCTGCATCCGACCACCGGTGCAGGTTATGATCAACAAAATATGAATTTGAAATCATTTCAGCATCTGAAATCAGACTTTCGAGTACTGAAACGGATTCGATTCCCTTCCGATTATTATTATCAAGCATGTTTTCACCTTGAATTACAGACAGCCTGAATTTTTTATTTTCAGCATCATACATATAGGCAAGCCATGCCCTGTATCCTAGCGCAGTTGCCATTGCCTGCCCCATAAGCTTCAGCAGTTCCTCTTCTTCCATGACACTTTGAAGCTGTCCGGAAACTTCAATCAGTGAGTTCAATTTTTTGTTAATATTTGCATATTTTATTTTTTCGGCCTTTTCCCGCTTAAAGGTCCGGGCATTTTGAATAGCGACCGCTCCCTGTGCGGCAATCATCCTGGCCAGTTGAATATCATTTTCACTGAACCGGCGAACTGTTTGCACTTCAACCAGACGCACCAGACCCACAACCTGTTTATTGTATATCATCGGCATATTCAGGGCTGACTTTTCCCCCCACTCGCTCATGCCCGATCGGATTTCATCATCTAAATCAGGATTATCAATATATGAAATAACGGGTATCATTTTTTTCAAGCACCCATCATAACCCGGAAGCTCTCCGGCAGGAATGGTTCCATCCCATTCATTTTCATAAGGGCTCTCATCGGAATCGGCTGCCAATATTAACATCTGATTCGACATATTATAATAATATATCTCCGCAGAAAATGTATTTAAAGCGGAGCTCAACTGTTCAGCCAGTGTTTTTAAAACAATATCGATATCTACCGTAGACGTAACGACCTCTACTGCCTTGAGAATGGTTTCAAGATCTTCACTACGCTGCCTTGACTCTTTAAACAACCGGGCATTATGAATGGCAACAGCAACCTGTTCACCAATGGCAATACCGATCTGAATATCTTTTGCAGTGAAACGCCGCTTATACCTGTTTTCAATAATATCTATAATGCCGACAACCTGATCCTGATGAAAAATCGGAAGAGACATCAACGCTTTTTCATTAAATTCAGCCCTCCTTTCAATATTTTCACGGGAAAGATCCGGATCATCCATATAAATGGTAACCGGATCACCATTTTGTATACAGGTATCCAGACCGGGCCATTCCGAAACTTTATATCTTTTCCCTATCCAGTCTTCACTCTTAATATTCAAATCGGGGTGAATATAGCTTGAAAGAAATTCTATCTCATCTTCTTTTTTATGATAACCATAAAAATCCACAATGCTTACATCCAGCGCCTTTGCCATCTGCCCGGTAACAATTGATAATGCATCTGAAAGGTCCAGGGTCGTTGCAATAGTTTTCGCTGTATCCAGAAACAGCTTAAGTTCCCTGTTTGAGGCCTCCTGTTTTGATAGTATCTGAATATTGTTAAATGCAATGGCTACTTTATGTGCGATGATTTCTGCAAGATGCTCATCTTCTTCCGTAAACCGGCGAGCTTGATTATCATCCATGATAGTCAGCAAACCAACCGGATTATCTTCATAAATGACCGGCACATAAAGGGAAGCGCTTATATTGTTTGCTGTCATCAATTTACGTTCAAACTCACTCATAGTCAGATCGTCAGCATAAGCACAAAAAGTTTTATGCGCCATAGTTGCTTCGGTAACACCCTTTTGATTCGCAAGATAAAATTGTTTACCAACCCTGGAGTGAAAACCAAATTCATCCGACACATTATAATATGCGGAAACGGTAAATGCTTCCTGGTCGGGTAGTTTTGTACTTACTTCACATGAAGCAGCATGAAAGGTATTGGCAATATGTCCAACCAGTCGTTGCAGAAAATCTTCTTTTTCAATCTGGTTAGCCAGATTGCCAATTGACTCATTCAAAAATTCCAAATCAACATTTTGACGCTGCATCTCTTCAACTATCCGGGCATTATGAACGGCAAAGGCAATCTGGTCACATAAGTCTTTAACAAACGCCATGTCATCGTCACTGAGCTGCCGGTCAGGAAGGTTATCATAAAGCTCAACAACACCAATGGCTTTGTTATTCACTATCAGGGGAACCATGAGCAGGTTTTTGGTGTCAAAAGTATTCAGCATTACCTTTTCATCAGGATCAATATTTTCATCTGATTCATTGATTTTCACTGTGGCATGTTCGTTTATGACTTTTGCACTGGATGGATATTCGGACAGATAGTATGACGCTTCCTCATTTGCTTCACTACCATCAGAATTATATTCTGCAAACAGGTAAAGAAGCTTTGATCTTTCATTATATAATAAAATGGAAATCGTGGTGCATGACATTACTTCAAGAAATTCTTTGCACGCCCTCTTTATAATAACCTCCGATGACAAATCAGTTGATAAATCTTTTTTATTGGTCAGGTTATTATCCGCTAATTTTTTTTTATAAATATCGAAGCTCTTTTTAACCATTTAAAACTTTCTGACAATCCATAGTAAAAAAGACGTACAAGTGACCTGAAAATTATAAATAATCTAAAAACGCAGATCACAGCATATTTTGGGTATTGGTATAATTTATTTATATAATTTTATATTTTATTTCAAGTAGTTTAATAAAACCAGAATTAATAGAAGACCTTGCTGCATGACAAGCGGCTTTTCATTATCTCAATATTTTATCCGAACTGCGATTTATATTATTTTTATTTTTCGGGCATGTGATAATCAGCGCCATCTCAGGCCTTCAAATCACGCTGTATCAAGATATAAAGGATTGCCAGAGAGAAAATAATCATAAAAATCGGGCTGAAAAACCACATCATCAGCGGAATTAAAAAATAATACCCTCTGATACCCATGGAGAAGTGTATCCCGGAAGTAAGGAACATTTGGTCCAGATGGGATGTGGAATCTTTGCCCTCAATTTTATCAAGCTGGTCCTTCGGAATATTAAGAATAAAGGACATATAGTTGACCTCGCGGATATGCGATGTGAAATTGAAAAAAGAATAAGATAAAATCAATACAATCAGCAAAAGTTTGAAAGCTTCTACGGACGGATCTGTTGTCCCTAATACATGGAGTGAATTCAGCTGTATTTCTGATGACCCCAGGGTATGCAACATACCAAGCGCCCCCATAATCAATATTACTGAAGTTGAAGCCATAAAAGATGCACTCATGATCGTATTCCGCATGGTTTGCACAACTACAATGCTATTTTGATCACCGGTATGAATTTCTATCCAGGCCTTCCGATATTGCTGCAGCTTACCAAGAAAAAGTTTTTGGGGCCGGAACCTGAGCATCAACGCAAGAAAATATCGATATCCAAAAACGACCGAAAGGAAAATGATCAGAGCGATCCAATCAAAAAGTGTAAATTTAAAAAAAATATTTCCAAAAGTTGAAAATGCCGACATTATGGTCTCCAGATAATTATATGCTTTAAAAAATTACGCCTGCTCTTTGATATGGCACTCCTTGCATCCCGTCGGACCGGTTGCAGGAAGTTTCGGTTTTAATATGGTTTTATCCTGCTCAATCTCTTCTCTTTTTATCCTGATCTCTTTATGGCACTCAATGCATGCTTTATGAAAAGCCGTTTTATAGTTTCTGAAGGCAGACGTTTCCTGTGATGTCTTGATAAGATCATGGCAGCCTGATGCCATACACCCGGTTACCTGGCTATACCCATCCCAAGTGTGATGGCACTTCTTACAATTGTAATCAAAGTGTCGGGAGTGGGGAAAAGATACTGATTTAGACCGTTTTGGCGTTACCCCGACCGGTGGTGAAATACTCAGGTCTCCCACAGGCACATAAATGCTGTCCATCTCTTTTGAAAAGGATATAGATGCCGCTGCAATCATAAGAACTATTATAGGCAGCAGGCTTACCTTGTTTTTAAACATGTGTGTCTCCCATCGGTGATTCGGTCGGTTTCTTGAATTAAACCGATAAAACTTTTATTAGGATATTTCTTAATAGCCACACCCCGGATACCTGACAAAGCTTTCCCATCCAACCCACGATGCATCATGCATTCTTACATCCGGATAACCCAGATAACGCAGCATAAAAAAACCGGCACCTGCCCATGCGCCTGTATTACAAGTAATAATGACGGTTTTGTCCGGAGTTATGCCCCGGTTTTTAAGTACATACAACAATTCCTGAGGTGGTTTAACTTCAGCATGATCCATATAAAGTCCGTTCACCGGAAACTTTATAGAACCGGGAATACTGCCCAGGCTCAATGCACGGGGATGCTTGGCCAGTTTCTTGGACTGATCCAGTGTTCGAATATCCACGATAACAACATTGAAGTTGTCAAGATTGTCCAGAACAAACCGGTTATCAACAATAAACTGTGGTTGCGGTTTTATCTTAAATGTTTTGGCTTGAATATCCGGGTTATCCTTGCTCATGGGAAGCCCGGCTTCACGCCAATTTCGGAAACCGCCTTTCAGAAATGATATTTTTTCTGCACCGGCATAATCCAGCACGGACAGAAAAAATCCGGCCCGCCAGCCATCAGCATCATACACAACAATATGATCGGTTTCGTTAATACCTTTATCACCCAGAACACGGGCAATTCTTTCAGGCTTAAGAAGCTGCTGGGGTTTATCCGAACCCCATGGCCAGCGCAACTCTCCGTCCTTCATGGGATCTAACTGTATGGCTCCTTTTATGTGTCCATTTTTATAAACCCCTTCGGAACGGGTATCAATGATAACCAGATTTTCAGTATCGATATTATCCTTCAGCCATCGGGCATCAACAATCCTGTCTTTTTTAACATTTCCGGTGTCAATATCCAGTGCCCTGGTCTTACTGATTTTTGCAGGTACCTGGGCATCAGAAACGACAACCTTTTCATTCACCGTTATTTCATAATCCAGAAGATCCCTTTTGGACAAAAAGATATCCCGGTTATCATGACAATGATTACACGTTGCGGTCTGCCATGTTTTTCGCTGGATATTGTGCGGTGTGGCCCGTTTCCAGTTTGGCACGTCGTCAAAATCAGCCAGCGCATCTTTTGTATAATGGTCAAAAAGCTGTTGATCTACCGGCACATGCCGAACCAGCATAAAGTTATAATCTGCGCCCGGTGCCGTATTATCATAGTTAAGCCCGATTTTGAAATTTTCTACATCTTTTTGGCTGGTATAATAAGGTAATCCATCTTTATCCGTACCGGTATGACAACTGTAACAGTTGGTATAGGATTGCGAATGGCAAACCTGGCACTGGACTTTACCAATATGAACATTATGATCCCTGATGGACCCGATCTTCAGATCCTTATGGCAGTCCGTACATTTGGCAGCTTCTTCAAGATGATAACGACCAGCAAGGTTTTTCGGTGCCGCAGCATGCATCTCTTCGGCCTTATGGCAGGAAACACAATGCATATTATAATCTAATGCATGAATATCACCCTGGCCCCTCATGCCAAGATATTCATTCCCGACTCGACTGCCATGGCAGGCAGTGCATTGATTGAGCAGGTCAGGACGTGCACTGAAAACATGGCCGTCAACAAAACCTTTTCCAACGGATTCAGGGCGGCTGACATGGCATCCGCCGCAACTGGTATGACATTGTCCGCAATGACGTTCCCGTCCTGCATCAATCTCTTTCCATTTATCCATGTCAGCACGCTGTTTTAAAATAGTTGAAAAGGGCCCAAGGGTCACATGAAGCGAATCCTTTACCGTGTCCGTTATTTCCCCATGACACTCGCCGCATGCATGTTCAGGATTATTGATTGACGGTTGGGGATCTACACCCTGATGGGCGGTCATTTTATCTGATGCCCCGGTATTGCCGCCATGGCAGTCAACACATGCAATTTTACCATGATCTGTTTTGAAAAATTTATTAGATACCTTTACTTTGTCCTGCGGCTCCAACGGAGCCACGGAGCCGCCTCAGCCGGCGCCTGATGTTAATGTTGATTTTTGCGGTTTCTTTTTGGACAGATTTTTGGTGAGCTTGTTTTCATCCGTATGGCAGCTAACACAACTTGATGCGGCCAGGACATTTCCGGTATAGATACATACAACCATCAACGCCAATGCCATTCCAACGAACATGGCGGACATATGATTTCGCTGTCTCTTATAAACCCACATAACATACCTCTCCAGAAAGTGATTTATATTAATAAATCTGATCGGTGATGACAGGCAAACACATCATCATTTTTAAAGATTAATACTGTTTATAAAAGAAATATACCTTGTTGAAAAAATGAAAATGCTGCAGGAAACACAGCACAGAAAAAAATTGCCATGTTTGATCGGTGAGGTCAACATCAAAATGAGATTAATCATACAGATTAACCTCACTTTGATTGGTTAATTTGCGATGCCTTTAATTTTGTTCTTTCAAATATTCATTTTTGAGCTTCACATAGTTTTGAGCTGAGTATGTGAGATACTCAATTTCCTTATCACTTAATCGGCGCACTTTTTTACAGGGTGCACCCACATAGAGATAGCCGCCTTCAAGTGCTTTTCCGGGCGTCACAAGAGAACCTGCGCCAATGAGCACCTCGTCTTTGACTACGGCGCCGTCCATAACAGTGGAACCCATACCCACCAATACCCTGTTGCCGATAGTACACCCATGGAGAATAACGGAATGGCCCACGGTTACATCATCACCAACGGTTACCGGGTAACCATCCGGATTATAGGTTCCGGCATGGGTAATATGCAGTACCGAGCTATCCTGAATACTGGTTCTTTTCCCAATACGTATATAATGAATATCACCACGGATAACGGCCAGGGGCCAGATCGATGAATCTTCACCGATTTCAACATTGCCGATTACAACAGCGGTTGGATCCACCAGAACCCTGTCGCCTATCTTTGGCATAAACTCTCTGAAGGGGCGAATAGAGGGTTTTGATATCATGTTTGCACCTGTAAATATTCATAAAATTTTTATTTATATAAAAAAATAATGGCGTGTTATTTCTTTGAAGCGCTCCGACAAGCTTCATCAAGGCGCTCTTCAATATAACGCATTAACGCTTCATCCTGCTTTTCATAATCAAAGCAAACCGCATCCTCACCAAGCAGGCCTTCCGGGACATAATCGCCTATCTCATCCGGATCTTCAACCATTTCACCATAAAAACAGATGGAAAGCCATCGGGGTTCATCTTCAATAACATCAACCATTACAAAAAGTTCCTTGTCTTCCTGATTTTCATGAACAGCCCTGAGTGAGTAAGTAACACCGGGTCGCGGCAGAAAGTCAAGCGTGACACCCTCTTTTCCGGCCAGGTAATCTTTGAAATGTATAAAGGCCTCTTTATTTTTTTCGGGTGACGCTTTCCACTCTTCAATAAATGTGTTCAATTCCTGATCTGATTTGTCCGTCATGTTCAACTCCTTACATCCTGTAGCTTGTTATAGTGTGAAAGTGGAGAAATTTATCCCACTGTTTTCATAAAAAACTGTTCGAAGTTTATTGTGCCAATGTGCCGGGGTCAAGAAAAAACGCCTTATAATCCAAGTATATTGCAGCATCTTTTTTTCATAAAAATTACAATATAATCCAGTATCGGATGGGACTGAAAAAAAAGTTAGCAACCTCCCGGAAATATTTGTATCAATACCGCTTTTGTGCAATAGAATTATATTATTGTTTGCGTATAAAATGGAAATCACAAAGAAAAGCGAAAACATATATTAATATGCCTAAAACTGAACCGTTTCAAAAATATACGAATCAATATGAACAGTGGTTTGAAGAAAACACCTGGGTTTACGAAGCTGAATTAAAAGCAGTTCGGGCCTTGCTGCCTGAAAACCAGACCGGTATGGAAATAGGTGTCGGAACCGGCAGGTTTGCTGCACCACTGGGCATTAAAACAGGCGTCGACCCTTCCGCCCATATGAGCGCAATAGCTAAACTACGCGGCGTTAATGTTACAGGCGGCGTAGCTGAAAACCTTCCTTTTAAGGATGCTGTCTTCAATTTTGTTCTCATGGTAACAACAGTCTGCTTTCTTGATGATATTAACAGGGCGTTCACTGAAGCCCGAAGGGTTTTATCTGAAGGCGGATATTTTATTATCGGCCTGGTAGATCGTAACAGCCCCATTGGACAAAGCTATTTAAAACATCAGCACAGCAGTGATTTTTATAAAGAGGCGACTTTCTACTCGGTTGATGAAATCCTTGAAACAGCTAAGCGGCATGGTTATAATGAATTCAGTTTCAGACAAACTATCTTTTACGAACTATCGAAAATCACCGAATTTGAAAAGATTACTCCCGGTTACGGCAAAGGGTCTTTTGTCGTAATACGTGGCCGGAAAAGTTAATAACCGGACTATTTATTACAATGAAAAAATATCAGAAAATTACTAAAGCAAGAAAAATACTGGAGCTCTCTGAACAGGCATCTATGGCGGAAATAAAATCAAACTATAGAAAGCTCCTCAGCAAATGGCACCCCGATAAATGCAAAAAAAACAGCGACCAGTGTGAAGAAAAAACAAGAGAAATCATCTCTGCCTATAAAATTATCATATCTTACTGCAACCAATACAAATTTTCTTTTTCAAAAGAAGAGGTTAATAATTATCTGTCAGGAAAAGAGTGGTGGCTTGAGCGATTCGGTGATGATCCTTTATGGGGCAATCAACAAAAACCTGAATAATGGTATCGCATTTATAGATAAACTTATTATTATATTTATGGGGCGCTAAAAAGCGCCCCATAAGATTAAGGGCACCTCTAAAAATCACTTTATTTGAAAAGTTTTATTTTTTGATGCCAAATTGATGATAGTTAAGCTTTATAATGGGTAAAATATTTAAATTGACTTGCTTTTTGAATCATATTTTTGGGCATTTTTCTGAAA